>MPNL01000061.1 GCA_002239005.1 Truepera sp. bin119
TCTGTTCCCGCTTCCGCTTGCCGGTCTGTTCATCCTTCGACTCGACCAGCTGGGCATAGTTCTCCACGATGTCGGTCAGACTCTTGGGCTCGAGTACCTCGCGCCAGAGGTAGTCGGTCTTTAGTCCACTCGGATTGGGCGGGTTGCCGGCACCGTCGTTCCAGCCCTTGTTGAAGGGGAGGAACCAGGTGGCCTTCCCCTTGAGTTGGGTAGCGAAGTAGACCTCGCTCTCGTCTACGGCGAAGTGGGCCAGGCAGCGGCCGAACCCAAAGAGCCGCTCGCGGGGGTTCCTATCCCGTTGATACTGCCGGATCGCATCGTCGACCGTCTGCTTGGTCAGGCTGTTCTTCAGTTCGAAGGTGGCGATCGGCAGGCCATTGATGAAGAGGCCCAAGTCGAGCGCCTGCTCACTCCCCAGGCTGTAGCGGAGTTGCCTGGTAACGGTGAAGCGGTTCTGCTCGAAGAGCCACTGGGCCCGCTCGTTCTCAGCCGAGGGGGTGCCGTAGAAGAGGTCTAAGTCGAGGGCCCGGTGCTTGAGCCCGTGGCGGAGTACTTCGATGGTGCCCCGCTTGCCGATCTCGCTCCGGAGCCGGGCCAGGAAGGCGCGCCGGGTCGGGCCATCCTGCTCGAGCCCTAACGACTCGGCTGCCTCAGGTTGAGTAGCACCTAGGAAGGCTCTGAGTTGGACCAGGTCGACGCAGTACTCGCGATCGTAGTCCCTCGGATCTCCGGCGGCATAGCCGGACTCATCGATCAGCGAGCGGACGATTAACGTCTCGAGCCCGCGTTCGCTGGTATCGGTTGCCATCAGTGGCCTTGCTTAGCCCAGTTGTCGATCCAGTGCTTCTGTGCAAGCACATCCACCGCCAGCTTAATCTGACGTGGGGAGAATTGCCGCTTTCGATTGTCCCACTCATACGTCTGAGTGACAATGTCATCAACCGTCTTGACACCCTCGTTCGCTACGACCCAGTGAACGGTTGCCAGAAGCTCCAGTCCGAAGGGCGACTCAAATCCGTCAACGAGATCGGCTACTCTGGAGAAGCGTGATTGCGTGTCGTCGTGACGTTCGAGGAATGCATCAGCGTCCTGAATGGCACCCGGTACAAGTTTCAATTGTTTGTTCGGCTCGTCACCGCCATCAGCGTATCCGAATACGAGATGTCCCTCGACCCTATTCAGAACGTGCCGCAGGTTCTCCGCATAGGGACCAAAGGGTGCCTTCTGATACCGCAACTGCAGGGGTTCGCCCGCCAGTTGCATGAAGTACATAAGCTTGTGAATCTCGAGCAACGTGACGAATGGATCTGGATCGAGGAGGCCGCGCATATAGCGGTGCATCAAGCTGACCAGCGCTGCACGTCCGGCCGTCATTTGGGGAGCTTTCTGATTCTGCACTCTCCTATTTGCATCCGTTACATCGTCCGGTTCAAAGACGATTACCTGGAGGTCGTCTAAGCCTCGGAGCGCCTGCTCAATGCGGGGACGCACATCGTCCCAGTTGAGACCCCCAAGACCACTACCGAGAGGTGGTATGGCGATTGAGCGAATGTTCCTTGCCTCGATCTCCTGTACCAGTGCCACCAGACCGGACTCGATGTCCTCCATGCGGCTATTGCCTCGCCAATGCCGCTTGGTCGGGAAATTGATGATGTAGTGCGGATTGGTCAGGAGGCCGGTCTCGTACACGAACATCTGGCCGGGATGAACCTCTTCACGCTCGCAGGCTTTGGCATAGGCTTTGAAATTATCCGGGAATGCCTTTTTGAACTGAAGAGCAATACCACGGCCCATGATGCCGATGCAGTTGACGGTATTGACTAGAGCTTCAGCATCTTCGGTGAGTATATTGCCCACCTTATATTCGAGCATGTGAGCCCTTCATCAGTAATACCAATCTGAACTTAGTAATACCAGTTTAACCTAACTTCGATCCGTGGCTGATGAGCGGATAGCTGGATCGCGGCAGCCACTTGCTGGTAGACCTGCTGTGACTGCACACCGATTCGCGACACGAGTTCCCAGGGGAATGAGTACTCCACAAGGAACTCGGCTTGCTTGCCTTCTTTGACCGATGAAGAAATCCCATAGCCGGACCAGCGGTTCGCCCCGACCGCATCCCAGTTGATCTTTTCCAGTTGCGCTAAGTCGCAATGATCCTCGAAGTAGTAGGAACCGGCGTTGGATAAGGTGAGTGCCCATCTTCGTCCATGCTGATGAGCCCAGGCAATCACCTTGAGAAGGTCCGCCTCCAAGTGCACGATGGGCTCCTGGCCACCCCGATATGTGAGCTCAGGATCATTCGCCATGTGAATCTTGTAGAGCATGACCGATCGTGGACAGTAATAGAACGGTACACAATCACCAACGCAGAGGTCTGAATGACTGTTCAGCTTCTCATTCGAGCGCCGTTGCTTGATCCTGTTCATGCCGATCGCTGTCCCCGGCGCTGCACGACGCTTGGCCTCTGCATCGCACCAGAGGTAACCGTCCGAAATAATCGAGCTCAACCGGTTGATATGGACGATGTGATAGATCTTGGGGGCTGCAGGCACCGGCATGGTCAATACTCAGAGTCGTAGTCTTAGCGGATCCTGCAACGACGGTCGACACCCACTCCAGATGGACCGCAAGGGTGGCCGGTCAGGGCTGTAGCAATGAGCCGCTCGAGCCCCCGTTCTGAGGTCTCGGTGGCTATGCTGATGCCCCCTCTGCGATAGCTTCGACCTCTTCAGTCAGCTCAGTGGTTGGCTCGAGAGTGCCTGATGAATCGGCTTCGGTCTCGAGGGGGTCGACCTCGGGCAACCTAGCAGCTGCCTCGCGAACGTCGAGCTTGCCGGTCACGACATCGGAGATGAGGCGGGTGCGGTATTCGCTTAGGAGGTCGATCTGGCGTTGGGTGCGGGAGATGGTGGTGCCGATGCCAGTGGTGGCCTTGTCAAGGTAGTGCACTATGGCTACCTGTTCAGATAGAGGTGGTAGGGCGATTGGTCTGGAACCAATCCGGTCAATATTGAGGTTGCCCTGTGTATTTACAGGTGCCTCCTGTTGCAGTTCGGTATTCATTGCCAGAAAGAGGTGGTAGAGGTAGTCGCGATTAACGTTGAGGCGGGGAAAAAATCCAACCACGCTGTCGGGGAAGCATGCTTCGAAATCAAGAAGTGCCACGTAACCTATGTTGGCGGCGATCGTCATGACGAGCGTCCCTGCTGGAAACATCATGCTTACAGCCAGACCTTGCTCATTCAACGTTTGCCTGTACTCTGTGATCGTCTTGTTCGCACGCGCGACGTCGCCTGTTTGTATGAACGGATACGGTCCGCCGTACAAGGATGGGTCATTGCGTGGCCGGTGCGTGAACTTGCCTCTAAGAATCATGGAGGTGTGCTTCACGCGTTTCCTCTCCCAATGCTCCGGCACCTCACCCAACCACTCCACGCCTGAATCCTTGTAGGCCGGATAGGGTTGCCCGGTTCGGACATCGATCTGGCCGGTGACGGCCTGGTGGATGATGGCCTGCTTCTGTTCCTCGAGGAGGGTGATCAGCTTCTGTTTGGCTTGGATGTAGCGTTGGATGCGTCGGTCGGTGTAGTCGAGGAAGTGGGTGATGGCGGTTTGTTCGGGAAGAGGTGGGAGAGGGACTACCACCGACTTGATCGCGCCATGAGAAAGCCCGAATCTCGTCACGCCTTTGGCCTCAAGGTGAAACTGATAAGCAACAGCGACACTCTGTAAAGCTCGAAAGAGGAATGCACCTTTGGCTTGGCTATGTATAGGCCGCAGCAGTGCAAGGTGATAACCGCAGATCAGGTCGTCCGCTGGCTCCTCTACAAGAGAGGGCACACCAATGTCATTCCAGGTCTCAGAGTCCTTTGTGATGAGCACGTCATCTCGCTCAAGCCGGAATTTGTCAATTTCGTCTCGGGTTGCTGTTGCAGACATGAAGGGCATACTGGCGCGGATTCGGTCATGCTTGTAAACGTCAACATAGTTGCAGAGTCGGACGGGTAACTCGTTTGCTTTAGTGTGCTTATCAACGTTGCTGACGCGCATTTCAGAAGCGTTTCGTAGCCGTCGCACCTCCCAATGTACCGGTACTCCCCCCAACCACGGGATGCCGGAGGGCTTGTAGTCGGGATAGGGTCTGAGATCTGGTTTCATGGCTTACTTGGTATCGGTGATTCACCTACAACCTCGGCGATCTCGCGGGCAATCTCTTCGATTGTGAAGTCGGAAGTACTTCGAGCGACCCTACCCGCCAGTGAGGGACTTTGCCGGATTACCTCAGCCTTCGTAAGTCGGTGCCAGAGAGGAAGGATGATTTGTTCACCTGTCATCTCTCTCGTTACGAGCCCGTCCAGTTCATACTGTGGCCAGTTCTTCGCAAAGAACGAAGGGGAAAATACAACCACGCCAAATCTACTGCGGGAGAGACCGGCGTCAATCTTCCGGCGAAGGTTGTCACCTATACGGAGTTCAAATTCGTCGTACCAGACTCGCAAGCCAGCTTCGGTAAGGGCGTCGGCAAGTGGGCGCGCCACCGCTTCTTTATCCTCGGTAGCATGTGCGACGAAAACATCGTAGTACTCGAGAGGGTCGACGCCATTCGATGCAGGCCGAACGGGTTGTACCAAGGGAGACAGCGGTCTCGGGGTATATTCAGGAAGCGGTGATAGTGCTTCTCGGGGTATGACACGAACAGAGGATCTGACGTTGCCCCGAAGGCCTTGCATATCCACAATGAGATGCCATGTGCCCGTGCGTGGGATCTCAAGTCGGGCGGGAGACCGCTTGACCAAGCCGCCATGATAGTTATGCCTACGCCCAGCTCGGTAGTTCTGATAATTCGTACTGTCCAGCAATCTCACATTGGCTGCACTGCCGGATAGAGTTACTTCGACAACATTGCCCCGCTGTTGATTCTCGAGCTTGTAGTGCTTGTATTTCATACCCTAAATCAGGCTCCTATTGGACGATTAAACCTCGGCGCTCATAAAATCTCTTTCAGTAACTCCTCCGCCTCCCGCTTAACCAGCGACTAGGCCGGTCCTTATCTTCCCCAGCGGGCACAGTTGCTGGGACTTTTGGGAGTGGCACATAAAGCTGATTGCGTGGCCAATTTCGACACCGTCCTATATGCAGAACAGTGCCTTCGACGCGCTGGTACGTCATCCAGCCACGACATGCTGGAGAGCCATGGAGCAAGCCACACCGAGGCGGTCAGGAAGACGCACGGCCAGTAAGGGCGGCCATGAAGCGCGCGAGTACACTCTCATTGATGTGAAGTGGGTTTGACTTCTGGATCTGGCGCGCGATGGCCACGGCGCGCCGCCGCGTGAGGGCACCGACCGCAACCAAGTCTACCATGAGACCGAGGCCAAATCGCGTTGCTACCCCATGGTGTTCGCAAAGTCGTCTCAGCGCACCATCGTTCGTAACGCACGTCCAACCCTCCTCTCGACACGCGATCAAGCAGAGACGATCGTTGAAGGAAACGCCCGGCGAGATCTCCGAAGCCTGAATCAACTGTTCTGTTTCGATGTCGACGATGTCGATACCAAACCGTACACACTGTGCCGGTGTCACGCCCTGCACCTCATCAAGTACAGGTGCCAAAACGACCACTTGCCCCAGGTGCTGCACTACCAATCCAAGGATCTCGAACTCCGACTCGCGGTAGTCGATGAGCACATCCGCGTCGGCGAGAAGCACGGTCTGGATCAGCGCCATCTACCCTGTCCACTCACGCCCCTGCTTCCTCATCTCCTCCCGGGTCAGCCCCAGAATCTCGGCGGCGCGTCCAAGTGAGATGTGCTCCCGCTCAAGCGCCTGTCGCACGAGTCGCGAGAGCCTATCCTCGACGAAGTCGTGCCGGGAAAGGCCGTCGGGCTCACCGGAACGGCTCCAGTTCCAAGTGAACTCGCTCCTATCGAGAGCCCTGGGTTCTTGGGTTTTTCTCAGGGTCTTGCCAAAGCGACTGCGATGCTGGAGTTGGAATGCACGCCAAACATCCGAGGTTTCGCGGCCCGACTCGACTAGCCGGTAGAGCACGGTCTTGTAGCTTACTCGAAAGATGCGCTTGACCTTGAGGACGCGAACGAGGAGTGAATGTCCACGGGTCTTGTCCCACTCCTGTTCGAACGCCGCCCCTGGCATCAGAAAGTGACTCGCAAAAACATCGGCTTCGCGTTCTGCCTGCACGGGCAGTTCGGTGGCGTCGCGCTGATACTCGGTGGGGTGGAGCAACAGATGGCCGAGTTCATGCACTGCGGTGAAAATCCAGCGCTCCACCGAGATCCGATCCCAGGTATTGACCACGACGGCAGGGCCACCACTGCCCGCACCGATACTCAGCCCAAAAAAGGAGTCACTCTTCTTCTCAAGGAGCAGGAGTTTCACCCCGTTGTCCTCGAGCAGCCTGCAGATGTCGCCCACGGGTTCCCCGGCTTTGAGTCCAGCGGCTTTGCGAGCGGTCTGCGCGACCTCTATCGGGCTCTCACACTGAGTGTGAATAGGCTCAAATCGGAAGGAGCACGACTCACCAAGGTCAGTCTCGATGTCGGTGTAGGCGTCGAGCCACTTAGCGATCTCAGCAAGGATCTGCTCCCGTGCATGAACCCGTGCTTGGGCGCGGAAGCGCACGGTCTCGAGCGGTCGGACAGGAGTCACGAGATCACTAATCGGAACCTTTAGCGCCTTTCCCAGAGCGGCGAGGGTTCGGACACGCGGGACGACAGCACCTCTCTCGATCTTCCCGAGCGTCACGCGAGAGAGCCCTGCCTTTTGGGCGAGACCCTCCTGGGTCAACTGCTGGTCTAGCCGCAGCCGGGCGATATTTGCGGCAATGTACTTCTCACCAGGCATTGTTCCTCCTCACAGGGCTAGTGAGCCACCTCTTGACAAAGTTATCATTTCTTGTAAACTTGTCAAGATGATGCTTTCTGAACCATCTTGGTGCGGCTAGCACTAGGGCCAACGGGCGCTTCGCCGGTGAACCAAGACTGGGAAATTCAGAACTAGCAACCCAAACACCGAGAAAGGACAGGATAAGAAATGGCGCCAAAACTAACATTTTATCCGCTTGGCAATGCTGACTGTTGTCTGATCGAACTGGCCGACGACCGTGTCCTCATTATGGATTTCGCAGCAACAAGAGGAGATGATGAGGGTGACCTCCGCATTGACCTTCCGCAGGCGCTACGCGAAGACCTTGGTACCCGCGATAAAGTCGACGTACTGGCCATCTCACACCTTGACGAAGATCATTATAAGGGGATAAGCGACGTTTTTAGCCTCAAACACGCTGCCAAGTATCAGAGCAGCGACCGCATAAATGTCGGAGAACTTTGGGTACCCGCCGCAGTTATCGTGGAGAAAGCACCAGATGCGGAGGAGGCCAGAATCATCCAGAAAGAGGCGCGATACCGCCTGAAGAAGGGGCAAGGCATACGTGTCTTCTCGCGCCCTGAGTCCCTGGAGGAGTGGCTCAACCAGCAGGGCTTGACGTCCAGCAGCCGAGCACACCTGATCACCGACGCAGGTCACCTCGTGCCCGGGTTCTCGTTTGCATGTGGTGGTGTGGAGTTCTTTGTTCACTCCCCCTTTGCGGAGTCAGCCTCTGACGGTCGCGTGATCGTGAGAAACTCGGCCTTGCTTGCGCTGCACGCAACGTTCGAAGTCAATGGGCGACAGACTTGCGTTTTCTTCGGTGCAGACTTGGGTTACGAAGATCTGGCCGGAATTGTCAACGTGACCATTAGACACCAGAACGAACATCGCTTGAAGTACGATGTTGCCAAGCTGCCGCATCATTGCAGCTACTTGTCACTAAGTCCTGACAAAGGCACAACCGCAACGGAGCCCGTTCGCGAGGTCGGATGGCTCTATCAGGAGCAGGGTCAGCCAGGGGCGATATTGGTGTCCTCGAGTAATCCCATTCCCACCGTGGAAACGAACGATCCTCCTCACCGAGAGGCAGCAAACTACTACAGAGACATTGCCAACGAGAAGCGAGGAGAGTTTGTCGTCACTATGGAGCACCCTTCTAAGACAGGTCCTCCAGAGCGGCTCATCGTCGAGATTGGAGGAGCGGGGGCGTCTGTTAAGAGGAGGAGCGGCTTTGTGGGTGCGCCGGTCGTGAGCCGACCAGCGCCCCGGGCGGGTTGATGGGGCAGGAGATCTGGATCCCACCACGAGGTGAAACATCAGTCGATTCGGATTCGTTTGGACCACGTGCTCGCGCCCTTGCAGACTTGCTAAAGGCGGGCGAGATTGCCTTCGCGCGTCTCATATCTCTCTCCAAAGCCGAGGACGCCGATGTTGTCACGCTAGAGGTCGACGTTGAACTCGTACAGGATCGCGCCTACGATATCCGTCCGCACGAGCGGATATCGGCCGAATTCCCGCACAATGATGATCATGTACCCGAAGTGCTCGCCCTGCGCCATTCCTTTCCAGCTGTACCGCATCTGAACTTACGGGATGCTGAACTACCGCGTAGCCTATGTCTCTTTGAGGAACCCTGGCATGAGCTTCGGCTCCGGTGGACCCCAGGGTACTTCGTCAGAGTCCTTCGCCATTGGCTCGCTACAACGGCTCGTGATGAGTTGCATGGCAACGATCAGCCCCTGGAACCACTGCTACTGGGTACGGGTGTTCCACTTATCATACCGCGGAATCTATGGGTGACCGAGGGGCCAACCCGTCTCGACGTGATCGGTATTCAGACATCTGAGATGGCACGGCCCGTTCTTGTAGCCAGACGGCCGGAGGACATCCAAGACCCAGGGCAGGAACACGGCTTACAGTTCCTGGCGACTGTCCTCGTTGGTAAACCACAAAGACACGGCGTGATCAGACGTACGCCTAGGACGCTTGCCGACCTACGCGAGTTGCTCTCGACTGCGAAGCTCGATCTCCTCGACCAACTGACGTCTCGGCTCAAAGAGTGGAGAGAGAATACGGAGTTCCTGGATAGAAAGCCAATCCTCCTTGCAGTTCTGCCCAAACTCCGAGAGCTTGGCGGAGCTGTCGAAGCAACAGACGTATTCGCTTTTTGGATTACTGGCGAGACGATCGCAACATTGGGAGAGAAACTTGGCTTGTGGAAAATGCAAGACAATTGTGCGGCCATGCTGATTCCGTCAGAAGCTCCCAATCCTGACGCAGTCGAGGTCATCTGTCTTCATCCGGTGTCGGAACTCTCGATGGAAACAGTTGCTCAGGCCGCTAGCCGAACTCCTGACTCGCGTAACTTCGTGGCAATAGGGCAAGGTGCTCTCGGATCGCAGGTGGTATCTAACCTCCTTCGCACTGGTTTCGGCTCATGGATACTTGTTGATAACGACCTGCTCCTACCTCACAACCTCGCTCGTCATGCACTCCTAGGCAGGGTTTGGGGCTTCCCCAAGGCCGAGTGCATGGCTGCGGCGCTAACTAACACGGTCCAGGATTCTCCGACGCGAGCTCTTGTCTGCGATGTGCTTGATCCAGGAGACAAGGCAGAAGATCTAGCTGCGAGCCTGGATAAGGCCGAGATCGTCTTTGATTTTTCCGCGTCCACTGCGGTGGCGCGGCACCTCGCAAGTGACACTTCTTCAAATGCGCGGCGGGTTTCGCTCTTCTTGAACCCAAGCGGTAGGCATCTCGTACTGCTCGCCGAAGACATCAACCGAGGGGTCAGGCTTGATGAGTTGGAGGCTCAATTCTACCGGCTCGTCGTTCGAACGGAAGCGCTCCGGGGTTTCTTTCAGGAACGACCGGCATCACTTCGATACGGCGGCTCGTGTGCCGATATTTCGATGCACATCCCCCAAGATCGTGTGGCGCTCCACGCGGGGATCGCGGCGGGCGCATTGCAGCAGCTTCAAGCTGGGGCAACAATCTCTGTCTGGCATCTGACGGACGATCTCTCGGTAGATCACTTCCGTGTAAAGGGGTCGAGGTGCTGCTGGTTCCATAACGCGGGCTGGAAGGTAGGCATCGACACCGATCTTGTGACCCACCTTCTTTCTCTACGCTCGCAGCACTTGCCATCGGAAACGGGGGGGATTTTGGTCGGTACGGTGGACGCACACCGCAAGTGGGTTCTCCTCGTAGACGTGGTACCAGCTCCCCCGGACAGCGAGCAATGGCCAACAGGCTTCATCCGTGGCTCGGTAGGACTTTGCCGGGAAGTGAAGAAAATCCAAGAATGGACTGGTCACATCGTCCATTACGTAGGGGAGTGGCACTCGCATCCTCCGGGCAAATCACTGGGGATGAGCAGCGATGATAGGCACGTCCTTGATTATGTCGCCAAGTACATGCGGGTAGATGGGCTTCCAGGACTCATACTGATCGTAGGGGAGACAGGGGTTCAGTGTCATATCAATGTCTCATTGAACGACGGTCCGTAGGTGCATCATGCATGATCTCGGCCTTGCGTTATCTGGAGGTGGGTCACGTGCAGCCGCATTTCACTGCGGCACACTCACGGCACTTGAGGACCTGCGCCTGATCAACAGCATAGACGTTGTCTCCGCGGTATCTGGTGGCTCGCTTCTCGGTGCTGCGTGGGCGGTAACGATAGCGCGTGGACAGAGTACGAGGGGTTTTGTAAACAGTATGCAAGAGGAACTCACGCGAGGGTTTGTTTCTCGGTCTCTCAGGCCATCTCTGATCGCCGCGCTAACTCCCGGTATTCCGTACTCGTGTACACACTTATTGGCGGAAACCTTTGATCGCACGTTGTTTCAGGGGTTTACGTTGGGGCAGCTGCCGAAACGACCAGCGCTGTGCTTGAACGCGACAATGCTGAATAATGGCCAAATTGCCAAGTTCACCCGGGAAGGGTTCTCGGCCTGGGGAGTCACAGTCCCTGATGCGGTACCGTCCCACGTGGTACCTTGGAGCAATTTTTCCCTAGCCCACGCTGTTGCCGCCTCAGCCGCGTTCCCAATTGGTCTACCACCGCTAACCTTGCGGCTAAGAGATTTCCCACCCGGAACGCAGTTCGGAAACGCATTCGGTGGAGCGCGGACGGTTTACCTTACTGATGGTGGCGTGCTTGAGAATCTCGGTATTCAGACCCTCCTAAAGAGCCAGCGCTACGCCTCGTGGAACCTTGTTGTGAGCGATGCGGATATGCATAGCCGACCTTGGCGGAATCGAGGGCTTCTTGGTTTGGCTATAGGCTTTGTCATATGGCTCTTAAGTGGGCGGGTCCTTGAGCGGCTCATGCGGGTTATGAATGACAAACAGAATCGGTGGGCAAGACAGGAAGTTTATGATCAGCTGATTCGGTCTTGGCTCACCGAAGAGGTTCGACGCGGTACAACCGTACCGCAAAAGGGGATGGCGAGCTACTTGGACCAAGAGCCGCAGCGCAGGCGGCGAGCACTCTTATTTGTTCGCGTGGCACAGGATTGGAACTCCTTCTTTGGTTCCATCCCAAGATGGAGGCTCGTGGAGCTTGGTGAGCGTGCTGGGGAGACCGAAGCTGCGATACCCCGAGACACCGATCCTTCACGCATTGCCGACTATCTGGAAGGCGTTGGCTGCGACCTCACAGCCGCAAGGCATTACTATGCGCAACTGGGAGGCGATAGTGCTGCTCAAAGGATGAGCGAAGTAAGCACTAACTTTACTGCCTTGCCCCTGGAGACAGTGCAGTGCCTAGCAGCGCATGCGGCTTGGCAGGTTCACGCCGCGCACTCTATATTCATGCCCTTCCAGGGTGACAGGACCACGTTCACCTGACGTGGTTCGGGTTACCCGGACGGTTTGACCTCGTAGCTACAGCCCTGGATTTAGAGACTTCGTCAGGAAATTACCGACCAATTTGGGACCCCCAGGACCCATCTCAAGTCGCAGCGCATTCACGGCCTTCCACCGCCGATAATCTCCCCCAACAACCCCTCAGTCTCCCGCTCCACCGCCAGAATGTCAGCCCTGATCTCCTCGAGGCTCCTTAGCGGCTCCGGCTTGTAGAAGTAGCGAGTAAAGCTGATCTCATAGCCGATCTTTACCTTCTCAGGCCGGTACCAGGCATCGGCAGCGTAGGGGAGAACCTCACGCTCGAGGAAGGCATCAATCCCACCTAGCTCGGTAAGCGGGATCTGCTCGCTGTCCCGCAGCTCGCTGTCCGGTTCGTACTCCACCACCGCAGGTCCACCGTCGATCGTGGTCGCGAACAGTCCCCTTAACGGGTCGGCCGCTACGCCCCGCTTGTGGATCTTCCTGATGATCGGGGGAGCACTCTCACTGGGCTCGCCGCTTTCCTTCAGCCGCTTGATCTCAGCGGCCTTGTAGACCCGGTTCGGATCGGCACCCTCGATCCTAAGCGGCCGCTCGACCGTGACCTTCCAATAGCCGAAGTCGGCATTGTCAAAGATCTTGCTTGGAACGGACTCTCGCTTCGCTCGGGTCTGCAAAGACGGACCCTTCGGGTCACTCTCCTCGAACTCGAGCAAGGTCTGACAGATCCGGTCGATAT
>MPNL01000062.1 GCA_002239005.1 Truepera sp. bin119
CCAGCCTGACATCAGGATGATTCGCTGCTGCGAAAGCCCATCTCTCGAACAGTCCCTCAAGGTTGGTCAAGGCGTGTAGTTTGAAGCCGAATACCATCCCCATGGTGCTAAACCCCTTCCTGGCCTCAGGAAACTTTGACCAGGACGAGCGTTTTCCCAACAGCGGACTCTTCGGGTCCGCCACCGGTAGTGGTTTGCTGTCGATCAGATGAATCTGGTCATCCCCCAGCACCGATAGAGCGAGCTTGGCCACTAGCCGCTCGGCATTCCGCAAGATCCGGTGGTAGCGGCTGTAGTGGGGCAGCTTGGGGAACAGTTCTCTGAAGAGCTGACTGACGATCCAGTACCAAGTGCTCTCGTACGGTTGAGCGAGGATCTCTCCTACGACTGCAATAGTAAGGAGTTCGCTGTAGCTCGCTTTCTGGGCAGGTTGCTGGGGTAGTAGATCCTGATAGGGTTTGAGCCAGTCATCGATATAGACGAATACTGTGAGAAACAGGTCTTCTGGCTTATACTGGTAACGGGGATGGGTGGTCATAGAAACAACCATCCCCCTTTCTTTGCCTGCAGATCAAGTAGCAAACGACGTAATTACATACTTAACTCCACGCAATACCGCATAAACCTCGACCAGCACAGCGGTCGTGGCGAAGTTACTCTGATTCGCTATACACAGTTTGATCCGCTGGCACCCTCTCCCACCTCCCCTGGAAGTTCATAGACAAAGTGGAGTAGGAAGGTGGTGAACTTCATTGCAATCCCGGCATCATTCTGACTCTTCGAGATGATCTTGTGGGTTGCCTCATTTCCAAGGTTCCTCACCCTATTCAACCATTGCTCACTGCCCGGAGGCACAAAGTGCTCGCTTTCGAGGTGATCAATGTACTCTTTGAACCTCTTACCCTCGTCTGCTCCTTTATCCACCGCAACATTCATCAGGATTTTTCGGCACATCAGAACGGCTGCTGTGAAGGCTGAAGCACTTGTACATTGCCGTGCCTCCCGATAGGCGTTCTCAATATCATCAGGTAGGTGTTTGAGGTCGTCGCCAAAGGTTGGGGCAGGGAACTGCCGCTGCCTTTGCCTGGCGAGACCTTCAGAAGCAACTTCTATAAAGCTGCCGAAGTAGGTGGGACGATTACAGGTAGGGCAAATCATGATCACTTCGCTTGAGTCGCCTGCTCTCGTCTGGTACCCCTCCGAAGGGCCAACTTGGTTTCCGCAATGTCCACATGTGTAGTTGGTACGCCCAATCGAGCCTGTGTTACTCCAGCTAGCAGTAGACACCTTAGAATCCCCCTAACTTCTGAACCTTGATTGTCTGAATTGACACTTTCTAATCAACTTCGAATCTGGGCGGAGAAGCACCCCATCGGTCTTGGAAGCATTGACAATTCTGTGCCCCTCGCCACAGCGGGAGGGGCAACCTCTTTATGCCCTAGATAATCATGCCAAGGACTCCATCACCCGAGTCCTCAACTCATCAATCGTGCAAGGCGATACGAGCTGCTTGAGGCGATATAATCGCCGACTGTGCAGGTGCAATGCCCACCTCCAACTGAGTGTTGGCAGGTCTGTCTCCTTTAAGTAAAGAAGCTCCAATTCGCGTTTTCCAGCAACCGGTTGATCTTTAGTCGTGCCGTGGATTCGTTCATGTCTTACCTATTGGGTTGGGCCACTCTCTATATCGTTGCTGCGGTTGGCTCTCTCTTGAATATCGGCGCATCTCTCCATAAGGGCTTCGAACTGCTCTTCATCATCAGGCAGCATCCCGTCGCTGCGCATCCTGTCGTAATCGTCAGCTAGAGCCTCATAGGCCGGGCTATGCGGCACCAGTTGCAAATCACCGGATACCGCAGCCTCGTAGTCGATCCGACTCCCTGCGGCGTCATTCTCCCGGTAGAACATCGACTTATGCCGTGCCACCGAACGAGCAAGGGCGCGGTCAGCGAGAGACCTCTCAGCAAAGCCTGCTTCATCCAGTCGGACCAGATCATACCAGTGCCTGGAGAGCCGCTCCCACTGGCTTCGCTGCTGGCGACAGAAGACGTGCATGGCCGTCGCCTTTTCCCAGAAGGTGCGCTCCGCCAACATCACAAAGGTGCGAGTTGACGGGAACGCCACTCCCGGTAAATGAGAGGCCGCATCGCACACTATCAGATGCTTTTCGCGAGGCTCCCCGGTCGAACGCGCCCCGAACTCCACCATTACCCTCGGCTTCACAAGACCGTGGTTTGGGAACAGAGGTTTATAGTTGACGAATATCCGGTATCCGTCAGCGTGCAACTGTGCGGACAGGCCGGATTCAGACAGGTTAGTCTTAATTGTGGTCAGCGCATCGCTCTTTGCCCACTCGGCCAGCCGCTTCCTGATTTCCTGTGTCCACCTCTTCGCCTGACTGTGAGTGGGTGGCAGCGCATCCTCTCCATGGCCTGCCACTAGATCAGGGGCAATGGACTGGATGTCATAGGTGATGTCAAGGTCTTCCGAGAATCGGCGAATGGCGTGATACGCCTTGGACAGAGAAGTACCCCCTTTGAAGGTCAGAGCTTTGCCGAAGGGGCTTTCCACAAGGGCGCGTAACGTATACACAACCCATAAATCCTTCTCTAAGAGATACGCACTACGCCCAATGTGGGTGGCAGCCACCTCTAGCGCAGCCCGCCGGTCGTCGGACGAGAGCGACTGAAACGGCGTGTCAGCGTCAGCTATTGGCAACCATTGCGCTTACGGGCTCTGCCATCCAAGGAGGCATCACAGCACAGGACGCAGCCAACTCCTGATGGTCTTCGGCAGAGAACTTGTGTCTAATCACGTCCAGGTGCGCTCCCACTTCACCGGGACCCAGCCAGGACAGTGCGCGAACTGCGATTCCAGCCGGTCGCTGTGGCGCTGCCAACTGCCAGCGGGGAGCGTGGCGCAGTCTCACCGTCAGCCTACCGAACCTCAACTGGCGATTGGGTCCAGAGGTCAGGTAAACCGGCTGCATCGGCACCTGTGTGGTGAGTCCAAGGGCGTTCGCCGCCGCGCCACCGCAAGGTACAATCGTCTCGCCCCAGAGTGTGGACAGGGACGCGATCACCTTCTCGACGGCAGGCGGGTGAGAACCGAAGCGGGTCTGGATGGGTCGCACATATATCCCACGGTAGACTCGGATTAGTCGTCCGCTACGGGCAAGGCGTGACAGCGCTTTATAGATTGCCGCTCTGTTCCCTAGGTGCAGCAAAGCGCTTGGGCACAGCAGCGTACCTTCCGGCAACCCGGCAGCCTGGTTCATTATCTGATGAGGAAGGCTTGGCACTGAGATCGCCTCCGCAATATTAATGTCAGACAATATAGCACAATTATACGGAATGGTCAGTGAAGCGCTCTTACTGCCGCCCCTTCCAGTTCTTGACAAATTCCCGCGTCTTTGCAGGCCCAGCGCGAAGTGGCTCGATCAATTCTCTGATGTATATGAAGAAGTTGGCCCCCATCTGAGGATTGCTCGGGAGGCCGACGGTCACCATCACAGCGCCTCAAACCACTCTTTGATCTTCAGCGCCATGAGCTTGCGACGCTCCTCCAAGAAGCCCTCGTAGGTCGGCAGCTCACCATCGAGCAGCGACTCTGGCAGACAGTGGGTCTTGAAGATTCTCCCGCAGGGCCTCGGCATCCGTAATGCCACCGTACTTGCTCATGCCGCCGTTGCACCGGTCGGCGAGCTCCCGGAAGTACCGCTCAGGCGGCGTGTCGGAGCTGGCGATGTTGATCTCGCTCTGGGTGAACACGAAGTTGGCGATCTGATTGTAACGTCCACGGGAGCAACCCTGCTTCTGCAGGTACCGCTTCGGATAGAGGTGGTGCCGGTCGCCCCGACTCATCAGCAGATCGCGCACGGTGATGTCCCGTGAGAGGAATCCTTTGTCGCCCAGCTTCGCTTGGGCGGCCTGATAGGCCAGGAAGTAGGGGCTGATCGACGATGAGGTTTCCATTTGCTCAGGGAGCATTCCGGTCCAGAAACTTGCCGGTAACTCGTTCTCGATCACCGCCTCGACGTAGGGCACCAGACCCCGTACCGCAATCTGGCGGATATCGGCATCGAAAGCTCAGCGCTTGCACCGTAGCGCCCACGCAGGATCGCCATCGCATACCAACGACGTACAAGCCGCTCCAGATCGGTAGGCGGGAGCTTCTCAGTCCGACCGCGCAGATAGATGATGTAGGCGAAATTGACTGCGTTGCCCCCCCTGATCAGCGCACTGGTTACGAAGCCGGCCGAACGCAGGATCATCGTGATCCGCTCGAAGTGGGTCTTGTTGATGAAGGCCAGGATCCCCTTCTTGAGCCGGCCGAACGCCTCCCCGGCGATGACCTCTTCATACTCCTTGGTCTCGAAGTTGCGGCCAGAGAGGAGCGCCACCAAGTCCTGGAGCCTGCCACGCCCGAACTCCGAGGTGAAGGCCACCCGCAGCATGTCGGTGTAGGTCGGATCGTAGAGGTCGTCATTGACATCCTTCAACCAGCGCATGTGGGGCAGGAACTCGGAGGTGGCGAAGTCTCTATCTCCCTTCTCGATCTGGGGAAAGAACTCGGGCGCCACCGCGAGGTGACAGAAGTAGTCGATGGCCTTGCGAAGCAGGTTACCGCCGAAGGTCTCATTGACCGCGATCTTCGACATGGCAAAGTCCGCCTGTGACAGCTCGGCACCGGCCGAGTTCACCCGGATGAAGATCTCGGTCACCGTCTCGATGTCGAGGTCGTCGGCCAATTCGATGGGAATTATGTAGAAGAGTGCCGAAAGGCAAGGTCAAGGGCAAAAAGCCAGAGCGAAGGTCAGTCAAGGAGCAATAGCAGCGGGGTTTGTGAGGGGTGATAAATAGGGCGAGATAAAGGTGAGCTAGAATGTCTTGGAATTACCCACTTGACGCACATGAAATAGCAGACTTGCTATTGGAATGGCAACCGGGCATGAATCCGCAGGGCGCGGTAGATGCACTGATGCACGCTTTGGAGCAGTACTCGATAAGGCTAGAGGGGTCAGAGGAATCGGGCCTGTTGCGCTGCCTTCGACTGCTGACCGAGGCTTGCGAAGAGCGGATAAGATCAATCTAGGCAAAGGTATGTGAGGCTGTTATCTACTCTTGACTCCGAAGACCGAGCATCTAAGTGCTTAATCACAGCCTTCTTGGTCTTCACACGGAGCTTTTTGCACCTATGAGTTGCGTCGTATAGTCGTTGTTGGCATGACGAACTGAGGTTGCCTTTGTGGCAGTCTAGGCTGTCTGTCGGCAAGGGGAACGCACGGTCTGTAGTTAAGTACGAATCGTAATCCAGAAACTTGTGTTCTGCCCGAGGGACCATGAAGAAGCAGGTTTCAAGGTTGGGCCAATGCAGGGGATCTGGAATGTTTGAGTTGATAAGGAAGCAGTACCACTGGCTAAAGTGCGGTATTACAGCAACGACATATTTGTTCTTGTCAATCTCTGGAACGTAGGTGTAGTAGACATGAAACGTCCGGTCAGCTTGGGACGTCATCATGGTCTGGATACGGGTTCCTCAAGTACGCAAGTAACATCTCATGGTTGGGCAGTGTACGAGCAATATCCTCAAGTGATATTGCAGTCCCATTGGCTGCCTGTTTCCACGCATCATCGTGCGAAAGCTCAGTGAGCCGATTAAAGGATGAGCCTCCGTATTGGGTAACTGAAGCATCAAGGCAATCAACATCAGATTCACTGAGATCATCAAGATCTGGTTCACGCAGAGCGTTCAGGTGTCGGTCAGTCACTTTGAGGCAGCGTTTGAAGCTCTCATTAAGGCTAGGATTATTCCGTTTAGGATCATGCCGACCATAGATCCCTTCGCCAGCCACAGCCTTGATTGCATTGTATACTCGCGTGGGTACTGGCCCAAACTTCAGTGCGTAATAGTCGTCTCCCACAATAAAACGACCGTAGTTCTCTAGATGTGATTTTTCGGCGAAGTAGAGCAATTTAAGGACTTTATGCCTGTCGGGGGGGAGTCGTGACTCCTTACAGCGCTTGATGATGAAGAGAACCGCTGCAACCGCAGCGTCAACATCAAACTCCTGAGTCACAATCCGGCTCATCATACTAGGCACACACCCTCTGTACAACCATATTAAGCTTGATGCCTCTGTAAGCCTATGTACTCTACTCCCTTTTCAGTTGGTCTGCTTCGGCCTCGGGATATGACGAATGCTCACCGGCTTGGCAAGAGCCTCAATCGCCTCCTCGAAGGTCGCATTAACCCGCTTGTCCTCTTCCAGCTCCGCCTTTGAGGGTTGGTAGCTCGGGTGTACTATTTCGACCTCACGGGGCTTAGGCTTCGACATTATTGCCTCCAGTTACCTTGAGCTTTTACCCAAATCCTCTTCGTAGAAGAATAACACACGTGCTTTCTTTTTCCATATGCACGCCCGCAGGACACTGCTGACCAGATGGCTGGTCAGGGGTATGGATGGGAAGCGGTTGCGGTATCGGGAGTTGGTGGCGGGGTAGGGCTCAGACAGAGTGCAGGATGCACCAGGACGGGCCTCCCCTCTGGAGGGCAGAGATAATCTCACGTCACTACTCTTCGTCGAGGTCGCGAAGCAATTGCTCTATTTGGGCCTCCAAGTTTACATCGCTGGCACTTCGCGCCAACCCGAGTGCCGTCTCGAAATCCTCTCGCGCCTCACGTTTGAGACCTAGCACAGCCTTTGCTTCACCACGGTTGACGTAAGCTATAGGAAACTCCGGGCCCAAGCGGATTGCTTCGTCATACAAGCGGATTGCTTCGTCATAGTCGTCAATGGCGTCTTCGTGTTGGCCCAATGCCCTCTTGGCTTCACCACGGTTTAAGTAAGCTACAGCAAGCTCCGGGTTCAGGCGGATAGCCTCGTCATAGTCAGCAATGGCCTCTTCGTGCTGGCCCAAACTGACTTTCGACAAGCCCCGGTTGCTATGGCCTTCAGCAGCAAACTCCGGGTTCAGGCGGATCGCTTCGTCATAGTCGGCAATGGCCTCTTCGTTTAGTCCTAACTCGTCCTTAGCGTTACCTCGATTCAGATAGGCCTCGCCAAAGTCCGGGTCCAAGCGGATCGCTTCGTCGTAGTCGGCAATGGCCTCTTCGTATAGTCCTAAGTCTTTCTTCGCAACAGCCCGTCTGGCGTAAGCTCCGGCAAGCTCCGGGTCCAAGCGGATCGCTTCGTCGTAGTCGGCAATATGGCGCAGCACAATAGCGGAGCAGCAAGTAGATGCAGCCCAGAGGCAAGCGGATACGGCCCAACAGGGGCTGCTGAACGACCGCTATCAGAAGGGGGCCGAGATGCTCGGCAGCGACATTCCCTCAGTGCGTTTGGGTGGCATCTATGCGCTGACGCGTCTTGCCGAAGACCATCCAGCGCAGTACCATATCCAGACTATTGAGTTGCTCTGTGCGTTCGCAAGGAATCCGACTGGGGGCAAAGAGGGTCGAGACAAAGCACTTGAATATGCGGAGGATCGGCAGTCCCATACGGCACCTTTACTGCGAGAAGACGTCCAAGTCACACTGACAACAATTGGTGGGCGTAGCGAAGCGGGTCTTGGCTACGAAAAGGCGACGAAGGGTTTCCAGCTGGACCTACGCAATGCCGACCTTCGCGGGGCGGATCTTCGCGAGGCAAACCTGTCAGGCGCGAACCTGACATACGCAAATCTGGACCATGCAGATCTCAGTAGAGCAGACCTGTCTGACACGATCTTGTGGGGCACAAACTTATCCAACGCATTCGCGCAATACGCAGACCTTGCGAGGACACGAATCGCGGGCACGAATCTGAAGGCTACCAGTCTCAAGGGTGCCAATCTGTCCGGCGCGGACATAAAGCCCTTATATCTTGACCCTGCTGAACATAGCTATATGACCCAGGCCCAACTCGACGAGACCAGCGCAGATCCCGACAATCCACCCACAATAGACGGCAGCGAATCTATCAGCGGCCTAGCTTGGCGTCCCAGCTGACCAATGATGCTACCCCCGAGGCTTTGGCTAAGGCCCTGCTGCGACCCCTAAAACCGGTACAAAAGCAGGACGGGTGAGCCCTCAAGACCACTCATCATTTGTCAACTATTCTTTGTAATTCCCATCCTTTGGGTGGAGGCCGCCCCCGGGTGCCGGACCGAACCTGCGCCAACAGTATCTTTTAACTGTGCCAGTGGAAGGCGGTGGCTGCCACGGGTATTTGCTCCGGCTCCACGGCCGGTCTGCGCTTTCAGGAATGGACCGCTGCCGGGGTGTTCTTTCGGCTAGGGCTGGAACGGTTCGCTGAGGGGCCATGACCAAATCCCCTCTGGGGGGGAACCGGTCCCAACCCCACGGACCGGGGTAAGATCGGCGTCAAACGCAGTCTGTTGACCGAAGCCCAGGGCATTCCGGTGGGGGCTGGCGGTGGCTGGGGCCAACCGCCTCGACACGAAGCTGGTGCGGGCTACGGTGGACAGCCTCCCTGGGCCGCGTCCGGCACCCAGCTCGGACCCGGAGAGTCCGTCCTTGCGCCCCCATCCGAAGAATCCGTCCTTGGGTCTGTGCCTGGACAAGGGCTACGACTTCAGGTAGGTCAGACCCTGCACGAGTCTGGCTTCACCGCCCACATCCGACCCGAAGCTCCAGCGAAGCCGCACTTGTACCCCCCAAGGGGGGACCCCGCCGTCCTTGGCCGAGGTGAAGAGACCCAGGCCATCGCCAGCTTCAAAGCCCGGCGTTGGGTGGTGGAACGGACTCACAGTTGGATGAACCGTTTTCGGCGCATTTTGGCCCGCTGGGACAAGTCTCCGGACAACTACACCCCCTTTCTTCATTTCGCCTGTGCCCTTAGCGCCCTCAGAACGGCTTGAAGTGGGGTAATCTCTACGACCAGAGAAACAGGGCGGTGTCAAGCACCGCCCTGTTGTGTTGCATCTCTAGACTCTAGAGGTTACTGATTTGCCTTTGTAGTCGTGATCGTGGCGGGTTTGTATGTGACCTCTCCTGAGATGATATACGTTACGGGGTCCAAGTCCTCGTCCATGTCTGTGACCGTCACCGTACCCGTGACGTCAATTTCCTGGTCTTCGGCATCATCGGCAGCTACGGGCGTGGTCATAGGTGCTCCCGCCAGCATTAACTCAAACGCCACCTTGTCGCCGTCAGCGACTCCGTCGGCAGTAGTGTCGGCATCGTCTTCCGGATCAAAGCCAGCGAAGAGGGCATTACAACTACCAATCGTACCAGAGAAGCTGATGGTCAACCCTGAGACCTCAACGTTAAGGTCGCCTAAACCACTGCAGTTGACGTTGTTCGCTCCCTCAACTTCGAGATCGGTGCCTACATCAGAAAACCTCAGGACCAGCGGCTCATCGGCTCCGCCTACCCCAGAACCGTCGATCTCGAGCGTCCACGTAAAGGTGCCGGCCGTAGCGTTATCCCCTCTATCGGTCCAGCCCAAGAGGTTCAGATTCACGTCCATGGGCATGGGCGGCGTGGGCATCCCATTGCCATCACCATTGCCATTGCCATTCATGGGTTGTGCCGAGGGGCTCGGGTTACAGGCTACCAGCAAGCCGAAGCTCACAAGACTCGCGGAAAGCAGTATGATAAACCTTTTCATTGAATTCAGTCCTTATCTCCCTACAAAACTAGGGCTTAATCCCCTTACAAAAAGGGATTATATCCCAAAGTTGGATTATGTCCAGCATTTTCTGTACTTCGGTGCTATCTAGCGACAGGTAGCCACCGCCCTCCAAGATGGAAGTCGCAAACACACCATCAGGAGGAAACGATGGCTACAACCCGCCTACACCCGGCAGCCTACAAGAGGCCCTAACGACCCAGAGTTCCTACAACGCATCGTCCAGAACCTGCAGCGCACCCTCCATGCCGACTTCACCCGCCAGATCGGCGCTGAACCCTTCCAACGCACCCCCGGGCTATTGCAACGGCTACAAACCTCGTCGCCTCAACACCCGCGTCGGTAGCCTCGAGCTGCTCATCCCCCAAGACAGGGATGGGGGTTCAGAACCGAGTCGTTTGAGAGGTATCAGCGTAACGAGAAAGCCTTGGTGCTCAGCTTGATGACGATCTACCTCCAAGGGGTACCGACCCGGAAAGTCAGAGATGTCACCGAAACATTGTGCCCAGCGAGTTTCAGCAAGAGCCTGGTCAGCGAGTTGACCCATGACCTCGAGGTCGACCTTGAAGCGTGGAGGGGGGACTACCCCTACCTCAGGACGCTCGCTACGAGCGCGTCAGGGCAGGTCATCAGCCTGGGCGTGCTGATCGCTACTGGATCAAGAAGATGGAGACCGCGAGCTACTCGCTGTGGAGGTGGCCGACACCGAGAGCGAAGCGACCATCTCTACGACCTCAGGAGGCGAGGTCTCAGGGGTGTGCAGTTGGTGACCAGCGACGATCAGGAGGGATTGAAGGCTGCCATTAGCAGGCAGTTCCAGGGGGTGAGTTGGCAACGGTGCCAGGTTCACTTCGCCCGGACCCGAAGAGTCCGTCCTTACCTGCTGGGTCGGGTAGCGAAGAGGGATCGGAAGCGCCTAGCCGAGGAATCGACTTTGGAGTGGGCGAGGGAAGCCTCTGGGAAGGTGGTGGCGGGGGAGTCACCCGAGCAGACCGGCTTGAGGGGCAGGTTGATCCGAAGAATCCGCTGGTAGAGTGCTTGGAGGGTTTTGCGTTTCCTGCTCAGCATCGACCAAAGATCCGGACCCGAATGCGCGCATCAAGCGCATGCTAGTGCCAATGAGCACCGATTGGCCTCGGGGACTAGGCGGACGGCGAGAGGCGTTGCCGTCGGTCACTCCGATGAACCGTCAAGAGCTATTACGAATCCAGCGAATCCGTCCTTGAATCGGTTGCGGGCGGTTCAGTATGTCCCAAGAATAATCGAGAGCCTCCCAGACGGGGGGGTGAATGGTAGAGAACGGCTTGAAGTGGGGCGTGTCTCTACGACCAGAGAAACAGGGCGGTGTCAAGCACCGCCCTGTTGTGTTGCGTCTCTAGACTCTAGAGGTTGCTAATTTGCCTTTTGGGTCGTGACCGTGGGGGGCATGTACTCGACTGTTCCTGAGATGTCAAACGTTACGGACCCCTCGTCGTCGTCCCCGCCGCCAGTGACCATCACCGTACCCGTGACGTCAATTTTCTGGAGTTCGTAATCATCGGAAGCTACGGGCGTGGTCATAGGCGCTCCCGCCAGCGTTATCTCGAACGCCAATTCGTCTTCCGCAGCGGTTGCCCTGGCAGCGGTATCGGCATCGGCATCATGATCAAAGGTATCGATGAGGGCACATACGTCATCCAAATCACCAGAGAAGCTGATGGTCAAGCCTGAGATCATAGGGTCAAGGCTGCCTAAACCGGCGCAGGCGGTGTCCGCAGCAGTGTTAACCGAGAGATCGGTGGCTCCATCAGTAAACACCAGGAACAGAGGCACATCGACTCCGGCGGCCCCAGAATCGTCGATCTCGAGCTCCCACGTAAACATGCCGGCATTAGCGTCAGTCCCTCTATCGGTCCAGCCCAAGAGGGTCAGATCCAAGTTCGCGGGCATGGGCGGCATCGGCATCGGCATCCCATCGCCATCACCATTGCCATCACCATTCATGGGTTGTGCCCCAGGAGCCTGGCTACAGGCTACCAGCAAGCCGAAGCTCATAAGACTCGCGAAAAGCAGTATGATAAGCCTTTTCATTGAATCAGTCCTTATCTCCTTACAAAACTAGTGGTGACTTAATCCCCTTGCAAAACTAGAGCAAAAGCTTGACTGCCTTCCGACTGTCCCTCCCTTCAAGCACATTATAGACATTAGGTTAACATAACACAGTCAAGCAAGCCAAGAGTGTCAGATAATCCGCACAGGACTAGTCTACAGGGATACGGCTTGGAAATCAACAAGCCCCCTGACTGAACGGCTGATACCGAGCATGACCTCTCCATCTCCGGGTAACCATACCGAACCTCGCCAATGGAAGCAAGCCCCGGTACCTGTTCGTCCACCCCGGTAGCAAACCCAGCAACTACCCAGGTCCGCCATCGGTCGCCGCCAAGCTCGGACTCCCGTCTAACTTCGACCCCGCAAATCTGGCCGTGACCGGTTCGGTCCGAGGCAAAAGTCTGCGGAATAAGCGGTTAGGGGCTTAAATTTCGGAGCCATTCATGCCACAATAAGGGTATGAACATCGTCTCGGTTTTCAAGAGATTTCCCGACCAGCGCGCTTGCATCGCGCACTTG
>MPNL01000012.1:0-52500 GCA_002239005.1 Truepera sp. bin119
CCGCTCCGGTGCCGCCGGAACCCTCACCCGGACCTTACCTGGGGTTTCTCCCTCACCTGGCTTCCGGGGCACCGATTCCATCCGAGCCGCGGGCTGGCCCTCCCCAGCCAGCCCGCCTCACCTACCCCATCCATGACTAGCCACCGCGGGAGGCTCCATGGCGACCCGAGTTCACACCGTCATCATCGACACCGAACACCTCGCCGAACTGGCTGAGTTCTACCGCGAGGGGCTGGACCTCGGTCCACCGAGAGCCGAACTCGACCACCTCGGCTTCGAATTGCAGGGAACCTACTTCGGCATCGACCGGGTGGCTAGCCGACCCGGTCGTGAGCGCGGCAGCGTCTCCATCTGGTTCGAGGTCGACGACCTGGAAGTTGCCTTCGACCGGCTCATCGCTCTGGGCGCCACCAGCTGCTACCCACCGGTCGAGAAACCGTGGGGTGCCTGGTTGGCGGCCGTCTTTGATCCCGACGGCAATCTTGTCGGCCTGACGGGACCGGCCCCGAAGCGGTCCCCCTGACAGCCTCCGACGAACAGCTCGGGAGTGATCCGGGTCGAGCAGATCCACCCCCGACCCAGGAATTTCACCGATCTCGGCCTCCGCTTCGTGGCGACCCCGCTGCCCAAGCAACGGCTCGACCACACCAGGGGGCTGAACCTCTGGAAACGGAAGAACTCCTGCACCTCCTTGTGATGCCTGAACAATTAAGGTATAACGGCGGCTGCGTGCCCGCGAGGACCCCGAGACGAACGTCCTGGGGGCGGGTAATGGAGAGAAGTGGCGGTGGAGCCTCACCAAACCGCCACCAAACAGAAGCCGCCTCCCGTCCCGCGTGGGATCACACGGTGAGTAGTCCGCTCTTATACACTCTAGTCCGGCACCATGCCGGGAGGAACCCCTTGACTGTCTCCGCCTACTCAACCAGTTCCCAGCCCAACCGGGAGTTCCGGGTCGAGGGCGAGTACCGCTACAACCGGTCCGGACCGGTCCGGTGGATCCTCTCCCACCTGCTGCGCTACAAGATCTTCCTGGCGAGCTTCATCGTCAGCGTAGCGCTGCTGAACGTATTTAACAGCACCATCCCTCGCCTCACGGGTCTGGCCTTCGATGAGGTGGCCGGAGGTGAAGCCAGCCTCCAGCGACTGCTCATGATCGCGCTGGTGATCCTGGGCGTCGTCCTGGTTCGGGGGGTGGTAGACCTGACGGGGGCCATCTCGACGGAGTTCCTGGCGCAACGGCTCGAGCGAGACACCCGCGAGGAACTCTACCTTAGCCTGCTCGCCAAGAGCCAGACCTTCCACAATCGGCAGCGGGTAGGCGACATCATGGCCCGCGCCGCCAACGACGTGCAGCAACTCAACCCCATGATCAATCCCGGGGTGGGGATGATCACCGAGTCGCTAATCGGCATCGTCACGCCGCTCGCTTTCATCGCCTTCCTGAGGCTCGAGCTGCTAGTGGCACCGGGACTGTTCGTGATCGTCTTCTACTTCGCGCTGCGCTCCTACATGCGGCAGCTCAACCCCGTCTCCGGCGCCATGCGCTACCAGTTCGGGGTCATGAACGCCGGCCTCAACGAGACCATCGTCGGCATCGAGGTGGTCAAGGCCACCGCCCAGGAGGCGCAGGAGAAGCGCAAGTTCCACCGCAACGCCAGCCGCTACCGCGACCACTTCGTTCAGCAGGGGCGGGTCCAGGCCCGCTACCTACCGCTACTGCTGATCGGCTTCGCGTTCACCGGGGCCTTCGCGCACGGGCTACTGCTGCTCTCCCGGGGCGATCTCTCGGTGGGAGAGCTGGTGGCCTATATGGGCCTGATGGGGGTGCTGCGCTTCCCCGCCTTCATCTCGATCTTCACCTTCGCGCTGGTGCAACTCGGCATCGCCGGGGCCGAACGCATCCTCTCGCTCATCGAGGAGGAGACCGAACTCGACGAGAATCCCGGGGGGCATAGCGCAACCATCCGGGGTGAGATCGTGTTCGACCGCGTCACCTTCACCTTCGGTGGGACGAGCAAGGTCGCGGCCCTGCGAGATCTCTCGTTCCGGGTCGAGCCTGGCAGGACGGTCGCCATCGTGGGACAGACCGGCTCCGGCAAGAGCACCCTGACCCGGCTCGTGAACCGCATCTACGACGTAGACGCAGGCAGCCTCACCATCGACGGTCGCGACGTCCGCGAGTGGAACCTGGAGTCACTCCGCTCCCAGATCTCGGTGATTGAGCAGGATGTGTTCCTGTTCTCGAGATCGGTCGCCGAAAACATCGCCTTCGGCCTCGGCCAGGGAGTGGACAGGGCGGAGATCGAGGCGGCCGCCCGGGCTGCTCAGGCGCACGACTTCATCACCGGCTTCCAGGACGGGTACGACACCGTGATCGGCGAGCGCGGAGTCACCCTGTCGGGGGGACAGCGGCAGCGGCTGGCGATCGCCCGGGCGCTGCTCACCGACCCCCGTATCCTGATCCTGGATGACTCCACCAGCGCCATCGACAGCGCCACCGAGAGCGAGATTCAGAAGGCTATCAACCGGGTCCTCGAGAGCCGAACCACGTTCATCATCACCCACCGGCTCTCGCAGATCCGCAAGGCCGACACCATCCTTGTCCTGCACCGAGGCGAGATCGCAGCCCAGGGAAGCCACGACGAACTGCTCGAGGACTCCGACATCTACCGGCGCATCTTCGCACACTACGAGTAGGGGAGGCGGGCGATGGGCTTCATCATGGACGGCCTCTCGGCCGAGGGGTACGACCGCAGCTACAGCGACGGGCAACTGCTCCGGCGCATCCTGAGATACTTCCGGCCGTTCTGGCCCACGATGGTCTTCGTCGCCGTCATGATCATCCTCGACTCGGCGATGAACGCCGCGCTGCCGCTGCTGATCGCCCGGGGGATCGACACCCTCGTCGGCGCCGGAGAGGGCGAACGCGCCGAATTGGGTCGGGCAGCCTGGATCATCGCCGCCCTGCTCCTAGCCGGGGCGCTCGCCTGGACCTTCAACCTCTTCCGCCAATGGTTCACCGCCCGGACCGTGGGTAACGTGGTCCTAAACCTTCGTGAGGATGCCTTCGATGCAGTGATGGCGCGCGACCTCTCCTTCTACGACGAGTTCCCCACCGGCAAGATCGTAAGCCGCGTCACCTCCGACACCCAGGACTTTGCCACGGTGGTGACTCTCACTCTGAACCTTATGAGTCAACTACTCCTAGTCGTTGTCATGGCCATCATCCTGTTCTCCATCAATGCCCGGCTAGCGCTCATCGCCATCGCCATCACTCCGCTCATCGTGACTGTAGCGCTGGCCTTCCGGCGCGTCGCAAGGCGCACCACCCAGCAGGCAAGACGGGTCCTGGCCGAGGTAAACGCCAAGGTCCAGGAGTCAGTAGCCGGTATCTCGGTCGCCAAGACCTTCCGCCAGGAGCCCACCATCTTCGGGGAGTTTCGGGAGCTGAACGCCCGCTCGTACGACCTCAACCTCCGGCAGGGGATGGTGTTCAGCTCGATCTTCCCGCTCCTGGGCACGATCGCCGGGGCAGGCACCGCCCTAGTCATCTACGCCGGCGGCGTCAACGTGATCGGTGGGGCGGTCTCGCCTGGGGAGTGGTTCCTGTTCGCTGAGAACGTCGCCCTGATCTGGTTCCCGCTGACGAGCGTGGCCTCGTTCTGGAGCCAGTTCCAGCTAGGTCTATCGGCCAGCGAGCGGGTCTTCGCCCTCATCGACGCTGAGCCTCGGGTCACCCAGACCGACGACCTCCAGGTCTCGCACCTCGGCGGGCAAGTCGAGTTCAGAGACGTGCATTTCCGCTACACCGAGCAGGAGGAGGTCCTGCAGGGCTTCAACCTGACCATCCGGGCACAAGAGACCCTCGCCCTAGTGGGCCACACCGGGGCGGGCAAGTCGAGCCTCGGCAAGCTGATCGCTCGCTACTACGAGTTCCAAGGGGGCCAGATCCTGATTGGTGGCCTAGACATTCGCAGCTTCGATCTCGGCTCCTACCGGCGCCACCTCGGCATCGTCCAGCAGTCGCCGTTCCTGTTCGCTGGCACCGTCGGCGACAACATCCGCTACGGAAATCCCGATGCCGGGGACGACGAGATCGCCGCCGTGGCCCATAGCATCGGCGGCGGGGATTGGCTCGCGGCACTCCAGAACGGCCTCGATACCCCCGTCAGCGAGGAAGGCAAGGGGATCTCCATGGGCCAGCGGCAGCTGGTCTCGCTCGCCCGGGTCCTCCTCAAGGACCCCGCCATCGTCATCCTCGATGAGGCCACCGCCAGCGTCGACCCCTTCACCGAGGCCCAGATCCAGGAGGGTCTCGACATAGTTCTCCGGAACCGCACCGCCATCGTCATCGCCCACCGGCTGACGACCATCAAGGCTGCCGACAGGATCATCGTGCTCCGGCAGGGCGAAATCGTCGAGGAGGGCAACCACAAGAGCCTGCTCCGCCGGGGGGGACACTACGCCGAGCTCTACAACACCTACTACCGCCACCAGGCCCCCGACTACGATCCAGAGGTCGTCGCCGGATAGAGCCAGGAAAGTGTGCGGGGCCTGCGACTGATCGTCGATAACAAGGAGGCCCGAAGTGTGGCTGCGGCCGCCGGAGTAGAGCACTTGGGTACGGCCGGCGCACTGTGGGAAGCGTACTTGCGGCAGTGCCTTGACTTGGGACCACGCTTCGGGATCTCAGTCAGGTCTTGTGGCTCTCCCCAGCCGTCGTAGCGGAAGTACTGAGACTCGCCCGGGAGGCAAAGAGATGAAGAAGGAACAGATGGTGGGCACTAGACTCCCCTTGGAGTTGGTCCGTGAATTGGAGCTGATCGAGAATGTCGAGCAGTCCGACCGCTCAACCACTGTGCGTCGGCTGCTCTCGAAAGCGATCCGGCAATGGAAGCTGGAGCACTACGTCCGGTTGTATGGGGACGGAAAGCTCACACTTGCACGGGCAGCTCGCGATGCCGGGGTGTCCTTGTGGGAGATGATGGACTACGCACGTGCCAGGAAGGTGCCAGTCCAATACGACCTCGAAGATCTAAAGCGAGATCTGGAAACCATCCAGAGAAGTGTGGGGGAGTAAGTGTGAGTTACCGTCTGAAGACGCAGGGAGTGAAGATTGGGGTTGAGCAGAAGCCCTAGTTCGACCCAGATTTCGACTTCCAGGTCGGGAAGTGCGACAATCCCCTTCGTCCGCTGGGCTTGATCGGCACCGCCTACCGCACCAATCCCCGAACAGCCGCCTTGTTTTCAAATGCGATTGCCCTGCCGTGAAATCCTTCGGGTGTGCAGGGGCCCTGGTAACGACTGGGGACGACGGGAGTCACACCGGTCGACTGGACGGAGCGCTCAGGCCGGAGGCCCCGGGCGCTCAGCTGCCGAAATCCAAGGTGACCTCCGCAGTCGTGCAGCGGGCCTGGCAGGCCAGCACGAGACCCCATTTCAGATCTCTATTCGAGAGCGCTGCGGTCGATCTCATCTGCACCTCCCCGCGAACGATCCGGGCGCGGCAGCTTCCGCAGATGCCCGACCGACAGGAATAGGGCGGGTCGTGACCCGCGTCGAGGAGGGTTTGCAGGACGGTCTCCCCCTTGGGCACGCCCAGCTTGAAGCCGAGTGCCCCCAGGGCAGGCGCGCCCTTCCTGAGGAGGACTGGCAGCTTCTAGACCTGTGCAGGGACTGTGGGTGGTCACCGGCCATCCCGATCTGCAGCGTTGAACACCACCTCCTCGTCCGGTGTCGGTGAGTTGGTGAAGGCGCCACGCCGGCGGACCACCTCCTCACCGCCGAACGCCTCGACCCTCGCCCGCTGGTCGGCCTTCGCCAGCGCGTCGACCGCCTCCGGATCGAGCAGGGACCGGAGCCGGGCCTCGAACGCCCGGAGCCGTCCCCGGTGCTCAGGCTCCCCGGCCAGGTCGACCAGCTCCTGCGGGTCGGTGCTGAGGTCGAACAGCTGGGGCGGGTCGTTCAAGTAGTGGATGTACTTGCAGGTTGCGTCCCTGAGCATGTAGGCGGCGTGCCTCGAGCCCACGGCGTGGTACTCGCTGAACACCGTCCGGTCGCGGTCTGGAGCCCGCGCAATCTCCCATAGCGACTCCCCGGGCAGGTCGCTGTCCCCCTCCACCGGCCGGGCCCCGACCGCCTCGAGGACGGTCGGGAAGAGGTCGACCAGCGAGACGGGGGTCCGGACGACCTTGCCCTCGGGGACGCCGGGACCAGCAAGGATCATCGGGACCCCTACCGACTCCTCGTAGCAGGTGAATTTACCGTACAGGCCCCGCGCACCGAGCGACTCGCCGTGATCAGAGGTGTAGATGACCCGGGTGCTGTCCGCCAACCCTAGCCCTCCGAGCGCCTCGAGGACCCTCCCGATCTGGCTGTCCAAGTGGCTGCAGGCACCGTAGTAGGCTACCTGGACCCGGCGGGCGGTCTCGTCATCCGGGGGCTCATCGAGGGAGAAAAAGCGCCGGAAGTAGTCGAGGGCGGGGTGATCAGGTCGGTCCTCGAGCCTCCCCTGCGGGGGCGCCGGAAGGTCGGCAGCGAGGTAGCGGTCGAACCACCCTGGCGGCCCGACGAAGGGCGGGTGAGGACAGACGAACGACAAAAAGAGCACCCAGGGCGTCCGGTCGCCCGCATGCTCGCTCAGCCACCGGCAGGCGCTATCAGCGTTGCGCACGTCGTAGCGCAGATAGCTAGAGTCTCCCCCGCGCGCCTCGAGCAGGCCCGGGCGGAAGTCGCGGAAGGGGGGGGCGTCACGGATGCAGCTGAGCAGATCGCCGACGCCCCCGACGACATGCAGCGGCTCGACCTCCTCGGCGAAGCCGTTGTCGTCCTCCTCGCTGCGGAAGTGCAGTTTGCCTATCGAATCGGCACGGAACCCCTGCGCGTTCAACCGGTGACCCCAGCCTGAGACGGAGCCGTCGTAGGGAGAGCCGTTGTCCCAGAAACGGATCTCATGAACGTAGCGTCCGGTGTGTAGCGAGGCGCGCGCGGGCACGCAGATCGGACAGTTGGTGTAGGCGTTCTCGAAGCGGGTGCCGGCTGCGGCCAACCGGTCTAGGTTGGGGGTCGCTACCACGGGGTGTCCCTGGCAACCCATGGCGTCGCAACTATGTTGATCCGAGAGGAGGAAGAGCAGGTTGTGCGGCTCCATACCCACCCGGAGCCTAGCCGTCCCGGCGCATCAGACTGAAGCTCTGCGCCGTCGGCCCAACATCCGGCTGGGTCGCCAAGAATAGGGCCAGCGGCACCACGTCCTCTGGCTGCTTGCCCCACTCGCTCTGCCCGCTCCCGGCGGGTTGGCTGGCGGCGGGGTTCATGGCGGTGGCCACCGGCCCAGGGATGAGGTCGTTGACACTTATCTTGTGCCGCCACAGCTCCTGACCCAGAACCCGGGTGAGCATCCACAGGCCCGCCTTGGAGGCCGCATAGGCAGAGCCGCCCTCGACCCCTCGGTGCCCAGCCCCGGAGCCCACCGTGATGATCTTCCCTGCCCCCTGGCTCCTGAGCTGGGGGATAATGGCGCGGGCGCAGTGGTAGACGCCGAAGAGATTGACCCCCACAACCCACCTCCACAGCTCCGGATCGCTCTCCTCCACCGGGTTGCGGGGGATGTCGACACCCGCGTTGAGGACCGCGATGTCGATGCCACCGAAGGTCTCGGCAGCAGCCGCCACCATCCCCTCTACCTCGTCCAGCTTCGTCACATCGGCCGGAATGGCGACGGCGCGCCCGCCACCACCTTTGATCTCTCCAGCGACGGCCTCGATCTCTTCCAAGGTACGCGCCGAGCAGCACACCGCGGCACCCGCTCCGGCGTAGCCGCGGGCGATCGCCCGACCGATCCCCCTCCCCGCTCCGGTAACGATAGCTACCTTGCCCTCGAGGGGCCTACCCCTATCCATAGCCTCGGCCTCCTTCTATCCTGACGTACCCTACCTCACGACCGGGGTGATTACGATGGGCTCTGAGGGGGAGCCCGAGTGGAAGACCTGTGCACCGGCGTCAAGCGTGGCGGCGGGCTACTGCGCTACGGAATCGCTCCGCAACGGAGGTGTCCCCGTCGACGTTCCCCCCGCTGAGCGGTCCGTGGTGCGCTACTTCTCGGGCCCGTCCAGCAGCCGCTCGCCCGCCCGCTCGGAGCGCACCAGCACCGTCCCCATTCGCCAGGTGAGGTCCTGGCCGAGGAGGTGCCGGACGAAGGCTGCGCGTACCTGCTCGACCCCTGAGACCTCAAGGCGCTCACCGAGGCGGTCGGCAAACGAAGGCCTGCCGTCGGTCCCCCCGGGTGTAAACCAGCGCCGCAGGGTCTGCTCCCCCACAGTCCAGACGACCTCGTGAACGAGGGTGCGGATGCGGACGCCGGTCAGGCCAGCAGCCTCGGCGGCGGCGGCGATGGCAGGGCCGCCGGCGGCGCCCCGGTAGATATCCTCCTCGGCCGCGCGCAACCCGGCGAACAGCTCCGCTGGCAGGGCCCCCGCTGGCAAGAGGCGGTGGAGCCGCTGTGTGTTCTCGGGATCCGGTTCGATCACGACCAGGGTGCCGGCAGCGGCGAGGAGCGGGACGACCGCCGCGAACAGCTCCGGCCCCGAGCCGCGCTTAAGCACCCCACGAGCGAAGATCACGTCGAACCGCAGGGCCGCCTCAGACCGCTGGACGACGAGGCGACCGACATCCCCGAGGGGCCCGGAGAGGACGACCGGTCGGTCGAGCCCGTCGAGTCGGTCCGCCAGCTTAAGCAGTAGTTCGGCCTCTTCGGGGGTCTCGGTGACAGCCCAGATCTGCCCCTCCGGGGCCCGCCGCAGGCCCTCCCAGGTGAACAGACCGCTGCCCGCTCCCAAGTCGAGGAGCAGGTGGTGCCGGAGCACTCCGGCGAGTTCGAAAGCGGTATCGCGGATCGCCGCCAGTCGCTCCCCTGCCCTGGAGGTAACCTGCGCCAGCCAGCTGTCGCGCACCCGGTCGGGCGGGCTCAGGGTGAGGATCTCACCGGGACCTGAGTTGCCGCGCTCGAGCAGCGCCGCGAGTTGGACCTCGCGCCGCCTTAAGACCTCGTCGCGGACGGTCCGCTCGTGCCCCTGCCCGGTCGGCTGATAGAACACGCGGCCCTGGAGGGGGCCAGGGAGGTACTGCTGTGCCACCCAGTGGTCCCGGTAGGCATGCGGGTAGAGGTAGCCCTGCCCGTGCCCGAAACCTTCGCTGTCGCGGCTGCCGTCCCGGAGGTGGGCGGGCACCTCGGCTTCGCGCTCGTGGTGGACGACCTCGAGCGCGTCGAAGAAGCCGAGGGTGCTATTGCTCTTCGGGGCGGTAGCGAGGTGGAGCGCCGCCTGCGAGAGGGCGAAGCGGCCCTCAGGAAGGCCCACATAGTCGAACGCCTGCGCCGCCGCCACCACCACCCCGAGGGCACCCGGGTCGGCTAGGCCGACATCCTCGCTGGCGAACACCAGCATGCGCCGGAAGATGAACCTGGGGTCCTCCCCAGCGTAGACCATGCGCGCCAGCCAGTACAGAGCAGCGTCCGGGTCGCTGCCCCGGAGGCTCTTGATGAAGGCGCTGATAGTGTCGAAGTGGGCGTCGCCGTCCCGGTCGTAGAGCACCGCACGGCGCTGGATGCTCTCCTCGGCGACCTCGCGGTCGATGTGGATCGCTCCACCCACCGCCAGCGTGGTCTCGACGGCCAGTTCGAGGGCGTTGAGGAGAGCCCGAGCATCGCCGTTAGCGACGTTCACCAGATGATCGAGGGCGTCCGCATCGAGTTCGACGCGGCGATCGCCGTAGCCCCGCTCGCGATCAGTCAGCGCTGCGGTCGCCACCTCGAAAAGCTCCGCCTCGGTGTGGGGCCTGAGCCGGAATATGCGGCTGCGGCTCACCAGCGCCTTGTTCACCTCGAAGTAGGGGTTCTCGGTGGTGGCACCGATCAGGACCACGGTACCGTTCTCCACCCAGGGGAGCAGCGCATCCTGCTGCGCCTTATTGAAGCGGTGCACCTCGTCGATGAAGAGAATGGTGCGGCGCCCCTCGAAGTCGAGTCGTTGCCGCGCCGCCGCCACCGCCTCGCGAATCTCCTTGACGCCCGAAAGCACCGCATTGAGGCTTACGAAGGCGGCCTCGGTGGTGTTGGCGATGACCCGGGCCAGGGTGGTCTTGCCGGTGCCGGGCGGGCCGTGGAAGATCAGGCTGGCGAGGCGATCGGCCTGGATCGCCCGGCGCAGCAACCGCCCCGGCCCCAGGATGTGCGACTGGCCGATGAATTCGTCGAGGACCCGGGGGCGCATCCGGGCGGCAAGGGGCTCGGCATCGGTGGGGCGGAAGAGGGGATTGGAGGTGTCGGTCACCTAGACCACTATTGTACCGGTCCCGATGTCGAAGTCCCTGATCCACTGGCGATCTCCGGGGCCTCGAAACTGTGAGAGAGCAACCTCTACGCTGCGCTCTAGGGGCTTTTCTACTCTGGGTCTCCCCCGTCAAGTTAATAAGAGCAGAAGCTATAGCATAAAACCAAGGACACGGCTCTTAGAAAGGATAAGGTGCCCCATGAGTTACAAGGTGATCCAGGTCGGTACCGGTGGGCGAGGGAAGACATGGTGTTCGGAGATCCTCCCTCCCCATATCGAGGATGGGCTTGTCGAGGTCGTCGCGGCTGTCGACCTCGACGCCGGAGCCCTCACCAACGCCCAGGAGTATCTCGGCCTGGCTCCAGAGCGATGCTATACCGACATCCACAGGGCCTTCGCCGAGAACCCCGCCGACTTCTGTACCGTGGTGGTCCCCCCTACCTTCCACGAGGACGTGGTCGACGTAGCCCTGGCACACGGTACGCATATCCTGTCGGAGAAGCCGATCGCCGACACCATGCTCGGGTCGTGCCGCATCGCCGAGAAGGTCGCCCGGGCCGAGGTAAAGATGGGGGTGACCATGAGTCACCGCTTCGATCGGGACAAGACCACCCTGCGGAGCGAACTCCGCTCCGGGGCCTACGGGGAGCTCGACTATCTGGTCTGTCGCTTCACCAACGACATGCGTGAGTTCAACGACTGGGGGGCGGTGTTCCGGCACCAGATCATCGATCCCCTGATGGTCGAGGGCTCCGTGCACCACCTCGATATCCTGGCCGACCTGGCCGGTGCGAGGTGTGACACCCTCTTCGCCACCACCTGGAATCCGCGCTGGGGGAAGTATGGTGGCGACTCGCAGGGGTTGGTGACGATGCTATTCGAGAATGGGGTGAAGGCTAGCTACGAGGGGGCGAAGACAAACGCCGTCGGCCTCAACGGTTGGATCAACGAGTACATCCGAGCGGAGTGCGAACTGGCAACCCTGATCATGGACCGACGCCAGATCGAGCGTTTCCCTCACCGGCCGGAGGAGCGCTCCGTCTACGTGCGCGAGGGAGAGGGGGAGGTCGTGCCGCTGCTCGAGCAGCGCAAGTGGACCGACGTCTGGTTGGTCGAGAAGTTCATCCGCTGGCTTGGTGGTGGGGAGCCGATGGAGACCAACGTGGCAGATAACCTCCAGTCCGTGGCCCTGATCTTCTCGGCGATCGAGAGCAGTCGCACCGGGAAGCCGGTTGCAGTTCAGGCGTTCCTGGAGAAGGCGCGGGAGGAGGCAAGGCGCTCCCTCGACGGCGCGTAGGCCTTCGTTGCGCGTGCCATGTAGTGGGGTGCATCGCCGCCACGGGGTCACGGATGGGACTGACGACCCCCATCTGCAATTGAGACGGAGTGGCCGACCTCGGATCATTGATCCCCCCAGCACCGCAGCAGCCAGGCTGCGTGGTGGCGGGTGCAGCCGGTCAACCCCATGTACTCCTCAATGATCTGCCCTTTCTTCTTCTTGGACGCCTACCGTTAGCGCTTGGCCATCTGGCTGGCGACCGCCTTCTGCTGCTCCACGGTGAGCCCCATCTCCTTTGACCTCCGCCGCCACAGTGGCGACATCGTCCGAGTGAGTGTTTCGATGAGGCATCAGCTTGCGTTCGAGTGGATTTTGGATGAGTCAATGCGTGCGCTTGGCGTACAAATTCCTGTACGTAATAATATCAGGAATAGAGAGCCTGAGCCTCAGAAGGCGCACGCACATGGCGAGTGAACGGATCACGAACTACACCGAGGCGCGCCAGAACCTCAAGTCGGTGTATAGACAGCGTGACCGAGGATCGCGTACCGGTGATCATCACGCGGACGACGGGCGACCCGGTGATCATGCTGGCCAAGGCCGAGTACGACGCGACGATGGAGACGTTCCACCTGCTGCGCTCACCGCGAAACGCGGAACGCCTGCGCGACGCAATTGCCGATATCGAAGCGGGCAACGTGGTGCATGCCGACCTCGTCGATGGGGAGATCGCAGAGCGGCAGTGAGCCGGGAAGACCCGGCAGCCATCGCGTTCTCCCGGCAGGCCTGGGCAGGCTACTACCTCTGCACAGTAATTTTGACCGATTGGAACAGGTCGGTTATTGCAAGACCAGAAGATCCTCTGAGGTGACGAGCACTTCGAGACTGCGGGGCCGTCCCGGAGTGCGAGAAGGAGCCCCAGGCGTTCCAGGCCCGGCAGCATCTGGTGAGCACTCGGCGCGGTGACTGTGAAGAACCGCTGCAGGTCGGCCTGGGCCGGTGGGCGGCCGTCAACCTTGGTATAGGCATGAATGAACGTCAGAAATTGGCTCTGTCATTCGGTGTACGATCAGGCCGCCTGAAACAGTCAAAACTACTGTGCAGAGGTACTACCAGTACTGGATTCAGCACGACCGAACGGTGGCACGCCGGATCGCCCAACTGATCGAGGAGTGCCTGCGGGATCCCTTCCAGGAGGTCGGCAAGCCGGAACCGCTGAAGCACGAGTTCGCTGGCTACTGGTCGCGCCGGATCACCAAGGAGTACCGCCTCGTATACTGGGTAACGGAGGACCGGTGCACCGTCGTCCAGTGTCGCTACCGCTACTGAACCGAACGATATGGAAAGGACGAGCCCGTCGGCTTCGTGGTCCTGCAGGTGTGTCTCAGGGCGCGGGCAGCACGGTCGAACCGAACTGACCGACGACCAGCCCGTTGTTGACCGCCCGCGAGCCGGAAATATAGGCTCCGCGGCACACTACCCTCCCAAGGGTCATCCATGAAACTCCGTAGATTAAATGCGTCAGAGGGATAATCGCGTTCTCATAGCGTGGTAGTCTTCCAACCCAAGCCCCGCTTAGTAGGGGATTGAAACTCGAGCCCGCCCGCAGCCTCGCCGGTGAACTGCCAGAGAGGTGCCTTGACCCCGCCGCGCCGCGAGGTTCACATTCGGTTTCATATTGGCGGTTTCCAGCCAGCATAGGAGGTGGGTCATGTCCAGACTTCAGACAATTCCGGCGCGAAGCGGGAAGGCTGCCCCGGTTGCCAGGGGCCAGAAGATCAAGGTCGTCAACACCCACGGGCAGCAGGTCGTGGACACCTGGGCCTTCGCGCAGCGGGACCTGCGCGAGTTCATGTCGATGGAGCACACCCGCGCAACCTTGACGAAAATGCGCCCGGAGGTAGGCGACGCGCTCTATAGCAACCGCCGCCGACCGATCCTGACGCTCGTCGAGGACACCTCGCCCGGCGTACACGACACGCTGATGGCGGCCTGTGACGACTATCGTTACGGCTTGCTTGGCTGCACGGAATATCACGACAACTGCACGGACAATCTGGCTGCGGCCCTCTACGAGCTTGGCCTGAAGCCGCCGGAGACGCCCTCCCCTCTCAACCTCTTCATGAACATCCCCTGGGAGGACGGCGACCTTACCTTCGCGGCGCCGGTATCGAAGGAAGGTGACTATGTCCTGTTCGAGGCCAATCTGGATGTCATCGTCGCCTTCTCTGCCTGCCCACAAGACATCCTGCCGATCAACGGCGAGGCACGCGCGCCGACGGAAGCGCATTTCCAGATTCTCGACTGACCCACCATAGTCGAGTTGTAACACCATCGCCTTGAGGTAGCCGGATTCCGCCGCGTCGGATGCACCAGATGGTCGGGCGTTGCGCCGGCCGCGCACAGCGCGCAGTGTCAAGCTGGTGCAAGCGCATCCGGTATGTGCCGCTTGTTTTGTTAACCCCGATGGCGCGCTCCAGTAATCGGTAGCAGGACTACTACGACCAGCGCAGAGCGGTGGAACGAGTCAACAGCCGGTTGGCTGGCGGGTTCGGAAGCCCTGGCAAAGATGCGGCTGCTCGTCCCATGGCGATGACTCTCATGCTGACGATGGCGCCGATACGCGATGGCGCCTGCTTACTTCCCGCTTGCCTGATGGCGGGTAGCCATCATGTCAATCGGATGAAGTGTTTAAGGGTATTCTGGTCCACGGGGTACCTCCACACGAATGGGCTTGGTACCCCCATCATTTGTGGACACAGAATTAAACACAAGATACGTTACGCCACCCATCACCCCTCAGGTTTGATCGCTTCAGTGTCAGCACGCCTGTTCTGATATTTTTGAGACACTTGTTTTTATCATTGCTAGTGTCGTATACTGTCCGCGATGTCGAATGAAGACGATCGAATCGGGATAGACGAGCTGTGTGCCTTGGTGAACCTGCCCCGGCGTACCGTCCGTTACTACATCCAGGAGAGACTCGTTGATCGGCCCGCGGGGGCCAAGCGCGGTGCCTACTACACGAAGCGTCACGTTGAGCAACTGATGACGATTCGCACCTGGCAGCGCGCCGGCCTGAGCCTGGAACGGATCCGCGAGTTGGTGTCCGACGAGGGAGAGAGCTCTTCTCCCCTGCCGCCGCCACGCCAGCGACGTCCCGGAGACGTGACGTTGCGTACCCACGTCACGCTCGGCCCGGGGGTCGAACTAGTGATCGATCCGCAGGAGGCCGGCCTCAGCGCTGAGGCCGTGCGAGCGGTCGTCCGTCGAGCGGCATCACTCATCAATGAAGCACGCAAGGAGGATACAGAGAGATGAGATCGATCTTGGCAGCAACGATGGAGAGTGCTCAGGGACAGGTGGTGCTGGAGGAGGTCGGCATCGACGCCGCCGTCGACGACCTCATGACCGTGGTCAGCGTGCGTCAGCGCTACCGCAACCCCGGCACGAAGCACCTCGAGGCGGTCTACACCTTTCCTCTGCCCCTCGAGGCCGTCCTTCTGAACTTCGAAGTGGAGCTCGGCGATAGGAGGATGGCCGGCACGGTTATCGCCAAGCCCGATGCGGAAGCGCGGTACGAGGATGCCATCACCGACGGCGACGCGGCGGTGCTCCTCGAACAGGCACAGCCCGGGCTCTACACCGCAAGCGTCGGCAACCTGGCTCCGGGTGAGACGGCGACCATCCGCTTCCGCTACGGGCTGCTGCTGCGCTGGAACGGCGACACCGTCCGGCTCATGATGCCGACGACCATCGCCCCACGGTACGGTGATCCATCTGCTGGCGGCCTTTCCCCACACCAGTCGCCGGAGTTCAGCTTCGACGCGGAACGTTCCTTTCACCTGCAGATCGCGGTCCGAGGCGTCCTGCACGACGCGCGCTGGTCATCGCCTTCGCACGACATCGCCGTCACCCCGGACGGTCGGCAGACGGTGATTGAGATCGCCCGGCCCGCGGCCATGGATCGCGACTTCGTGCTGGAGGCTCGCTCCACCGGGACGGCTGGTACGCGGGCGCTGCTCGCCCGTGACGACGGGGACTGGGTGGTTCTGGCAAGCTTCCGGCCCGAGATACCCGACCTGAGCGAAGGCGCCGCGCACCGCAGTCTCAAGATCGTTGTGGATTGCTCTGGATCGATGGGCGGCGACTCGATCGCTCAGGTGCGGATCGCCGGGGAGCGGATACTCGACAGCCTGAGGCCTAGCGACCTGTTCGACATCGTCGCGTTCGGCACCGGGCACCGCGTGCTGTTCGACCGCGAGACGGCTGCATCCCGGACGAACGTCGCCCGAGCGCGGCGCTTCGTGCGCAGCCTGGACGCCAACATGGGAGGCACGGAGATCGCTGCCGCGCTGCGGGCCACCTACGGCATCGCCGGCGAACCCGGCATGCCCCACGACCTGCTGCTGATCACCGACGGCGAGGTGTGGGACACCGATGGCGCCGTCGCGGAAGCGCGTGCGTCGGGCCACCGCATCTTCACCGTCGGCGTGGGCAGCTCCGTCGCCGAACCGTTTGTCCGCGCCCTCGCCCAGGCGACCGGCGGCGCCTGCGAACTGGTAGCGCCGCGGGAGGGCATGGCTGAGCGCATCCACCGCCACTTCCAGCGGATCCTCGCCCCGCCCGCGAGCAGCGCTCGCGTCACCTGGCCGGCTCCCGTGCAGCGGGCGGTCCCCGATCCCCTGCCGCCGCCGTACCCCGGCGACACGATGCACCTGTTCGGATCGTTCGCGGAGCGGCCTCAGGGCCCGGTCGTCCTCGAGCTGGAGCTTTCCGACAGCCATACGATCACCCACCGGATGGAGATCGACGCATTGCCGACCGACACCGCCGACGTGGAACGAACGAGTGCTACCCGATCCGACTTGGCACGCATGGGCGCCGCTCAGCGGTTGCCAACGATTGATGATGAGGCGGCGACGGAGTTCGCCGTTCGCTATCAACTCCTCTCCGAGTGGACGGACTATCTGGTCGTCCACGTGCGAGCGGAGGCCGACAAAGCGACCGAGTTGCCGAGCCTGGTCAAGGTCCCGCAGGTGATCGCCGCGGGCTGGCATGGGCTCGGAACCGTACACGAAGCGCCGCAGGAGCACGTTCTCAGCGGCACCGTAGAGTCGGCCCCGCGATTCATCCTCGAGGATCTCCACAAAGTAGATGAGTTGGTCTCGGACTCTAGGTCCGCGCCGATCACCTCACTGATCGAATTCGTCGAGGCGCTGAACGCGCATCCGCTGCCAACCGTGCCGACGCTCGACGACCTGTGGGCCCGCGATCTCCCCGACGAGATCATCGAAGACCTCTGGGAATTGGTCGAAAGCGACGATGACTCTAGGACCGTGGCGATCATCTTCCTGTACCTGCTGCGCGGATCACCGGCCGGCAGTACGCTGGATCGCCAGCAGCGCCGGCTGATCCTCAGCGCCTACAAGAAGCTGTCGCCCGACGCGGCAACGGTCGGTGCCGTCCGGCGCGTCTGGCAGGAGTGGAATCCACCCGGCGGAGGCGGCCTCGCCTGACCATGAACTGCGTGCCCGGACGTGCCGGCAGGAAGGCGCCGGCCGTTCGGGTACGCTGCGTCTGGAGGTTCAATGAGCTTACACGGATCGACTTCGGCTGGCCGACTCGGTCGAACTGGATCGGCCCGAGATCACATAGCCCGACAGTACCCGCCCGGCTACTGACGGCACCTGCGGCGAATACCCTGCTCACCGTGCAGCGCGTGAACCGGTAGCTAGCGCCATCTCCTGCACCACTGCACCGCAAAGCGACTCGCCCGGATCAACAGAGTGTAGCACAGTGGCGCGCATGAGATTCACGCTGGTCACCATTATTGCCACTGTCGCAGCACTGGGTGCCTATGCCAGCACCGACCCGGAATCCGCCGGCCAGTCCACGTCGGCCGAGCCTCCGGGCACTATCGAACTCGGTGCCGGCGAGGCGGTGCAGATCCGTTCATTGCTGTCGCTCACCGGCGGGTCGTCGCCGGGAATGTCGTTGCACTACGTTGTCGAGTTGGCTGTGGGCGACTCCACGACATACATGGCCACGCGATCGAGCTCGGCGACCCAGTAGACAGCGGGTGCGCGCCGGAACGCGGCAGCGAGGGCGCGCAGCAGATCGCAGCCGACGCGCGGGTGATCGGCGTCATCGGTACTGGGTGCTCCGCGGCGGCGGTGGCGGCCTCGCCGCTGCTCAGCGCGGCGGGACTGGTGATGGTGTCGCCATCCAACACGTCGCCGGTGCTCACCTCGGACCTGGCTAGCAACGCCGGTCCCCACTACCACCCCGGCTACTTTCGCGTAGCCAACAACGATCTCTACAGCGCTATCGCCGTCGCCGACTTCGCCTATGGCGAACTCGGCCTGCGGCGGATGGCGGCTGTGCACGACGGAGATCCGTACACGACGGGCCTGGTGAATGCCTTCGGCAATGCGTTCCGTGACCGCGGCGGAGAGGTGGTAGCCATCGCCGCTATCGACAAGGGCGAAACCGACATGACAGCGGTCCTTGCCGAATTCGCGGCCGCCGGACCGGATGGGCTGTTCTTCCCGTTGTTCGTTGCGGAGGGGTCGGCGTTCGCACAGCAGGCGCGGGCATTCGACGGCCTGCGGGAGGCGATGCTCATTACCGGCGACGCGATGCTGGAACTGGAGTTCCTGGGTGAGCCCCATTCCGAGGGAATCTACTTTGCCGGGCCGGAGCCAGCCCAAGGCACCAGCGTCAACATCGCAACCGGCAAGGACGTGGCCGCTGTGCTCGATGACTTCCAAGCCACCTACGGCACTACTCCCACCTCGCTATACTGGGCGTACACCTATGACGCTACAACACTGTTGCTCAGCGCCATCGATTCGGTGGCTGTAGCGGAGGGCGGCAAGTTGTCCCTGGACCGGGAGGCGCTGCGTGTGGCGCTGACGGCCACACACGGCTTTCAGGGCATCACCGGCGTCCTGTCCTGCGACGCATTCGGAGACTGCGGTACAGGTCGCGTCAACATCTACTACCACCAGGACTCTGGTATCACCGATGCCGCGCAGCTTCCGGTGGTGTACCGGTTCTCCCCGTGAGCCGCTACACTATCGTGTGCTGTCGCGCTCCGCGCTCACTGAATCGCACGGCCCGCGGCGGGCGGCGTGGGCGCCCACTGGCGAGCCCTACCACACTCGTCTCAATCCATCCGCCTGCGAACCGGAGCTGTTATCTATCCACCCCACACAGGCGGCGCCTGACATTGCATCGCTCGCTGATGGCGAATCCAAACCGCAAGCGGATCAGGCCGGTGCCGAGGCCGCCGTTTCAGACCCGTAGAGGCGGCCTGAGCAGTGCCTTATCACCTGTGCCTAGAGTACTCACAGACTGACTCACTCTTCAGGTCCAAGCCCCGAAGGGGAAGGTACTCCTGTTCCTCCCCGGTTTAACCGCCACGCCCCTCGATAGCGGCAGCACGTTGTTGGACGCTGCGGATCCTCTCCAGATCGAACTTCCTGCTGCGATCGAACTTGTAGATCCCGTTCTGCTCCTGGTAGATGTCGGTGAGCTGAGTATAGCAGTAACCGAACATATAGGGGTCGTCGAGCAGCACGGTGCAGAGCCTCTCGAAGCGGTCGTAGAACTCCTCGATGCTCCTAGGCCGCTCTCCGTAGCCCCAGGAGTCCTCACCCGGAGTAAGATCTGGATTCCACCAGATTCCTCCGAATTCGCTCACGAAGTAGGGCTGCCCCCGGTAGGGCAGCGACCAGACAGGATCGCCCAAGAAGCGCTCGAAGACTCCCCAGCTCTCGGCACTGTTCAGGTAGGGCTCACCCCGGGCCAGACCGGCGTGCCGCTCCCTGAACCGCTCGGGGTCCTGGGTATAGTCGTGACTGTCGTAGATGTCGGCCTCCGCCACCCTGTGGGCGTAGCCCGAGGCGTCGAGGACGGGGCGAGTGGTATCCATCGCCTTAGCCGCCAGATACATGCCGCGGGTGACATCGTCGAGGGTAGTGATGCGGTCGGTGATCGACTGCCAAGTTTCGTTCAGCGGGCACCAGCCGACGATGCTGGGGTGGGAGTAGTCGCGCTCCAGGACCTCGAGCCACTGGGTGATGTAGTCGGGCCCGGGCCTCTGATGCTCCCCGCTTAGCGGTCCGCTGTGCTGACAACCCCAGTCACCGAACTCCCCCCAGACGAGGTAGCCCATCCGGTCGGCGTGGTAGAGGAAGCGCTCCTCGAAGACCTTCTGATGCAACCGGGCACCGTTGAACCCGGCCTCGAGGGCCAGCTCGATATCGCGGCGCAGTGCCTCATCGCTAGGCGCGGTCATGATGCCGTCGGGGTAGTAGCCCTGGTCGAGGACCAGCCGCTGGAACACGACCTCACCGTTAAGCTTGATGGCCTTGCCATCGATGGCGATACTGCGGAGGCCTGCGTAGCTAGCGACCTCATCGACAACCTCACCATCCCCGCCTATCAGCGCGACGGAGAGGTCATAGAGGTGGGGATCGGAGGTCGACCAGAGGCGGCGGCGCTCCTCGGGGATGGCTAGGTCGAGGCGCGGGGTGAGATCGAGATCCGCCGCGCACTCGGCGACCGCGACCTCACCCCGCCCATCGCTCAGGCTAGCCCTCAAGCGCAGCCCCGGCCGGTTGTTGCTGAGGGGCTGCTCGAGTCGGATCGCCCCGGCAGCGAGGTCGGGGGTGACGCGGGGGCGGCGCAGAGCGAGGTCGGGGACCGGCTCGAGCCAGACCGACTGCCAGATGCCGGTGGTCCGCAGGTAGATCGCCCGGTGGGGGCCGAACTCCTGCGCCTGCTTGCCGCGCGGTTGCGGCCGCTGATGATCATCCCTAGCCCGAGCTACGACGGTGACGGTCTCCCCCGGTGAGGCCGCGCCGCTCAGGTCGCAGTGGAAGGGCGAGAAGCCGCCCCGGTGGCGGCCCACCTCGACCCCGTTCACCCACACCGTCGTGTCGTAGTCGACGGCCTGGAAGTGGAGCAGCACCCTGCGCCCGGCCCACGCCTCGGGAATCATCACGGTCCGGCGGTACCAGACGGCATGCAGATAGTCGCGGTTGCCGATGCCAGAGAGTTCCGACTCCGGGCAGAAGGGCACCACGATCGACAGCTCAAGCTCCCGCTCGAGTAGCCCCCGCTCCAAGCCGGAATCCCCCTGGTCGATCTCGAACTGCCACTCGCCATTCAAGCACAGCCAGTCCCGCCGGACGAACTGTGGCCGGGGGTATTCACTCCTGGGTACCTCCATGGTCCCTCCCCATCTTGTCTGTCCCACCCCGGCGTTCAGCGGGAGATGTCCTTGTGCACGCCGGACATGACCTGCTCGAGTTCCGGCCGCGTGGCGGCCACCATATCGCCGCGCTGGCCCAGCACCAGAGCCGCCAGGGCGACGCCGCGCCGCATCCCGGCGACCACGTCGCCGTCGAGGAAACCGTCAAGCAGGCCGGAGGTGAAGCCGTCGCCAGCACCCAATCGGTCGACCAGCTCAACGGGGACCGCAGCTACCTCGACCAGGGTGCCAGCCACCACCGAGGCCGCCCCCTGGTCAGACCGGGTCAGGACGATGTGCCGGGCCTCAGTCAGTCCAGCGAGACCCTCTAGGACCTCAGCCGGCTCGCCCCCTAAGCCGAAGACGGTCGCGGCGTCACCCTGGCCACAGACCAGGATGTCGACCAGCGGGAGCAAGGCCCCCAGTCGGCTACCCGCCTCCACGGGGGACCAGAGCTTGGTGCGGTAGTTCACGTCGAAGCTCACGACGACCCCTCGCTCCCGCGCGCGGTGCATCGCCTCGCTGACGAGGTCGGCGCAGCTCGCGCTCAACGCCGGCGTGACACCGGTCAGGTGAAGGATGCGGCTGTCGAGGAGGTAGTCCCAGTCGACCTCAGCGGAGGTCAACTCCGTCACGGCAGAGTCCTTCCGGTCGTAGATGACCTCACTGCTACGGGGCGGGGCAGCGAACTCGACGAAGTAGGTGCCGACCCGGGTCCCTGGGGCCATGACGACGGCCCCGGTGTCGACCCCGGCCTCCCGCAGGCCACGGATCACCAAGCGGCCCAGCGGCCCGTCGGGCAACCGGCTGAGCCAGCCACAGCGGCGTCCGAGACCGGCCAGGGCGGCGCACACGTTGCTCTCGGTGCCACCGGGATGGACGTCGAAAACCTTGGCCTGCTCGAGGCGAACGCCGACGGGCACGCTAAGCCTCACCATCGTCTCGCCGAAGCTGGTGAGGTCGAACCGGGGATTCACGCGCCGTCCCCGGAGGAGTGCCCCACCTCGAGGGCGCGCACCCGCCCAAGCAACTCGGTCGACGCCCGGTCGGTGTCCCAGCGGTAGTCGCCAATAGCGATTGTGTACTGTCGCGACGGGTCCATGCTGGTCCCGCAGGGTACCACTCGGGTTCAGGGGAGGTCGATGACGATCTTGTGAACACCCTCCGCGTAGCGCTCACCTAGGGCGAACGCCTCGGGGGCCTTGGCGAGCGGGAAGTGATGAGAGACGAGGTCGTCGAGGTCGATCCTGCCCGCTGCCGCCAGCGAGATCGCCCGCGGGTAGGTGTGCTTCATGCGCCGAGACATCAGGATGGTGAGGCCCTTGCGGCGGGCGGTAGAGTGCTTCAACACCAGCCGGTCGTCGCCAGGGATGCCGACTAGCACCAAGCGACCGTCTGGGCGGACCATCTCTGCGGCCAAGGCGACACTCTCATCCGACCAGGCGGCCTCGAACACCACATCGACGCCGCGGCCGCCGGTCGCCTCGTAAACCGCCGCCGCCGGATCGGCCTCCGGCTCGACCCGCAACGCCTCCGTCGCCCCCCAGGAGCGCGCCTTGTCGACCCGCCACGGGTACAGATCGAATCCGTACACGGCGGCCACCCCGGAGAGCGCTGCCAACCTCAGGAGCAGGAGTCCGACCGGGCCGCAGCCGAGAACCGCAGCGGTCTCGGCGACCTTGAGCTGCCCGAGGTCGACTGCGTGCAGGGCCACACCGAGGGTCTCGAGCAGGGTCCCAGCCCCGTCACTGATCAGGTCGGGGAGGGGGAAGCAGTTGCGCGCCGGCACCACCATCGCCTCCCGCAACGCCCCATCCTCCGGATGGAGGCCGTAGAACACCTTGGGGACGAGGTTGGGGTGCCCCTTCTCGTAGAGCTCGTGGCGAGTGTCTGGCAGGGCGGGGTCCACCGCGACCCGCTGGCCCGGGAGCAGGGGGGTGTGGTTCCCGTCCTCGGCAGCGGGACCGACCGCGACAACTGTGCCCATGAACTCGTGGCCCAGGATCGTCGGCGCAGTGTAGACGGTGTCACCGATGCGCCCATCCTTGTAGCTGTGGAGATCCGACCCGCAGATCCCGGACGGCTCCGATCCGGAGCAACGCCTCACCGGGACCAGGGCCCGGCGGCGGCGGCAGCTCCTCGACCCTGAGGTCCTCCGGACCGTACAGCCGGACGGCCCTCATCGGGGGAGGGCCGGTGCGACCGCCGCCTGCGCTCGGCGGACCAGCGGGAGGAGCGTCGCCTCGACCTCGGCGTCGCCCCCGGGCGCCGCTACCCCCTCGAACAGGAACCAGTCTTCGATATGTTCGGCCGTCCCGCCCGGTTCCAATCTCTGGACCCGACCGAGGGTCTCGAGTTCGAGCATAAAGTCGTTAGTAAAGACCTCCACGTTCGACCCCAAGTCGGGATAGCGCCCACCCGGGGCCCGCGCGAACAGTTTCACGAAGGCATAACCGCCGACCACATAGGCAACCCAGCCATCGCGAACGTCGGCACCGAACTTCTGCGGCCCGGTCGCCACCTCATCCTGTCGCAGGAGGATATAGCGCTCTCCCCAGGTCCAGCGCGGGTCCGACATGTCGGTGTAGGGCCACAGGGCGAGAGTGTTGACGGGCAGAAGGTTTTCGGGGTGGGGCCCCCGAGGCGGCAGGGGGATCACGCCGGTGCCGCCGGCGGTCATGACCGAGAGCGCCCAAGGAGCAAGCGTGACCTGCCACAGGTTGCGATTGATGAGGCGGTGGGTGATGCGGACGTGGGCGGCGGCGTCCCCCATCTCGATATCGAGCTCCTTCTGGATTCCGGTGGCCACCTCAAGGGGCTGGACGACGCGCACCACCCCACTGCACTCACCGACTTCGACGGGAGTGTTGTCCGGCTGGTAGGTCCGCAGCGGGTCCTCCGGGGCGTGCCAGAAACGGTGCCCACCATACATCCGCCACGCATCGCCGCCGGTGCGGCCCAGCTCCTCGGCGACTTCGCAGAAGAGGTTGCCCTGACCGCTGAAGCCGAGCCGGATGATACGCGGGCCGACCTGACCGGTGACCACCAGATCGATCACCCCGTTGCTCAGGCGATGGCAGCTATCCCAGCCGCCGTAGGGGACGGTCTCGAGCTTCGCCACGGCGCTAGCTGAAGCGGTACGGCCCGAGGCCCCTGAGGGCCTGGTGAACCGGGGGGTAGACACGCAACTGGTCGACGGCAACGAAGTGCCTGTGGCTGCTCTCGCAGACCTGGGGCCAGCTGGTGCCGGGGCGGCCTTCAGTGGACTCAGACAGAGCCATACGCTACTCCTCGATGGTCTGGAGCGGGGTCCCGTCGACTTTGACGGGCAGCATGGTGCAGGCAGTGAAGTCGATTCCCAGACCGATGACCTCCCCGGGATCTATACCACTCTCGGCAAGCACCGCCGGCACGGTGGCCTTCACTGCGGCGATATAGTCGAGAGGGTCCTGAAGTTCCCAGTCCGGAGGCAGGTCCCGCTCGCTGCCCGGCAGACGCTCGTTGATGACACCGTGGGTGTAGTCGAACACCGGGGTGGCAACCTCGCGTACGTCGACCAGCAGGGCCCGGGCGGAGAGTGTCCCAAAATCGATCCCGACAGTGTACATGCCGCTAAGCTCCCCCCAGAGTGTCTTGCCTGAAGCGGCAGGTTAAACCTATGATCACCGCTGCCTTTGCTATCACGTCGACGACCTCCCCTTCTTCGCCCGCGCCGAGCACCCCCGGGATATCCCGCTCGCACACCTCATTTAGAGCATTGCCCTCCCCAGGTTCGTTTCGGTGAAGGCCCTGTGGCTTCCCGAAGCGAGATGCGCTGGAACTCCTCAATGTCGCTGTCGCATCTTGTACTCGGTGAGGCGCGGGTCCGGGGGCGTGGTCGCTCCCGACGCCGGGTCGGATATCGACCCGGTCCACCCACGCCCCTCGCCCACGTCCGACCAGCGCGATATAGTCATCGAGCCATGCCCATCCAGACGTGGAGAGCCCACCCATCAATCGTCGGACTACGGCAGCTGACGACAACCCCTTCTCCCGCTGCTGTGCAACCCCCGGGTAGTCTTTCGGTTCACCGCAAGCGTGTTTGCAGGACCGTGTATGCATGTGCATGAGAACTGAATCGTCGCCCATTTCACGCCACCCGCATCCGCCCGTCAAGCCCTGATTCTGGGTGCGAGCCTCCACCGAATAATCCTACCCTGCCCACATCCCGTCCCGATATGTCAAGGGGCGACTACTATAGACAGGGCCGCGTCATGTGATTGTGGAACTTGGTCGCTTATGTGGGCTGATCTTCAGCCTCGCAGTGCACTCACCATGCGATTCGTACCATACGGACAACGGGGCGCTCCACCAAGGTCCCGCTCCCCGGCAACTCTGCGGAGACTCATGCCACCGGGGGATTTCACGAGCGACTGTCCGATCGACTCGCCGGACAGCACGGGATCCTTCAGGAACTGGACATAGCTAGACCGTTTGAGCCAGATCCGATCTCCACCACTCTCTTGCATGATGATGGGGCCGGTCGAGCACCGGCTCGAGAGCCCTCTAGTCGACTGGGATGACTCTTAAGAAGTCAAAGAAGGTACCCGACCCAGCGCCTTGGCTTTCAGATACTCGTAGTACTCCACTACCCAGTCCAGATCCAACGGCGACTCTCGCCGGTAGACCTCGTACCAGCCCGCGCCAGCCGCTACCAGCCGCTCTCCCATTACCGCAAACCCAAATACCATCAGCGGGATCGAGATCGTGCCCATCACGGGGATTAGCGGTGGGAACATCAAAGCTGTAGCGACGACCAAGGCCGACATAGCAGCGCCGCCGGCCCCCGCCAAAGCAACCTCTTCGCCGATTTTGCTGAGCATTTCGTCTGCGGTGATCTTGCCCTCCTGGTACTGCAACCCGTAATCGAGCACAGCGACCGCACCTGCCACTCCTAGCGAAGCCAACCCCACCCTTGCGCCCATCTTGGTCGACTCTTCAAGTATGGAATTAACGTTTATCCTTCGTAATACCCGCCTTGCCGCACTGATCTCCTCTTTCGTCATCGAGTCCTTGCCTCGGGATCGATTGAGGGACGAGTCCTCAAAGATGCCATCTTCAGGGCCATCGTTCCAGTCTTCGATATAGGGCTCGAAGTGGCTCCAATCCATGTTCTGCAAGTACGCCTTTGTGGCTCCTTGCCCCTGGGCTCGAACCCCGGCTGGGATCGTCTCCCAGACCCCTTTTGCCGCTGTAATGCTGCGCTGAGCCCCTCGCATCCCGGCCTTCAGGTACTTGGTCGGGTCGATATTCGACCAATTCAGATTGCCTGCGTATCTCGACAGGCTTGAGTACGCCTCTAGGAAGGGGGTCGGATTGCTGATCATGGCTAGCATCCAGCCCCCACTTTCTCCGAAGATGTCCAACGCTTCCCGCGCCATCCCATACGACCCCAGCAGGATGTCCCACAGGTACTCGAATACCTTGGAAGTCGCCGCTACTGCCGCGACGTATAAACCTACGGTTCCGCGAATACTCCTGGCAAAGATGCCCGGCTCCAGTCGCTGGTAAGCAGCGGTGCCTTGGAGCGCTTCTCGATCCGTGGCGTAGTCCCTGGGGAAGAGGTTGGCATGGTCCCGAGCCCCCACCTTTGCCCCGGCGTTGAGCAGGACTTCGATGACGCCGGGGTTAAGGTTGTACCTGGCCGCAAGGTGCAGGGGGGAATAATAGCCTTCCTCAGACTTGGCTTCCAACTCCGCTCCGGCAGCTATCAGCGCTACAGTGATATAGCGGTTGTCGTTGAGCGCGGCTGCGAAGTGCAGGGGGGTCATGCCGTACTCTCCCTGAGCATTCACATCCGCTCCGGTAGAGATGCAAGCCACCACGTCGGCGATCGTGGCGGTCGAGAAGAACAGGCCTGTGTCCCATCCCTCACACCCCTCCTGGGCAAGCCCCTGACTCGCCAATGTGAACACACTTGCGGCCACCAGCAGGTGTCTCAGTCTCATGCCACGCCTTCCACTAAACTCGACCCGCCCTCTCTTACTGACTCTCACCGTCGCCTATTCGTCAGGGACGTTGTTTCTGTAGGACGCTCAACTCCTACCTATAACATGATCCCGATCACAAACAAGATGACGACAAAAAAGAGCACGGGGAGCAGCCATCACGGGCAGGGCCATTATCCTGAAAAGAGCCACAAAGGGCAGCGTCACTATCGAGAAGAGGCATCCCACTGCAAGAATCCCCTCTGCTTATACCGAAAATCTATCCCCTCCGCGACCGAGGATCTAACAGGTCGCGGAGCCCATCTCCCAGCAGGCTCCACCCCAGCACCGTAACCACGATTGCGAGGCCGGGGACCAGCGCTGGGAACGGGCTCAGCGTGAGGAATCCCTGAGCCTCCCGGAGCATGTTCCCCCAACTAGGTACGTCGGGTGGGGTGCCAAGGCCGAGGAAGCTAAGGGCGGCCTCTGCAAGGACCGCCACCGCGAGGCTCAGGCTCGCCTGGACGACGATGGGAGAGATGGCACTGGGAAGGATGTGATAGCTGAGCAGGCGGGCGTGACCCGCGCCGAGGGCACGGCCGGCCTCGACGAAGTCCTGCTCCTTGATGGTGAGGACCGAGGAGCGGGTGATGCGGGCAAAGATGGGCACGGTGGCGATGCCGATTGCCACCATCGCCGTGAGCGTTCCCGGCTCGAACACGGCCGCAAGGAGGAGCGCCATCAGGATGGCAGGGAAGGCGTAGAGAGTGTCGATCAGACGCATGAGTACCTCGTCGGTGAGACCACCTAGATAGCCGGCCACAGAGCCCACGAGCCCGCCGACGGTGAGGGCGATCCCGACCGAGATGAAGCCGACGTAGAGGGTACTCCTCGAGCCGACCAGGAGGCGGCTAAAGAGGTCGCGACCGAACTCGTCGGTCCCGAGCCAGTGCTCGCGGCTGGGGCCTTGGAGTTGTGCCCGGAAGTCGAGGGCCTTGGGATCGTAGGGGAGCCACAGGAAGCTGACTAGCGCAGCGACCACGATGCTCCCTATCAGGGCGCTGCCGAGGATCAGATTGAGACGGCGGATGGCCATCAGGTGTAGCGGATCCGCGGATCGAGGAAGCCGTAGGAGATATCGACGAGAAAGCTTAGCAGGACGATCGTTCCGGCGTAGACGAGGATCTCGCCTTGGAGGAGAGGGTAGTCGCGGGTACCGATGGCGGTGAGGGCAAGCCGCCCCAGGCCAGGAAGGGCAAAGACCTGCTCGATGATGATCGAGCCGATGAAGATGTTGGAGAGGCTAAGTCCAAGGATCGTTACGATGGTGATCAGGGCGTTGCGAAGGACATGGACGCGGACCACCTGCGCCTCAGCCAAACCCTTGGCCTGGGCGGTCCGGACGAAGTCTTGGCTCAGTACGTCGAGCACGGCAGCCCGGGTCATCCGGGTCATCACCGCCGCTTGGCCGAGCCCCAAGGCAAAGATCGGCAGAACCAGGCTCCGGAGGGTCTCTAGAGGGGCGCGCTCCCAGGGAATATACCCGCCCGCCGGGAGCCATCGCAGGTTCACCGCAAAGAGGAGGATAAGCATGAGCCCCAGCCAGAACGAGGGGATGGCCGCGCCGACCTGAGCGAGGGTGGTGACGAGCGGGTCGATGGCGGTGCCCCGGCGGCGGGCCGCGAGGATACCGAGGGGGATGGCCAAAAGGGTCGCGATCAGCGCCCCCCCGAGTGCCAAGGGAACCGACACCAGAAGCCGGTCGGCGATGAGACCGCCGACCGGCTTCTGGTAGTTGAGACTCTCCCCAAAATCGCCTCTGGCGACCCCGGCGAGCCAACTCAGATAGCGCTGCAAAGCGGGGACATTCAATCCGAGCTTCTCCCGGAGCGCCTCAAGAGCTTGTGGGCTGGCGTTGAGACCGAGGATGATCTCGGCAGGGTCGCCCGGGATGGCGAGCACCGCAGCAAAGACCAGGGCCGAAGCCAACCCGATGCTGACCAGGGCGGAGACGAAACGCCTGAGAACGTACCTGAACATGGCCAGAGGCGAGGGGTTACCCCCTCGCCATGGAGCGAGCTCTAGGGAGCCCGGTAGACCTCGGTCATATTGATGGACGGGGTAGGCTGGTTCTGCCAGAAGCCGTACACGTCGTCCGCGGCGGCGACCAGGTAGGGCGGGCTGAACACCCAGACGTTCACCGCGTCCTCGGCGATGATCCGGGCGATGGTCTGGTAGGCGGCGATCTGGTCGGCCTCGTCCTGAGCGGCTTCGGCGGCCGCGAGCAGCTCCCCGATGGCCGGGTTGTCGTACTTGTAGTAGTAGTCGGGATTTCCGTAGATATTGATGTCGCGCGGTTCGCTATGGCCGATGATGGTCATGTCGTAGTCGCCGCCGAGGAAGATCCGCTGAATCCAGGTGCCCCACTCGACAACCGACAACTCGACATCGATCCCGACCTCGGCGAGCTGTTGGGCGATGACCTGACCGCTCCGGCGCTCAATGTTGTAGGGCTCGGGGAGTTCGAAGGAGATCGTGAGGCTACCATCGCCGTAGCCCGCCTCCTCGAGGAGCTGGCGGGCCCGCTCGGGGTCGTAGGGGTAGGTTTCGGTCAGGTCGATGTAGTACGACTCCGCGGGACTCATGTGGGTACCGATCACGGTGCCGAGGCCGAACATCGCCCCCTCGACGATAGCGTTCTTGTCGATGGCGTGGGTGATCGCCTGGCGCACGCGCCTATCCTTAAGCGCACCGCGGGAGTTGTTCATGGCGAGGGTGATCTCGGTGGTGGCGGTCCCCTCCGTACACCTGAGGCTGGCATCTCCCCTGATCTGGATACACTGTTCGGGGCTCAGAGCCACCCCGATCATGTCTAAGTCGCCAGCCCGTAAGGCGGCGAAACGGGTGTTCGGGTCGCCGATGATGCGGAAGGTCACGGCGTCTAGGTAGGGCACGCCGTCGAGGTAGTAGTCCTCGAAGCGCTCGAGCCGGACTTCGCTCCCCTCGATATAGTCGACGAAGCGGAAGGGGCCGGTTCCGATCGGTTGACTCCGCTGCGTCTCGGCCTTGTCGGCCGGGTAAATTACCGAGTCGGGCCGGGCAAGGTTGTAGAGCAGACTCGAACTCGGAGTTGAGAGACGGAAGGTGACGCTGTTGGTGGCCTCGTCAGCGGTGATGGTCTCGATAGCCGCGTAGTATTCGGGGTGGGTATGCCCTGAGTCGGGGTTGCGGGCCCGCTCGAACTTGGAGACCACATCACCCAGGGAGAGGTCGGTACCGTCGTGAAACTTTACCCCGCTGCGAAGGTAGAAGGTCCAGGTGAGACCGCCATCGGTCATCTCCCAGCGCTCCGCGAGGGCGGGAACGATCGCACCCTCACGGTCGAAGCGGACAAGGCCCTCAAGCACGTTGTGGTAGACCACCCGGGGGATCTCCTGTGAGGTGGAGGCGCTCGGGTCCCAACCGGGAGGGTCGGCGGTGATCGACACAGCTACCTCGCCTCCATAGACCGGCTCAGGGGCGTCCTGGGCGAAGGCCAGCCCCGCCATCACGGCGAGGAGGATAGGGGACATCAGAAGCCTGTTCATGCTGGGATCTCCTTCCCTGGGTGCTCTAAGCCGGGACCGCAGTGCCCCGCCCTTAGGTCGATTCATCAAGGTCTTCGGGTCCACAACCTGCAGACCCACAACCAAGGTACAAGATTGCACTGGCAGCGTAAAGGCGCGCCGCCTCGACCAACTCGCCGGTACGGACAAACTCGTCGCACCGATGCGGGATGGTCCGGTCTCCGGGGCCGATGGTCACGACTGGAACTCCAGCTGTAGCGCTCAGGAAGGTTCCGTCGGTTGCGCCTGGCACCCCGCCATATCGGGGAGCCGTTCCCAGGATCGCGGGATAAGCACGCTCGACCGCCCTCACCAGCGGGTCGTCTGCAAACGTCTCGGTCCAGGGGCGCGATTCGAAGCAGTCGAGAGAGACCGACAGCCCCAGTGAGCGGCGCTCGACCTCCCCGGCGATCCCCTGCAGGGCCTCGAGGATGTCGGCGTGGACCTGGCCGGGTATGGTGCGAATGTCCAGGGAGAGGTCGGCAAGGGCGGGCATCACATTGAGCTGCGCCTCCCCCCCCGGGGGTGCCCGGACGACCGTCGGAGTGAACCAGGGAAGGCCGAGCTGGGCATGCGGACCCAGACGCTCCTGCTCCTGTCTCTGGAAGGACTCGGTCCTACCGACGAAGTCGGCCAGAGCGGTGATGGGGTTCACCCCAGCGTAGGGCATGGCGCCGTGCGACATCACGCCAGCGAAGCGCACCCCTACCCGCATAGCCCCCTTCTGGAACAGGCAGATCTCATTCTCCTCAGGCTCGCACACGATGGCACCGTCTACCTCATCGGCCCAGCCCCGAGCGATGAAGTGCTTGATGCCTAACATCATGCCCTCCTCATCGACCACGAAGCCGAGCCTGATGCGACCCCTGAGGTCAGGGGCGACGGCTCTGATCGCCTCAAGAGCAGTGATGGCGGCGGCGACGCCCCCCTTCATGTCGGCACTGCCCCGACCGTATAGGCGGCCCTCAACCAAGTCGGCGGCGAAGGGGGGGCGGGTCCACAAGGCCGAGTCCCCCTCCGTAACGACATCGGTATGCCCTTCGAACATCAGGGTGCGGTCCCGAAGTGGGTCGAAGTCGGTTCCAGACCAGTCGCAGATGATATTGGGCCGGTCGGGTGCAACCTCCTCGACCAGGGGTTGGAGCCCTGAGTCGGTGAGGATGGCGGCGACGAGCGCCGCCGCCTCGGCCTCAGTAGTGCCAGCCTCCGTGTCGACCACGCTCCGGACCCGGACCAGATCGCGGGTCAGCCCGATCACACGTTCCGGATCGACCCGGTTCGCGGCCTCAAGAGCCAGCCGCGAGAGGCCGTCGGTCACAGCGGGGGGGTGTAACGGCCGTCGACCGCCAACCAGCCACCGTCGACTATGAGGAGCGATCCGGTCACGTAGCTCGACGCCTCGCTGGCCAGATAGACGACTGCTCCAACCATCTCGCCCGGTTGGGCCCACCGGCCGAGTGCGCCCTTCTCCGCATAGGCGCGGTACCACTCGGGCCGGGTCCTGATCTGTTCGGTGAGGGGGGTCTCGACCACGCCCGGGGCGATGGCGTTCGCCCGTACCCCTTGAGGTCCGAGCTCGGCAGCCAGGGCCCTGACCATCTGGAGTGTCGCCGCCTTGGTTCCCGCGTAAACCCCCTGGCCGGGCTCGACCACCTGGGCTCGGATCGAGGAGAAGAGGATTATGCTCCCCCTGCCGCGCTCACTCATGCGCTTGCCGGCAGCCTGCAGGGCGAACAGGCTGCCACGCATATTGAGCGCCACCACCCGGTCGAACTCGGTCGCAGTGATCTCGAGGAGGGGTTTGCGAACATTGATGGCGGGGGTGCACACCAGGACGTCCAGGGGGGAGGCCGCCTCCACCACCGCCGCCACGTCGGCGGCATCGGTCAGGTCCACCCGCCTAGCAGAGGCCTGGCCGCCCTGGGACCGGATGCGCTTTGCTGTCTCTTCGCACCCGGCAAGGTCGACATCCGCACAGAGAACCTGGGCGCCGAAGGCGGCCAGTCCCTCGGCAGAGGCGGCACCGATGCCGGAGCCCGAGCCGATCACCAGGGCGGTGCGGCCCGTCAGGTCGAAGAGGCTTCGGTAGCTCATAACATCCCTGCCAGCCTCTCGAAGAGCTCGACCCGTTCGGCGGCGATGGCGAGGCTCGAGCGCCAGAACTCCAGATCCTCAATATCGATACCGAACTCGGCTGCCAAGTCTTGTACCGAGGCCATACCGGTCCGCGATAAGAAATCGGCATAGCGGTCCGCAAATCCGTCGGGACGGTGCCTGTACTCGGCGAAGAGGCCGAGGGCGAACAGGTGCCCAAAGGTATAGGGGAAGTTGTAGAAGCTCAGCCCGTCCAGGTAGTAGTGGCTCTTGTGCGCCCACATCAGCGGGTGCCGTTCGTCCTCGGCCAGCGCCTCTCCATAGGTGGCCGCCTGGCAGTCCAGCATGATCTCCTTAAACTCTTCGATCGAGAGGTCGCGCTCACGCCTCTTGGTGAAGATGGCCCGTTCGAAGCGGAAGCGGGAATCGATATCCAGGATCAACTGGGTGGTAACGAGGAGGTCCTGGTCGAGAATGAGCAGTTGCTCACGATCATCGGTGCGCTCGAGCATAGCGTTGACCACTAGCGTTTCGCAGAAAGTACTGGCGGTCTCAGCGAGGGTCATCGGAGTCGAACTCTGCAGGCAGGTCCGGCAGGCGGCGTCTAGGCACCAGTTGTGGTATCCGTGGCCGAGCTCGTGAGCGAGGACAAACACGTCGTCGAGGCTCCCGCCGAAATTGAGCAGGATCCGAGATTCCGATCTCCCCGGCACCGCCATGCAGAAGGCTCCGTTCTGCTTGCCGAGACGGGGCGGGACGTCGATCCAGTCCTGCTCGAAGGCCCGCCTTGAGAATCGTGCCAACTCCACATCGAACGCCCGAAACGGCTCCAACACCAGCGCTTTAACCTGGTCCCAGCTGTACCTCCTATCGACCCTCCCAACCGGAGCAAGGAGGTCGTACCACGCGAGCGCGTCGAGGCCGAGGAGTTTGGCCTTGACCCTAAGGTAGCGGCGGAAGACCGAAAAGTTCTCCTGCGTCGCGCTCCGCAGGGCGTTCAGGGCCTCACGGGTGATCCCGGCCTGGTGCAGGGCCTGGTCCAGAGGGCTCCCCCAGCCGCGGGACCTGCTCAGCGTATCGACCTGGCCCTTGATTCCATTTAGAGCGGCAGCGAAACTCACCGCATTCCCCTCAAGGAGGTCGAGCTCGGCAAGGTATGCGGCCCGACGGAGTTCACGGCTAGGCTCGTACTGGAGGTTCTGCAGCTGTGAGAGGGTGTAGCGCTCGGGCCCCTCGTTCCCGGGGAGGTGCCTCTCGATCGTGGTCCGGCTGATGAGGTCGCCGTGGAGGGTGGACCAAGCCCGTCCGCTACTGATGTTGAGGGAGGCGGCGAGCTCCTCGGCCTCAGGAGTCATCAGGTGGTCCGCCTCTACCTTGGCCCTCTCGAGTCTGAAGCGGTGGGAAGCTGCCACAGCCGATCTCGACATCAACTCAGCCGTGTCGATGCCGCCTATCGCAGCGGTGAAGCGGGTGCCGAGGACCTTGAGCCGGCTGACCAGGGGTTGGAGTCCCGAGAGTTCGGCCTGGGCTTTGTCATCGAAGGCATCGGTGGAGGTGAGTCCCGTCAGGAAGGCCAAGAGATCGGAGTGGATCGTCAGGAGGCGGTTCAGCTCCGTCAGGGCGCTCTCTACTGCAGACACCCTGGCGTCGTCCAAGGGGCTAGAGACAGCGCTGGAGGCGGGCAACGGCCAGTCCGCCTCGAGTCGCGAAATGCCGACCTCCAGATCTACCTTGGCCTCCTGGTAGAGGCCGCTCTCCAGTGACGGGAAGATGCTTGAGAGCTGCCATCTGGGTAGCGTGGTGGTAGACATAACCCCCCTTTCGACCGATGGTCTCGGTTCGTGCTAGACCGGCAGTACAGATGTGTGCCCCGGATAGTCTACCAGGGAGCCGAGGTGCACCCTCAGCACCCGGTGGAAGGTGCCATCGCAGAGACCTGCATCCTGCTTCTATACTAGGCGTCGACGAACTGCAGGAGTTTCGGAGAGCTGCAGTCAGAAGGCGCCGCCGAGTCATGAGGTCGGCAGTACCTATTAAGACCGAGCCAACTGTGTGCGGGCTGAGGAGATAGAAGTCGGGGTAGCTAGGAGATCCTGGGTGTGCGAACTCGTCATCCGCCCGAGTAGCTTAAGAACGCCCGCCCAGAGATCCCATGCAAGCAGCTTCGATTCGGAACCGCACCCTTACAAATCAGGGTACATAACCTTGCTAGGCCCAAAGCGAAGGTCGCACCGAGTGATGCGCGAGCGAAGGTGGGGCCGGCCGCCAAGCGAGCAGGGGCCAAGGAGGTCGACCCCATCACGGTCAGGTTCACAGGGCCTCTTCGGGGGGCCAAGTGCCACCGAGTTTCAGCCAGGCCTCGATTATGTCGAGGGGGGAATCGGCCAGGAACGTAATGGCCATATTATCTCGGGGGTGCGGCAACGAGAGCCGCAGAGCGTGCAGGGCCTGACGGTCGATGGCTGCCGACGGACGACCGTAGGCCTCATCACCCAGGATCGGCGTGCCGAGGTGGAGGAGGTGGACGCGTATCTGATGGGTCCGCCCCGAATGCGGTCTGGCCCGTACCAGAGTGTATCCGGGTGCCCTGGCGATGGTGTGAAACCTGGTGACAGCGGTCTTCGGGTTGGTTCCCCCTATGGTCATCGTCTGCCGTCGGACCGGGTGCCGCCCGATCGGGGCATCGAGTTGCACGTCGTCGGGCACCTGACCGGTGGCGATTGCGAGGTACTCCTTCTCGGTCAAGCGCTTCTGGAATGATGAGGCCAAGTGCCTATGGGCCGCGTCGTTCTTCGCGACCACCATGACACCGGAGGTATCCCGGTCGAGCCGGTGGACGATGCCGGGCCGGTAATCGTCCTCAGCAGGGTCAAAGAGCTTCTCCTTGGAGAGTTCGAAACGCCCGAGGAGAGCGTTGACTACAGTTCCCGTGCGCACCGTTGCGGTCGGATGGGCGACCAAGCCGGCAGGCTTGTCAATGGCAACGAGGTCGCTATCCTGATAGAGGATTTCGATAGGAATCGATTCCGGTACCACGGGTATAGGTCGGAGGGGGGGCAGTGTCACGGAGACGAGTTCTGCACCGCTCAGTCTAGTGGCGGGCTTCCCCACGGGGCGACCATCCAGAACGACAAAGCCGTCGTTCACGAGGTCCTTGGCGTAGGTGCGAGACAGCTCGAGGGCCAGAGCGATAGCGATGTCGAGACGCTCCCCGGCCGGAGCTTGAAAGGTGCGGACCTCCACAGGATCAGTGTAGCGCGGCCGGGTCGGGAAGGGACGCCAACATATACTGGGGGAGATGAAACCGATCGCTCTCGACGCCATGGGTGGTGACTACATGCCTGAAGCCTCTGTCGAAGGCGCCAGGTGGGCGGCCGCCGAGGGAGTCCCCGTAATCCTGGTAGGGGATAAGGTCCGGATCGAAGAGGAGTTTGACAAGCGCGGGTCCGAACTCCCAGTCGCTCATGCGTCCGATGTGATTGAGATGGATGACCACGCAGCTGATGTGAGGCGGCGACGAGACTCGAGCATCTCGGTCGCGATGCATCTAGTCCGGGATGGAGAGGCCAGCGGCTGCATATCGATGGGCCACTCGGGGGCGACGATGGCCGCTGCCCTACTGACCTTGGGGCGAATCAAAGGGGTCGACCGGCCCGCAATCTTCACGAGCATACCGGCCGGTGACCACTATGTCGGGCTCCTCGACGCCGGGGCGAACGCCGACTGCCGACCCCGCTACCTTCAGCAGTTCGCCGTCATGGGCTCCCTCTACGCGCAAGACGTGCTCGGGCGGGAACGTCCTACGGTCGGCCTCCTCTCTATCGGTGAGGAGTCGCACAAGGGCAACGAACTCACCCGGGAGGCGCACCGGCTTCTGATGGACACCCCCGGTATTGCCTTCTACGGTAATGTCGAGGGACGCGACCTGTTTGCAGGGACGACAGATGTCGTCGTGACGGACGGCTTCACGGGCAACGTGGCCCTGAAGCTGGCAGAGGGGGAGGCGAAAGCCCTGTTCGCATGGATCCGCGAGGCCCTCAACTCAAGCACAGTGGCCAAGCTCGGCGCCCTCCTAGTCCGGTCGGCGCTACGCAGGGTTGCGAAGCGGCTCGACCCGGCAGAGTACGGTGCTCAGCCGCTCCTTGGAGTGGCTGGCTACGCCTTCATCGGGCACGGAAGTTCGAGTAGCCGGGCCGTCTACAGCGCCCTGAAAAGCGCCCGCAACACCATTGAGTCGGGCGTCGTAGCGACGATCACAAACGGGCTGGCGAGTCTCGAGGACACTACCCCTATAGGACCGTCCCCCAAGGGCACCTGACGCCTGGACACTGAACAGTGGGGCCCTGGTATGTCTGGCGCGGCGGTGTCTTCCCAATCGACTGGGAGGTCGAATTCGGCTCTGCGGGACCACTTCACTTCGAGATCGGTTTCGGGGATGGGCGCTACACCGTACGTAGGGCCGCTGCCAGCCCGTCAGAGCGCTTCGTCGGAGTAGAGCGTTCGGGAGCCAGCCTGTACCGGGCGATCAAGAGGGTACGCCGCGCCGGCCTGGACAACATTCGCCTCCTCGCCGGGAGTGCCGAGTTCGCTGTCCGCCACCTCTTCGCACGGGGGGTGCTAGAGACGATAACGGTGAATTTCCCGGACCCCTGGCCCAAGGAACGACACCGGCGGAACCGACTCCTGAAGCGGAGCTTTTTCGACCTGGCCGCGACCCGCCTCAGGCAGGGGGGAAGGATCCTCCTTGCCACCGATCACAAGGACTACCTCGAAGGTGCTGTGGCCGAGGCTCGATCCTCGGATCTCTTCCGCGTGATCGAACTCGATCCGCCGCCAGCTGTGTTCGAGACAAAGTACGCGCTCAAATGGAGATCACTCGGGAAACCACTCCACTACCGCGCCTTCGAATACCATGGTGGCGCAGAGGAGCTGTCCTATCCCATTCTGGAAAGGCCGCAAATTATGCCTCACGCCCTCCTGACCGGTGTCCTAGCCGACCGGATCCCCTTTAAGAAACAGGTCTTGCCCTTCGCCGACGGTCACGTGATCGTCCATGAGGCTGCCCAAACCCTGAACGATGGGGGCGGTCGGTGGCTATTCCGGGTGACCATCGACGAACCCGATCTGAAACAGCAGCTTCTAGTGGCGGTCCAACAGCGGTCCGCCGGGGAGTTGATCGTAAGGCTTGAATCGTTCGGTGACCCGATCGTGACGCCTACAGCCCGGGGTGCCATTCACGCCGTAACCGAGTGGCTCTTAAACCAGCTTCCGGACCTGAAGGTCAGAGCGAGGAACTACTAGATGCCCCCACTCTACTCTTTCGAGAGCTCGCCGCCGAGCTTCCTTGAGCAGTCATGCCTGGGGAGAGGAATATCTACCATACGGCCCCAGTAGACCCCAAGGTGAGCGTCACACTCTACGGCGCCCCGGACACTCCCCAACCGGGCCGTCTTCCCCTTCCAGTTCTGGACGATATCAGCGGTTTGGAACTCGACGAGACTGGGCGCCATCGCACCGGCCCGTTCAACACGTGGGGGCGAAGGGGAAGGCTGCGCCGGGCTCGATTTCGGCTACACCCATCACCCTCCCGCTCTGCTATCACTGTGCTCCGGCTGCACACCCCTCCACCCCACAACCGCCTCGGAGTCGCGGTAGGTATGGGAGCGGGGTTATGACCGATCTCGAATTCATTACAGCTCCGGCCTTGGGAGCTCCCCACGCGTTCACGACCCGAGCCTCCGGGGTCAGCCTTGCCCCTTTCGATGGCCTGAATCTCGGACTGAGCACGGGGGATCGTCCCGAGGCGGTCGCGCAGAACCGGGCAGCTGTACTCGCGGCGTTCGGGACCGAGCCGGAGCAGGTTTGCGCCCTCCATCAGGTCCACGGGACGCGCATCCTCGAGGCCAGAGCCAGCTGGTTCGAAGAGCGTGCGGATGGGATGACGACCGATCGGACCGATCTCACTCTAGTCATTGGAGCCGCCGACTGCCATCCACTACTGTTTCACGATCCAGTTCGTGGCGTCGTCGGTGCCGCCCATGCCGGCTGGCGAGGCACGGTCCAGAGCATCGCGAGCACCATGGTTGAGACGATGCGCGAGCGATATGGCTCAGATCCGGAAGACCTGTGGGTGGCCTCTGGACCCGGGATCCAAGGGGACTGCTATCAGGTAGGGACCGAGGTGATCGAGGCCTTCGAAGCCGAGGGGTTTGACCCCGCAGTCGCATGGCCCGATGAGGAGGGTCGCTACCGGCTGGATCTCTTTGCGGCGAATCGTGGTCGGCTCATCCGCGCCGGCGTTCGACCTGATCGGATCGAGACAACTGGCCACTGCACACACTGCGATCCGGTGCGATTCTACTCGCATCGGCGCGAAGGCGGAAAGACCGGACGTCACTGGGCCCTGATACGCCTGCCGCGGTAGCATGATGCCATGCAGGAGCTTCTAAAGGTCATGAGGCGGTTGCGCGCCCCAGACGGCTGTCCATGGGACCGGGAACAGACCCACGAGAGCCTTCGGCCCTATCTGATAGAGGAGGCCGCAGAAGCGGTCGACGCCCTCCATAGTGGGGTAACAGAGGCCATCGTCGATGAACTTGGGGACGTCCTCCTCCAGGTGGCCTTCCACGCCGAAATCGGTGCGGAGGAGGGGCGCTTCGACTACAACACTATCGAGCAGGCCATCGTAGACAAGCTCGTGCGACGTCACCCCCACGTCTTCGGAAGTGCTGAGGTGGACAGCGCCGATGAGGTCGTGTCGAACTGGGAGGCGATTAAGCGTAGAGAGAATGGGGAGGTCGATCCCGAGTCTCGAGTACCTCGCAGTCTGCCTGCCCTCAAGCGCGCCGCGGAACTCTCGAAGGCCCTGGGATGGCTGGAGGAGGGTCCGCCGGTAGACGGAGGGTGCGAGGAGCTTGAGAGCCGACCCGAGCAGATCGGCCCCATGCTTCTCTACCTCGCTCAACTCGCTGTGCGAAAGGGGCTCGACCCAGAATTGGAACTTCGCGATACTCTAGCATGCAAGCTTCGGGCTCCGTGACGGAGCCAGAGATCCCAGCTGTCCTCCAGATCGGCCTCGCTCACCGCCAAAGGGAGACGTTCCACATTGAGGGGTTTCGGCGGGCCGCGGTTCTCGTCCCACTACTCTCCGGGCCCGAAGGGGTGAGACTCCTCTTCACCGTAAGGGCAGCGCACCTTTCAAATCACGGAGGTCAGATTGCGTTTCCCGGTGGACAGGTTGAGGCTGGGGAGGATGTTGTCGAGGCGGCACTCCGAGAGACGTTCGAGGAGACAGGGCTGCGTATCGACCCTGGATCGGTGGTCGGCCTCCTCAACGATCATCCGACACCGACGGGATACGTGGCCACTCCAGTGGTAGCGGTCCATACCGGGGACCAGTCACTGCAACTGAACCCCGATGAGGTGACCGAGGCGTTCACCGTACCGCTGGAGGAGCTTCGCCGGATCGAGCCTCAGAGCGAGGTTCGGCGGCTACACCAGCACCCTCGCCGCATTTTCAGCTACACCTACCGGAATCGTCGCATCTGGGGCTTTACCGGAAATGTGGTCCAGAACCTACTCCAGATCCTCGAACTGGCCGATCCCCCATGATAGCCTTCAGGGGTGAAGAGGCGTAACCTTCGCGTGGTTTCCGGCGGAGAGAAGTACCCCTTCTCAACCGGCGAGTTGGTCGAGGCCCTTCAGGGTGCCGGAGTCCTCACGGACCAGGCCATCGGCCTCTCGCGGGAGCTCGAAAAGCACTACCGGAGCAAGGGGCTCAAACGCATCGAACTCCAGGATCTGATGGATCATCTCTCACGGCGGCTCGAGGAGGAGCACGGCCCGGAGATAGCGGAGAGACTGAGGAGTCAGACCCCCCCCTTCATCCCGCTGATGATCGATCGCGATGGTGTGAGAGAGGCATTCTCGAAGCGAACTCTGACAGCCGGCCTCGAGAAGATTGGGCTCACCTTTAAAGAGGCCTACTCCATCGCCGATCAGGTCGAAAAGAGCCTCCGTGCAGAGGGACACGAGATCGCCCTGCAACGGGATTGCAACCACACTATCGCCCTCCTGCTCGAAGCCCGTCACGGCACCGAGTACCGGCACCGCTTTGAGGCCGAGACTCGTCAGCTCGAGGAGCTTCTGGTGGCTGAGCCAGGAGGGTTTACCCTACCCTACTCTCGCGGTATCCTCGCCCGCTCCCTAATGGTAACGGGGTTGGGTCCGGACCTCTCGCACTCCCTCGCCCGGCGGATGGAGGTGATCCTGTGGAAGCGGAACGAATGGACGATCCAGCGACAACAACTCCGTGCTGAGGTCGAGCAGCTTCTCGCCGAGGAGGCGGGGGAGGAATTCGTCCGCAGGTACACGCTCATTCACCGGCTCAAGCAGCGGGATCGACCGACGGTAATCCTCATCGGCGGCACCCCCGGTGTCGGCAAGAGTTCACTCGCAGCTGAACTCGCCTACCGCTTGGGCATCGCTAGGATCGTGGCCTCGGATTCGGTACGTCAAGCGCTACGATCGCTCATCGGAGCCGATCTGAGCCCGGCGCTACATAGCTCCAGCTACGCCCTATGGCGAACCGAGTTGCTGCCCTCGGAGCGGATGGACGCCAAGCCGAAACGCAAGCGGGTCATTCGCGGGTTCCTCAGTCAAGTCCGGCAACTCGGTACTGCACTTGGGGGAATCGTCGAGCGCAACGTCTTCGAATCCGTATCCGTTGTGATGGAGGGAGTCCACCTCGTCCCGGGGATTGCCCCCGATGTAGATGTTGACGCGACCGTGATCGAACTGGTGCTGACCTTGGAGGATGAGGAGGCCCACCGCAAACACTTCGTGATGCGCGAGGGTCAGACACGAAGAGCCCGCTGGCAGGAGCGTTACCTCGATCACTTCACCGAGATCCGCTATCTTCAGGAGTTCGTCGCCCGACAGGCCCAACTAGCCGGGGCGCCTGTGGTGGAGACCTCGGACTTCGATCGGGCCATCGAGACCGCCCTCGATCATGTCCTTGACATCCTCCTCTCGCAGGACGGAGCGGAGGACTCGGTCCCCTCTGATAAGAAGCCGGGTTGACCCGGACATGAGCACTGCCCTTCGTAGCGAAACTGGTGAATCTTACACTTCAAGGTCGGCGAGGAAGGGATGTCGATAGCGACAATCGGAGCCGAAGAGTATCGACCCAAGAAGCCACAACTCGCTCCCAATGGTGCAGGATCTCAGTTCCCGCCCCAATCCCGCTGAGGTGTGCGACCTCCTCGGCCCGAACGGAGCCAGACGGTAGTGATCCGACCGGTATCAAAACTGGCCTCTCCGACTTTGGGATCGGTGCGGGTGCTGCCCGTCAACCCGTCCAAGCAACCCTCCATTCGCAGGATCGTGCCCTGATTGAGATCTCCGCAGCCTCTATCTGTATCCCATCGGCCGTGCAAACCCCAGGCCACATGGGAGGCTCACAGGTGGGATCCCCGAAGCCTGGATTAGTGAAGTGCCCGGCAAGGTGAGGCTCGGCCCTTTGGCCATCCTGACCAAGTGGATGGATTCCTAGTCGATGCCGGGCCTGCCGGCGTTCGGGGTGATCCTGGCTGCCCTACTCGGCCTAGCCCAGGTGAGCCCTACCATCCCCTATACCGTGCAGGTCATCATCGCTTCGGACCAGAGCACCGCCCTATCACTTCAGACTGAACTCCGCCTCGAGGGCTTTCCTGTCTACGTCGTCCGTGCCAGCACTGGCCAAGGGGATTTATATCGGGTGAGGGTGGGAGCGTTCGCCAACCGTGACGCCGCCTTGAGCTACGCCGGTCGGATGCCTCCGCTCGGCGGGAGTAAGCCGGTACCTATCCTTAGCGGAGTCGATTCCCCAGAGGACCATTCCCCTCGCCACTCGGCTCCTCGCGGAGCTCCCTCTCGAGGAGGGTAGATCGCATCGAGGTGTACCCGTGGGGCGACTCCCTAGCCCTCAAGGGGTGCCGCCCGGCGCGCCCGCGCTAGCCCGCTATGTCATCATCGGGGAGGGTGGGGTAGCCGAGTTCTCAGCCTTCGAGGCAGTCCCGACCAAGGCGGGAGAGGTACTAGCCGTGAGACCCTTGACGCTCTGGCCAGCTAACTGGCAGGAGGCCAGCGCTGAGGCCCGGGAGATGCACCGGGCTTCCCTCATCAGATTCGTGGCGTCCAACCTCGGTCTGCCCCAGAGCACGGTGATGGACTCTCAGGTGACTGGGGATGAGACCCCACCGTACCTTGTGGTCCTTGAGAGGTTCGTGCCCAGTGAAGACGCCCCGGGTACCGTGCTTGCTATCGGTCAGCGCGTCGAGGCAGCGGATCCACCCCTTATTGTCCTGCTCGACGGGGAGGGGGTGCTGGAAGGTCCCGCCGCACCCGACCCACTTTTCGAGGCCTCAAACTCGGAACCATCCACCCCCAGCGAGGTCCTCGGGAACGGTTGGCGGGCTATGGCTGACGATGGTTTCCTGCGGTTGGAGGTCCTCAACGGGAGCCAGACATGGCGGGCCGCGATAGGCTCGCCGCTGTGGAGCGATGGTCGTCACCTCGTGACGCGCGAGGGGAGAAGGGTCCTTTTATACGACTTCCTACCCCGCTGAGCAGCCATCCACACCCCAACGCTAGACCGAGGTCGCTACTGTCACAGCCTCCGGCTCCATCCGTGCCGGGGGACTGCCCTGCTCAGCCAGCCAGCGCTCAGCTGCCATCGCGGCCCTGGTACCAGCGCCGACGCTAGTCGAGAGCTGCCGGTAGATATCGTCCGAAACATCACCCGCAGCGAAGATCCCCTCGACGCTCGTATAGATCTCTTCCTCAACGTCGACATAGCCGGTTTCGCAGAGTGCAACGACACCCTCAAGATAGCCGGTGTTCGGGATGTGGCCGATGAATACGAACACGCCGTCAGTTTCGATGAGTCCCCCCTCGCCCGTCTTAACGTTGCGGGTGCGTACCCCCGTCACCTGGCCCCCCTCGCCGACGATCTCCTCGACAACAGTGTCCCAGACCCAGTACATCTTGTCGTTGCTGAAGGCACGCTCCTGCGCAACCTTGTTGGCGCGAAGTTCGTCACGACGGTGGATCACCGTGACCCTGTCGGCAAACTTGGTGAGGAACATCCCCTCTTCGATGGCCGCATCTCCCCCCCCGACAACGACGACACGCCTACCCCGATAGAAGAACCCGTCACAGGTAGCGCAGGTGGATACCCCCCGGCCATAGTAGACATCCTCGCCGGGAATCCCTAGGGCGCGGGGATTGGCACCGGTCGCAAGGATCACGGACCGGGCGTGGTAGTCGGCGTCATACCCGTTGACGACGAAGCCCCCCCCCTCTTTCACCGCAAGCCCGGTAACCTCTTCCATGACGATCTTGGCACCGAACTTCTCCGCTTGGCGAACCATGCGCTGCGACAGCTCGGGACCAGCGATGATCTCGTCGAACCCGGGGTAGTTCTCAACCTCTTCGGTTAGGGCGATCTGCCCACCCGGGAGACCCTTTTCGAGGATGATGGTGTCGAGCTGGCCACGACCGGCGTAGATTCCGGCAGTCAGGCCCGCAGGCCCAGCTCCGATGATGACAATATCTGTGTGGATCTGTTCCTTGCCCATGCAGAGTGCCTCCTACAACCTAACGGATATCCTAGCACCAAGGGGGGGTAGGCAGTCGGTTAATAACCTGTAGGGGTGTTTCCACAGGGGGAAGGCGGAGTTTGGGTCTGCCAAGCTTGAGGCACGCCTCTACACCCTGTCCAAAGGCAGTAGTACCGCTACGGTTGAGGTCGCCCCTTCTGGGGTAGCTACCTTGCGGCCTCCCTGCTCTCGCAAGAAGCTCTCTTGCTCAACGTGCATCAAGACCTCGAGTTCGTCCCGGATAACATCTTTGACGGCATCGCGGACCCGAAGCAAAAACGGTCAAAGCCGGAGTCCCCCGCTGGGAGTACAGACTCTACGGGTCCAACGAAGCCGCCCTTGTCCATCCTTTGACCCGAAGCTCCAACGAAGCCGCCCTTGTCCGTCCTTTGGACTCTCAGGCTATCCCGGTCCCTGGGGTGCCTCCAAAATGGATTGGGTACCCCTTATATCTTTGACTATAGTCCGTGACACAGAAGTGCTTGTGCTACCGTTAAGGCTGCGCAAGGTCTGTGTCTGAGGTGCCCAATAATCCAACGCACCAATGGGCAAAGGTTTGAGACTGTACACTGTTCCTATGAGCTGAACGGTTGCAAATTGCGGCCACCGGGAAGGCACTGCATGAACCCGATCCTGTCTCAAGACTTCCGGATCCCATTTGGGATCATTGAAACTTGCCACGTCGCCGAGGGGATACGTGAGGCCCTCTGTCAAGCAGAGAGGGATCTGAATGCGATCGTCGAGGGGAGGGGGCCTCGCACCTACGCCAACACCCTCGGCGCGCTGGAGGCGCTGCGGGAGCGGCTCGGGCGACCGATCCAGATCGCCTCTCATCTGGTGACTGTGGTGAGCAGCCCGGGGCTGCGCCGGGAGTACCGCAAAGTCCTTCCCGAGTTCTCGACCTTTTACGCAGAACTCGCTATGAATGAGGGACTGTGGAGGGCGATCCAGGACTTCGCCGGGACAGAGGAAGCGGCCGCCCTTACCGGCGTCAAGCGGAGGCACCTCGAGAAAACGCTCCTGGAGTTCCGGCGAGGGGGCGCAGACCTCAGGGATACCGAGAAGGCACGATTTAAGGAAATCATTGTCGAACTTAAGGCTCTGCAAACCCAGTTCTCCGACAACGTGCTTGATGCGACCAACGCTTTTGAACTGATCCTAAAGAATGAGGAAGACCTCGCCGGACTGCCGGAGTCGGTGCGCGCGCTGGCCAGGAGATCGGCCGAGGAGAGGGGCCTGGACGGGTACAGGTTCACGCTGCAGTACCCCTCGGTGCACCCCTTCTTGCAGTATTCGGCGCAACGGGGCCTCCGCAGGAAGATGTATGAGGCCATGGTGGATCGAGGAGCATCTGCGAAGTTCGACAACCGAGCGCTCATGAGCCGGATCCTGACATTGCGCAGAGAGCAGGCCCGAATGCTGGGCTACCGGGACTATGCTGACTACAGACTTGAGATGAATATGGCGAGCCGCGGAGAGGTCGCGGTCGACTTCGAGAAGGAACTCTTCGAAAAGACTTTGCCTTACTTCGAAGAGGAGGTGCGAGGCATGGAGCGATTCGCCCGTGCTCTGGGCATCGACGAGCTCCAGCCGTGGGACATCGCCTACCTGATCCAGAGGATGAGGAAAGATCAGTTCGAACTCGATCCCGAGGAGTTGCGCCCCTACTTCCCCCTGGATCACGTCTTGAAGGGCCTATTCGAGATCAGCCGTCGCCTCTTCGGGGCAGTGATCACCCGGAGCGAGAACCTCGACGTGTGGGATCCCTCTGTGGAATTCTACGAACTTCATGATGAGAGCGGCACGCTCCTCGGCGCGTTCTACACGGACCTGTTCCCGCGTGAGTCGAAGCGGTCCGGAGCCTGGATGAACTCGCTGATCACCGGCGGCCCAACCGACAACGGCTTCTCGCCTCACCTAGGATTGATGGCGGCCAACTTCAGGCCTCCCCAGGGGGATCTTCCCGCTCTGCTCACTCACGGAGAGGTGTGCACCACCTTCCATGAGTTCGGCCACCTCCTTCACCACCTGATATCCCAGGTAGAGGTCCGCGACCGTGCCGGTACCAATGTGGCTCGCGACTGGGTCGAACTTCCCTCCCAGCTTATGGAGAACTGGGCCTGGGAACGTGAGGCGCTCGACCTGTTTGCCCGACACGTGCATACGGGCGAACAGTTCCCCGACCACCTATTCGAGCGGATAGTCTCCAGCCGACACTTCATGGAAGCTTTATCGCAGATGCAGCAGTTGAGCTACGGCACTGTGGACCTGGCTTATCACATCGACTTCGATCCACAAGGAGAAGAGGGGGTGATCGCCTTCGGCCAAAGGATCATGGAGCCCTTCTTCGTCCGCCCCGAGTTCGCCCACACCAACCTTCTAGCGTCGTTCGCTCACGTCTTCTCAGGTGGCTACGCGGCCGGATACTACAGCTATAAGTGGAGCGAGGTCCTCGATGCTGACGCCTTTGCGCGCTTCCGCAACGAGGGCATCTTCAACCGATCGACGGGCAGGGAGTACGTCGAGCATATCCTCTCGCGCGGGGACAGCGACGACCCTGATGTGCTGTTCGTTCGATTCATGGGTCGAAAACCCGATGTGAACGCCCTCTTCGAGCGCGACTTCGGTCGGCCCAGCCCAGCGCCGACCGACGGTTGATGGAAGTCCTCGAACCATGTCTCAGACGGGAGGTACCCCAGCAGGAGCGGTGGAATGCCGAGAGCGTGTTCGCTACTCCAGACGACTGGGAGTCGGCCTTTGAGGCTGTCGAGCGCGAGCTAGCGACTGCAGAGAGATTCTGTGGCCGCCTCGCCGAAGGGCCGGAGTTGCTCGCCGACTGGCTTGCGTACACTGAGGATTTAGGGCGCAGGTTCTCCGCGCTTGCCGTCTATGCGAACATGGCCTTTCACACCGACGCCACCGATCACGTCGCGTCCGATCGCTACGACAGGACAAATGGGTTGGCGGCAGCTCTTGCGGAGGCCCTGTCGTTCGAGCGACCAGAACTCCTAGCTATAGGCGCCGCCACACTCCGCGAGTGGACCGAGAGGGAACCCAGGCTGGCTCACCTGGGGCACTTCGTAGACAGGTTGGAGGCAGCGGCCGGACACACTAGGTCTGCTGAGATCGAAAGTCTCCTTGGGAGCCTAGCCTCCCCGTTCACCTCTGCCACAGCGGTACACGGGATCCTCGCGAATGCGGAACTCGACTTCGGGTCGGCCACGGATTCCACCGGGCGGGAGCACGTCATCACCCAGAGCACCAACCAGAAACTCCTCAGCAGTCCCGACCGGGTGCTCCGCCGATCCGCCTATACCCTCTACGCCGATGCTCACCTAGCCCTTCAGAACAGCATGGCGGCCCTGCTGAAGACGGGGGTTCGCCAGAACATCTTCATGGCCCGGGCGCGCAGGTACGCCTCGCCCCTCCACGCCGCCCTCGAGCCTGAGAATCTTCCCCCCGAGGTGTTCCACAACCTGATCGCCACCTTCAGGGCGAATCTGCCGATCTGGCACCGCTACTGGAGGGCGAAGAGGAGGGCGCTAGACCTAGAATCGTTCACCCCCTACGACATCCCTGCACCGCTGAGCGAGGAGCCCCCCATCATCCCCTATCAGAAGGCCGTAAGGTGGCTTGCTGAGGCCATGAGCCCGCTGGGTCGCGAGTATATATCAGTCATGCAACGCGGCGCCCTCGCAGACCGCTGGGTCGACCGCAATCCGAATCGAGGAAAGTGGATGGGCGCCTTCTCCTGCGGGGCACAGGGCACCCACCCGTTCATCATGATGAGCTGGACCAACGATGTGTCCGGCATGAGCACCCTGGCTCACGAACTCGGCCACTCGATGCACTCCTACCTTGCGTGGTCCCATCAGCCTTGGGTGTATAGCAGCTACAGTCTCTTCGTGGCTGAAGTGGCCTCGAACTTCAACCAAGCCATGCTCCGCAACTACCTCTTCCGAATCTTTAGGGGGAACCGCACGATGGAACTCGCCCTCATCGAGGAGGCGATGTCGAATTTCTACCGTTACTTCTTCGTGATGCCGACGCTAGCTCGGTTCGAACTCGAAATTCACATGCGGGTCCAGCGGGGGGCGACCCTAGGTGCTAAGGAGGCGATCGACCTCATGGCCGAGCTGTTCGCGGAAGGCTACGGCGACGAGGTCGAGTTTGAGGTGGAGCGAGTCGGCATCACCTGGGCGCAGTTCCACACCCACCTCTACTCGCACTTCTATGTCTACCAGTACGCTACCGGGATCTCTGGGGCTCACACCCTCGCCCATAGAGTGCTAGACGGGAACGACGGCGCTGCGGAACGGTATCTGGACCTCCTCAAGGCAGGGGGGTCAAGGTATCCGCTCGACGCCCTGCACACCGCAGGTGTCGACCTGCTATCACCCGCACCTGTGGAGGAAACTTTCGGCGTTCTGTCCGAGCTTGTAGAGCGCCTTGAGACGCTCGGCGGCTAGACCTTACCGAACGGCGGCTGCGATCTGTCTCCGTGGCCTGGGGTTCAGGAGTCGGACAGGCGACCTTACTCCAACCCTGAACCGAGTTGAACGAGCCCGGCCTCCCAGGCGCGAACGAGGAGAAGCGATGCGCGATCGTAATCCCTTGCCACCCCCTGCACCCGAAGGTACCGGTCGTAAACGGTCGTGAGGGGTCCGGCGAGCCCGGGCCGCAAGTAGCGCCTGGCACTCTCTCTCCGGTGGGTGAGGTCGGCGATAGCGCGATCTGAAAGGGTGTCGCGCACCTCGGCCTGGACCCCCCTCGGAAGGGCTGGCAGGATGCGATCGAGTTGACTCAGGGCGACGGCGTACCTGGCGTACGGGTGGTCCGCTCGTAGACCGGCGGCAGCCGCAGCGAACTCCGCCTCTGCCTCTCGTGCGAAACCCGCGATGTGGGCGAGCCCGTGGGCGCCCACAGCAACCACCGCCGCTGGTGGAAGGCCTCCGTCATGATGTGCTTCCAGGAGAAAGGGGGAGATCACCCCTGCAAAGCCGAATGTCAGGAGAAGGCCCTCTGGCAAAGCCTTCGTCCGACGAGGCAGAGATATGACGCTTCCCGTCCAGGACAGGGTAATCTCCTCTAGCGAGGTCGCGATCGCCGACACTGCAGCCCCAACGTCCTCCTCCGCACTCACCTCCTCCGCAATCAGGGCTGCCAGGGCCTGAGCGAGGGGGACAAGGTCGGCCTCGGCCTCCATTTTTGGGGAGAGGGGGAGGAAATGTTCCAAAGGAGGACGCTGATAGTTAAACCCCCAGACAAGGTAGAACCACGCCCCGATCCCTGCTGCGGAGGCGGTCGCGACGAGCAAAACCCTGCTCGGACGCCTTCGGATCCTGAGCAGAGACCAGGTCACCGCTAACGGAACCAAGGCCGTAAGCAGCACCGCGCTCAGGGAGGGGGAGAAACCGCCCATCGCCGGTGCCAGAATGCGTTCGAGCGTCGGGTAGACCCAGCTTCCGTAGATGGAGTTGATCCACGGTGGCGGCAGGACCTTGGAGAGGCCGACGATCACAACCATGCTGGTCACAACTGTCCATCCCACCAGGATCCGCGTCACCGGCTCAGGACCCCTGCTCGCCCGCCAGGAACCGCTCCACTCGGTCCACTCCCAGCTGCCAGACTGTTTCAGCAATGTAGGGTTTAAAACCGAGCCTGTGGTTGATGGCGAGCATCGCCCCGTTCGAGTCAGCGTTCCCCGTACGGATCCTTAGGATCTGGGGTCGTTCAGCCTGGACCTTTCGTAGCATCGTCGCCTTGAGCCACTTCCCGAGTCCATGTCCCCGGTGAGAGGGAACCACAGCCGTATCTCCCTGCCACAGTGTCTGAGGTGTTTCGGGATGCCAGAACACTTCAGTGTAGCCGACTAGGGCTCCCGTGACCCTGTGACGAGCGTGCAGGGACCACCGTTCCGTCCCTTGTCGGGCATTATACTCCTCGTACTGACGCAGCATCTCCGGCGTGATCTTCTCATCCTCAATCTGGAGATCGTCCCTGGGTTCGGTATTCATCGTCTCCTGAAGAGCTGCGATCTCCTCTAACTCTTCCTCAGGGTAGGAGCTAGTCCACTCCCCGAGGCGGTACTCTTGAGCGCTGCTCTGGCCCAAGGCGCACCAGTTCTCCAAGAGGTCGCAATCCAACTCAGCCAGAACCAGTTGGTTGGTGTGCGACAGCTGGCCGGCCTCCGCTCCCAGCCGCCTCGCGAAACCTGCCCCGGAGGGCACCCTATCTGTCGTATAGCCCATCATCAGGGTGCGGTCGTTCGCGCGCGCGAACGACGCCGCCTGCTTAAGGAGGCAGCGGCCTAGGCCCTCTCGGCGGTAGGGGGCCAGCACGGAGATGGAGACAAAGACCAGATGTCGGTTGTCCTCTCGGAGCGTGATGCGGCTGAGGCAGTCGCCGACCACAAGGTTGCCCTCGCGTGCAAGCCAGAGGTCGAAGATGACGTCGTCGAAGAGCTTCCATCCCTCGAAGTTGCGGCGGTAGGACTCGAGGCTTCGGGGTGGATCCTCCGGCTGAGCCTCCTGCCTGATGGTATTGGAGAACGAGCAGTAGGCCTCGAGCTCGTTCTCGTCCAGGGGGTCGATGTTGAAACGACTGAGCCTGAACCTCCGTCGGGTGAGGGTCATGCGGGTACCTCCGTCGGTCTAAGGATCTGTTCCATAAGTCGCGAGTGGTCCTGATGTGTGGTAATCCGGTTCGATCTGGGAATCAAACCGGGAGGACAACATGCCTTGGAACAGGACCACTCGCGAGGAGTATAAGCGTGAAGCGGTGCGCTATGAAAGTGACATTGCCGACGTGGAATGGGCACTTGTTGAGACGCCAATTCCCAGACCGGGTCAGATGGATCGTCCGTGAGAGAGATGTTAATGTCGTCGCCGGAAGGGGGTGAACTATAGACCGCCAACCGGCACTGGCGAAATACCTGCACCTCTACGACCTCCTTGGGATAGACCGACCCCAGATCGGGGCTTGGGCCGAACTGCCTGGGCAACGCTTATATGGCCACCAACACCCCGCCCCTATTTCCAAGTGCTAAAATGCTGCCCGGCAACCCACAAGCGGGTGCCGATTCCTTTGGAGATGCACTATGCCTGTTTACATATATAAGAATCTCGCGACCGATGAGACGTTCGAGATCGTTCAGCGCATCAGCGATCCGGCGCTGACCAAACACCCCGAAACCGGAGATCCGGTGAAGCGCCTGATTCAACCCGTCGGCATCGCATTCAAGGGTTCGGGATTCTACGTAAACGACTCTCGCAGCACATCGACCACTGCGAATTCGGCCGGTGAGGCGAAAGCGTCCGAAGAGCCGAAGGTATCCTCGTCTGCAGAGGATTCGACAAAGAGCGAGGGCGTGAGTAAGCACTCCGAGAGTAAGGGCAGCGACAGCTGAATCCACAAAGGCTTGGTGATCCTATCCCGGGCTCGGTAGGCCTCAGGAGCTTGGCCGAGCCACCCAGCGAACCTCGAATAGGCGGGGCCAGTGCTTCCCCGTGAGGTAGAAGGTCTCTGACTCTGAATTGTAGGCAATGCCGTTCAGAACCTCGCCGGGGAGAAGCGCGTCCCGCTCCTCGTCGCTAAGCAGACCCGAGGCATCGATCTCTGCCACCACCCGGCCCGACTGCTTGTCGATGCGGACGATGGTGTCTGTCAGCCACACATTCGCGTACACGTGCTCTCCAACGCACTCCAGTTCGTTGAGGCGAATCAGTGGCTCCCCGCGCAGCTTTACCGTGACCGATTCCTCTTCCTCAAAGCTGTCGGGATCGCGACGAAAGAGGGTTGACGAACCGTCCGTCATATAAAGGTGATCGCCGTCGTGGCAGAGCCCCCAGCCCTCCGTGACATAGCGGTGGGCCCCTAGAGGATCGAAGGTTTCAAGGTCGTAGACGAAGGCCCGGCCACGCTGCCAGGTAAGCTGAATTAGCCGGTTCCCGACCCGCGCAAGTCCCTCTCCGAAGTACTGGGGCTCGAGGGGACGGAGTCGCTCAATGTTGCCACTCTCGATCACGACCTCCCGAACTGAGGAGGCACCACTTATACCCGTGCTCTCGAAGAGTCTCCCCTTGTAGAACAAGAGCCCTTGCGTATAAGCGGTGGGGTCGTGTGGGAAGGAGGCAATCACCTCAGCCGAGAGTTCTTGGAAGCGCTGCCGGCACCCGGTCAGCAGCAGGACGGAGGTGAACAGCATAAGCATAAGGGTTTGCGTTCGGATCACGAACCCATCTTCTCCCGAACCGTCTCCCAGATGACCAAGGCAAGTTCTTCCTCGGGTAGGAGCGCGTCGAGGACGACCCAACTCGGGTCAC
>MPNL01000012.1:57500-76618 GCA_002239005.1 Truepera sp. bin119
TCCAAACCCCGTGCCAAACACCGAGGCAAAGATGTCGAATATGTCGCCGGTGAACCGCACTCCTGCGGCGTCGGCACTGCCGAAGCGGTCGAATCGGTTGCGCCTCTCGGGGTCGGAGAGCACCGCGTAGGCCTCGTTGATCTCCTTGAAGCGCTCTTCCGCCTCGGCGTCACCCGAGTTGCGGTCGGGGTGGTATTGGAGCGCAAGCTTGCGGTAGGCCGACTTTATCGCCCGTTCGCTGGCGTCCCGGTCGACTCCGAGCACCTGGTAGTAGTTACTCATCAGGGAAACAGTATAAGGGAGAAAATTCAGAAAGGCTGGGTGAGTAGACTCAAGCCTATTGAGTGCTATCGGGTTACCCGCTGGCTGGCTATCTCGCCCTAAAGCTCGCCAGGGCTCAGAATCGACCCGAGAGCCCTACAGGGGAAATGCTCGCTTATGAGTTAGTGAAGAGTTCGCCACCGAGAGCCGAGGTGCTTTGGGCCTCAATCGTATGATCCTATGTGATTTTAGAGAGTTAGGTCATCACTCAGCGGAGTCGGGAGCGAGCCGCTCAAGGTCCGTGGTGACCCTGGAACCCACCAATAGGGTTGGCACGGAGTGCACGACAGCACCTTATCTGGATAGAGGTCGGCTGGCCGGCTCGATAAGGTCGGCCAAGCTTTCTGGATCGATCTGTTGAGGTGGCAACTCCGCCACGCGCCGTTGCTCGGCGGCCTTGTCGCGGCGAAGGCGGAGAAGCTTGCGACCACCCTGTCAGGCACTGGCGAAACCGCCACCGCATCGCTCACCGGGAAGGGCGTTGAAGCTCAACACCCTGGCATGCTGGCTTCGGCTTCCTGATCTACGCCTATGCTCTGACCACCATCGGTCTAGGGGTTCGCTCCCCTACGATCTCTGAATGTGGACGCCGCCATCCTCGAGGAGATGGTCGTCTAGATCTCCCATAGCGACCGGCCGCCGATCCAAAAAATCACGCTACGCCTTCCAGTTAGAGATTCGGCTCTGGTATACTTGCGTATTTTGAGTGCGGCCAGAGCCGCACCCTCTACCTGTGCGAGTTTTCCACCCTGGAATGGGTGTAGGGAGGCAGTGGCCTTTGCAGGATCTTGTCATTCGCGGTGCGCGTGAGCACAATCTCAAGGACATCGATCTCTCACTTCCGCGCAACCATTTCATCGTGTTCACCGGCGTCTCAGGCTCGGGCAAGTCTACTCTCGCCTTCGATACCATCTATGCGGAGGGGCAGCGGCGCTATGTCGAGAGCCTCTCAGCCTACGCCAGGCAGTTTCTAGGGATCATGGACAAGCCTGATGTAGATAGCATTGATGGGCTGAGTCCGGCGATCAGTATCGACCAGAAGACCACGAGCCACAATCCGCGCTCGACCGTCGGGACCGTGACCGAAATCCATGACTATCTGCGGCTGCTATTCGCGCGTGCCGGAACCCCCCACTGTCCGATCTGCCGACGAATCATCCGCAAGCAGTCGGCCAGCGAGATCGTCAACCGGCTCCTCGAGCGACACGCGGACGCCCGAGCCATGATCATGGCTCCCGTAGTGCGCGGCCGCAAGGGGGAGTATCGCAAGCTGTTCCAGGATCTGCAGAAAGAGGGATTCGTCCGCATTAGGATCGACGGCGAGGTACAGGCCCTCAACCAAGCGCTCAAGACCAACCTAGAGCGCCACGAGAAGCATGATATCGATGTGGTGATCGACCGGGTCCGCATCCGTGAGGAGGACCGTCCGCGGCTCGCCGAGTCATCGGAGTTGGCCCTAACAAAGGGAGAGGGCTTGATGCGTCTATTCCTCCCTGATGACGGATCTGACGAACTCTTCAGTGAAAAGTTCGCCTGCCCCGAGCACGGGACTTTCTTCGAGGCGCTGGAGCCGAGGGCATTTTCGTTTAATAGCCCGTATGGTGCCTGCAGACACTGCTCGGGTCTCGGCCACCTCCAGCAGTTCGGCGCCGAACTGATTGTGCCGGACAACAATCTGTCGATCAGTCAGGGAGCCATCGCCCCCTGGACAGGGGGGCGCAGCGACGGTAATCGCGTCTACTACTGGGATCGACTGAGGGCGCTGGCCGACCACTTCGGTTTCGACCTCTCCACCCCCTGGCGCGATCTGCCAGAGGAGATCCGCACGATGATTCTCAACGGTAGCGAGGAACCGATCGAGATCGTCTACCGACGTGGTGACAAGGAGACGATGCGATTCAAGGCTGACTTCGAGGGGGTCATACCCAACCTCGAGCGTCGCTTAAAAGAGGCCTCAACTGATTTCGCACGTGAGCGCCTTGAGGAGTACATGTCGCTGGTAGCCTGTCCTCACTGCCACGGGAGTCGCTACAAACCTGAGGTGCTGGCAGTAATGGTGGCCGACTGGAACATCGCCGAGGTATCAGCCCTCACCGTGCTCGAGGCACGCCAACTCTTCTCCAAACTAGCTCTACCTGAACCGGCCGCCTCCATCGCCCGCCCCATCCTACGCGAGATCAATGCACGGCTCGGCTTCCTCGAGAATGTAGGGCTGAATTACTTGAACCTCGACCGGAGTGCCAACACCCTTTCAGGCGGCGAAGGGCAGCGCATCCGGCTCGCGACTCAGGTCGGATCTGGCCTGACAGGCGTCCTCTACGTCCTCGACGAACCCTCCATCGGTCTCCACCCGCGCGATAACGGTCGGCTACTAGCGACGCTGATGAACCTGCGCGATCTGGGCAACACCCTGATCGTAGTCGAGCACGACGAAGCAACCATGCGAGCAGCCGACTTCATTGTAGATCTCGGCCCCGGTGCCGGCACTCACGGCGGCGAGGTAGTGGCAGCCGCCACTCCATCCGAGTTGGAGCGGCATCCTGACTCGCTCACCGCCGCGTATCTCCGCGGCGAGCGAGGCATCGCGGTGCCGGAGAAACGCCGGGAGGGGACCGGGAAGCGCCTCACGGTCATGGGTGCCCGAGAACACAACCTCAAGGGGATCGATGTGTCGATCCCACTGGGTACGCTCACCTGCATCACTGGAGTCTCTGGCTCGGGCAAGTCAACTCTGGTCCACCGAATCCTGCACGCCTCACTGGCCAAGAGGCTCTACCGGGCCAAAGCCATCCCAGGTGCCCACACGCGGATCACGGGAACCGAGCACATCGACAAGGTGATTGAGATCGATCAGAGCCCGATTGGGCGGACCCCACGCTCCAACCCCGCCACCTACACGGGAATCTTCACCGATATTCGCGACCTCTTCACCCGGGCACCGGAGGCCCGCAAACGAGGCTACAAACCCGGTCGCTTCAGCTTCAACGTCAAGGGTGGGCGCTGCGAGGCCTGCAAAGGAGACGGTACCGTCAAGGTGGAGATGTACTTTCTGCCCGACATCTACGTCCCCTGCGAGGTCTGCAAGGGCAAGCGCTACAACCGGGAGACCCTCGAGGTCAAGATTCGTGGCAGGTCGATCTCCGACGTGCTCGATATGACCGTAGACGAGGGGCTGAGCTTCTTCGAAAACATCCCTGGTGCGGCCCGCAAGCTCGCACTGATGCGAGATGTTGGCCTAGGCTACATCAAGATCGGTCAGCCTAGCCCGACCTTGTCGGGAGGTGAGGCGCAGAGGATCAAGCTGGCCACCGAACTGGGTAAGCGCTCAACCGGAAAGACCCTCTATATCCTCGATGAGCCCACCACCGGCCTTCACTTCGATGACACCCACAAACTGCTCAGAGTCCTCCACCGACTCGTTGAGGGGAGGAACACCTTGGTGGTGATCGAACACAATCTCGACGTGATCAAGACCGCTGACTGGATCATCGACCTAGGACCCGACGGCGGAGCGCGCGGCGGGGAGATCGTGGTGGAGGGCACACCAGAGGAGGTAGCGGTCCATCCGACCTCCGCAACGGGACACTACCTGCGGCGGATCGCCGAGATCGACACGCGCGCTGGGAAGATCCCTAATGTTGCTTGACGACCGGTGACACCGAATCGAATACGATGCTGTCATGATCCGAACCGCCACGACCCCGCAGAGCATTGTCATCGGCACCTTCCTCGTGCTGGCGACACTGGTAGCCGCCGTGGTGCCGTTACCGCTGCTCTACCGGAGCCTTGGAATCGTGCTGTTCAGCTACCTCTCCTTCGCAATGGCTGGCCTGCCATACGCCTTCGTAGCTGCACTGGTCGCCCCCCCGCTCGGACTCATCAGTGGCGACCCGGGGTGGCTCGTCATGCTTCCCGTGGTGCTCAGTTCGAACCTGCTGGCGATGTTGGGGCTCGAACTCACCTGGCGCTATCCTGCTGCAGTGATCTCTCCGCTGCTACTTATCACCCCACAGGTCTTTGTGATGCAGGTCTCCAAGCAGAGCCTGTTCAGCGTCCAGCTACCCTGGGAACCGAATGTCGGCGTGTGGATTAGTCTTCACACCCTGGTAGCTTTAGCCGGAATGCTGATAGCCATCTATCTGGACCGGAGACGAGAAAGACGACCTGACCCACAACCCCGGAGCGCCCGGTGACATGACCCCCAACCTAGGACCTGATACTCCGGCTATCGGCTAGATTCCAATTCCAGCCCTCCCAGGCACCCCTAGCTCTGGTGTGATCTCTCTACGCTGCGCTCGTGCTCGGTCTCCTGCCCGTCAGCCAGCTCGGAGTGGTGATGCAGAACCGGCCCGGAACCAGCCAATTCGTACCGTTTGGACCGTCTGGTTCTCATCGATCCGGTGGGCGAGCCCCTCTCTCGCCAAAAGAGCAGCGCCGAGCCTGTCACGTGCAGCTTCGAAGCGACCGTCAATCGGCTGAACCAGAGGACGGTCCGCTGGAGCACCCTTAGCTTTACTCCTTAGCGCTCATTCTGAGACCGAACATCGACTGAGAGAGCGTCTCGATCGGGTCGCCACCCTCGTCACGCAGAGGCTTGAGGTGGTCATCATCACCCCACCACATCCCCCACCGGCCACCGACTCGGGGGCTGGAACCTGCCCCTGGACACCCCAGCTCTAGTGTTCACACTCTAGCTTCCATCACGGAAGCGGCTCGGCCAGAAGCATAGGGGTTGGCGGTAGAATGACGCCGATGAAATGGCTTGAGCGACTGGTGCGCGGAGCGTGGTTCTACTGGATAAGCAAGTGGGGGGTCAACCTCTTTGGACGCATCTTCTACGGCCTGCGCGTCGAGGGGGCAGAGAAGGTACCGAGAGAAGGGGGATTGGTGATCGCGAGCAATCACTTCTCTGCTTGGGACCCGCCGCTCCTGGGCACCTCGATCCCTCGCGAGGTCCACTTCATGGCCAAGAAGGAACTGTTCGAACGGCCCTGGTTACGACTGCTGATGGTGGGTCTACGAGCCTTCCCCGTCGATCGCAAGGGGAGTGATATCGGGGCCGTGAAGGGTGCAATGCGGCGCCTCAAGAAAGGACTGGTGGTCGCGATCTTCGTCCAGGGAACCCGCAACAGTGATGTAGAACCCCTCGATGGAGCATCCTTCTTGGCCCTGCGCGTAGGGGTACCGTTGCAACCGACAGCGATCTGGCGTCAAGGGAGGTCCTTCCGCGTCCGCTTTGGCGACCCCATCGAGTCTGCCGGTCGGGACCGCGAGGCGATGCGGGAAGTGACTCAGAAGTTGACAGCTCAGTTAGATGCCCTCCTGCCTCCAGAGAGTGGTTTACGGTCAACCGTTCCAGAGAGCGGGGGCGACCCCATGTCTCTGCAAACTAGAGAGGAATAAGAGGCCGGTTAATAGCGTGCCAGACTTGCTCTGCCAATCTTTATCATGGTAGGGTACAATCACCTGATGCCTTTAGGGAGGAGACGATCAATGGCTAAATCCAAGACCATTTCGAAGGCTGATCTGGTCGACCTCGTCGCTGAAGAGACCGGAATGAAGAAGAAGGATGTTAAGGAAGTCGTGGACACTATGCTCGACAAAATCAGCTTGCACCTGGACAAAGACTTCAAGGTGCAGCTGACCGGTTTCGGCACCTTCGAGGTTCGCAAGCGCAGGGCGCGCACCGGAGTCAAGCCCGGCACCACCGACAGGATCAAGATCCCGTCGAGCAAGTACCCGGCCTTCAAGCCTGGCAAGGGTCTCAAGGAGCGGGTCAAGGTCTAGGTGCGTTTTGCCCTCGTCCTTACTAGGTGCGGCCTTCGGGCCGCGCTTTTTCTATCTGCTCGTGCCCCCTTCCAGCTGCCACCGAGAAGGTCTAGTGATTTTCGATGTCGATATAAAGTTTCGGGATATTCTACTGTTGATGGGGCTGATCCCATCACGAAGTCGAGCAGAGTCGGTCCGAACTTTATTGAAGAGGTCTATCTAGCGCTCTAAGAAGAGGACCTCCCCAAAGTGGCTGGGCGGCTTCCGGGCGCACCTCTGGTCGCCGACCCACCCGAACAAGCTGCGGAGGAACTAGGCCGGGACACTGCAGGCAAGCTGCAGTTCGATCAGCACTATTGACGTGGCTACTCGTGCGGTCCGGGCCCACCGAACGAGTGAACAAGCTGGGCGACCACAAGATGTACCACCGGAACAAGCGGGCGCCTAGTATTCCGTCACGCCTAAAACTTGGCATAAGATCGTTTGTCGGGAGACCAGGAAGCTATGGCCAAGAGATAGGTATTGAAGCTTAGGCAAGAAGAGCGGTGTCAGTTGGGGCGAATTGCCAAAGGCAGGAAAGGTAGACGGACGATTGCGGCCTGGAAGGTTAAGCGAGCCCAAGTGCTGCTTAAGAGCGATCAGGGTGAGCAGGGGCCCGGCTGGACAGACCATCGCCTAGCCGCTGCCTTCGACCTGACAGCCAAATCCAGAGTTGGCGCAAGAAGGCGGTCGAGCAGGGTCCGTTGGCAGCCTTGGAGCGAAAACCTCGGCTGCCACCTCCGACCCCGCCCAAGCTCGATGGCGAGGGTGAAGCGCAGTTGACCAGACTTGCCTGTTCGCTGCCACCCGAAGGCCGTTCGCGCTGGACACTGAGGCTGTTGGCTGAACGCTTGGTGGAGCTGGAAGTGGTCGATTCGATCAGTCATGAAACGGTGCGTCGGGAAAAAATGCTCTGAAGCCGTGGCGCCGAGTCATCTGGTCTATCGCGCCAGAGCAGGATGGACAGTTCGTCGCCCGCATGGAGCAGCTGCTGGAGGTCTATCGACGCCCGTACGACCGGCGTCGTCCGGTGGTATGCAGGGACGAACAACCGCTGCAGTTGATCGCCGAGTCTCGCCTGCCATTGGCCATGGTGCCCGGCCGAGCCCAAGGGATCGACTACGAATACGTTCGGGAAGGCAGCTGTACGGTATGGATGTTCGTCGAAGCACTAGGATGCTGGCGTGATGTCCGGACCACAGCTAGACGGACTGCAGTAGACTGGGCCGAACAGGTTCGCCAACTCGTCGATCAGCCACGCTTTGCCGAGGCCGAGACCATTACCCTGGTCTGCGACAACCTCAACACCCATGACTACGGCTCACTCTACGTGGCGTTCCCTCCTGAAGAGGCGCTGCGGTTGGCCGGTAAACTGCAACTGGTGTTCACACCGAAGCACGGCAGTTGGCTGAACATGGCCGAGCCAGAGTTGAGCGTCATGAGGCGCCAATCCTTCAGTGACCGCATCGCCTCACGAGAGCGAGTGGCAAGCCGTGCCAAGGCTTGGGCAGAGGACAGAAATGAGCGACAAACCGGCATCGACTGGCAATTCAGAACCGAAGATGCCCGCATTAAGCTCAAGCGGCTTTATCCCCAAATTAAGATGTGACGGAATACTAGTACCTAGTGACAAAGAACCACCCATCATTCACCCAACAGACGCACCGACTCGCCCAAGATAGGATATCGAAATCATCGACAGCAACAACCCCGATGTGAGCCGAGGGCCCGTAGACATGTTCCACTACTACACTCCCTGGGAGTGTGAGGTGCCAAAGGATGTCGTCCAGCGGATGATGGTTTCTTGACAAGATAGATTAGAGAATTGTATAAACCTAATAATTAGTTTTGTCTCTCCTAATTCTCTCTCGGAGGCGGCATGAGTACAGCGACAAGACGAACCGTAATGATCGGCAACCTCGGAGAACAGGGTCGGAGTGCCAGCGCCACCCCCCTTGCCAAGCTGGCATGGCGCAACCTGTTCCGTCAGCGTCGCCGAACCACCATCCTGGTAATTGTGGTCGCCTACGCTACCCTAGCGATCATCTTCTTTTGGGGTTTCACCGACGGCTTCCTCAACTCCACTATCAACGGACAGGCTCGCTTCCTCCATGCCCCAGCCCTCATTACCACCCCGACCCACTTCGCTGACCCTGACCCTGAGAACGCCCTCCCCGACCTGAATTTCCTCGAGGAGTCGACCTCGATCCGGCTGGTCCGGACCGCCGCGCCCCGCCTCGACTTCCCCGGCCTGATCCGCTCACCCTACGCCACCCAGGGAGTGCAGGTCCGGGGGGTCGACCCTGCCCTTGAGAATGCGGTCAGCAGCATCCCTGAGAACGTCGGTGAGGGGCGGATGCTCGAGCGCGTCGGCGAGACGGTTATCGGCAAGGGACTAGCCGAATCTATCGACATCCGCCTCGGAGAGCGGCTTGCACTAGACGCCTCCTCTCAGGCCGGGCCGCAGGCGACGGGGCTTATTGTCGTGGGCTTAGTCGACAGCGGCATCGAACTGGTCGATGAGACCACCGTCCTGATCCATATCGAAGATGCACGAAGCCTCACCGGTGTGGAGACCGCCACGGGCGTCGCTCTCGACATCCCGTTCGGCCGGGAGGAGGCCGCCGTCCGCGCCCTCCAGAACCGGCTCCCTGAAGGGGTGCAGGCCTATCCAGTAAAGGAGCTACTCGGCCCCCTCCAGAGCGGGCTCGCCTCAGAACGCGCCCAGATGCTCCCCCTCAGCCTTATCTTCTCTCTGTTCGCCGCTATCACCGTGACCAGCACCGTGGTAGTGAGCGTGCTCGAGCGTACCCGAGAATTCGGCATCATCATCGCCCTGGGCCTCGATCAGAATCGCCTCTCCTGGCTGGTAACACTCGAAGCGATCTTCGCCACGGCGCTCGGGTTCGGCGCGGGCCTAGTACTCGGCTACGGGCTGACCCTGTTCATGGGTACCGTCAACATCCTAGGGCCGCTCTTCGCCAACATCTACGGAGACTTCCTCAGCGGATTCGCCCTAAGCGATGAGATCTACACCGTCTCAAACCCAGAATACCTCATCTACACCGGTTTCACCATCGCGCTCGCAGCACTCTTCGCGGTGTTGACCCCGGCGCGCCGCGTCCGTAGGCTTAACCCCTCAGAGGCCATACGGAGCAACTGACCGCCCCACAGGGAGACATCATGATGGCAAGAATCCGACCTGCACTCGCCCTGATAGCGCTCGGCCTATCTTCCCTAGCCGTAGCCCAGGGATCGGACGAGGCGGCCTTCATAATCGACGCCATGATCGAGAATCTGCGTGCAGAGAGCGTCCGGGCAACGGTGGTGATAACCGTGACCGACGGAGACAAGGTTACCGAGCGTGTGCTCGAGATCCTCAGTGTCGGTGATGATCGCTCTCTGATCACCGTGGTCACGCCCCCGCGCGACGCTGGGCAGGCGTTCCTCAACGTCGGCCAGAATCTCTTCATCTATAACCCAAGGTTGCGCCGGACCCTTCGTCTCCCCCCGAGCGGCCGCAGCGACAACTTTCTGGATTCCGACCTATCGTTTAACGACCTCGCTGGGGACGACTACCGCCAGGACTACACCGCCACCGTCGTCGAGCGCGACAACTACAGCGTGATCCTCGAACTCACGCCCGACCCGCAGGCTCCCACGCCCTATGGGAAGCTACTCTACTCGGCCGACGCCACCACCTTTGCCCCCACCCTCCTAGTGTTCTTCGATCAGCGTGGGCAGGCGGTCAGGGAGATCCGTTTCTCCAATGTGATCGAGGCGAACGGACGTCACATCCCGACCCGCCTCGAGGTCCACGACCTACTTAGCGAGGGGAGCAGTACCGTGGCCGTCTGGCAGGACTATGATTTCGACGCTGAGATCTCGGAGTCCTGCTTCAACCAGCAGGCCCTTGAAAGGGGGTGTCGCTGATGCTTACCCTCGCCTGGCGCAACCTGTGGCGTCAGCGCCGCCGCAGCCTCGTCACCGCAGGTGCGGTAGGGACCGTCGTCACCCTATCAATCCTTTACTATAGTCTCGGCGGTGCCTCGACCAATAGTATGTACCAGAGTCTCACCGAGGGAACCGGCCAGATCCAGGTCCACGTCACCGGGTACCGCGACCTACGCGAGTTCGGCACCCTGCTCATCGAAGGTGCTGAGTCGGTACGCGCGATGATCGAAGCCAGCGCGGACGGCGCGGAGGTTATCGGCGTCCTCGAGGTGCCCAGCCTGCTCGCCGGGGAGGATCGGTCCCGCGGGATCGTCCTGAGCGGCCAGGACTGGACCCCGGCACTCCTGGATCGCTTCATCGACCAGAGCCTCAGCGCGGGACGCTTCCTCGAGGAAGACGAGTTCGAAGGCATCGTCTTGGGCGAAGCCCTTGCCAATGCCCTCGAGGTGGGGCTCGGCGACGAGGTGTTCGCCTACGCCCCCGGCACCGAGGGCTTCGGCGCCGCCGCCTACACGGTCGTCGGCCTGCTCGACCTCCTCGACGCAAATTACGAGGGTCGGGCAGCGTTCATCCCACTCGGGGCCGCACAGGAACTGGCCGCCCCCGGCGCCGTAACCCGCTTCGAACTGCACTACCCCGAACTGGTACGGCTCGACCAGGACACCAAGATAGCGACCGTCCGCGACGAACTGAGGGCCTCCCTTAACGACTACAGCGTTGAAAGCTGGCAGGAACTTAATCCCAGCCTAGTCCGACTCCTCGACGCCATCGGGCCTATGATGGCGGCGCTAAACATCATCTTCTTCATCCTTGCAGGGCTGTTAGTGATCAACACTATCTATCTGAGCCTCATGGAGCGCATCCACGAATTCGGCATCATCATCTCGCTCGGCGCCAACGGTCGCAAGGTGATGAGCATGATCACCCTCGAGAGCGTGCTGCTGTGCGTCACGGGCGCGGTCGTCGGGACCGGAGCCGGCCTAGCCGGGGTCGCCTATCTGTCCCGCGGCTTCACCTTCCCCGGACTGGAGGAATACTACGCCAGCTTTGGGCTCAACCCGGTGTTCTACGCCAGCATCACCCCCAAACAGGTGCTGTTCTCCATCGCCTTCGCTCTGGCAACCGGCATCCTGGCCGCGCTATGGCCCGCCAGCATGGCCGCCCGACTAGAGCCGGTGGAAGCAATGCGCTTTACCACCTGAGACGACGCCCGTTCCACCACAGGAGTGTTTCGAGGACATGTCCACGATCTATACCGTCAAGGATCTCAAGAAGACCTACCGGGTCGGTGACGTAGCGACCGAGGCCCTTCGCGGCATCGACCTCAAGATCGAGCAGGGCGAGTTCACCGCCATAGCTGGTCCCTCGGGCAGTGGCAAGAGCACCCTCCTGCACCTGATGGGGGCACTCGACACCCCCTCCTCCGGCGAGGTGTGGCTCAGCGGCAGGCGCATCGACCGGCTCGCGAAACCACCCTCGGCCCAGCTCCGACTGTGGAACATCGGGTTCGTGTTCCAGGCCTACAACCTGATCCCCGTCATGAGCGCGCTGGAGAACGCCGCCTTCGTTCTCGAGCTGCAGGGGGTCGGCCGACGCGAGCGAGAGTCCAAGGCCCTTCAGGCGCTCGCAGCGCTCGACATGGCCGAATTCGCCGACCGGCGGCCCAACCAGCTTTCGGGCGGTCAGCAGCAGCGGGTGGCCGTGGCGCGAGCCCTCGCCGCCGACCCGCAGATCATCCTGGCCGACGAGCCCACCGCAAATCTCGACAGCGAGACCGGCCAGTCCCTGATCCACTATATGCAGAGGCTGAACACCGAACAGGGTGTCACATTCGTCTTCTCGACCCACGACCCTCGGCTGCTGAATCAGGTCACTCGCATCATCCGAATCGAGGATGGCAGGATCGTTCAGGAGGAACCAGTGCAGGCAGCATGAGCCCTGCCAGCCCCCACAGCGGTCCCGAGTGGACCTCGCGCCTCCTCGCCATTACCATGATGGCGGTCATCACCCCGTTCTCCTTAGCCCAACTCTCCCTCCATGGCGAGATAGGCTTCGGAGCCGACTTCGCCGCCTCCACTACTGCGGGAGATGTCTCCAACACCTTCAGTGCCAGCTACCGCCTCCACCTGGAGGCGAGCTACGCACTCGACCCGATCAGCCTCAACCTGAGCCTCGACCCAGCAGCGCGAGCGCTCGACAACAGCCCCACCAAGTCGCTCGTGGAGGTCGGTCTGACGGAGGTCTACATCCTCTGGCGTGGCGATAGCGTGGACGTAAGCGTCGGCATCGAACGGCTCCCTCTGGAGGCAGCCCGCCTCAACATCCCGTACAGCATCGAGCCACGCGCCTCGACCGGCCTCCCAAGGGGGCTCCCGGGTGCCCGCGCGAGCCTGTTCGTGGGCCCTTGGCGGGTTCGGTCCGCCATCATCTACCGGGCACCTCATCCCGGTCTAGTCGCAAGCGTCCGGCACAACTTCAGCAGCTTCGAACTTGAGGTCCACGCCCTCTACCTCGACAGCTTCGCCGCCGGCCTGAGTGGCAGCGGACTGGTCGGTCCCCTCGTCCTCTACGGTGAGGCTTGGCTGCTCACGACCCCCTTTGACGGGCGTGGAGCCCTGGGCCTTTCGGGCCCCCTCGACAACGCCCTCTGGACCCTGGAAGCGGCCTACTCCCCTCCCCTGGTGGCGCCCGAAGCCGCGCCCCTTCCGCAGGTCGCCGGGCAGCTCAACCTCCCTGTGGGTAACGCCTGGAGCCTCGACATCAACGGGAGTGTAAGCCTGATCGACAGCGCTCTCAATCCCGGCTCCAGCACCCTCCAAGGCCTTATGATCGTCACCTTCAACCTCTCCTCTCCCAACTACACACTCTCTCTCGGACCATCGCTCGCCCACACCGAACTCACCACTAACTACGGAATAGGGGTGGAACTGAAAGGCTTCTTCTAGGCTCGCAAGGGTAGGTGTCGGACACTCCTAGAGGAACGTCGCGATCTCCTCAAGCGGCTTCTTGCGGATGTCGGGGACACGCGCCCCCTCAGCCGGACGACCGACCACCAGTAACAGGAACGGCCGCTCGTTGTCGGGTCGTCTCAGGATTCTATTCAGAAACTTCATCGGGCTCGGAGTATGGGTCAGGGTCGCAAGGCCTGCCCGGTGTAGCGCAGCGATGAGCATCCCGGTGGCGATGCCGACAGACTCGTTCACGTAGTAGTTTTTGACCCTCCTCCCATCCTCAAGGAGGCCATAGGCCTCGCCGAAGATCGCGATCAGGTATGGTGCCGCCTCCAGGAAGGGCTTGTTCGCATCGGTCCCGAGTAGCTCGAGCGCAGCGAGCCATTCCGGGGGGGCGCGGCGCTGGTAGAACTCCCGCTCTTCGGCCTCGGCAGCCTGCCGGATCTCCCGCTTGAGAGCGGGGTCGGAGACGACCACAAAGTGCCAAGGCTGGAGGTTGGCCCCGTTCGGCGCAGTACCTGCAACTCGGAGCGCAGCCTCGATCACCTCGCGCGGTACCGACTCGGGGGAGAAGTCCCGCACGGTGCGACGGGTCCGCAAAAGATTGTAGAATGCCTCAGCGCGAGCGACCATCTCTTCGTCAGGATAGCGACGGAACTCGAGAGGAACCAATGTCGCTGGCATACTGTATTAGACCACGGTGCCAAGGCTCCGTGAAGGGCGTATTCACAGAGGCCGCAGAGGGAGTTCTCCATGACCGTCAAGCGTCCTTCCCTGACCATCGGGATCGAGGAGGAGTACCAGATCATCGATCCAGAGACGCGGGAACTCAAGAGTTACATCACCCACTTCCTCGAGGACGACCACCACGCCTTGCGCATGCGTGACGTCAAACCGGAGATGCATCAGAGCACCGTCGAGATCGGTACCAAGCCGTGCGCTACGGTCCAGGAGGCCCGCCAGGAGGTCCTGGAGTTGCGCAGGGCTGTCTCGGAAATCGCTGAGACAAAAGGGGTCTGGATCGCGGCCGCAGGTGCCCATCCGTTCTCGAGTTGGGAGACCTCGGAGATCACCGACAAGAACCGCTACCTTACCATCCTCGAGGACATGCAGTTCCTGGCACGGGATCTGCTGATCTTCGGCATGCACGTTCACGTCGGAATCGAGGATCGGGATTTCGCGATCGACACCATGAACACGCTACGCTACTTCACGCCCCACGTCCTCGCCCTGTCGAGCTCGAGTCCCTTCTGGCGTGGGATAGATACCGGGCTCAAGAGCTACCGGAGCGCCATGTTCAAACGCTTCCCGCGTACCGGGATCCCACAGGAGTTCAGCAGCTACAGCGAGTATCAGCGACTGCTGGCCACCCTGGTAGAGACGGGAGCGATTGAGGACAGTTCGAAGATCTACTGGGACATTCGACCGCACCACGTCTATCCGACGCTGGAGTTTCGCATCTGTGACCTATGCACCAGCATCGACGACGCCATCTGCTGCGCCTCACTCTTCCAGGCGCTAGCCTTGAAGCACTACAAGATGCGCAGGGACAACCTGACTTTCCGACACTACCCCCCCACCCTCATCGAGGAGAACAAGTGGCGAGCGATGCGCTACGGCATCGGTGGCAAGCTGATCGACTTCGGCCGCCAGCAGGAGCTTCCGACCAAGGTGCTCCTCACTGAACTGGTGGAGTTCGTAGACGACGTGGTCGACGACCTCGGGATTCGCAACGAGGTCAATCACGTGTTCACCATCTTCCAGCAAGGCACCAGCGCAGACCGCCAGCTAGCGGTTCACCAGGAGAGCGCGGGCGATCTGAAGGCGGTGGTCGATTGGCTGGTCGAGGAGACGAAGCGGGACAGCCAACTACTTCAAGCTTGAGAGGTCTCGCCCGACTTGCGCGACCGCCGGGTTGCCGTGGTGGTTGTCATTAGGGGTGATAGGCAGGCCGTCGGCAAAGCCAATAGCTTCAGCACTCCAAAGGGTTTGAAGGGTACGACTGCGAGTCATTCGGGCAGGGACGCCCGGAGGCTTGTCCCCTGCCCTGGGGCGGTCCGGATGCGGAGGCTACCGCCCCGCCCCTCCACCCGCTCGCGCATCTGCTTGAGCCCTAGTCCACCAGCGCTCGTCACCCGCCCGTCCACCTCGTCCTGATCGAACCCTCGCCCGTCGTCCTCGACCTCCACGAATGCGTGTCTGTCTTCGGTCCGGCCGGCTCTGACCGCGACCCGACTAGCCTCGGCGTGCTTGGCGACGTTGTTCATCGCCTCCTGGAAGATCCGGAACAGGACCGCTTCTGAGGTCATAGTCAGATTGGGAAGGGGCTCGATGTCGAGTTCGACCCCGATGTCGTTCTGCTGACTGTAATCGCTACAGTAACTCCTCAGGGTCTCCACGAAGCCGTGCCGTTCAAGGTCGACGGGATGAAGGGCGAAGATGCTCCTCCGCACCTCCTTGATCAACTCCCTAATGGTGACCTTGGTGTCGTCGAGCTCAATGAGGGCTTTAGCTGGATCGCTCTCAAGCAGTCTGGCAACGAGGTCGAGTTTGAGAGCGGAGAAAGCCAGTGACTGCGCAACACTGTCGTGGATCTCACGGGCGATGCGAGCACGCTCCTCCACGATGGCCAACTCCTCCGACTGGAGATAGGCCCGGGCGTTTCGAACCGCCAGCGTGACCTGACTCGCCAGCAGATTCAGGAAGGGCAGTCCGCCCTCGTCGAAACGGCCCGGCTCCGAGTGGGAGAGAACGATCACACCGAGCAGGCCCTCGTCGCCAAGGAGCGGGAGCAGGAGGGCACTTCGAGCCGCCGCCAGGATAGGGCCGCCCGACGCTCTCTCCTCCTCAGAGAGGTGGGCCACGAGGTGGGGTGAGGTCTCGCTAGCCACGCGCCTGACGAGCCCTCGAACCGCTACGTTCGAGGGTGACTCGGCCAGACCGTGATGGGCATGCAACTCGATCAGGTTCTCATCGTCGGCCAGGTAGACCCCGCCAGCTTCCGCTCCCGCTCTGGCCATCATCTGGGTAAGGAGGGTCTGCAGGAGCCGGGTGAGGTTGCCCTCCGCACGGATGCTCCTGTCTACCTCAAATAGGGTCAGAAGATCGCGGGTGCGACCGCGGACGGCCTCAGCGGTCGAGGTAAATTCGGCACAGAGGATCCTGAAGCTCTCGCGCTGCCTAGCGTCGGGCGGACCGGCGAAGTAGCCATGAACGCTCCCCTGGATCTCCCCCGCCCACGAGATGGGCTCGCTCAACACCCGGAGGCGTCCCTCCGGGCCACCCTCCTCCGGCGGCACCTCTCCGGCACGCAGGCGTCTATCCCGGTCACCGGCGTCCTCCGCCAGCGCCGTGTCCAGACCGTAGCCCTCGCTTAAAGGAGGTCCCCGCGAACCGATCACGACCGCCGCCCCCACCGCCTCTGTCACCTTGACGACGCCTCGACTGGCGGCCTTCAGAGCGGCGTCAAGGTCGCTGGCTCCGGTAACCTCCTGGATGGCGCTGAGAAGCTCGTGGCTGTCCTGCAACTCCGTGTAGAGCCGGGTCAGTTCCTCCTGCGCCCGCTCGCGGAGCCTGACTTCAGAGGCGATCCAGTTGAGGGTTGCAAATGTCGCCATCGGGCCGAGGATGCTGTAGAACAGGATCTGCACCCAGAACTGCCAAAGTACTCCGCCGAGCGGGACGATGACGACTTGGTGAACAACCACGACAGCGACGATGGCAACCGGCAACCAGAAGCGGGCCAACTTGATCTGTTGATAGAGGCTCCGCTGGCCAAGCGCCCCCAGCCGAACTCGGGACCTACTCATCTGTCTTTGAGGTAGGTCCGGGGTCGGAAGTCCCGCATTAGCAGCGGGTAGGTGACGATCCACAACAGTCCGAGCACCACCAGTTGGCCCCAGAGGCGGTCGAGGTAAGGGACACCTAGAGCGTTCAGCAGGGTGACGATCAAGACGAACCCTACCGCCAAGAGAACCGATTTCACAAACAGCCGCACCATCTTGCCCACGGTGATCTTACGGGCCCTCTCGATCGCCTTCCGCTCCGATCTCCTCTCGCGATTGCGCTGGGACATACTTCGATTGTAGCGGCACCAGCCGCCGCCCGGACAGAGATCGACCGGAAGAGGCCTCCCGGGAACAGCCTCCAGGCACAGATAGGCGGTAGTCCGAGGCCGCTTGCCCACTCTGGAGTGGAAACCCGGCGACACCTAGGCGCTCTGACTCGACCTGCGGGGCGCTAAAGGCGCTAGCGACGTCTCCCCCGCCTGGGACCGAGTAAACTCGCATCATGTCGCCCAGCAACCTCCCTTCCCCTCCTCCCACCGATGTCGAAGAGCAGCCGCTCGCACGCATCGAGCGGGACGGGCTCCACTACACCCTGCTCGGCACCGCCCACGTCTCCCGCGCCAGCGCCGAGGCGGTCGAACGGCTACTCGATACGGGGACATTCGACGCAGTCGCGGTCGAACTCGACCCCAACCGCCACGCAGCCCTCACCGATCCCGACCGCTGGGCCAAGCTCGACCTGTTCCAAGTGGTGCGCCAGGGCAAGGCAGGGATGGTAGCCGCGAATCTGGCCTTGGGCGCGTTCCAGCAGCGGCTCGCCGATCAGCTAGGCATCGAGCCGGGCCAAGAGATGCGGGTTGCCATCCGGGCTGCGGAGGAGGCTGGCCTACCACTCCTACTTATCGACCGCGATATCGGTGTCACCCTCCGGCGCACCTACAGAAACGTCCCCTGGTGGCAGCGCTTCACCCTGCTGGGCAGCCTGTTCCTGAGCACCCTTTCAAGGGAGGAGATCACGGCTGAGGAGGTTGAGAAGCTCAGGCAGGGGGATATCCTCGAGGCCACCTTTACCGAGTTTGCGGAGAACTCCCAGGCCCTCTACACTCCCCTCATCGCCGAGCGAGACCGCTACATGGCCGCGAAACTCGAGGCCGACGCAGAGTCCCGCGAGAACCCCTTTGCGCAGGTCCTAGTGGTGATCGGGGCCGGACACCTCAAGGGGCTCCGTGAGCACCTCGAGGCGGGTGTTCCCGACCACGAGGCCGAGTTGGAACGGCTCGAGCAGGTCCCCCCTTCCGGCCCGTGGCCGAAGGTCCTCCCCTGGATCATCACGGCGCTGGCCCTAGCCGGGTTCGCCATCGGGTTCAGCCGCAGCCCCCAACTCGGTCTCGAGCTGATCCGCGACTGGTTCCTGATTAACGGCGTCCTCGCAGGTCTCGGGGCGCTTATCGCCTTGGCCCACCCGCTCACGGTCGTCGGAACGTTCCTGGCTGCCCCGTTCACCTCGCTCAACCCACTGATCGGCGCCGGGTTCGTAGCGGCCGGGCTGGAGTCGTGGTTACGAAAGCCAAAGGTGGCCGACTTCCGCGATCTCCGCCCGGACCTCACAAGCGCCCGCGGCTGGTGGCGGAACCGGGTCACCCGGACGCTCTTGGTGTTCCTGCTTGCGACCACCGGCTCGGTACTGGGAACCTACCTCGCGGGATTCAGGATCTTCGGCCGGCTGTTCGGTTGACTCTATAATCCTTAGGTGGAAACAGCGCCTACCCTTCGAAACCGGGTCGTTCGCCGAAGGTAGAACAGGAAGGATGACACAACTCTGTATCACAGCCTGTCAGCATGCAGAATCGGGATTCGGTTCCCATCCCGCGTTATGCGCGCATAGCGTCGTCCATACCACTCAATTCTAGGTCGGACCTAGAGCGGGTTAGGGGAAACAGCGAGCGCTCTGGCGCCCTCCTTGCATTCGGATATCGGGAAGTCCTAGAGAGTCCTTCGCCATCATCACAACGTCCTGGCGAGGCCGGGTTCACGAATAAACCAACGATAAAGTGTCCTCTTAACCTTCTTGGCCACCAAACAGCTTGATAGTTTCCATGGGCCTGCGACCTTGGTTTCGGTAACCGAGATGGGGTTGCTCAGAGTTGTAGTGGTGGAGCCAGGTATCGAGATCGGCTGGGAGCAGATCGACGCTCTCATAGCAGGTCTCGGCTAGCTTGATCCGGAAGAACTCAGCCAGGACCGCGCTCCACCAATCCGTTCGTCTTCGGGGCAGGAGGGGCTCTTCGGGCCCGAA
>MPNL01000063.1 GCA_002239005.1 Truepera sp. bin119
AGTCCCTGAAGTCGAGCTCGAGCTGCTGGCGGTTAGCCCGGGCTCTCAGGTCACGGAGACTGAACTTTGAAGTGTTGTAGAAGGCCTGTCCCGCCGCCTGTCTCAGGGCCAGGTCCTGCTCGACGATCCCTGCCTCATCGAGATAACTCTTCATATCCAGGACCTCTCGCTTGCGCCCCTCGAGCACTGCATCGAGTCTCCGGAGCACGGTCATCGGTAGGATGACGTCGCGGTACTTGCCTCTGACATAGAGGTCGCGCAGGACATCGTCGGCGATCCCCCAGATGTAGCCGGTGATCCAGGTCAGGTTGTTGGTGCTCATCCGCTAGTGGCTCGCTTCCTTCATACAGGGTAATCGTACCCGGATGAGGGCTAGGACTATGGTGAGGAGGGATTTATCAGTTATGGACAACTCGGTGAGTCGGTCGTTGGTGCCGCAGTTCACACCAACTGTTCGGCCTCTGACGCCCACTCGATCATGAATTAGCGTCGCTCGGGTAGGCTCCTGATGGCGTCTCATGCTGCGATGCTAGGAGACCTAGTTCCTCCTTAGCTCACGCCGATAGTGGGCTTGACAGAGGCCTTGTACCAGGTGGGGTCGCTTGCATCCGCCTGGGTCGTAATGTGAGACTATCACTCTTTACTACGCTCCACTACAGTAGTTGGAAACTAAACGTAGCCCCTCAGGGCTAAGGGATCAGAACCCCGGTACAACGCCTTAACGCCACTTGTCAAGGTGCTTGCTATATTGGGGGAGTCTAGCCAGCTTCTGAGTGAGTCCTTGCGCTTCGCTTCAACTCGCGGCTGATGTAGTAGGCGTCACCGAGACGCCTGCGCAACTCACGCTCGAGCTCTGAGATCGGATAGAGGTTCTGTGGAGCTCGCGGCTCTTTGTGCTGCTCCGACGCATAGCCCGGCAGCACCCTCGCGGTCTGGTCGGCCAGCGCTCGGAACTTCTGCAGCTCCCCCTCGGCTAGTGCCTCACACCGGACCACACCGGACCAGGAGTGCCCCTCACCGCCGGGTAGCTTCAGGTACCACGAGTAGCGGTTCAATCTCGTCTCCGTAAGGAAGATCGGAGTCCGCTCACCTGGTCTTAGTTGTGACACTACCTTCGCCAAGTCGGCAGGTAGGTAGCTTCTCTGGTGCGTCTTCACATATCCCAGAGCACCCGAGATCTGATCGCGGCCCCAGCTGATCGGGCCGTCGAGAACGACTAGAGCATCCCCTGGATCGTTCCGGGCCGCAACCTCCACTTCCAGGCTGCCGAGCCGCCGCTGCAAGCCACTAATCAGCTTATCGATGGAGTCCTCGACAACAGCGTACGGCTCGAACCGTCCAGCTCGAGTCGGGAGCGCAGGGGTGCCCGACGTCGATATCACCGTCCGGCGGACCTGGGTGTCGATCACCTCTGCCCGCGCCGCACAGCGCACGACACCAGCTGCATAGGAGGCACAGATCCCCAACTGGGTGCCGTCGTCGTCGGGCGTGATCCACACGCGGGCGTCTATCCGCCGCACGCCATCCACGAAGTGAATCGCAGCGGGCGGCGGGGTATCTGGCGAGGGAGAGATAGGGTGCCACTCAGCGACCGGCAGCTCGACCTCCAGGTCTGTTGGGACTTCCGGCTCCTCCATCTCCCCGGATTCGAGGGGCGAGCCGTACTCCGGTGCCCATGATTCGATCGTGATCTTCACGCCTCGACCCTCGCTACCGACGACCGGTTCCCTTGCTTCGTCACCTCGTAGCGCACAGGAATGCTCTCGGCCAGCTCCTTCACATGAGTCACGACGCCGACCATCCTCCCCCGCGATCCGAGCTCTTCGATGGCGGTTATGACCACGTCCAGCGTATCTATATCCAGGGTGCCGAACCCTTCATCGAGGAACAGGGCCTCCAGCCTTGCCGCGCCGCCCACGGCCAAGTCCGCAAGCTGCTCCGAGAGGGAGAGAGCTAGCGCAAGGGAGGCCAGGAAGGTCTCGCCCCCGGAGAGGGTCTTCACCGGCCGCTGCTCGTCCGCGTTACGGTGGTCGACCACGACGAAATCGTTGCGTTCGTCCAGGGTCAGGGAGTAGGAGTCGCTCGATAGCTTGAGCAACTCTCTGCTCGCCCCAACAGCTAGCTGCTCCAGCACCTGCCCCATGAGCCAGCGCTCGAATCTGCGAGCCCCAAGGTGCTGCGCTAAGTCCTTTGCAACCTGACCCTCTTTGCGGTGGAGCACGAGCTCGCGACGCTTCCTGTTCAGATCGTCCAAGGCCTGCTCTATCCGCACCACGGCGTCCTGCTGGCGGCCCAGCTCGCGGCTGCAGGTCACCAGCGGGTGTTCGTCGTCCCCAACCTCCACGCCAGCAGCGAGGCACCACGTGACAATTGTTCTCCAAAGCTCGTACAGGGCTGACTCCGCTGCCTCCCACTCCTCCTTGGCCTCTTCATGGAGGGCGCGTTGCTCCTCCGCCCGCCTCTCCGCCCAGTCGGCGAGATCACCCCACGCCACCGCGAGATCTTCCCGGACCGCGGCGGGAGGCCGCATCTCTGCGAGCGGGTCTCTCTGGGCATCGTAGTCCAACCACGCTCGCTTCTCCTCTCCTGTGAGTGCTTCGATAACCCCTTCGGCCTCTATCAGCCGGTCACGGTCCTTCCTCTCGTCAATGTCCGCCTCTTGCAGCGCTCTGCTCGCCGATTCGACCTGTTTCAGAGCTGCTTCGATAACCTCGCGGGCGTCCGTATCTTTCAGCTCGGCTTCCAAGCCCTTCACCCGATTGGCCGAGTCTTCTAGGCTCTGCCTCTGCCTGTCGAAGGTCGATTGGGCATCCCTGAGCTTCTCATTGGCCCTATCCCAGCCCTGCTGGGCGATACGAAGCGCAGCCTCCACCTTCTCCATCTCTTCGGGCGCATCTAGCTCAGGGAGTTCGAGCACCTGCTGCCGGCAAACGGGACAGGAATCGCCCGCCGTCAATCCCGAGGCCAGGTGATAGGCCCGGTGCTCATCCTCCATCGACCGCTTGGCCTGTTCGGTCGCCTCGGCCGCTCCCCTTGCCTGGGCCACCTCAGCCTGGGCCGCTTCCCGGCTCGTCCGCGACTCTTCCAAGCTGGAGGCTGCCTCAGCCCGCTCCCTCTGGGCCTTTGCCAGCTCGTCATAACGGCGCAGATTAAGGCTCAGATCGGCTTCCTTCGGCAGCTTATCCAAGGTTTCCCGCCTGCGCTGACGCTCCTCTATAGACCTGTCATGCATTTCCTTGGCATCGTCGCGAGCACGGCGCCCCTGCGCGATCCTCTCCGCCAGCTCCGGGACGCCCTCCGGAACGCGAATCGGTGCCAGCAGGTCGAGCCGTGCCCCGATCTCCGCTGCTCGCTGCTCCACCAAGCGCAGCTTTTCCTGGAGGCGACCGCTCTCAGGCTGTTGCCCCTTGATCCGCTCTACGAGGGTATCGAGGTCCTCTGCCCGCTGGCGGGCTAGCTTCAAGCCGTCGTCGGTAAGCTCCTGGGTAGCCTCCTGGGCTATATCGCTCTCCCGTAATTGGATGGCAGTATCGGCCTCGGCACCGCGCATGCGAGCACGGGCTGCGAGCTGGCTGAACAGCTCCAAGCCTAGCAGCTGCCGGAGCATCTTCTGCCGTTCTCCAGCGCTCTCGTGCAGCAGCTCCGCAAAGTCACCTTGGGGAAGGACAACCGACCTGGTGAAGTGGTCGAAGGAAAGGCCGAGAATCTCCTCGACCCTGTCGGAGAGCTCTTTCGCGCTGTCAGCCAGTGTGTTCCCGGCATCGTCTTCCAATCTTGCCTCGGGGGTCGTCGCCCCCGTCCTCGTTGTTTTCGCCACGCGTACAGCCGTATACCTCTTCTTATCGACCGCGAAGTGGAGTTGGACACGCGCCTGGAGCATCCCCCGGCTGATCACCGGCGCTACCAGCTTCTGATCGAGCCGGGGAATCGACCCATAAAGGGCAAAGGTTATTGCATCGATGATGCTCGACTTCCCCGCCCCGGTCGGGCCGGTCAGCACGAACAGGTCCGCATCCTCAAAATCGACCACCGTGCGGTCTCTGAAGGAGGTGAACCCCTCGATCTCAAGTCGAATCGGTCTCAAGTTCCTCCTCCATCAGCTCGTCGAAGAGTTTCAGCAGGTCCTCGCCCTCGATCTCATCCTGCTCAAGGTACTGGCCAAACAGCTCCCGCGGAGACTTGCCGATATCGATTGGGGGCCTCGCGTCCGCCTCGTCGGCCTCATACACCACTCGCACATCCACCGCGTTCGGGAAGGCCTCGCGGATCTCGTCCGCAAGTCCCGGAGCCGGCTTCTCTTCGACCTCGATCCGAAGATAGGCATCGCCCACGGAGTCGCACCGCTCCAGTAACCCCTCAAAGGTCCCCCGCAGCCGCAACAGGCGTCGCGGAGAGGAGAGCGCCACCTCTTCCACGCGGGCTGGCCTCCCCGCCTCCGCCTCGACCACCAGCACACAGGGATCGTTCATATCCTCTGAGAAGTCGACCTGGATGGGAGAGCCGCTGTAGCGGATCTGACCCGGCCCCGGCACCTGCTGGGCACGATGCAGGTGCCCGAGTGCCACGTAGTGGGCAGCCGGTGGAAAGGATTGAGGGGCTACGTAGTAGTCGAAGACCGTGTGAGCCTCTCGCTCCCCGCCGCCCACCCTGCCGCCGACAACGGTAAGGTGGCCCACAACCAGATTGACCGCCCCATCCTCAAACTCTGCACACAGATGACGGATGATGCGCCTGAAGCGGTCAGCGTACTTCTGCACGTGATCGCCAGCCTCGCTCCTCATCAGATCGATGGCTCGGACGATGCCGCGTTGCGAGAGGAAGGGTACCAGGGCCATACACGCCCTCTCGCCACCGCGTGTCTCGAGCTTTAGCGCGCTGCTCCGGGGCAACCCGGCGGCCCTGATACCGACCTGGCCGAGCAGCGGGCGTATCGCCTCGATGCGGCGGGGGTTGTCGTGGTTCCCGGCCACGAGCGTGACCTGTCGGTCATCCTGTGCCAGCTCGAGCAGGGCATCGTAGACGATCTGCTCGGACTCCGGGCCCGGCGCGGCATGGTGGAACAGATCCCCCGCCACTATCACGAGGTCCACCGCCTGCTCCTCGGCGATGCTGAGAATCTCGTTCAGCACCAGCCGGTGCTCCTCGGCGCGGCTCCGGCCGCGCATGGTGACGCCCACGTGCCAGTCGGCTGTGTGCAGAATCCTCACTTGTCTGCTCTTCCTAACTCCAAGCCCTTGAACGGATCCTCGTCATCTCCGGGATCGCCGGACACAGCCCCCGCCTCGTCGGGCCGCGTCGCCCAGGCGGGGAAGGGGAACTCGACCACTAGGGGGATGGGAAGCTCCGGCTGGGCCAGTATCATCGTCCCCGGCTTCATGATGGTCGCCCGCTGGCGCTGCTCGGTCGGCAGGAACCCGTACTCGTCGCGGCCCGCCTCAGCGCTATCGAGCCGGCCGACAACTCGAATCGACGAGTTGGCGATGATGCGCCGCTCGACCTCGCTTGCCGTCTGCTGCGCCCCGATCAGGATCATGCCGAGCGACCGGCCCCGCTCGGCAACGTCCAGCAGGATCTCCTTGATCGGGCTGAAGCCTTCCCGCGGCGCGTACTTGTTCAGCTCATCGAGCATGACGAACAGGAGTGGGCGGGACTGCCCCGTCCGCTCCTTCTCCTCGAACGCCTTGTGCAAGGTCACGCCCACCACGAACCGCTTGGCCCGGTCGTTCAGGTTGTGGATGTCCACAACCGTGACCTGCTCCTGCCGCCTGATCTTGTGATCGCTCGCCTTCGGGATGTCCCCCCGTATCAGGTGCTCCACGTGAGACCGGGCACCGTACAGCCGCCGGATGAAGGCGCCTACGGTACCCCCTCCAACCGCGCGCCCCGCCCAATCATAGGACGTTGCTTCGTCATCCAGCCGGTCCGCGATGATATCGAAGAGGTCACCCAGGGTTCGTGCCCTGTCGCCCGAGATCTTCACCCCCCCCTCGTCGAGGGGCTCTGCCTCACGCTTCAGCCTGGCCGTCACGTTGTGAACGATGATGGTGTACTGCTGCCGATCATCCTGGGCGTCGGTGAACAGGTAGGGGAGCAGTTCGTCATTGCAGAACTCCTGCAGCGTCCAGAAGTAGGAGTTGACGCCCCCCTGGCGGCTGCCGGTGTCCGGCACTGCCCTGCTGTCACCCTTCCGCGGAGGCGCCCAGAACTCGGCGCTTTGGAAGCGGGACGCCTCCAGGCCCAAGGAAGTGTAACGGTTCGCCTCGTCGTCCTCGAGGGACAGGTTCTTGTGGTCCAAGAACATCAGGTCCTCACCCTTGACGTTGAAGATCAGGGCTTTGGCGTTCACCGCCTCGCTGCCCATAGCCCCAGAGGTGAAGATGCTGTGGAGAAGGAAGGTCGCGTAGGTCGTCTTGGTGGCAACCCCAGAGACGCCGCTGATATTCACATGGGCCCCGCGGGTGCCGTCGACAAACTCGAAGTTGACGTAGACCGGCTCGCCCTCTCGAGACAGGCCAGCAGGGAGTCGGCTGGTCATGCCGTCGAAGAACAGCGCCTCATCCCGTTCGTAGCCCCGAGCCCTGCGGACGGCCTGGCCGGGCAGAGGAGGGACGAAAAACTCGGGCTCGAACCGGGTCACTTGAACCTTGGCGATCTCGGTGACCTCGGCGGGGATGACTCCCGCTTTGATCAGGAACACGTCGCTGTCGAATCGCGCTCCCTCGTGCATAGCTCGAAGCTCCGTAACGACGCCATAGATGCGGACAACACTCGAGTTCGGTAGCTCTCTCTCGAGAGCTACGACCTCATCCAACTGGACCACCTGGTCCTTGTCCAGTGCCACCCAGAAGTCCAGCGGCGTGGCGGGCTCAGTGCCGAGTACGCGCCCGATCTCGACGGAATCACTCAATGGGCTTACTCCTGTCTACTGTCCATGCCGCTGCTCAGAGACGCCAGCCACTGCCAACGCTCAGGCTTGATTATCTCAGACCTCGAGAAAGACCAACTCCGAGGCCCTTAGCAGAGCATCGGTGTTTGCATTGTTTTGCATCATTCTACGGCACCGGATTGAGCCTTCAAGGTGAGGGTCTTGATGTTTTCCACGATCCTTTGAAGTGACCCACTCACCTTGCCGTTGCAAGCAGCGTTCTCAACAATGTACTGAATCACTGCGGCATTTTTGAGTACTTCGTTCTTCTTGACCATAGCGTAACCGTATTCCCGCCGTGCTTTCGAGAGCAAGCACTCAAAAAGATCCTTTCCAATCTCAGCTTCCAGTGCCTCCTCCAAATTGACTCTGAAGCAGGCAGATGAATCCCCTACAAAGTCAGGCCAGTCCTCCTCCAGTCGGTTGAGGAGTCGCAGAAGGTATCTGTTACTGCCCGACTTGGCGGAGTTGCCGTGGTCACCATCCCACACAACATACACAGGAATACCTAGTTGACGGAAAATGACCAAAGGCCGATCCAGGTTGGTCTTGCCAGAACAGGGTATGACAGTGACTCCCAAGCTGTTGAAGTCGCAATTCATTGATTTTGCGGCACTAAGAATTGCTGCACGGTCGCTTTCGCCTTCAACCAACACCACGGTATCTGCAAAGAACCCCTCGTTCATCCAAGGGGTCATCAAAGCCTGGAGACGGGGTTGTAGTGTTTCAGCCGTATATCTTTCCTTTCGTGAATCAGTTGCTTCCCATAACTCTTCGGCCACCACATTCATGTCCGCCTTCTTGAGTCGAGTGACTTTGGCTCCTCCCTGCTGATGAGGGACCTTTCGTAAAACACGGATTTGCGGAAAACGATCCAAACCGACAAACAGTGGGGAGTGGGTCGTGTAAATCACTTGGGTGTTCTGGGCAACACCAGGAATGCTCCCAGTAGCAACTTCCCGTAGGACGGAAGCCAAATGGCGCTGGCGGCTGGGATGCTGATATAACTCGGGTTCCTCAATTGCTAGGATGAGGCTAGGCAGAAGAGACTCTCCAGTATTGTGCACTGCATCTTCCACCGTATCTGCTTCTCGGGCAGCAACGAGGTGCTGTAGCATCGTGACAATGAATGCCCGTTGGAGCCCGTGTCCGGTTCTCTCCACCGTCGATTCGTAGTCGTCTTCCAGAAGCTTGACTTGGACCTGTGGCATCGGGATAGAAATATCCGCGATCTCGGAAAACTGCATTAGAACACTGGTGTCCGGCGCATAGGAACGAAGGGTGTTGGATAAATCACGCTGTAGGGTGTTCATCTCGGTGAGCTTCGCCGGATCCATTAATTCCTTATACTGGGCTTGTGTCTGCTGCTTGAAGTTGGCAAGGTCTTTCCGACCTGAGAATGCGCTCCGCACCACAAGATCCATAATTTCTGTGGCGGCTGAACCCTTTTTCTCGGTAGCATCTTCTTGCGCGTCCCGGACTGCCGGGACACGAATGAATTTGGTGTGCTTCCCCAGATAGTCGTTACCTACTTGAGTGAATCCAAAAAACTGCCCATCGTCTCGCATACGCGAACACCGCGCAGGATTCTCTCTTTCCCACTCATCCAATGCTGCAAGTGCCTCGTCTGCCGAACGAGCGGTCGGCAACGATGAGTATTTTTCGGTCTTTCTAACCTCGTTGTATTTGGTTCCGATGTTCGATCTGCTGCCAGCATTCCTAACAGAATCAAAGTCGCGATTTTGTAGGCGCTCACCGTGATAAGTACCTGATTTCCTTCCTTCTGCGAGCGAGAAAACCCGAACCACTGTCAGGACATCGTTGTCCATATAGGCTGAGAAACGCTCCTTCGCATCATCACTAAGACCTGCAAAGGTAACCGCAATCTCTATATTCTGGGTTGTATCTTCCGAGTAGAAGTCCTCTGCCGTGACTTTGGCAGATGGGTCGTAGAAAAGTTCAATTGCGCTCAGAAACGAGGACTTGCCTGAGCCGTTGCGTCCGACCAACGCAGTAAGGGAGTCACAAGGGAGTGATTCGTCCAAAATCGATCGAAAATTTTTCACATGGACTTTTTGAATAAGCATCCTGATATCATCTCACGTTACGACCTTCCCTCGAGTACCGGGATAAACCTGCAGCGCGAGATCCGCCAGGAATGCCGCAAGCCCGGGGTTGGGGTCGCCCTCACCAGGTGCAGGGCCTCTGTACTACTCACTACCAGCGAGAGCGGAGACGGCGTGCACGAGGGTAAGCGAACCCACCCGAAGATGCCCCTAGAAGCCGGGGGGTTTCCCTGCTCCTATGCGCACTCGAGCACCATCTGGTCCGGCGCCCAGGCCATCGGCCTTGATTGTGCCCTTCCTCTCCTAAACTATTGACCTTGGCACTCGTGGGGTCGGACACGAAGCCTTCTAGCTCACACACAGCGCCACGGGTGCAGAACTTTCCTAGGATCAATCTTTACGGATTGGGGATCGCAACCGATCTGGTGAGCTAACCACAGCATCTCTCGAGTACAGAGTCAGTCCCTCTGAATCGCTCACCAGCGGCGAGGCTGCTCTAGCGCCCCGCCCAAGATTGCCCAAAAGCCTCTTGTACAGCTTCTGCGAGTCCACGATAGGCAACGGGCGAGGCAAGTGCTGCCAAAGTACCCAACGACATCCGGGCTGGACTTCCCTCGCGTGCCTCGAGCTCCATAGTGGAGAGCACATAGAACTCCCATTGATCGAGGTCAAGTGGGTCAATCGTCTCCTGACACTGATGCTTCAAGAGCGCAAACACATAGATATCAGCCTGGTGTTTGAGATCAGGGCTATAGCCGCTCTCAGGGGACCATGCGCGAGTCTTTGGTGTTCCAAAGCTGATCGTCGACAAGCGCTTCTGCGACCAACTCTGGATATACGCTGAGGACTTGACCTCGATCTTGATTCCGCTCTGTGTCTCGAGGTCAAATGCCGCCCACTCATTGCGAACCCCAGTGGTCGACACTTTAAGGGCACGGACCACGATATATCCTGCGAAAATTCCTCGGGCGATATTGTTGATTAGGTCGGAGCCTGACCAGCGCCAATAGTCGAGCAACGCAAAACCGACTTCAGAGCCACCTATATGAAACTGCTCGTTACCATCCTTCTGCTCAACTCTGAGTTCTGGATACGAATCCGCCATGAATACCCATCTTCATGTTCGGCAGCGGTCTCCCCTATTCGCCTAGACAGCGCGGGCCGCCCAAGTTCAGCGGGAAAGGACCGCGCCTGCCTAGTCTCGACCCCCACGCCCTACACCCTCTCCGCCAACTCGAGATACCGGCAGAACCCATTCGCCATCCTCATCTGCCTGGGTGTCCTGCACTCCGGTTCGAACAGCGCAGAGTTACCCACCAGAACGCAGATGGCTCTGGCTCGGGAGGTCGCTACGTTGAAACGGTGGCGGTTGTAAAGGAACTCCATACCCCGGGGGGCATCCTCCGGCGACGAGGAGGTCATCGAATAGATCACGACCGGAGCCTCCTGACCCTGAAAGCGATCGACGGTCCCGATCCGGTTGCGGAGCTTCGGTAGCGCCTCGCTCAGCGAAGCGACCTGAGCGTTATAGGGCGCGATGATCAGAATATCCTGCTCCGTTACCGGCGCAACAACATCGTCGCCATCCCTCCAGCGGGCACCGCTCAGCAACTCCGCAACCAGGAGGCGGATCGCTTCCACCTCCTCCAGCGACCTCGCCTGATTGCCCGCATGACCCACAGCGACATAGCGCAGGCCGGAGCCGGAGAGTCGCGTTTCACCAGCCGGCAGTAGCGCCTGTCTCGCCAACTCCGGGGGTGCCCTCACCCTGCCTTGGTAGTAGATCTCCGAGGTGAAGCGGGCGATAGCCGGGTGAAGCCTATAGGTCTGCTCCAGGAACAGGCCTTTATCCGCCGGCATCGTCTCCTCGCCAGCGAGCAGGTGATAGAGCGCCGAGGCTTCACTCCCCTCCGGGTGACTGCTCTGCAAGGGCTGTTCGAGCTGCTGCGGGTCGCCGAGCAGGACCAGACTCCGTCCCGCCGGGGCAGCGGCCAGTACGCTCCAGTAGGGGACCAGTGGCGAGGTGGGGGTATCGGAAGTAGAATGGAGAGTATGCGATGCCCACTGGTGGCCGCGCACAACCTTAACCCTGGCATCACTGGCCGACCAGCGGAACGTGCGACGTGAGTGCGGCTTGGCTCGACAGGGTGCAGAGCCTGGTCACCAACCTCGCGAGACGGGGTCTGTTGGACGACATGCCCCGGACCCGTGATGGCTTCGCCTGCACGCTGGGTCTAGACAGTTCAGACTCGGCATGGCTCGAGAGCGCTCCAGACTTCCGCCTGCTAGTGCTCGAGGATCCATCGCGCTGCCTGGTCGCGACGAACGATGCCCAACAGACGGTGCTCAGCAAGTTTGAACTGCCACCATTCTGGGCCTGCGATAAATCCCCTGAGGAGCAGGAACAGATAAGGGAGATCGAAGCTGGCCGGCCACTGGGGGCAGTCGGAATTGCCGCGCGGTGGCTATATTGGTGAACGGTTGCCAAGCCGAAGCGGAGATGAACGAGTCGATCTGCTGCTTCGAGACCTTGGTGTCGGGTGCACAGCACTTGCACTGGATGATGCAGTAGCCCCCCTCGCTTCCACACACGGCAGCGACCAAGTCGATACCGATTACTGATATCGGGCCCAGAGAAGTCCGGTCGCTCCTTCACCCACTCCAACCAGAGCCAGACCTCGGAGAAGCGCTCCCGGTAGCAGCTCCCCACCAGGCCCGGTGAGGCTCGAGGCGATCCCCAGATAGTGGAAGGCACCGGTCGCC
>MPNL01000064.1 GCA_002239005.1 Truepera sp. bin119
TCCAAGATTCTCCTCGGGTGAACACCCTTGCGCCCCATAGCCTTGGGTGGGTCCATCTCCACAATGACTGGGGGAAGCTGCTCCCACAGATCATCCGGGACTTCCCATATCGTCGGCAGAGTCTCTCCCTTTCCCAGCAGCCACCACCACACAGGTCTCCCCTATATTAGCCGAACCGTGCTCCCTTGCCTTTCACACTACTCCTGTTTTGAACCGGTTTCTAAGCCAGTCGTCGGCAGCTACCCAGCCAACAGATCCTCGTCGGAGTGATAGGCCGCCGCGACCACATCTCCGGGCTCGAATAGAGCTCTAAAGCCCTCCAGCGCGGCCACCCGGGTCCCCTCCCCAAGATCATCCCGCCAGAGGATCCGCTCCCCGTAATCGCCGATCCCCTGAATCACCCATTCGTATCGATAGTAGGCAAGGGCAAGCCGATCAAACTCTACCGGCCCGTAGCCCCGGAAGAACCGCATCCTGCCCCCCACATTAATCATACCCTCACCCACCCTAGAGTCCACCGCGAACATAAGATCGCGCTCCCTAGAGGCGAATCACGGAGCATCCCAGTCGACGATGGACATCCGGCCACCGGGACCCAATATGAGGTTATCGGTATGGATGTCGCCGTGGCACAGCACAAGGACAGGCTCCCGTTCGCGAAGGGCGGCACCAAGCCCGGTAGCTCGGCGGACGATCCCCCGGATCTCTTCGCCTCTATCCCTCCAGAAAGAGGCAAGAGCCGCCGAGGTATCGTCACTTTCACTCCAGCTAGGGTCTAGAGCCCAGGTCTCAAGATTCGCTACGGTGCCAAGCCAGGAAGGAGTGTAGATTTCCAGGGGAACCAGTCGGCGGAGCCATTCTGGAGGATCCGTATCGTGGATCTTCCGGAGCACCGCGCCGAAGTCGGTCCACTGGCGCCCGGTCAGGCCAACCGCCATGCCCGTGCGGCCCCCCTCGTACGGATATAGGACCAAAGCATACCCCTCGAGGGCGGTCCAAAGCTCCCCTACATCGTTTGGGAGCGGGGCGACGACCTGATCGATCCCGCGGTCGCGGAGGTAGCACGGCACAGCACCCCCCCTCAGAGAGGGGGCCCCAGCGAACCTTTAGGAAGAAATCCTCTCCAAACGGGACCGATACCCGGTAGACTCAGGCGCTCGAGTCGTTGCCCAGTGGGAGAAACTTGATCTCGACCCCATCCAAGCCGTACCGGTCATGCAGACAGGTGGCAATGGCCCTGTCTCCGAGTTCTGATCTCTCCAGCATCCTAAATCTCCAGTGGACCCGACCCTACCCGAGCACCGCAGGGGCCGCGAGCCCACACAAGATCAGGCCCATAACCACAAAGCCCCGTACAGAGGCCAAGCCGAGGGGAGATCAGGGTCAGCGCCAGAAGGTGGTCGAGAAAAGGTGGAAGAAAAGAGAGGGCGACAAGAGACCACCTCTGCTCCGGGTCGAAACGGGCGCGAAGCCACCGACTAAAGACCATGAGAATCGGGCTCAGATGATCTCTCGAAATCCGACCGATGAACTGCGTCGCTTTAGCTCGGCTCGCAACCGGTCGGCCCAGACCGCCTCGAGCTTAGGGTCGGTCTCCAGCATCCGCTTAGCGAGGTCCCGGGACTTCTCAATGATCTCCCCATCCTTCACTAGGTCACCCAAGACTAGATCGGGCAGGCCCGACTGCCGGGTACCACGCAACTCCCCAGGCCCCCGCAGGGCGAGATCCTTTTCGGCGATGACGAATCCGTCCCGATGCTCCTCGACCACCTCAAGACGGTGTTGGGTCTTCTTGCTGCGCTCCCCAGCGATCAGGATGCAGTAACTCTCATACTTACCGCGACCGACACGGCCGCGGAGTTGGTGGAGTTGCGAGAGCCCGAACCGCTCGGCATTCTCGATAATCATTAGGCTGGCGTTGGGGATGTCCACGCCGACCTCGACCACCGTAGTCGACACCAGCAGGTCAAACTCGTGGCGCCTAAATCTCTCCATGACCCCATCCTTCTCCTGACCCGGCATCTTCCCATGGAGTATTTCGATCCTCACCTGAGGGGGCATCAGGGCACACAAGTCCTCGAACATCTGGGTTGTGGAGACCACGGTGCCGAGCGCCTCGCTCTCCTCAATCAGAGGGGTAACGAGGTACACCTGTCTCCCCTTCTGAATCTCACCCCAGGCAAAGCGGTAGACTTCGCGGCGTCTCGAGTCGTTGACCAGCCGGGTAGCGACCGGCTTCCGCCCCGGCGGAAGCTCATCAATGATGGACAGTTCGAGGTCTCCATAGTAGGTCAGCGCCAGCGACCGCGGGATCGGCGTCGCACTCATCACCACCACATCGGGCAGGCCCCTGAGAAGCTTGCGCCTCTGCTCCACGCCAAAGCGGTGCTCCTCATCGATCACGGCAAGTCCCAGGTCGCGAAACTGAACGCCCTCCTGGATAAGGGCATGGGTCCCCACCGCCACCTGAGCCTCACCACTGCAGACCCTGTTGCGCGCCTCCTGCCGCTCCCTGAGAGTCATCGTGCCTATCAGTAGCTCGCTCGTCACCCCGAGTGGGTAGAGATACTGAGCAAGATTCAGGAAGTGTTGCCGCGCAAGGATCTCAGTCGGGGCCATCAACGCCGCCTGGGTGCCATTCTGCACCGTCACGTAGATCGCAGCGGCCGCCACCGCCGTCTTGCCAGAGCCGACATCACCCTGTAATAGCCTCGCCATCTGCCGGGGGGTGGCCATATCGTCCAGGATCTCGCGCAGGGCGCGCTTCTGCGCGCCGGTAAGCGCGAACGGCAGGCTTTCCGCAAAGGCATTGAGGTCGGCCTGACGGACCTCAAAGCGCCTCCCTAGGAGGGTGGTGTCGCGATTTAAAAGCAACCGCAGCTCAAGGAACAGGAACTCGTCGAACTTAAGGCGTCGCAGCGCCCGCTGCAAAGACCGCTCCGAGTCGGGAAGGTGGACCGACCGAAGGGCCGTGTCAAGCGAGACCAACTCGAAGCGATCGAGAACGCTGCGCGGCAGGTGATCAGGAAAGGTCTCGAAGTTGGTCAGCAATCGGTGCAGTGAGCGCCGAATGTAGGCTTGGCTCAAACCCCGGGTATTGGGGTAGATACCGACAATCCGATCCGAAGAGAGGGGCTCCCCCTCCTCGTCGATCTCGAAGTGTGATACATTCACCTCCAAGCGACGACCGTGCCGCTTTACCCTCCCTGATAGGAAGATCCTCTGCTCTGGGAAGAATTGCTTCTCGAGCCATGGCTGGTTGAACCAGATGGCGGTTAGGTGTCCACCGTGGACATCCTCGAGGAAGACCCTCAGTACGGTCATTCCGCTTCGGCTCTTAACCGCCTTCCGACCTGTGATCGTGCCGACCACGGTCGCACTCTGGCGCTCGTCCAACGCACCGAAATGCGGCAGGGCCCGCCGGTCCTCATAACGTCTCGGGTAGTAATGCAAGAGATGCCGATAGCACCGGATACCGATCTCACCCAGTTTCCGAGCGGCATGCGCTCCGAGATCTACCTCGCAGCTCCTGAGTTCGGCGTCGAGTACGGACGGATCGCGCTTTGCGGGACTTGTAGACTCACCCCTGGGGGTGGCGGGGGCAGGCTCAACTGCCTCGGAAACCCGCTCCTCCCGTACCGGAGCCAGCAATTCCAAAGCCCGCTCGATCCGCTCATGCCGGGAGGCGGAATCGAGCTGCCGATATCCCGAGAAGACCTCCCGGACATCGGCGAACGGCCTACCCACACTCTCGACCAACTTCTCAATACCACCGACTACGACGTCGTCACGACACCCGTTGCGCAACTCCATCTGCAACGGTTTTCGCAGTCTGTCACGCAACTCCTCAACACTAAGCATACCACAGTCTACCCTCAGCACTCCCGTCCATGTGTCGGCCGGATTGGAAGGCGATGCGGGGTGAGGGCGGAACGGTGGTTGGGGCCGACATACCCCATCACCCGGGGTCAGGATGTGTGTTGTAGTGGAGAGCGTGTCCGAGAGCACACCTGTCACCAGCAAGTGGCTCGCCCTGGCAACCTCCAGTCTCGGAGCGCTCCTCGGTGCCTTCATGTTCACCTCTATTAACGTGGCTCTGCCGTCGCTGTCAAAGACCTTTGAGACCGAGTTCAATGTCGTGCAGTGGGTGGTTCTGGCCTACCTGCTCGCCTCCGGCACCCTGCTACCGATCGTGGGCCGCTGGGCCGATATAGTTGGGAAGAAGCAACTTTTCATCCTCGGCTACGCCCTTTTCACAGTGGGGAGCCTCCTATGCGGCTTGGCCCCAGGCATGGGTTGGCTTATCGCCTTCCGCACCCTCCAGGGCCTAGGCTCGGCGTTCCTGACAGCACTCGGACTGGCAATTATCACTGACGTATTCCCCAGCGAGGAGCGCGGCCGCGCCATCGGTATCAACGGCTCAGTCCTGTCTGCGGGGATCGTCATAGGCCCAACCCTAGGCGGCTTCCTGATCGACGCCCTCACCTGGCGCTGGATCTTCTTCTCTGCTGTGCCTACCGGTCTGGTCGGTATGTTCCTCGCCTACCGATTCATCGCCGCCTCAAGGCCCGGCGGCGGTCAACGCCTCGACCTCGCCGGATCGGGCCTGCTCTTTCTAGCCCTGCTGTCGTTGAGCTTCGCCCTAACCCTCGGGCAAGATGCTGGCTTCGGCTCTTCACTAATTCTGACGCTGTTTCTCTCTTCCGTCCTACTGACCACTGTCTTCCTAGGGCACGAGCTTGCAGTTAGCGATCCCGTTATCGAACTCAAGCTATTCCGCAATCCGAGACTGAGCGTCGGCTTGGGCATCGGTCTCCCCACCTTCATCGCCATCTCAGGAACGATCCTGTTGATGCCCTTCTATCTAGAGAATGTCCTAGGCTACTCTCCCCGCAACGTGGGACTACTCATGTCCATCGCTCCCATCTCTCTGATAGGGGCCGCACCGCTGGCTGGAGCTGCGGCAGACCACTTCGGTGAGCGACCTATCGCCCTGATCGGCCTAGGCATCCTCCTCACCGGATACTTCGCAATAGGGACGCTGTCGGAGAGCACAACCGCCCTCGGCTACCTGTTCCGTTTCCTCCCCATCGGACTCGGAATGGGCATCTTCCAGACGCCCAACAGCAGTGCCATCATGGGATCGGTCCCTCGCGAACGGTCCGGGGTGGCCGGAGGACTCCTAGCCATGACGCGGACACTGGGGTCGAGTGCAGGCATTGCGGTCCTTGGAGCACTATGGGTTGCCAGGGTCAATGCGCGGGCTGGAGCGGTGGTGGGCACCGACGCCACCCCGGCCATACAGGTCGCGGGACTTCAAGATCTGTTCCTAGCGGTCCAGATTATGATCGGTCTAGCCTTTCTAGTCGCGCTGTGGGACACCTTTCGTCCTCGCCGAACCGCTTTGGCCATGGACGGGGTCCGTAATTTACCACAGGAATGACGCCGGTTGTGACGTGAGATTGTCTCTGCCCCCCCACCCCCCGAAGGGGGTCGTAGTGTGAGATTGTCTCACATCCCCTTCAAACCGTTCCTAAAATGAAGTTATTTTCGTCCAGAAAGCGACTTCTCGATGATTCTTCCTTCCCCTGGCGTGGGCAAATTCGGTGAAGCCTATTCGAGAACCGCCCCTTCACTCTTCATCATGCCCCCCTATCGGCGCCAATCCCAAAACCACGGGCTCTGCCAAGGTCTGGTACGCACCTTCCTCTGGTAGGGGTGCAGGATAATCTCACGTTACCACCACCCGACATCGGCCTCGAAGGAACTAGATCTTCACCTGCCCACCTCCATCAACCGCAAAGCGTCCGATGACCCTCTATGCCGTATCGGTCCGTCTCTCGATCGACTTCACCAGGCTCGCCCCTACCAGGGTCAGGATCACGTAAATGACAGCTGCTGTATTGAAGGTCGGGAAGGTGATGAAAGTGTTCGACTGAAACTCGCGCATCCTCTGCGTGGTCTCACGAACCGAGATCAGCGATAGAAGCGCGGTGTCCTTAAGCATGGCAATGAACTCGTTACCGAGTGGAGGGATCACAATCTTGATAGCCTGAGGGAGCACGATGTAGCGGGCTGTCTGCCAGCCGGACAGACCCAGGCTCCGGGCCACTTCAGTCTGGCCCCTGGGGATGGCCTCGATGCCGGCCCGGAAGATCTCGGCCATGTAGGCGGAGTAGCCGATCGAGAGGGCAGCCACCCCCCGGGTGTACTGGTTGAGGTCAATACCAAGGCTCTGCTTGAGAGCTGAGGCAAGCACGAACCCGACGAACAGGATCACCACAAGCATGGGGACGCCGCGGATGACGTCGATGTAGAACTCGGCAAAGACCGCTACGGGGTGAAGTCCGCTCTGCAGCGATCCCAGTATCAGCATTGCCACAATCGTCCCAACTGCCAGCAGAAGAACCCCAGGCAGCCAGAAACGATCGGGTAGGAAGGATCTCCGCCAGATGACCTCAAGGCCATTAGGTACCTCGGCGACCGGGATGAACGCGGCACTGACAGCAGGACTGGTCTCGATCAGTTCCAGTGCGCGCTGGGGTGTGGCCGCGCTCCGAATCTGGAGTCGGTCCCCCTCGGCCCCCTCGAACTCTCCCCTGCGAATTCGGTTACCGATCCGCTGAGGTGTATCTGGAAGGATGGCAACGCGGCCCTCGAGGGTCCCCACTAGCGCGTACTCGACAGTGGGTCTCGTGAAGAAGCCGAGGCTCGCAGTACCAAGGAGGGCAACCATGACCAATGAGTAAGTCAGCGTCCGTTCACTGCGTCGGAGGTTGAGCAGCCCGGCGAAGACCAGCCCCAGGACCGCCGAGGTGAAATACGCCCCGACCGTCACGGGGAATGTTCCGCCTGTGCCTGCATGCAGGCTATACCTCAACCTTACCTAGGGAGCAGTACCTCCCTAACAATGACACCCGGCGTCTATAGCTCCAAGGCGGTCTCAGGAGTTTACTGGCACCCCCTTACAACCGACATTACACTGACCGTTACTGCGTTTGCCCACGAATCAGGCAAGTTGCATCCGTTCCCCTGCGAGAATCGCGTTATCGGTTCAGCCTTGCAGTAGTCTGGAATCCCCGGAGGGTGGCACCGTATTGGTGTGAAAATGAACCGAGATGGCTCTTTCTCCGTCGAGTTCGACCCGGACCAGTTCGAGCCAGCTAGGCATGTCCCATGGATCCAAGCTTCACCGTTCGACCACAGGCCGCGAACATCACCTTAGGGAATCTTAGGGAGATGACCTCGATCACGATAGACTCCGGTTCACGGGACGGCGAGGCCCTTTAAGCAAGGCCCGGAGCTTCCCGTAGAGTTCGCGGGAGGCGTCGGGATCATGGCCGTAGCCCCCATACTCGACAAGGAGTCTTGCGGCTTCCTCGCTTCGACCCAGGTCACGGAGCCGGTCGACTAGGCGATCTATCGCCTTTCGACCTTCGGTCTTTTCGGGCTCTGCTACAGAGTCACTGGCTGGAGCCAGTTCGTACAGCGGACGCCCCTCCTCAGCATCGTAGTCGACCCATTCCCCACCAGCTTCGATACCGACGCGCATCCCGAACAGCTCTGCGGCTCTGACCAGCGAATCCTCGCTGAGACACTGGGCATCCCCGTCGAACAGCGACGCAGCCACAGCAGACTTGGTAACACCCTCGACAGTCAGCTCACAGGCTATCGCGCCGGTACCTACCGGGCGGAAGGCGTTCGACCACCTGCCGACTCCGACCTCCTGATCGAGGCGATCACAGACGGCCTGGTACGAAAGTTGGGGGCGGAGTCGAGCCCGACGACCGTCAGAGGAGATCTCCAAGACTCGCCAAGTGTGAGATCCATCAGGGAAGGGGGCCGCCAAGCGCGACCAGGGATCCTGCATCCAAAGCAGTATAACTAAGGCAGCCTCCGTACATAAACAGAGGCTCAAAAGCCAGTCCTGGACTCGGTGAGACGGCGTCCTGTTTTACGGTAAGGTTGGGGCATGACAAGCCAGTCCCGAACGATTGTTGGGCGGATGCAGTCGGGATCGTGGCTGCTCCTCACCTTGCTGCTCTTCTCGCCCACCCTGGCTCAGGAACTGCCACAGGCCAAGCTTCGGGAGGATCGAATCGAATTCGGGAAGCCGCTATTCCTCGAGGCGACAGGGCTCGAACCGCTCACACTTTATACGCTCTCCCTGCGTGGCCCCGGACAGGACACCGTCGAGGAGAGTCTGATGAGCGACGAGGATGGGCAGCTTGGGTATACCACGACCCTGAACACTGCAGGGGTATGGGTCCTCACCCTCACCGGAGTGGACTTCGAAGCGAACCTCGGCCTCACGGTTATCCCCCTTGAGGGGGCGGCGCTCGTAGAGGGGGAGGCACCGGGACTAGTGCCTGGGCAAACGCCACAAGCAGATCCCACCGAGCCCCTTTCACCTGCGGTCTCGACAAACCTCGATTTCAAACGGAGCGGCAGAGAGCTGATCGCTCGCTCGGGTGAAACCGTAGCCTGGACCCTAACCTTCCCCATCGGAGCAGGGCCCGCAGGCCCCCTGCTCCGAGTTGGGGAGGTGCTGCTGGCGGGTCAGGGGAATAGTGTGCTGTGGGTCGACCCTTCGAGCGGAAGCGTGAACAGGAGGGACATCCTACCCGCTGCCGTGACCGACCTCTCCGTTGAGGGAAGCGCTACCCGAGCCACCGTCACCTTCGAACGTGGCCTTACCGAGACACTGACCTTGGGCGAAACCGGGCCGATGGAAACAGTCCGATTCGGTCCCGACCCGATACCCTTCACCTGGCTCCGTGGCGAGGCCGAGGGGATCGACCTGCACGAGCGGACCGGCCGTGACCCGACCAACCCCTGGCTGGCTGCGGGGTTGGCGCAGAATCCAGAACTCGACCAGCGCTCACTAATCGAGCAGGCCATCAACTCCGCCCAGACCTTCTACGACCTCGCTGGGCTCGCTCGGGTGGCTGCAGATCTCAACGAGCCTGAGCTAGTGGACCTAGCCATGGATCTAGCCCTCTCCGACTTTGCCTCTCGAGGCTACGACCCCCGACTCCTCACAGACCTAGAACTTCACGAGCGCTACGCCTTCCCGCTCAAACCTCTTCAGGAAAGCCTTGCTCGTAATGACCTTCAGACCGCCTCGATGTGGGCCGAATGGCTGTTTCGAATAGCCTCACCAGAGGTATCCGAGGCCCGCAAGGCCCTCCTCGAGTACGCAGCCACCCTGCAGGCGGCAGGGATGCGCGACGAGGCGACCCGGTGGCGCTCGAGGGCTCGAGGGCTCGACCGCCCCTCCCTCGCGTCAGGACTCGACTCGATTTTCCTGGCACTCGGGGGGATCGGCTGGTATGCTGCTGCAGCCATTCTGATCACCTTCCTCGCTCTCCACCTGACTCTGGCCTTCAAGTACTGGATCCCCCAGACGGTGGTCCTGCAACGGCGGAAGGAGGCAGGTCGTCCTGCAAACCCACTCTCCCGACTCCTCGCTATCCGGTTCTATAGCCTGATGGAGAAGTTCGTCCTGACCCTCCTCCTGCTGACCTGCTTCTGTCTAGCACTTCTCGCCTCGTGGGCGGATCGAAGCGCCGACCTTCCAGCCTCACTCAGGTCCGGAACCCTGGCGAGTGCCACCGCTAGGCTCGCCCTCGCCAGATCGCAGTTTCCAGGGCCCAAGACCTCCTTCCTTAAGGGCTACGCTGCCCACACCGCAGGCGACTTCGAGGTGGCGGAGACAGCCTACGAACAGGCGGGCGACTTTGCCCCGGCCGTCAACAACCTCGCCGCCCTGACCAATTCGGAAGCGCTCTATCAGAGGGCGCTGGATCTCGAACCTGGCCTCCGAGAAGCCCGCTACAACCTCGGCCGGATCACCAGCCCTCTCCCATTCCAGGAGGCCTATCGTGCGGGGCAGCCGATGCTGGCTGCGCCTACGCCGAACGACCTCTTAGTGGCCTGGGCCGGAAGCTGGAATGGGGCACTCGCAGCAGGCTTTACGAATCCCTGGTCCGGCCTGAGAGACGCCCGACCGAACTGGGGGAGCCGGACCCTATGGACAGCGATCGTGCTCCTATTCCTGCTCACAGTCGCCTCTACCCTTGCCTGGATCGTGATCCCTCGCCCGAGGCTGGCCCGCAATGCACCACGGTCACCCCTCTACCACCTCCTCGTGGTCCTGATCCCTGGAGCTGGGCTGGCGGACGAACTCTGGGGCACCCTCCTCCTAATCCCCTGGGCGGTATTCGGCCTCGACGCGATCTCCCAACTTGCGGGATGGAATCTCGGCGGGGGTTTCGAACCGAACCTCAACTACCTGCTCCTGACCGCCGTATACCTGATCAACCTCGTCGCTGTGATCGTCGAGTTCATCTCCTACCAGCGGCGCATGACGGAGTTGCGACGCAACGACCCCGATGTGGCCAAGGCATTCGGACTGAGCCCTATAAGCGAGAGTTAGCCAGTGCCAACTTGTCGGGCAGTTGACACCAATGCGAAAGCACAAACCTCGACCCCCTCCGAGAGCGCACAACCCCCTTACCTGCCCTTGGAGGGCCATGTCTAGCCCAGTAAGACATGCTCCTACTAGCAGTCTGTCGGACATAAGCCGTCCAACGGAGTTGATTATGCGTTTAAACAGCGGTTCTCAGAGCTGATGGGCAGGGGTGACCCGGGTTATTCGCTCTGGGCGGGTGTGTGTCAAGGGCCAATC
>MPNL01000065.1 GCA_002239005.1 Truepera sp. bin119
CAACCGCACGCATTCGCCGTGGCCTCCGGCAAGATGGGGGCCTCGAGGCCAGCAGCTGCGAGCTTGCGCCGGATCGGCATCCGCTCGGCCAACGACCCCGTAGCTGCAGCCATCCTCGCCGCGGAAGGTGGGACGGAGAGGAGAGGACATCAAGCCCCTAACTACTGATTCCGTTTCCAATTGCCAAAGGTAGGGCTGCATTGCCGACAGAGTTTGCTCAAGGCCCGCGCCGCTACTCCACCGCGCGGTCGATCTCGAACATCCGGTTCTCGCCGAACACGGCGATCACGAAGCGTCCGTCCGGCCCGAAGTCGAAGCCGCCCGGAAGATAGATGCCGCCGTAGCGCCAGGTGACCGTCCCGTCAGGGGCGACCTGGATCAGCCGCCCGTTGCCCTGATCGTTGATGAGGGTGTCGCCGTCGGGCAGCCGCGCCACGCCGTAGATCCGCCAGAGGCCCTCGTCGTAGCTCCAGACGACCTCGCCCTCGGGTGTCACCTCCGTGACCGTGGCGGCGCCGTCGGGGCCCGAGTTGTCGGCGATGAGCGTGTTGCCGTTCTCGAGCCGCTCGGCGACCGTGGGGAACCCGATAGCGTGCTCCCACACCACCTCACCCTCGGGCGTCAGCTCCACGACGCGGTCTTCGAACGACAGGGCGACGAGGACGTTGCCCGACGGCAGCAACTTCGGATTCAGCGGCCCGCCGATACCGCGCTGGGCCCGCAGCGGCGGCTCCTGGACCTCGGCTGCCGCGGCGGAGATCGAGTCCTGCAGCCCGGCCACTTCCAGGTCGAGCGCATCGAGCGCGCTGGTGATGGCGCGGACCGCGTCCAGCTCCGGGTCCTCGGCGCCCAGTTCCTCGCGCATCGCGAACGCCTGGCTGGCGAACGCCTGCACACCTGGGAAGAGTTCGTCCACGAGGATGCGCTGCGCCTCGTCCGGGTCCGTCGCCGCGGCCACGAGGGCACGCGCCGTTTCCTTCAGGTCCCACGCGTCGCCCTCGAGGACGTGGAACCACACGTCCGCGCCCGATCCCTCCTCCGCCGCCAGCGTACCGCTGTGCACCGGGGCGTCCATCCGCCCGACAATCGTGCCGAGGGTCCGCGCACCGAGCAACACCTCATCGAAGGCCGCGAGTCCCGCAGGGCTGACCTCAGCGGATGCGCCGTGATCGTGGTCGTAACCGTCGTCCTGCGCCAGCGCCGCTCCCGGCGCGCCCAGGAGGCCGACCACCAGGAAGACGGAGGTGATGATGCTGGCGAGTCGCCAGCCGTGCATGGACCGCATGGTTCCTCCTTCTCGTGCTCTCTCGAACCACGGCCACCGATGGCCGTCCGTCCGGCGTCTCCGGCCCTCGACGACCGAGCCGGAATCAAGAACCTGTTTTAGGGTTCGGGCGGAGGCTTGGTCCACAACGTCGAACACGCCGTGGCAACTGTCGCAGTAGAAGTGGTGGTGCCCCTTGCGTGTGAGTTCGACGCGGGTGGCCTGTTCGGGGAGGTGCACCTCGCTGACCTCGCCGTCCTGGATGAGGTTCTTGAGGTGCCGGTAGACGGCGGTCAGGCCGAGCGATGGTTCCCGGTCTCGGGCCTGACGATGGAGCTCACGTAAGTCAGGCAAGGCACCCAAATCCTCTCGAACGCCCAGCAGATGCGTTACGTGGCTCATCCGCATCAACCACGAGCACCTTGCACCTCGCCCACCCCAGGATGAGTGCGGCGCTGAGCCCATCGTGGCTGCCACCAACGACAACAACATCATACGTTTCGTTGTGAGTGTTCATCATATACCTCCTAAGCGGTGATCACGAGCGCGTCTTTGACAATGCCCGCGTCTTCCAAGATGTGCGGCAGGGTCAGGGGTAAGTAGACAGTCGCGCTCGCTAGTGTGTTGGCAGCGTGTCCAGCGCGCATGAGCGCATGTGCCCCCAAAGGATAAAGTGGGGGCAGATTTTTCCAGCGCCCAACGTCGTCCAGTATGGGGCGCTTGCGGCCAACGCCACCCACGATAATCGGCGCTTTGACTCGGCAAGCCGCCTCAGTGAGATAAGGCAAGGTTCGTGCTTGAGGTAAAGCACCTGTTGCTGCCACCAGATGATCAAAAAGCTCGGTTTGCATCCCACGAGGTGTTTTGTATTGGAGTTGTACCCCGTCCCAAAGTTCACTGGCATACTGCACATGCGCATGGTGAACAAACCGCACACCCAAGGTCTCGGCACGCGCTACCATCCCAGGCAAGCTGCTGTTAGGAATAGGAGGCTTTTTAAGAAACCGCTTACGCTTGTCCCAGGATAAGGCCATAAATTGAGCCATGAAGTCTGACTCGAGCCAGTGAGGCGCAAACGGCAACTGTCGCTCGATAGGACCATAACGACGTGAAAGCAACGTGACGCGTGCGCCCGCCTCAGCAAGCTTAATCGCCGTTTCCCAGGCGGAGATGTTTGAAGAACCTAAGACTGCTACTTTGCTACCTTTTAGATCTTGACGGTAATCAAAGCGAAAGGCGTGGTGGGAGCGCTCTTCTGGTAGATGCTGCCACCAAACCTGCCAAGACTGCGGCAGGTAAAGTTGCGGCATCAGACCACTGGCTAGCAGCACCACGCGAGTGCTAAAACGACTCGCACCTGAGAGCTGAACCTGCCAACCCCCTTGATAAGGCTCGAGCTTGGTTACCCTGGAGTGGATAACCTTCTGGTCTGCGCCTGAGCGTTTGGCAACACAGTTGGCATAACGCCAGAATGCCGCTCGAGGTGCGCGCTGCGCTTCGCTGGTGGATTCATTAAAGCGGTCACACGTGGCCTCTTTGAGGCTGTAAACGTTTGCCAGTGGGCGGCTACCGTCCTCGTCTACAAAGGCTCTCATCTCGCGTTGTGGTTGACCCAGACTAAAATCCAGCTCACGCGGGCTACGCAAAAACCCTGTTGCTTGCATCGGTCCCTGCGGACCATAAAGGGGTAGCCAGTGCGTCGCAGGGTCTACGAGGGCGTAGTCGTTCAGACCCCGTTCTTGCATAAGCAGGTGGAGAGCCAGTCCGTGCGGACCACGCCCCCCAATGACGGTCATGGGGATGTCTACGTTGTGCTTCACCTTGCGCTCAGCCGTGCTGACAAACTAAGCAAAATAAGGCTTAGCGCAAGAGACATACCATTCATACAGGGAACTCCTAGATTCTGCTTTCTTTGAATAGAACATGCCGCCGCACAACTGGGTCGTACTTGCGTAGCTCGAGCTTCTGACTTGTGTTACGCCGATTTTTAGTGCTTGCATAGGTATAGGCACTTTCACTCGAGCGCAGCAGAATTTTGATTCGGGGTCCGTCTTTTGCCATGTATCTCCTCTTCAGCTTATTGATAATCCATTAACAATAAGTAAGCCCAGATTACTCGCGATACAATGAGGCTGTCAATAGGGGTGTGGAGCCATGCGCTACAATATTACCTTCATCATTAAGTGGATCTATCTCTGGCGTCTGAAGCGTGGTTTTTAGAAGGTCAGCGTCCTGCCTTGCTGCTGGTGGCGGGTGCAGCGCGACCCATTGACAGTCTTGCTTCACTTTTAGTAATCTGGATTCTTGCTTATTGATAATGTATTATCAAGGAGGATTATGCCCAAAATATGCGCCTTAACAGGCAAAAAAACACGCTTCCAGAAGACCTCCAAACGTAAAGGGTCAGCCAAGAAAAAAGGTGGGGTGGGGCATAAAAAAGCTGGCGTCCATAATCGCACTGTGAAAGCCAACCTACACAAGAAAACTCTCTGGCTAGACGGCAAGCCCCAAAAAGTCTGGCTTTCCACCAAAGCCCTTCGGTCACTTGACCCAACTTTACTCGTCAACCCACATAAAAGGAACAACGCATGAACCGCTTACCTGTCACCGTCCTCTCAGGCTTTTTGGGGTCAGGTAAAACAACCCTCCTGAATCATGTCCTGACGAACCGCGAGGGCTTACGGGTTGCCGTCATTGTGAACGATATGAGTGAGATCAATATCGATAAAGACCTGGTGGCGAAAGGCGGCGCAAACTTAAGCCGCACGGAAGAAACGCTGATTGAGATGACCAACGGCTGCATCTGCTGCACCTTGCGTGATGACCTGCTAAAAGAAGTCAGCCGTTTGGCACGCGACGGCAGATTTGATTACCTCGTGATTGAATCAACAGGGATTAGTGAGCCTTTGCCTGTTGCTCAAACCTTTGTGTTTGAAGATGAATGGGGTGACAGCTTAGGCAGACTCGCCCGACTCGACACGATGGTGACTGTGGTTGACACCTTTAACTTCCTTCATGATTTTGGTTCCACTGAAGACCTCAAAGACCGAGGCGAAACCGCTGACCAAGAGGACGAGCGCACACTCGTTGATTTACTGACCGACCAGATTGAATTTGCCGATGTCATCTTGCTCAACAAAACCGATTTGGTGGACGAGGAAACGCTAAAAGAAGTTGAAGCTGTCATTAAAGCCTTAAACCCCACCGCAGCACTGCTTCACAGCCAGCACTCTCGAGTGCCCTTAAACAAAATCCTCAATACCCAACGCTTTGATTTTGAGCAAGCGGCCAACTCTGCGGCGTGGATTCGTGAACTCAATAATGTGCATACCCCCGAAACCGAGGAGTATGGCATCAGCAGTTTTGTGTTTGAAGCCAGACATCCTTTTCACCCTGAGCGACTGGCAAAGGCACTCGACCATCCTCTTTTTGATGATGTTATTCGGGCTAAAGGAATGTTTTGGTTGGCGACGCGCCCTGCTTATATTGGTCTTTACTCCAAAGCGGGTCAGTCACATATCTTAGAGCCCATTGGCACTTGGTGGCACACCCAAAACAAAGATAGTTGGGAAGTTGATGATGATGAAAAGGCCGCTATCGAAGCCAGTTGGCACCCTCTATGGGGCGACCGAGTACAGCAGCTCGTGTTTATTGGTATCGCTATGGATGAAGCTGCGCTACGACAACTTTTGACAGAGGCTTTACTCGATGATGCCGAAGCAGCAGCAGGTTTGCCGCTCTGGTCAACCTTTAATGATCCTTTACCTCTGTGGCATTAAAACCAACCATTTTTATCACTACGGCGATTACAAAGCAACGTACTTGTAGGCCCAGACCTAGCGGGTCGTCCCCCCTGCAACGTTATGCTTTGCTTGAACTGGGACGACCTGAAGGCTTGTGCAAACGGAGTCAACTTTCTAAGGATTCTAAATCAGCGGGTCGTAACGTGAGATTATCTCTACCCCCCAAAGGGGGAGGCCAGTCCTGGTGCTTCCTGCACCATGTGAACTGAGGTGGACCCGGAAAACTGGACAGGTGGTTAAGTGGGAATCCTGCTCCTAGACTGAGGGCAGCGATAGCTGTCGAGGAGGAGCGGGGAATGTCCAGAGAGCGGAGAAAGCACAGCCCGGCCTTTAAGGCCAAAGTTGCACTGGAGGCAATGAAGGGCGAGCAGACGGTGGCCGAGTTGGCCGCCCGGTACCAGGTTCACCCCAGCCAGATTCAGACTTGGAAGAAGGCCCTGTGAGGTGGCGCGGCTACTATCTTCGACCAGGGCAACGGGACCAGTAAGGGCAAGGCGCAGAAGAGCAAGGACGCCCTGGTGGCTCGGCTGTACCAGCAGATCGGCCAGCTCAAGGTGGAGTGGGATTTCTTGGAGGAAAGGTCCGGTCTATGACCCCAGCACAGCGGCGTGAGCTGGTAGACCGGCAACATGGCTCCCTGTCGATAGCGCGGCAGTGCCAGCTGCTGGGAGTCAGCCGCTCCAGCCTCTACTACCGCCCCAAGGGGACCTGGCAACAGGACCTGTCCCTGATGAGGGAGCTGGACCGCCAGTAGCTGGAAACCCCCTGCTACGGTTCCAGGCGGATGAAGGCTTCGCTGGACCGGCAGGGTATGGTGGTAAGCTGGAAGCGGGTGCAGCGGCTCATGAGACTGATGGGACTGCGGGCCAGCTACCGGCAGCCTCGCACCAGCCAACCAGCGCCGGAACGGCGAGTGTATCCCTAGCTGCTTAGCGATCTGACGATCACCCGGGCGAACCAGGTATGGGCGGCCGACATCACCTACCTGGCCATGGCCCGGGGATTCCTCTACCTGATCGCCATCATGGACTGGCACAGCCGGTACCTGGTGGCCTGGAAGCTATCCAACACTATGGAGGTGAACTTCTGCGTTGACGCGCTGCAGGACCCGAAGAGTCCGTTCTTGGCGCTGGGCTGGGGAAGGCCGGAGGTGTTCACTAGCGACCAGGGGAGCCAGTTCACCAGCCGCGAGTTCAGGCAGATACTCCAGGACCACCGGGTGAAGATCAGCATGGACGGCAGGGGCAGGTGCCAGGACAACATATTTGTCGAGCGGCTGTGGCGGACGGTGAAGTACGAGGAGGTCTACCTGAAGGCCTACGGCAACGGCATTGAGGCCCGCCGAGGGCTGCAAGAATACTTCCGGTTCTACAACGACCGAAGGCCGCATCAGGCCCTGGGCTACCGGACACCAGCGGAAGTCTTGGTGATTCTAAGACTTGGATTTGTCAAGTGCATAATCGCCAAACATTCCGTTTACACCAGGCAAGTCACTCAGCTTCCTTTCTCCGCCCCAACCAACGATGACGATCCCTTCAGATACTTGATTCGTAACTACTCACGCCCCCCCATAGCAGGGGTAGAGTTGAGCCAAGAGGATGCAAGCGGCGAGTCACCAGGAACTCCTGAGGCGTAAGGCTGAATTGGAGAGTAGAAACGCTGAGTTGGAGCAGGAGAACGCCCTGCTTAAAGCTGAAGTTGCTGAGTTGCAAGAGCGCCTTACGGAGGTAGAGAGGAGGCTGGCTAAGCTGCTGACTCAGACCCGAAGCGAAAACGGACTCTACGGGTCCAACGAAGCCGTTCTTGTCCGTCCTTCGCAGCCGCACCAGCCACCAACCCCCCTCGCAAGATCAGAGGCGCTACCCCAAGCTAAGGAACAAAAGCGAACGCAAGCGAGGGGGTCAGAGAGGTCACAAAGGCCACACTCTCGAATTCGTGAGTGATCCCGACAAGGTAGTAAACTGCCGGTTGGAGACCGAGCATTGCAGTTGCGGTCACCCCCTCATCGACCTGGATGGGGTGCCTGGCGAGCGCGCTCAGGTTTTCGAGCTTCCCCGCTTGCGCCTGGAGGTTACCGAGTATCAGCGGGAAGTGAAGGTCTGCCCCGGCTGCCAACAGGTCCACCGCGGGCGCTACCCAGCGGGCGTGAGTGCCGGCGCGAGCTACGGTGCCAACTACCAGGGATTGATGAGTTACTTGATGCAGAGGCAGTTCATTCCCTTCGAACGCCTGGCCGACCTCAGTCACGAGTTACTAGGTCACCGGCCGAGTGAAGGGAGCCTCTACCGGATGCAGCGGCGGCTGTTCGAGCAACTTGCCGAGGTGGAACAGGCGATCAGATCCAGCGAATCTGTCCTTGCATCGTTGCAGGAGGCGGACCTCATCCATGTTGATGAGACCGGCTGCTACCTCAACGGGAGCAACCACTGGGTGCAGGTGGTAAGCACCCCCCGGTTGACCTATTACAGCTTCCGCCGCACACCAGCAGATCGGGATCTTGCCATCCTTTAGCGGCAGGGTGGTGCCTGACCAGTACGCTAGCTACTATGAACCTGGCTATAGCTGCGAGCATGTAGCCTGCAACGCCTAGCTCAGAAGAGAGCTCCTAGGGGTGTGGGAGGCCAAGGGAGAGAGTTGGGCTTTGAACCTGGCGGAACTGCTGGTTGACGCTCACCTTGCCAGGCAACGACGGCCTTTGAACGCGGCTCAACAGCGCGCGGTCGCTACGGCATACGATCACCTACTTGAGCAAGGCTTGGCGCTGAACCCACTGCCGGTTAGGAAGGCTGGGGAGAAGGGAGAGTTGAGCCGCTCGAAAGCTCAGAACCTGCTGCTGCGCTTACAGAAGCGCAAGCAGGAGGTGTTGCGGTTCACCCGGGACCTATCGGTCCCGTTTGATAACAACCAAGCCGAGAGGGACTTGAGGATGGTGAAGCTAAAACAGAAGATCAGTTGTGGGTTCCGCTCGCTTCTGGGAGCACAGATCTTCTGTCGTATCCGAGGTTATCTCAGTACCCTAAGGAAGCAGGGTCTTGATCTGCTTGAGGCGTTGACCTGCGCATTTCAGGGTGATCCCATCATGCCAGACCTGGCTAGGGCCTGAGTAGTTACCCTATTTGAACCGGCCCTCTCAGAGAAGCGTAACTGGCTTTCTTTCGTTTTGAGCAGCATGCTAGCCTAAACAGCGCCATGCGGTGCTGCCTCCCACTCCTCCCGGCGCTCCTCGGACTCCACACGCTCTTCAGGAGCTCTAGCCAACGCTCACGAAGCCTACTACCGAGACCTCGGTGACCTCCGCCTCTGCCTCGAGCCCCGCACCGTCCACGTGCTGCTCCGTAGCGGCGATGCTGCCGCAGACGAGGCGCAGCGAGCAAGGGTCACGGAGCACCTGGAGCGCGCCTTGGTTTCGATGCTGACGAACTTGCAGGTGCCTTTCGAAACGAAGGATTCATGCGTGGCACGCCCGGGTTTCGTGTTCGCCACGTATTTCCCTGACTGGCATTACCCAGATGCAAATGGAACTTCGATCGTGTTCGCCGCCTCGCTGCACGTGGGAACTGGCCCGCAGGTCATCGAAGCCCGACCCGATTTCATCCTCGACGACGTACGTTTCGAGACCTTCCAAACCTTCAGGCTGTCCGAGTCCGAGCTGGTCACGCCGCTCGATCCGAGGCTATTGGGGGTGAGTGAGGAGATGATGCTCGACCTGGCTGCCGCCTGGTGGGATGACTTTGCGTACCTGCGGGAGTTGCGGTGGCGGCAGCGGCGGCCCGTTCTGGTGCGCTTGGCGGGCTCAGCGGGGCCCTCACGCTGGTGATCGTGGCTTGGTGTTGGTGGGTGTGGCACCGACGCCGAAGAGGCATGGCGAAGGCGGGCCGTGCCTGAACCGCCAGCGGGTGTTCCCTGTGGCATCGATCTGCTAGCGAAGGGGGCGAAGAAGCGGCCGCACCGCAGAGGGCCCGGGTCTGGCTGGGGCCTTCGGGGCTGTAGTATGATCCTTATCGAGAATTGACCGTCAGCAGTCGTGCTTCCTAAGGAGGCCTATGCAGCGAAAAACCAGACAACGCAGCGCGGTAATGCGCGTTCTGGAGGGCGCGCAGGGTCCCTTGAGCATCGAGGAGCTCCATCGCCTGGCCCGGGATTGGGAACCATTGCTCGGCCTGACCACCGTCTACCGACACCTCAAGAACCTCATCCAGGACGGCGAGGTCAGTGAGGTGCACCTCCCCGACCAGGCCACCCGCGTCGAACTCACACGCAAGAGGCACCACCACCACTTCTACTGCAACAGTTGCCACCGCGTGTTCGACGTCGAGGGCACGTGCCCGGCCGCCGCGCTCGACGGAGCGACGCTCCCCAGCGGTTTCAGCGTGGCCAGGCACGAACTCACGCTCTACGGCCTGTGCTCGAGCTGCCGGCAACTGCTCTCCGGCGTACCATCGATGGCTACACGTTCCCAATAGTACACTTGGACGGATCCCATGGGAACGCCGAGCAACGCCTGTCCAGATCTCGATTTTGACGATCTGAAGCCGGTGATCGACAGCTTCTTGATACCCCGTTACTGACAATGTATCATCGCTAAGTGGCGGAACGACACCGTTATGCCGATGCCGAAAGGTGTGCCATGAAAACCTTGTTCGCGATGCTCACCGTCTGCTGCGTGGTCGGCTGGGGTTACGCCCAGGAAGCTCTCAGCCTGCCCGAACTCGAAGCGGTGCCGCTCGACGGCCCGCTCGCCGTGGTCGCGACCACCAGTATCATCGGCGACGTGGTGGCGCGGGTCGGGGGCGAGGCGATCGCCCTTACGACCCTGATGGGGCTAGGCCAGGACCCGCACGGCTACCAGCCCGCCGCCCGCGACCTAGCGACCGCCATCTTCGTGGCGGTGTTCCTGCTCACACCGGGCCGCGGCCTAGTGTGGCGCAGGTCTGCCGGCAACCGGCGCGTTTCGGCGCCGGACCTGCCCCAGCGGCACTGACGGCAAGGCGGCACCCCCCCAGCGCTCATCGGCCTGCAAGCTGGTGCTGGCCAGCCGTTGGACCCGCTGGTCGTGGAAGCAGCTGGCATGTTGCCCAGGCGGACTGCTAGCCGCCGGATCGCTTCAGGGGTGACGCCTGTGAGTCAACCCGAAGAGTCCGCCCTTGCTGTTCCCCGCACCGAGGTACCTTCGGCGAGCTGCAAGGACGGGTTCTTCGGACTGGAGCTTCGGGTCCGGTTCAAGAGCTGCAGGGAGCACCGGT
>MPNL01000066.1 GCA_002239005.1 Truepera sp. bin119
GGCGATGGCCTGGGAAAAGGCCCCGGAACCGTAAGCTCGATCGCCCACCTCGACATCGGCGAGGGCGACGGCAGCCAAGAGCATAAGCGAGCATGCGAACCCTGGCTTCTTCACTCGCCTGCTCCTCATCGAACTAGCCCTACCAATCTCCATGATCCAGCCGAGCCTGCTGGGGATGTGCGGTCCCCATCCGGTGCCCGCATAATGTCGGCCATAGGGTGCTGCCTTGCGGAGCAGGTACAGGAAGACCGGAACGCCCGCTGCGACGACCGTCCAGACCAGCACGCCGTGAATCTGCTCCTCGGTCATCTCAAGCCGTTCCTCCGAGCATGCCCTGTTCCTCGAACCAGCGATAGGCGTCCCTCACCGATTCCGCCACCGGCCGGGGGCTGAAGCCGAGTTCCGCGCGCGCCTTGGCACTGGATATCCGGTGATTGCCGCCGCCCAGGGCGTGTAGGGCGGCCGGCGTGAAGAGTGGGCGGCGGCCGCGGTGGCGGTCGAGGGCGACCTGGAAGGGTGCCCACAGACGGGCCAGGAACATCGGGAGGACGAGACCGGGCGCTGGAACGCCCGTCACCAGCTGGGACAATTGCTTCAATTCGTGGGTGGAATGCCAGCCTCCGGCCAGGATATAGTTCTCGCCGCTTCCCCCGCGTTTCTCGGCGGCGAGCGCGGCGGCGACGACGTCGCGCACATCGACCCAGTCGAAGCCGCCGACGACCAACGCTGGAATCCGGCGCCGATGCAGATTGAGGAAGAACTGTCCTATATGCGAGGGTTGGCTGTCGAAGGGACCGATCACCCCGGTCGGGTTCAGGATAACGGCGTCCAGTCCGAGTTCAACGCCGCGACGGACTTCCTGCTCACTGGCAGCCTTCGACCGATCGTAGGGATCGTGATGCGCGCCGCTTGCCGGGTCGCGGGTTTCATCGAGAATCTCGTCCAATGGGTCCTGGTCGTAGGCATGAATCGAGGAGAAGTGGATCAGCCGCCTCACGCCGCATTCGAGGGCGGCCTCGACGACGTTGCGCGTGCCCGTCACATTCATGGTCCGGAGTTCGCCCGCCCGGTCGTTGTCGATCGAGACCAGGGCAGCGAGATGATAGACGACATCCGCGCCCGCGAAGGCGGCACGGAGCGATTCCCGGTCAAGAATGTCGCCTTTCACCCACTCGATGTCGAGCTTTGCGGCCCAGCCCCGCCTCTCGAGATCGATCGCCCGGACAGAGTGGTTGCCGTCCCGCTTGGCCAGGGCTTGGGCGAGCACACTGCCGATACGGCCGCTTGCACCCGTGATCGCCTTCACAACGCTCCTCCTTCGGGTCGCCCGGTTTTCCCCTGAGGCCATCCCGGTTCTACACGGCCTGCGGCTTCAGGGATGCCGGGCATGGCCGCCTGGTGTTGCGTCCCAGAGATATAGGCGCAAAGTCGTTGGACTGTTGCGAGTATTGAGTTTGCAGTTGCGGTCCACCTGAAGGGGGTGGCTTTGGCGCTGCAGTGCTCGACGAAGAGTTTGATCCTGCTTACCGGCTCTCTGACGCTGGAAAATGAGCCGCGGCGGATGGCCATCTGGGTGATAATGCCGAACCGGCGCTCGACCTGGTTGAGCCATGATATATAAGTGGATATGGTAGCGGGGGTGCCTTGCGAACCAAGCTTTGACCCTGAGCGCAAGCCGGCGCACTCCTACTCCTCCCACGTCTTTCAAAGAGTGGCAGCGGTGGAAGCGGTCGATCGGGAACGGAACTCTCATGCCTCAAAATAAAAATTTCCTTGATTGTAACCTGAGGGCAGTGACGTGAGATTATCTCCCCCCTGCCAGATCCAGCGAATCCGTCCTTGGAGATGCGTGCCAGACTGTGGCAGAACCCGTGATTTTGGAATTGGTGCCGGTACGGGGGTCGTAATAAGAAGCGAAGGGGCGGTTCTCGAATGGGCTCACCGAGTTGTAATATTAGGAGAAGGGAGATCGAGAAATCTCCTTCCAGACGGGGACAACCTCATTTTGGAGAATGGCAAGGGAGTATGAGACAATCTCACACTACGACCCCACGTTCACGCCTTCGCATATATTTGCGGTCATCCCTGCCGCTGCAGAGGGGGTATTGGCCACCACTGTGCGCTGCGGCTCGTTCCGGCCGGGCATTTGGTGCGGGCCGTGACAGCTGCTGAGAACCGGGAAGACCTCGCGATCACGCTCGGAGTGGAAGAGGAATTTTTTCTGGTCGATCCCGAAACCCGCAATCTCCTTGCCGACCCCGATCCGGGCATCTTCGAAATCTGCGAGAAGACAAGCGGACCGCACAAGATCGTGCGGGAATTACTCCGGTCACAGGTCGAGACTAATACCCGGGCCTGTGCGTCAGTTGCCGAACTGCGCGAGGCGTTGCGCGAAACCCGGAGCCTCGTCATCGCGGCGGCCGAACGGCACGGGGCGGCGGTGATGGCCGCGTCCACCCACCCCTTTGCCGCTTGGACCGCGCAGATGAGGACGCCTCGCGAGCGTTACGCGCGGTTCGCGACCACGTTCCAGGAGACCGTGCGGCGCGCCGTCGTCGGGGGAATGCACATCCATGCCGGCTTTGGCGACGCGGATTCGCGTATCCGGGTCATGACTGCGCTCCGGCGCTACCTACCCCTGCTCCATGCCCTGTCCACGTCGTCGCCGTTCAGTGGTGGGCACGAGACGGGGTTCAAGTCCTACCGTCTGATCCTGTTCGGCAGCCTGCCGCGGACCGGCATGCCCGGACCGCTGCGGTCCTGGGCGGAGTATGACCGGCTGGTTGCAGAGTACCGGCGCCGTGAATTCATCGAGGACGGCAGCGAGTTGTGGTGGGACATCCGCCCGGCCCATGCCTATCCGACGGTGGAGATGCGCATTTGCGACGTCTGCACACGCCTTGAGGATGTGGTGAGCATCGCAGCGCTTTACGCATCGCTGGTAAGGTGGCTGCTGCGCTGGGACCGGGATGGCGCCCTGCCGCCCGAGCCGCTCACCGAACTCATCGCGGAGGATCGCTGGATTGCCCAGCGCTACGGCGTATTCGCCCTCTTCGGTGACCGGACCGGTACAGGCGCGCGCATGGATATCGACGACTACCTCGCCGAACTCATCGAGGAACTCGCCGCTGATGCCCGCGCGCTCGAGTGCGAGGCCGAGGTGCGCCACGCGTTGACCATCGTCAGGGAAGGTGCCGGTGCAGATCGTCAGGTCGACCTCTACCGTCTGCGTCGCCTGGAGGGAGACAGTCAGGAGGAGGCTCTGCGCTGCGTGGTCGACCAAGTGCTGGCCGAAACGCGGGAGGTGGTCGCAGACCCGTCGGATTGACCCGGAGCGCCGGCCTAGCTTGCCCGGAACAGCGGCGGGCCGGGGCCGCAAGGGCCGGAATCCGTACTCCGGTGTTGCGCGCCGGACCTACAGCTCAATGGGGCCCGGACCCCGCGGTGCCTCAATAACCAGGAGTTGAGCACCTTCAAAAGAGCCCGTCACAGTCGGGATCCGTCTTGGTGAAACCTGCGTATATGCCGGTCACCATCGCCTTTTCGCTCAGCCACGTCCACCACGCGAATCCTTTGCGCTCGCACGAGTTCAGGCACGAAACAGCCTCGAGAATGTCCTGCAAAGGGGAATCCATTAGTAGGGGCTGGGTTCCCTCCAGGACGAGCGGATGTCTGAGATTTGGCTTGGTGACCGGTGTTTGTTACCCCTCACGCAACGATCAACCCGTCCTGGATGATATCCATAGAATGGGCGATACTCCTGATCAGTGTATGGAAGCTGAAAACGACTTCGGCGAGCTGATTCAATCGGGAAGGGTCTTGCCACGCCCCTCTATATGCCCTCTACGCCCGCTATTCTTCCGCCAATCAGTTCGACACCTCGATTGAGGATCGGCTCCAGCCGTGCCGGGTGCGAGCCGAGCGCAAGGGCGGGCATGTCGCTGAGGGTTGCAGTGACGGGTTGATCTCGGGTGCAAACCCGACCCGATCTGGCATTACCGGCTCGGATGGAGGGGGCGCAGTGCCGACACCTTGACATCGTGCTCGCCATCGCTTGCAGCGCTACGGCCGCTATTGCCAGCAGATCGTGCTCGGTCTACGCTGCGGTGGTAGACTTGCACGCTGCACTCTGCTCGGCGACAACAGAGACCATGGCGAAAACAAACCCAAAGCTAGCCAAAGCCCTCGAGACCTACTTTACGGAACTGCGCCAGATCCGGGCGTCAGGGGGTGCCACCGGAGAACGGTCGTACTACCCGGCACTCGCTAACCTGCTCAACGCCGTCGGTGCAACCCTTAAACCGAAGGTAGTCTGCATCGGTGAACTCGCCGACTCGGGCGCCGGCCACCCCGACTTCGGCCTCTTTGCAGCCAAACAGTTGCAGACCCGTCGAAGCCGAGACCGACCGCACCAGCAACTGCCTGAACGGGGTGTGGTCGAACTGAAACCGCTTTCAGATGATGTCTGGCTGGCCACGGAGAGCGACCAGATCAGTCGCTACCAGGAGCGCTACCGGCTGGTGCTGGTGACCAATAGCTGCGACTTCGTGCTGGTGGGCAGGGACACCTCGGGCCGCCCGACCAAGCTCGAGACCCTTCGACTGGCAGACAGCCCCGAAGCGTTCGACCGCCGCTTGGAGCAACCACGCACCTTCGCCCACCAAGTCGGCCAGAGCCTCGGCGAGTACCTGCGCCGCGCCCTCTCGCACCGCACGACCCTGATCGAACCGAAGGACCTCGCCTGGCTGCTCGCCTCCTATGCCCGCGACGCCCTCGCTCGAGTCGAAGCGGCCGGAGACGCCCCCTCGCTCCTAGCGGTGCGCTCAGCCCTCGAGCAGGCACTAGGCGTCCGCTTCCAGGGCGACCGGGGGAGGCACTTCTTCCACTCGACCCTGGTACAGACCCTCTTCTACGGCATCTTCTCCGCCTGGGTGCTCTGGTCCAGGCAAACCCCACCCCCCACCCTCCCGCAACCCACAGCCCCCACAGACACCTTCGACTGGCGTACCGCCGTCTGGCACCTGCGAGCCCCGGTGTTACGGGCACTGTTCCAGCAGCTATCAGATCCCGGTAGATTGCAACCGCTCGGCCTGGTCGAACTGCTCGACTGGACCGCAGCCGCTTTGGGCCGGGTGGATAGACCTGCCTTCTTCGCCCGCTTTAGTGAGGGCGAGGCGGTCCCCTACTTCTACGAACCCTTCCTCGAGGCCTTCGACCCCGAACTCCGTAAGCAGCTGGGGGTCTGGTACACCCCGACCGAAGTAGTTCGCTACATGGTTGCCCGAGTAGACAAAGCACTCAAAGACGATCTCGACATCCCCGACGGACTGGCAGCGGAGAACGTCTACCTCCTCGACCCCTGCTGCGGCACCGGAGCCTATCTGGCAGAAGTGCTCCGCCGCATCGCTGCCAATCTCCAAGACCAGGGCCTGGGCGCACTCGCAGGTTCCCGGGTGAAGCAGGCAGCCACCAAGCGCCTGTTCGGCTTCGAACTCATGCCCGCCCCCTTCGTCGTCGCCCACCTGCAGGTCGGGGTCACTATGGAAGATCTCGACGCGGCGCTAGCCACTGATGGGACCGAGCGGGCGCAGGTCTTCCTCACCAACGCCCTGACCGGCTGGGAACCGAGGATAGCGAAAGAGAAACCGTTACCGCTATTCCCCGAACTACAGGAAGAGCGCGACCGGGCCGAACAGGTCAAGCAGGAGAGGCCGATCCTGGTGATCCTCGGCAATCCCCCCTACAACGGCTTTGCCGGCATGGCAGTCGAAGGGGAAGAGGAGCGGAGACTCTCGGAAGCTTACCGCTCAACCCAGCAGGTACGCCCCCCCGAAGGTCAAGGGCTGAACGATCTCTATGTCCGCTTCTTCCGGATGGCCGAACGACGTATCGCTGAACAGAGCGGTCGGGGCGTGGTCTGCTTCATCTCCAACTACTCCTGGCTCGACGGACTCTCCTTCACCGGGATGCGGGAGCGTTACCTCGAGGCGTTCGATCTGATTCGGATCGACTGCTTAAATGGCGACAAGTACAAGACCGGCAAGCTCACCCCCGGCGGACTACCAGACCCCAGCATCTTCTCAACGCCGGGCGACCCGGTCGGCATCCAGGTCGGGACCGCCATCGCGACACTGGTACGCAAGACCGATCACACAAGGACGGACTCTTCGGGTCCGACCTCAGGAATCGACTTCCGTCATCTCTGGGGCCAAACCAAGCGCGAGGAACTGTTGGCGACGGCAGAGACGGAACCGGAGAAGCTCTACGAAAGCATTGAGCCGATATTGCCGCTCGGTCTGCCCTTCGCGCCGACTTCGGTGAGCGCTGACTGGTTCGACTGGCCCACATTGCCTGAACTGTTCCCCGGGTCGTTTCCTGGGGTTAAGACCAGCCGCGATTCGTTCCTCATCGATGTTGACCTCGACCGACTCGAGGTACGCATCAGCGACTACTTCAATCCAGACCTGAGCCATGAGGAGATCGCTCGGCGCTATCCCGGAGTGATGAAGACCACGGCGCGGTTCGATGCTCGAGCAACACGCGATGCACTACTCAGGCGCGGTGGTCCGAACGAGAGCGGATTCATCCGTCATACCTACCGCCCATTCGACAATCGCTGGCTCTACTGGGAGGCGGATAGTGGTCTGCTTGATCGTCCACGTCCTGACTACAGGCCACATGTGTTCGAGGGGAATCTGTGGCTGGCTACGCCACAGAAACAGCGTCGGACATGGTCACCCCCACCAGTGGCCTTGAATATGGGCGACATCAATCACATGGATGGCAGCACCGCTTATATCCCTTTATGGCTCCGCGACGAAGCTACCGGCGAGACCGCTAGCGGTGATGACATCCGACCCGGAGAGTCCGTCCTTCGACGCGCCAATCTTTCAGGGGCAGCGAAGAGCTATCTCGAGCGTCTCGGTCTGGGTGTGGAAGACCTCTTCTACCATGTCCTCGCCACCCTCCATGATCCCACCTACCGCGAGGCCAATGCCGGGGCACTGCGGATGGAATGGCCCCGCATTCCACTTCCCGGTTGGCCCGACCCGATCCGAGCGCCAGCGAGAATCGGACCTTGCGCCAGCGAGAATCCGACCTTTGGCGAAGGCGATAGTGCGGCGGAAGTGCTTGCAGAATCGGCAGCGCGGGGTCGAGAACTGGCCCAGCTGCTCGGTCCCGACACGCCCGTGCCTGGTATCACTCAAGCGCCACTGCGGTCAGAATCGGCTGCCATCGCCGTCCCTACCACAATCGACGATCGCAACATGAGTGGTGACGACTTCGCACTCACCGTTGGCTGGGGCCGTCTCGGAGCGGGCGGAGCGGTGATGCCGGGTCAGGGTCACTTACTTGAGCGCAACTACACTTCCAGGGAGCGCGCTGCCCTAGCTGACGCCTGTCCCACCCAAGATCAGACTCGTCTGGTTGGCGAGACCACCTTCGACATCTACCTGAACGACCGCGCCCACTGGTGCAATGTTCCTGCCGCCGTCTGGCGCTACCAGCTCGGTGGCTATCAGGTGCTCAAGAAGTGGCTCTCTTACCGGGAGCGTTCTATCCTCGATCGGCCGCTGACGCCTGACGAGGTTCAGCATTTCACTGATGCTGCGCGGCGGATTTGGGGGATTCTATTGTCGAACCAAAGACGCAGCAGTCTCTGAGATCGTTGGAGTAGGCTTTCATGGCTTGGCTTACTCCTACTGACTACTCCACAGAAACAAGGTTTAATCCGGTCGTAGTGTGAGATTATCTCTGCTCCCCACCCGAATAAGTGGGTGAGCGAAGCGATTCCCGAACACTCCAAATCCGATCGGTTGGCCCCGCAGCCATCGCTGGAGAGCGTCTCTCATATAGCTGATAGTTTGGCCTGCTCTTACCTAGCAACCCCAACTAAGGTTTGGAGAGTGCGGGGCTGACCGAGTTGAGCGCGGTCGCGGTATAGGGCGTTCAGGACAGTGAATCAGCAACCCGCTCAACCCTTGATAATCTGTATAATATGGATCACACCCACATCATTCACGACTTCCATCTCGAGCGATACGCGGATACCCGAGAAAGTCAGGAGGCAATCCCGGAATTAATCTACTTGCTTGTCAAGCAGTCGGTGTCTGACCCGGGCATATGCCGCATTCCTTACGGGGAGAGTGTGAACCAGCCCGGTTTGGACGGCATCGTCTATGCGGAAGAGGCGTTTCGTGAATTCGTTCCAGAAGGCAAGTCCTATTGGGAGATCGGTACCGGCGCAAATCCGCAAGCGAAGGCAACTGAAGAGTTCAGGAAGAGGACACGTGACCTGGACGATGCAGGCATTGACCGGAGCAAGGCATCCTTCGTATTCGTGACTCCCCGGTCCACCGGTTCGGGCGGTTGGAATGAACCGGAACAGAGAAAGTGGCTAGAAAGCAGAAAAAACGAAGGTTGGAAGGAAGTTCGAATCATCGATGGTGTCAAGCTCGCGGACTGGTTGCGGGAGTTCCCTGCCCTCGGTAAGTGGGTGGCGAAGAAGATTGAAATCACACCACGCGTGGGCGATATTACTACCCCACGTGAACACTGGGATCTGATAGTCCAGTCAGGTAATGCCGATGATCCCCTCCTGCCACCCGCGCTATTCACGGCCGCAAATCCAAGTGCGTGCGATGCATTGAAAGATCTGTTCAATGGCGAAACCCAGAAGTTGTACCTGTTTGCGGAGAGCGAACATGGCGTGGAGGATTTTGTTGCGGCTTACCTTGCTTCACTCGATAGCGAGGAAGGAAGCACTCATGCCCATCGATGCCTGTTTATCAGCGACGAAGAGGCCTGGCGTTCCTATGTTGAATTGCCCCGTCCGCACGTTTTTGTCGTAAGCACTCGGTTGGATCTTGATTCTGGTGCGAGTATGGGTCTTCAGACACTCGCTACAAGCAAGGGCCACGCAGTAATCGTTCCTTGTGGTGCGCTGCCGGGAGACAGACCGGAGATTGTCAGACTACGAAGCCCAGCCCGAAGGCAGATTGAGGCTCTTCTTGAGGAGGCGGGTTATTCGAGTGCCCGTGCTCGCGAACTGGCCAGGATTGGTGATGGTCAAATATCGGCTCTTCGGAGGTACCTTTCGGGGCCTGGGGCTCTTCCTCCCTATGCCACGTGGGACAACGCCCGGCAACTTGCACAAGCAGGATTGGTGGGAAAGTGGGATGGCACGAGTGAGGCTGACAGAGCGGCTATAGGAGAGCTCGTGGGGCAAGACTATGGGGGGTGGCTCGAGACCTTGCGGGCTGATGTGTTGCGCCCAGGTGCTCCCCTAATTCAACGTGACGAGAAGTGGCGGTTGGTTGCGCGGGGCGAAGCCTGGAGCGCGTTGGGCAGCCGAATAACGGATGAAGATCTTGATCGGCTTAAAGAGATGGCAGTCACAGTTCTGGGGGAACGAGACCCGCAGTTCGATCTGCCGAAGGAAGAGAGGTACGCTGCCGTCATCTACGGGAAAAAGCTGAAGCACTCTACGCTGCTTAGAGAGGGGCTCGCTGAAACGCTGGCATTAGTCGGAAGCAGACCTGAAGCGCTCTCCTCTTGCTCCCAAGGTAAGGCGGAGGAAACTGCTGTTCTTGCTGTGCGGCGGCTACTTAGGAATGCGAACTGGGATCGGTGGGCAAGCTTGGATCCGCAGTTGCCGTTACTTGCAGAGGCCGCCCCCGATGAGTTCTTGAGCGCTGTCGAGTCTGTGCTGGTCGACTTGGATCAGGCTCCGTTTCATAAGATTTTTTCCCAAGAAAGTTGGCAAAGACACTATATGGCTGGTCTCTTGTGGGCTCTTGAGGCGCTCGCATGGAGTCCCGATTATCTCTCGCGGGTCGCGGTGATTCTGGCCGATATTGCGTCGATAGATCCCGGAGGAAATTGGACCAATCGTCCAGCGAATTCATTGGAGGACATCTTTCTCCCATGGCATGTACAGACGACTGCATCCTTTGAGAAGCGGAAAGCTGCTCTAGAGACTGTGCTCAGCGAACAGCCTGATGTCGGTTGGAAGCTACTCATTCGTCTGCTGCCGCACAATCAAGACTTCACTACCGGAAGCCATCAACCAACTTGGCGCGATTACATCCCTAGAGATTGGAAAGACAGTGTACTAAAGACTGAA
>MPNL01000067.1 GCA_002239005.1 Truepera sp. bin119
GCCATCTTGAGGTACCGGCCCGACAAGGGAGCCAAAGCCAAGCCGACCCCAAAGCGCTGACGAATCGGCTACCTAGCTGAGCCGCTAGATGCTGCGTTTGGACCGTCAACCCTAATATATAATCCCCCAACTATTCTTTGTAATTCCCCTTTTTAATGCCTCCGAAAACTCCGTTTGGAGAACCCAATGCGCTTGGCCTGCTCGAGTATACGCGCCCGCAAGGATAGGTAGTCACAGGATTGATTCCCTCTGGCAAACGGGTTGGATTGGTCTTATCATTGAAGCCATGCAACTTCTTGAGATGTTGAGATGATTGGGTTTTGAGCGACGCACTTCTCACATCGAATGACCAAAAGGAGGCGCTTTCACGCGCCTATGTTGCCGCCGTGGCTGCGGGAGCCGGTTACACGCTCGCCGTGCAGGATTTCGACCGCGACGGGGTCGATATTCAAGTACGGGCGGGGGGGAATATGCGACCAAGCCTCGATATCCAACTCAAAGCGACTGTTCGACTCAAACAGTACGAACAGGGAGAAGGACTTCGCTACCCGCTTTGCCGTCGAAACTATGACCTACTCCGCGAGTCGACACTCGTTCCGCGAATTCTAGTCGTGCTTGACCTTCCAGAGGATGAGGAGCGGTGGGTCAACATATCAGCCGAGGAACTTGTGATGAGGCGTTGCGCTTACTGGGTGTCCATTGCAGGATTCTCGGAAACCGCTAACACGGCAACGGTGACGGTTACTATCGAGAAACAAAACCGATTCGACATCGAAAGCCTCAAGAAGTTGATGGACTGGGCCAGAACGGGGGTCATACCATGAAGGCACGGATTCTCGATGCGGGAGCGTTGACGGCGATTTCTCCAGCAGCCCTGGCAGCTTACGCGCGGGGTGAGGGCTGGACGAAGACCGAACCCTATGGGGGTCACGCAGACATATACATCGGCGATGGCCGTCCCGAGATAATCTTGCCCCGAACCGACCGTCTTGCCGACTATGCGTCGGTAGTCTCTCGCCTTATCGGTATTCTCAGTGAAGTCATCGAGCAGGACGAGCTTGCGGTCTATCGTGATCTCGTTGGCGCGAACCACGATGTCGTCAGGGTCCGCACCCCCGGGCCGGAAGATGACGGCTCCATCCTTCTCGACAAAGGCGTCGAACTGGTCTCGCAGGCTCGGGAAATGCTCTTGGCAGCGGCATGTGCCACAGCCGCGGCGGTGCCGCAGCCGGTCTACCGTGCTGGTGCCAACCGGGATGCGGCCGAGTACATGAGGAGGGTTCGGCTTGGCCAGACTGAGCACGGGAGTTTTGTCGTTACGCTGATGGCCCCTGCGCTGCCGATGCTTCAGTACGGGAATCATCAGGCCTTGCTGTTTGACGATGAACCCTATGAACGACAAGTCACCTATCGTCTTGTCCAGGCACTCGAGGCTTCCCGCGATGCAGCTGAAAGGGCGCATTCAGGTGATGGAGCCACCGCTTTCGAACAAGCTGTGGCTAAAGGCGTGAGCGCCAACTTCTGCGAAGCAGTTGCCAAATTGATAGGGCTATCCAGCAGGCTGGAGGTTAGCGTGAACTGGGCAAGAACCAGACCAACATCGGAAAGGCAAAGGAGAATCCTGTTCTCCGAGAGCGATGCTGGCGCGTTCAGGGAAGCCGCACGCACTTTTCGCACGAGGGAACCCCGACCGGCTACTGAACTCCTTGGCACCGTTCACAAGTTGACGCGGCACAAGCACGAAATCGAAGGGCAGGTGACATTCAAAATGTATTTGGATGGCAAGAGCCAGTCCGTCAGGGCTGTGCTCGATCAGAACAACTATTCGGTAGCAATCAGCGCCCATGAAGCACGGAATCACGTGATGGTTCATGGCGATCTCAAACGGATCGGACAACGCTGGCACGTCACAAATGCCACCGTCCAAGAACTAGCTAGTGACGAGGAGGATGATCCGCCGTCAGCCCCCCCCCAAGCTAGCTAGGCTGTTGAGGGCCTCAGGGGTAAGACCCCCGGGACCTCGCTCGAGTTGCTTCGGAGACCAATACAGACAGGTCGTGCGCCGGCCTCGGCAGCGCTAAATAGCTGAGCGGAGATGTAGATCAAAAGCGAGTGGTTTGCAAAGTACGAGACCTACGGTGAAGACGGCCTTCGCCCGCAAGCCCGGGGACGAAGCGACTGGAAGGCGAACGGTGAAGTGCTGTCGATGCTGGAAACCATCGTCAGGGAGGACCCGCGAGAGCTGGGCTATCTGCGCTCGCGATGGAGTTTGCAACTGCTGGCCAGGGAGCTGGAGAGCAGAAGTGGTGTCGAGGTTCATGCGCCGACGGTGAGACGGTGGCTGGCGAGGCTTCGGTATCGGTATCGACGAGCGCGTCCGACGACGTTTCGGCGCGACCCGAGAAAAGCCGAGCGGCTGGCCACGATCGAGGCGGCGTTGGTCGAGAACGACCCCTATACGGAGGTGTTCTATGTCGATGAGGCCGATGTGGACCTCAATCCTCGGATCGGGTCGAGTTGGATGCGTTGCGGGGAGCAGACCACAGTCCCGACCCCGGGACAGAATCAGAAGCACTACCTCGCCGGCGCCCTGCCTGCCCACACCGGCCGATTGGTCTGGACCGAACACCACCGAAAGATCTCGGTGCTGTTTCTGAAGTTGCTTGAGCAGCTTCGTCGCCGGTAGCGACGGGCCAAACGCGTGGTGCTCATCCTCGACAACTACGGGATCCACAAGAGCCGAGAGACACGGCGGTGGCTGGCAGAGAACCCGAAGTTCGAACTTCTGTTCCAACCCACCTATCGCCCGTGGGTGAATGTCATAGAGCGGCTGTGGAAGACCAGGCACGACACCGTGACCCGGAATCATCGTTGTCGTTCGATGTTTGATCTGTGCCAGTCGGTGGCGCGATTCCTGGAACTGGTTCAACCATTCCCCGGGAACGGCCACGCTGTAGCACATTTGGGATCAGCTATTTAGTAGTGGCAGCCCTTCGCTTCCGGGCCAAGCTCGCTGGTAAAAAACCCTCGGTAGGTTCCTTGACTGAACGGGTCCTCGCTGGCTTCCGGCGCCAAGGCGTAGGCCGTGGCCGCGGTCGGGTGATGACGGGCGTAGGTTGGCTCAGAGCGACGCAGCAGCCGCTCTGGCGGCCCGTAGATCCAGCGGATCCGGCCTTGGGTTGGCAGAAGCATTGGGGGGTGCGGAAGCTGACACGAGTTGCTCGCCAAGAGACCGGGCATACGCCCAGCCGGAAGGTGGACGCATATTGGGTTCCAGAAGAGTGTGTCACCCCATGGGTCTCTCTCGCCGATGTTTGGCAACTGCGTAGCGGCGAGGTTGTCTTCATTGAAGAGACCAAAGAGAAGGTGAGTGAGGTCGGACTGGCCAACTCAGCCGCGCGGCTGCTTCCCAAGGACACCGTCATCCTTTCCCGCACAGCTTCGGTTGGCTTTCCCGCTATTCTCGGGGAACCAATGGCCACAACTCAGGACTTCGCTGCCTGGATTTGCGGGCCGGTGCTGCGACCGAAGTTTCTTTACTTCGTGCTGCTCACGATGAGGCCGGAGTTTCATCGCCTGATGATGGGTTCGACTCACCAGACCATATACATGCCGGACATTCGGGCGTTTAGGACGCCACTCCCTCCCGTCAACGAACAGGACGAGATCTGTGCCAACCTGGAAACGGTTGTGCAGCAAATTCGCCGCAGGTCTCATGGGGTATAAGCCTCTATTGACCTCCTGAGCGAATACCGCACCCGGCTCATCTCCGATGTGGTGACCGGCAAACTCGATGTCCGTGAGGCGGCAGCCAAGTTGCCCAAGGTCGATCCTCTCGAGATGACTCACCTGACACCCTAGGCCGGTATTGTGAAAGCGCTCGCCGGGGCAACCTGACAGGGAAAGGGTACGGCCGGGGTAGGCCGCCCGCTCCGTGAGAATCCGGGGGGATTCTGCGGAGAGAGGAGAGTTGAAAATGAGATTCTTAGTCGCTCTGCTTGCGTCCCTCGCCATTCTCTCGGCTGCTGCCGAGAGCGTCACCTTCGACCTCAAGTGGACGAGCACCGACAATGAGAGCATCGAGCTCTTCATTCAGTCGGACCTCCCCGACGAGGCCGAGGTACGGGTGACCGTTCGCCGCATCTACACGCGCATCGGCGACCCGCCCGGCGTGACCTACAGCATCCCCCACTTTAGGGAGGACGGAACCCTAGAGCAGTGGCGAGAGCCTCGCCGGGTCCCCGCTGACCCCGAAGTGTGGAAGGCCGAGCTGCTGAGTCATCAGGCTGAAATGGGTCGAATCGGCGCGGCGTGGGCGTTCGAGATAGCCGATATTGACTCTGACATCGAACTGACGGCCTATGCCTTTGCGAACAAAACCGTGGTGGCTAGGAGTGAGATTGAGGTACGTCTCCCGCTGATAACGGCAGAGCCGATTCATAAGCGGTCAACCCTTGTCGGCTTCGATAACTTGGCCTACGGGGAGGTTTATCGGCTCCTGGGCGACCGAACCCCGCTCATGCCCAAGCTTCAGGCGGAAACCTGGGCGGACCTGGAGTACACCCCTTTGCCTGCTGGAACCCTGATAAGAGTCGAGGCGATTACTCGCAGGTCTGGCGATTTCTGGTATCAGGTGTCGCTCCCCGAGCATCCGGGCTATGTGGGCTGGATTAACAGTATCGCGCTCATGCGCACAGGCGTTGAGTGGGCTACAGCGCTAGACTAGCCCTGCCCTCGAGTTCGTACCCCTACCCCCCTCCCTTCGACGGCGACCACCTCAGCACAAAGTCAAGAGATTGGGGGGGGGAAGTCAAAGGCAAAACCCCCTCACCTGGGGGCAGAGGTAGGGGGGCTCGAGGGATAGAAAACGATGGTTCTAGCGCCGCCTCGCCTGCTGGTAGTGGGCATGGCAGAGACCTGGAAACACTGTCTTTTTATGCCTTTTGCTGTCCTCTGAGAGCCCCGCTACGGGCTAGCAGCGCTGCCCCGCGTGGCGAGCGGGGCAGAAGAAGGCCGGGGCGTGAACCCCGGCGACACTTGCTGCGTGAGCTCTCGAGCTCCTGCTCACCACAAACGCTCAACGAAGGCGGGGGAACCGACTGACAACCGGTCACATAGGGGCTATCCCCGCGACACCCTCCAGTCTACCCGGCGCTGGGGCGCTACTTCCGGTAGCGCAACCTCGCCACCGCGCCGAGATCGGACTCTTCGGGTCTGTCGGCTAGTTCGGCTCGAGCGTAGTGCCCCGGCATCGAGGGCGACTGCCAGCGGCCCGCCTGCTGCATCTCCACCAGGGAGGCACCCGCCTGGGCGAGCGACTGCGCGGCGCCGACCCGGAGCGAGTGCCCCGACACCCGGCCCTCGACGCCGGCGGCCTCGGCCCGCGCCTGGATGATCCGGCGCACGCTGCGGGCGCTCAGGGCGGCCGTGGCCACCAGGCCCGACTTGCTCACCGGCCGGAACAGGGGGCCGTCCTCGAGCCCGGAGGCCTCCAGCCACGCCCGCACTCGCCTGTAGGAAGCGAGACAAGGTGCAGCAGGCCTCCAGGCGGAGGTGGTGGGGCCGCTCTGCATCTACTACTTAGTCTGTACTTGAATCGTCACTAGCCCTTGCTGTTGCGTCGCGCCGTTCAATTTGCGACAGTGATTCCTGTGGTAAACCACCATAGATTTCGTCGATGAGTTTGGGTTTCGAGAACATCTCCACGCCAATAATGTTCAAAACAAGAAAGAGCTTGCCAGCCGTAGCTGGATCATCGCTGATGTCAACCTCACCAGGGTGTACTGCGTTATTCCCAAAAACACGGATAGAGTCAAGTGCTTTCTGCACCTTGGGGTCAAGGCCCTCTGCAACTAGTGCCTTGATATCAGCGTTGATGTTTTTGCCAGGCTGCCCGAGTTCCTTGCAGAGCACCTGAATGGCTAGTCTAAGCAGTCCCGCTGCCCCTCTGGGTGAGAGACTGAGGATCGAGGCTGCCTCATCATAGATTTTCCTGATGTGGTTGGGTAGATCAGGATTTGCGGGCGGAGCCTCGGTTTCGTCGCGCCGCGGATAGGTCATTTGATCGAAACACCAAACCGCGAATCTCTCGCAGCGGAGACATTGGCTTAAGTGAAGATTGCGAACACTGTAGATCGTATAGCCGTGCCCCTGATCAACGGACAGAGGTTGCTCTCTAATCTCCGGCAATCCGTGTCGATCTATCTCACTTGCACTGGTCCGATACCATAGTTGATGGGCAAATGCCCTACAGTACGGACAGTTGAAACCAGTCTTGTTAATGGATGGCGGAACGTAAGTTTCTAGACCATTTGACACCTGTCGTCACCCCCCAAAATAGCCCCCAATCCCCAATAACGCGGGTTTATGGGAAATGCTGACTTCTTAGCACCGAGCCTCCCAAAAGGGGTCGGACTGTTGCTACAGTTCCGCGCGATTCAGTTTAGGTCATGCGGCGTAAGGCGTGGTGTTTGGAGAAGCTCAAGGAGATCTGCCATTGTTTCCCTCATGCCATTGAATTGCTTTGCATCATCAACATCAATCCTGAGCATAGCGGCGAGAGTCGAAGGCATTGACTCCTCATAAGCGCTTATAAGAGAGGCACCCTTGTCAGGAAGGCTCTTAATGAGGGTTGCACAGATGTAAAGAAGGGCGGCGTTTGCACCAATAAGGTGATCGCAACAACCGTTGTCCATTGTAGATTTACCTCCTAATTAAGGTACGGTGATGATATCGCGACCCACTGAGAGCCCCGTTAAGGCCCCTCGAAGTTTTCCATGGGGACCTAGGAAAATCCAGACCTGCCGCAACGCGGCGCTCTAGCACTGGTGCCGGGCGGTTCACTCCGTAGTCCCGCCAGGCGAGCCGGGCCGGGTCCTTCACCGTCTCCCGTGAGGTCTTGTCGAGGTGACAGCGGGTGCAGAGGGTCGCCAGGTTGGCCAAGGCGTAGGCCTCGCCCCCCCGCTCTAGGGGTTGGCGGTGGTCTACCTCTTCCAGAGGTCTGAGGGCAGTCCTCGTGGAGGTGCGTCCGCCCCTCGCCGGTGGCGTGCCGGTAGGCCCAGTCAGGTTCATCCGAAAAGGTTCGCCCGGGGCTGGCCAGTCGGGCCAGGGGACGTCCGATATTCGGCCTCCGCGTATCGGAGGGGGAATCCGGGCTACTTCCGGTAGAGCAACCTCGCCACGCGAGCAAGCACTTCCCGCAGCGAAGCGAGTGCGTTTGAAGGGTTGAACCAGACTATAAAATCTCCTTGAGGGGGATTGGATTGTCTTTAATCGAGTACATAAAGATCCAGCGGGGCTACCTGGAGTCGACACTAGAGCTCGAACTGTTCCGAGATACCTGTCTACGCATCGACACGCTCTATAGGCTTGCAATAGAGGTGGCGCCAGCACTACCAAAGGGCGCGCCTATTGCCCTTGAGAGATCCTTGCAAATCCTACCGATTTGCCACAAATCTTTCCTGGCTGCCGCCACATTGATCGGCCAAGGGCAACCCGATGACGCCGCACCGATAACCCGCAGGGCTATAGAAGCGGTTAGATATGTGGCCGCTATAAAAGCCGATGCCGCAGTTGAAAAGGAGTGGCTTGATTACGGGGCAAGAATGAAGATGTGGAAAGAACTGCAGGAGGGGAGGAGAGGCTCAGGTCCCATTCCGAGCATACCGGTCAAACATCCACTGGTTAAGGAGCTCATGCGGTTCTGGCGCATCTTTTCTGCTGCCGATGTTCATTTCACCCCAGAGTTTTTTGGCGACTTGAAGTGGGAGCGGCAAGGTGAGAGGATGACCCTGGATTACTTTAAAGGGGAGCAACGCGTAATCGAAACCGCCATCGTTCTTGCACTGAAGACTCATATGATGATGCTTCGGGTCTTAGACGATTGTTTGGATGGTGCATTCAGTAGTAATGTCGAATGGCAGAACCTTTTTGACGAAACCTGCCACAACCTCACCTTGCGAGGTCTTTCGGGAGCGGAAAATCACTCCAATTCCCCATAACCACCCGTTATTGGCAATTCAGCTAGGTACAAAACCCTATGCCGGGAGGTTCGAGGCTCTCCTCGTGGCTCTCAGCGCGGCGGATTATGCATACCGGTGGTGGTCGCCATGACCGCTGATCCGAAGAATCCGAACAAGGTCGGACTCTCCGGGTCCGAGCGCCTGCGGCTGATTCTCGAGGTGTTGGACACCTTCGCTGGCCTCGCGAGTCCCGGCTACCAGCAGGCCGTGGAGATAGCAGGCCTCACAAAGGAGGAGGACCCGTGGGGTAAACCCCCGAGTGCCGGGGTCCCGCCGGATAGTAGCCTCCGCCTTTCTAATTAGCGTGTGTTCACGGTCCTAGCGAGCGAGTCCGCTACCAGTTGACGCCATGCTTCCTCATCTGGGTGCCCACTACCAGCAGCTCTCCCGAAGAGTTCGATCTTGGAGGGTAGGTGTGGACATGTGCCCGTTTTTGGGTAGTTTGCGGCGGTCGAGCGAATTGAGTCGGCCCATGAGGCCGTAACAGAGGGACGGACCGTCAGCCTCGAGGCTGCTTTAGCCACTCAGAGGAAGGGAAGATACAAGGGGGGGCTGCCCCCGTCTTAGGGTGCGTTGTCACCCGAGACAGGGGGTAAGGTATCCTCGGCTATGGCCGAAAGAGTTAAGGTAACACTCTCGAAACGGGAGCACGACCTTCTTACCCAGTGGGCTACCCGCAGGGGCAACAGTGAGGCGGGAGCCCTTCGGGAGGCCATTGAGCTATACGACTCTCTTTGTGCGGTCCAGGAACAGTCAGGGGACGATTCGACCCTACGGGCATTTGTAGCCAAGTTGCTCGTGCGGTCGCGATAGTGGCGCCTCCTGGGCGAGAAGAGGGCGAAGACGACCAAGAGTAGCCCTACCACCACCACCGCGCCGCCGACCCCGATCTATACCCAAAATATGGGGCTTATATACCAAAGTAACAAAAACTTACTAAATCTATCTCGATAGCCATTGCTCCCACGAAATGCCCTGCTTCAATACAAAGTCTGCGTTATTCATTGTTAGATCGGCCATCCTTGACACTAGTGGTTGCAGGCAGTCCGAAAAGAATCGTTCAAGTCGATCCTGACGTATGAAGTCGATGGTGAATGTCCCTTTGAGTTTCTCCGACCGAATCTCTCTTTTGAAGGTGACATAGTCCCTTTCCTGCGGCTCTGGATCAGTCGCGGTCGAATCAACATAATAGATATCTCCGCTGGTAACCACCATGGGTACAAAAAACCAGAAATAGCGCCAGTCACCGGGACGTGTATATGTCGGTGTCGGTATCTCGCGCTTCCGAGCCATAAGGGCTTTTGCCATTGGATAGAATATCGAATCGTATAAACCGCCGTGATTAGCCTTGCCCCTCCCATCAATCTGGCAGAACTGGTTCGCCTTTACCTCCGCTGCAAAATCATAGTGCACTTGGTCAAAACCCAGGTGGAAGAATGCGTCTTTACGCCTAACCTCGAAACGATTCTCCTCGACCCCCCTTCGTGCATGATATTCCGCAATCGGGAAAACTAATTCCTGAGGGGCGTATCGACCATCTGTCTTATTCTTGGGACGCCCAATAAAGACTAACGGAATGAGCGGTTAGGGGCTTGACCCCTTAGACGCGTAGCCCTATACTATCCTTTAGGAGACATTAGCTGGAAGCCCGTAAGTCGGGTTTCCGCCTAATACAACAACCAGTTCGCCTTATCCGGT
>MPNL01000068.1 GCA_002239005.1 Truepera sp. bin119
AGCACCACGCTTAGCGACCAGCAGCTGAAGCTTGCTGGCCCGCTTACCCCTGTCGGTGTACGACCAGTGCTCTCTCCGCCAAGGGGGGCAGGACAGCTGTTGCTGTCGATCGCTTGCCATTTCCATTTGACCTTGCCTCTCCTGGCGTAGCACCGGCCGTCGCCTGATCCTTTGGAACAGGCCGAGCTGTTGCCTGGAATCTCTTGTGCAGAACGCTTGACCCGAAGAGTCTGTTCTTGTAATGTACCAGCTGCCACTGATAACAGCTCGATCAGGGATCCTGGGGCGGCCACCACGCTTGTTCTGCTTGGGTTGTTCTACTTGGGTTGGGGAAGGATGTTCTTAATCTTGCGCCAGCTAGGTCGGGGGAGTTGGAAGTAGTTGATCCTTGAGCTTGAGTATGCTTGGTTCAAGACACATCTTCCAGAAGTGGGTTTCGGCAAACCCATTCTGGATAGGATCCGTCTAGCTATTCAACCTTTTGGGGGTTCGGATAGGCTCTAAGGTTGAGCGTTGATCGGTCCGGGTCGCGGCATCCTCGAAGCGGACGGTCCGCGCGCCGGTAGCTTCACCGGATCTTCGCCTCGAACGCTGACAGCGCTAAGGGCCTCTCCACCCACAAGGGGATAGTCCCCAGTTCGATGTAGTTCCCGGAAGATCTTTAGTTACGCAACTAACTTGACAATAATACACTCATATTTTATAATCGCAGAGTGAATGCCGAACGTCTGACTGAAACCGCATTGCAGTTGGTGGGAAGTGCCCAGCAGATCGCACGGACGAGAAACCACCAGACACTGACTCCCGCACACCTCGCCGCAGCCTTTCTCGCCGACCCGGAGAGTCCGGCCTCGAGGGTCTTGGAGCGGGCCGGTGGGGATCTCAAACAGGCCAACGCCGCGCTTGAGGTCGCACTCGGAGGTCTGCCCAAGGTCTCGGGTGGCGATGGGCAGTACATGGCAGCCGAGACCGCGGCCGCCTTCGCTGAGTCCGAGGTGCTGGCCGAGCGGTGGGGCGACAGTTTCGTGGCTGTCGACACCCTCCTGGTAGGGCTTCGCCGCAGGGCCAAGGATCTCGCTATGCTCCCCGCTGCTGCCGACCTTGAGGCGGCCGCTCTGGAGATTCGTAAGGGGCAGGCGGTTGACAGCAGGACCTCCGAGCAGAGCTTCGAGGCTCTGCAACGCTACGGTATCGATCTGACCCAGCGAGCCCGAGACGGCAGTCTCGACCCGGTCATCGGTCGCGACGACGAGATTCGCCGCGCGATCCAGATCCTCCTGCGGCGGACCAAGAACAACCCCGTTCTGATCGGCGAGCCGGGCGTAGGCAAGACCGCCATCGCCGAGGGTCTTGCACAGCGCATCGTGAACAAGGATGTGCCCGAGGGTCTTCAGGGCAAGCGGATCATCCAGCTCGACATGGGCAGTCTGCTGGCCGGGGCCAAATACCGTGGCGAGTTCGAAGAGCGGCTCAAGGCGGTCATCAAGGAAACGGTCCGGTCGCAAGGGGAGATCGTCCTGTTTATCGATGAGTTGCATACCATTGTCGGGGCCGGCAAAGCCGAGGGTGCGGTTGACGCTGGAAATATGCTCAAGCCGCCCCTCGCCCGCGGCGAGCTCCGCATGGTTGGCGCCACCACGCTGAACGAGTACCGCGACATAGAGAAGGACGCCGCACTCGAACGCCGCTTCCAGCCGATTCTGGTGGATGAACTCTCGGTTGAGGAGGCCATCAGCGTCCTGCGGGGCATCAAGGAGAAGTACGAAGTTCATCACGGAGTACGGATCAGCGATCCCGCCATCACCGCGGCGGCGGCTCTGTCGTATCGGTACATCGCCGACCGTCAACTCCCCGACAAAGCCATAGATCTTATCGACGAGGCGGCGAGCCGCATTCGGGTCCAGCTCGATAGCCTCCCGGAGGAGATCGACGGGCTGAGACGCCGCAAGCTGCAAATCGAGGTCGAGAGGGAGGCGCTAAAGCGTGAGAGTGATGCCGACAGCGCCAACAGGCTCCTCCGGATTGAGGAGGAACTGCGTGGGCTCGAAGATCAGATTCATACCGCCCAGTCCGACTGGGAGGCGGAGCGCGGCGTCCTTGAGGAGCTCCGCGGTACCCAGGAAGAACTCGACCGGGTCCGGACCCAGATCGAGGCCGCCGAGCGCGACTACGATCTCAATCGAGCGGCCGAACTCCGCTATGGGCAGCTGCCGAAGCTAGAGATCTCCCTTAGAGAGTTGTCGGAGCGCCTAGAGGGGGCGAGCTATGTCCGACTCGAGGTCGGTGAGAACGAGGTGGCTGAGGTGGTGAGTCGGTCCACCGGTATCCCGATCTCCCGCCTTATGGAGGGCGAACGAGAGAAGCTGCTGAGGCTCGAAGAGGAGCTGCATCGGCGCGTCGTCGGACAGGATGAGGCGGTCGCAGCCGTGGCGGACGCCATCCGCCGCTCGCGGGCCGGGCTCGCCGACGAGGGCCGACCCATCGGCTCGTTCATCTTCCTCGGTCCGACGGGTGTCGGCAAGACGGAGACCGCCAAGGCCCTCGCTCAGAATCTCTTCGACAGCGGGGATAATATTGTTCGACTCGACATGTCGGAGTATATGGAGAGACATGCGGTCGCCCGGCTGATCGGGGCTCCCCCGGGGTACATAGGTTATGAGGAGGGAGGGCAGCTCACCGAGGCGGTTCGCCGCAAGCCGTACAGCGTCCTCCTCTTCGACGAGATCGAGAAGGCTCACCCGGACGTGTTTAACGCCCTGCTCCAACTCCTCGACGACGGTCGTCTCACCGACAACCACGGCCGCACCGTGGACTTCCGGAATACCGTGGTCATCATGACCAGCAACATAGGCAGCCCGCAGATCCTCGAGGCGAGTCGCAGCGGGGCTGGGTACGAAGGGATTCGGGAGACGGTCATGGGGCTCTTGCAACAGCAGTTCCGGCCCGAGTTCTTGAATCGGGTAGATGACATTATCGTCTACCACGCGCTGAGCAGGGTGCAGGTCTCGGCTATTGCAGAGATTCAACTCGACCGGGTCCGGGCGCGGCTGGCCGAAAGGCATATCGGGCTCAGTCTTACGCCCGCTGCCCTGGAACACCTTGCCCAACTCGGGTACGATCCCGTCTTCGGGGCAAGGCCGCTCCAGCGCGTCATCCGCCAACGCATCGAGACGCCCCTCTCTAAGATGCTGATCGGGGGCGAGGTCGGCGCTGGTGACAGGGTGGTGGTCGAGCCGGCGGTCCAGGGCTTCCGATTCGAGGTGGGGACACCGACTTTGGCGAACTGATCATCACCTTCGCCCGAATGGTGGTCGAGGTTCCTCGGTCCGGGAAGGGCGCCGTGTTGGACGTTTAACAGCCCGCACTCTCCAGGTGCGTGGTAGGTTGGGGAGTGGCCTTCTGGCGCTCGCCACTCTCCGAACTCGAGCCGGCCCTCAAGGCTTTGGCTCGCGGCGAGTACGAAGTCGCCTTTGCCCTTCTGGAGAGTGCGGCGCAGCGTCCTCGGAGAGGCGAGGTCCAGGCCATCTATCGCCTTCACCTCGCCGCCCTCTACGCCCTCTACGGGCAGGACGGTCTCGAGAACGGGGCTCTGGAGTTGCGCGCCGCCGCGCGAGCCGATCCGACCGTCGTCCAGCAATCACTCTATCAGGCGCTCTACTGGGAGTTCGCCGCCTATCGTGGCGATCCCGTTGCGGAGGTGAAGCGGGGTCTAAAGGGGGTGTCGGCCCTCGAAGATTCCGTTGCTGGCTATCACGCCGCCTGCGCTCTCCTGGCTGTTGGCGCGCCAAAGAGCGCTGCCCGGATGCTCGAAAAAGTCGACGCTGCGACCCTGCCCACCCATCTCGACTGGCGCCGCTGGTCGCGCCTCGGTCAGGCCCACCAGAAGCTCGGTGCCTTCGACCGTGCTGTTATGGCCTATAGGAGCGCTGTTGCTCAGAGTGCCGGCGTGGAGCGGGAGGCTGAACGCCTCAATCTTGCAAGTTGCCAGCTCGAACTCGGCGATGCTGAGGGGGCGCTCGCCACCCTGGCTGAGGTAGATGACCGGCTGCTCTCCGAGAACGAGGATTGTGCCATAAAGCGCTACCTCCTGGGGCGGGTCCACGTCGACCAAGGCAATCCCAACCTCGCCCTCGAGCACCTCCGGGCGGGCCATCTGGTGGAGGGGGTAAGCGATATGACCGCCTTTAGCCTAGCCTACGTGACCGGTCAGGCGCTGACGGCCCTGAGTCGTTACGACGAGGCGGTAGAGGTCTTCGGTAGGGCGATAGAGCTGTCCGATGGCGAAAACCGGACTGTGGCTCTTCACGAGCAGGCCTTCGCACTCATTGAGACAGAGCGCTTTGAGGAGGCGAGGGACATCCTCGAAGAGGTCCTCTCCGATCCCGGCTACGCCCATCGGGCCGACGGGTTTGTCGATCTTGCAGATGTGCTATTTAAGCTCGGTGAGTTCGAGCAGGCGGAGAAGGTTGCCATGCGGGCCCTCGATTTGGAAGCCGTCGCCGCAGCCTGCCTCTGTCTCGGCAACATCGCGTTCGAGTACTTCCGGCTCGAGGAGGCCGCTGCCTGGTACGAGAAGGCGGCCAGCGCGGGCCCGAAGGGGAGCCCGGACTGGGTCGCGGCCCAGCAGATGCTCGCCGACGTCTTCGCGCAGTTCGGCCCGTCTGCGGCCGAGCGTCTCCTGCGCCATGCCGAGGCCGCCATCGAACACACGGACCCCTCCAGCGACTGGCACCTGACCCTGACCCGTTACATTGAGATGGCCCGCGCGCGACTCGGCGGGGGCAGTCGACTCCTGAACTGAGCCCCATCCTGCGCGGCTCGGATACACTCCCAACATGGCTGATACCCTGAATGAGCGCGTTGGTGTGTTGACTCGTCGCGAGATCGAAGCCAGGATCCTCAAGCCCTTCGTCGACAGGGTGGGTGCCGAGTTGGGTGAGGAGCGAACCCGGGAACTGCTGCAGCAGGTAGTCCTGGAGGCTGCCAGAGCGACCGGCGAGGCCATGTGTGGAGACAGCGACGATTTGGAGGCCTTCGCAACGCATTGGGAGCCCTGGTTTCGCGGGGGTGCCCTCGAGGTCGAGGAGATCACACGGTCCCCAAGGGAGTGGCGGTTCAATGTGACCCATTGCCGCTACGCAGACCTGTACCGCCGGCTCGGGATGACCGACCTCGGCTCTATCCTCTCGTGCAACCGCGATGCCGCCCTCATCGAAGGCTTCTCGGAGAGGGCGACCCTGACCCGGACTCAGACGATTATGAATGGCGCCAGCCACTGCGACTTCCACTACAAGTGGGGCGGTGCCGAGGAGGACGATTGATGCCGCCGTGGAAGGATTGTTAATCGCTGAAGAGCTCGAACGGTTGCGGGCCGCCCTGCCGGTTCGGCGCCGCGGCTGGAGCTTCCCCGACCCTCACACGTTCGCCCTGCCCCTCGAGCAGGGGAGCCTGTGGCTATGGATCCGCCCCCCGCATCCAGGATTGGCCCTCCGGAAGGATACGCCACCTGCCGGAGGGCGTCACAGCGGTTTCCAGGATCTGCTGCGGGCTAGGGCTGTCGGCGACCTGGTTGCCGCTGAGCAGACAAAGCTCGACCGGGTGGTGACCCTCTCGTTCGCAGCGGTCGAGGGGTTCGCCCCTGCCCCACCGGTGCGCCTCGTGGTCGAGTTGACGGGTCGGAACAGCAACCTCATCCTGATCGACGAAGGGCGGATCATCCTCGGCGTGGCCCGTGAGGTGGGTCGCAGGGACAATCGCTTCCGGCAGCTTAGCGCAGGGCTCAAGTACCGGCCACCTCCACCCTATGAGAAGCTCGACCCGCGCACCGCTCCGGTCGGCGAGCTCGCGGCTGCGATGCGGGGTAGGAAGCTCAGCGGGCTGCGCTCGGTTATAGACGGCATCGGGCCCCAACTCACCAAGGCCCTTGCCGAGAGCTCTGGACTCGATCCAGAAGCCGAAGTCGGGGATGGTGAGCTCGACCGGCTCATCCCCGCCCTCCGTGAACTTGTTGCCCACCCGGCAGAGACCGTGAAGCTCACCCTCGCTCCTCCGGACTTAGAAGAGCGCCGACAACAGGAACGCCGGCGGGTTGCCAGGGAGCGGGTGGAGAAGGAGTTATGGAGAAGGATAGCACTCTTGGAGCGGCAGCTTGGGGATATCGACCGGGCGCGACAGGCTGCCCTGCAGGCCACCAACCTGCAAGCTGAGGCCGACCTGCTTATGGCCTACGCTAGTAGCGCCCTCCCCAAGGCGGCGCGGATTTCGCTGACCGGTTTCGATGGGGTGGAGGTGGTGCTCGATCTCGACCCGCGCCTCGATGTGGTTCAGAATGCGCAAGTGCGTTACGACCAAGCTAGAAAGCGCAGAGGCCGACTGGCCCAGGCGGAGAGACGCGCGCCTCGGCTTCGCCACAGGCTCGCCGAGGCGCGCGAGGCGGTGGCTGGCCTCGACACCCTCACAACTGGGGCGCTCGAGGCGCGCGCCGGAGCGCTCTCCGCCGCCCCAGAGATGGGCAAGGGCCGCCCCATAGGTCTGCGGTTCGAGGCTCCCCACGGATTTGCTGTGCTCGTGGGTCGCAATGCGCGCGAGAATGATGCGATCACCTTCCGGATGGGGAAGAGCCGGGATGTCTGGCTCCACGTACAGGGCTACCGGGGTTCACATGTCCTGATCCAGGCACGAAACCGGGAGGTGCCGTTCGATACCATCCTCTTCGCTGCCTCCCTGGCGGCCGGGCATTCTCAGGCGCGTAATTCGGAGAATGTCCCGGTCGACTACACCCTCAAGAAGAACGTTTGGAAGGTAAAGGGAATGCCGCTGGGAGCGGTGCATTTCAGCCATCAGAGGACCGTCTATGTCGATCCCGTCCGCAACCCGATTGCCTCCACTGAGTGAGGCTAGATCCAGACCCCGAGATGCGGGAGGAGCCGTTCCGGTACCGGTCTCAGTAGCCTCATGACCGTAGCCACCCCCACCGGCAGAGGCAGGCGGTGGGACTTCCCCCTGTAGTGGCGAACGAGGCGGCTTCGACCGGCTAGGCTACGCTTTGCCGACCGAACCGAACAGCTCCATGCGTGACCTGATGACCGCCTTCATCTCCTCTCTAGCAGGGCCGAGGATCTTACGGGGGTCGAACTCTCCCGGCTTCGCACTAAGGACCTCCCGAACTCGGGCAGTGAACGCGAGCCGCAAGTCGGTGTCGGTGTTGATTTTGGCGATCCCCTCGGTTACGGCCCTGCTCACATCGTCCTCGTGGATTCCCGTGGCATCCTTTAGGGTCCCTCCGGCCCGGTTAAGGCGAGCTACGATCTCCCGTGGGACGCCGCTGGCACCGTGCATCACCAGAGGGTGGTCGATCCTCGCAGCGATCTCGACGATCCGGTCGTGGTCGATAAAGGGCCGCCCCTTACCCTTGTTGGCCCCATGAGAGGTGCCTATAGCCACCGCTAGGTAGTCGGCCCCGCTGCGAGCCATGAACCGCTCCGCCTCGTCAGGTTTGGTGAGGATGGCTTCTTCCTCAGCAACCACGACGTGCTCTTCGATCCCTCCGAGGCGGCCGATCTCGGCCTCTACCGTAATTCCGACGGCGTGTGCAGCAGCGACTACACGCCGGGTCTCGGCGATGTTGGTTTCCTCGTCCTCATGCGACTTATCGATCATTACCGAGGTGAAGCCATGGCGGAGCGCCCTGAGACACGATTCGTACGAGGAGCCGTGGTCGAGGTGGACCGAGACCGGTACGGTGACCTCAGACCCCATGACCTTTACAATGTCGACAAGCTGCTTGCCGCCGTAGGAGAGAGCGCCCTCAGAGAGGGCCACAATTACTGGGCTTCGGGCCTCATCGGCCGTCTCCAGGATCGCCTGAGTGGTTTCCATGTTGTTAGTGTTGAATGCGCCCACGCCGTACCGTCCTGCGCGTGCTAGGGCCAGGATGTCGAGTCCGGGGACCAGTGTCATGACGGAAGTATACCTTGAAGACTCCAGCACCTATTTGATCGGATTGTCTTTGGCCTCCGTGGTGACCTCTCCGTCGGCTGCGGACTCCTCCCCGGTCCGGGCGGCTCTGCGTTCGCGTCGGAGCCGCTCCTGCTCCCGCAACCGTTTCATGTCTACGGAGCGCCCGTTGAGGTAGCCGCTGATACAGGCTAGTGCCGTGGGCAAAAGGACCAGCATGACGTTGGTGCGGTTGACCGTAAACAGCGCGAGGATCAGGAGCAGCGTCGATGCAACTCTCATACCTAGTGCCCGGCGTCGCCCCAGCGGCTCGACCTGCTCCCTGGGGAGGCCCATAAGGTGCCCCACGATGTAGATGGCGGCGAGCCAGACGAACAGTACCCAGAGCGGCAGGGTGGCGAGGAAGTTCAACACAGGCTCCCTTCTCGTGCGAGGAATCGCAGGGCTTGGATCAGGGCTGCGTTCGCGGCCCTGACGGCCCCGGGTATGTTCCAGGCGTGTCGCGCTCTCTCCCCCACGATGTTGCTGATCCCACGGATCTCTGCGAAGGGTACGTTGAGGGCGAGGCAGACCTGAGCGGCTGCAGCGCCCTCCATCGACTCTACTGACACGTCGAAGCGGTCATGGAGGGAGCGGCTTTCGTCGAAGGTACCGGTGACCGTCTCTGAGGTGCCGAAGGCGACTGGGGGCTGCCCGGTCGCCTCCGACGCGGCGGCCGTCAGCCGGGGGTCCGTGGGAAACTTGTTGTACCATGGTCGCTCCCGCTCCAGCAGCGGAAGTCCGAGGGATTCCATGTCCTCCCAGCCGCTGGCGGTGCGGGCACCGGTGTCGGTGTGGATCTCACAGCTTGCGATCGCCACCCTGCCGACGCTAAGGAAGGCTCCGACGTGGCCGCCCCCGATGCCGAACTGGATGATGCCGCTCGGATCAAGTCGGTCGACGGCGAGTGCCAGTCCGGCAGCTGTGTTCACCTTGCCGACCCCGTGATGGAGGAGGGTCAGATCGAGCCCTTCGAAGTTTCCTCTCGACCCGCTGCCGTAGGGGAGTTGCAAAGGGGTCTCATCCTCGAGTTCCTCGCGAAGCGGGCCAGCTTCCATCTCGGTGGCGGTAGCGAGGAGCAGGGTGGACATATGACCCAGTCTACTCGATCGGAGGGAACCATTCTTCCACTGCCAATGGTGAGACCAGCGCCGCAGGTCTGGATTGTGAAGAGCCCGAGGATGATCCAGGGTTTGGGGCTCACCGCTCTGCGATGACTGTTCGGATCGTGGGGGAGGCTCCCCCACCCCGACCCAGATCGGTCGGTAGATCCGGCCCCCCGTCCCTGACCACATGATGGGGAACCATCCGGTGAACTAGCCAAGATCCCGTGGCAGCCTAGTGGGGCTGCTGCGTTACTGAGAGATCAAGGGTTGGGTTTTCGGATTCGGCTCTCGGTGATGCACGTGCTCAGATCGGGCAGTCTGGCTGCGGCGAAGA
>MPNL01000013.1 GCA_002239005.1 Truepera sp. bin119
CTGCTCGAGATCGTGACCAAACCCGAGGGGAAGACCCGAAGAGTCCGTCTTTAGGGTTTTACCGTGCTATCTCGTCGCTGGGTGGTTGACCCGAAGAGTCCGTCTTTAAGGACCTTCGCATGGCTGGATCGCTGTCGACCCGAGCGGAAGCGAGAATCCGTCTTTCGATTGGCCAAGGACTTCGAGTGGACTATAGCAAGTCCGCTAGCGTGAGTGAAACTGGCCATATGTTGGTCTCCAATTAGGCGGGTTATCCGAAGCTTGTACAACAGGAAGTACCCAGAAATCCTCTCGGCAATGACTTGTAGAATAGACTCTGACATTGCGAAAGGCAGCCTTCTTTGTTGCCTTCCCTGACGGCCTCACCGCAAGTAACGTCAGGACGCATCCTCGATGTTGTGCCACTTGATCAGCAAGTCCGGGGCAATCAGGGCAAACCGACAGGTTGCCAATCGTTGGCCCCTCATCTATCCCGATTCCATGGTAATCGTCCCGACCGATTCAGGAGGAAAGCCCCAGCCAGAATCAAGAGCATAGGCACCTGGAAGCTGTCTGAGGCACTCTCAGAAGATCGGCTGAAAACTACGAACTCGAAGAAGATGCCAAAGATCACGAACATGGTGAGGCCGAAGATGACGAGCCGAAGCCCCAAACGCTCCTCCTCCGCATCGTCCTTCAGAGCAGCATGAAGGAAGATGCCCGCCCCCACACTCGCGAGGACTAAGGCCCAAGTGTAGGACTAAGTCTCAAACCTTCCAGTGACGTTCTGTAGGAATAGGATCGCACTCACCGTGGTCACAATACTCCCCGGCACAGCTAGACCACTCGCCCCGCCTCTGGACAGGAATGCAACGATGAGCATAAGGATCCCAGAGACAATGCTGTAAAGAGGCCAACCAAGGTTCCCAGAAGTACTGGCGAGGCCTCGACCCACTAAAATCTAGAGCACCGATGATGATGAGGACGACCCCGATGGTCTGTAATCCCAAGCTCATCAGCCTTCCAACCGCTCTTGCTCTAGCATAGAGTTTCGACCCCTAGTGCGCAACCCAGCCATCACCTTGCAAGGTCGGCCTCATGCCCCACAGAGGGTTCTTCGAACCGCCTCGCAAGGTGCTCCATGGCCCTGGCCGCATGAACGAGACCGTTTTCGATGAAGACGTCGCTTGTCCGGGATCCATAGCCAGCGGAGCCGACTAGATAGAGCCCCGGGACCGTGGTCTCGAAGTTCTCAGTGAGTTCCGCAGCAAAGGTGTCAGGATCGTAAAGGGCCCCTGGTGCCACGAGGAGTTTCGGCGAGGCAAAATACCCAGTGAGTGCGAAGGTCTGATCGGTGGGGATCTGGAGCGTGCGCCCCTCCCTCTCCACAACTACCTCCTTGGCCGTGATTTCACGAACGACGGTCTGGAAGTGGACCCTGATCGATCCCTCTCTCACACGATTTTCTAGATTGGGGCGGATCCAATACTTCAGGCTGTGGCGGAAGCCAGAACCACGATGAACGATTGTGACGTTCGCACCACTGCGGAAGAGGTCGAGTGCGGCATCGGCTGCACTGCTCCCGGCCCCAATGATGGTGACGTTGCGGCCATAGAAGGGGTGGGCCTCCGTGTAGTAGTGGCTGACGTTAGCCCTTTCTTCCCCAGGCACTCCCAGCAACTTGGGATTATCGAAGTACCCTGTGGCCAAGGCAACCCTGCGGGCGAGAACCGAGCCAGCTTCACCCCCTGAGGATCGGGTGACAACCTCGAAGACAGGTTCCTTGCGACAGACCTTGGTGACCTCCGTATAGGTCCGGACATTGAGGCTCTCGTTATGCACCACCTTCCGGTAATAGTCGAGCGCTTCCTTACGGGTCGGTTTATCGGTGGCCGTCACGAGCGGATGCCCCCCAATCTCAAGTCGTTCGGAGGAGGTGAAGAAGGTCATGTAGGTCGGATACCTGCGGATGGACTCTACGAGGCAACCCTTCTCCAGAACAAGGTAGTGAAGGCCAGCACGCTTGGCAAGGATGGCGGTCTCGAGGCCGATGGGCCCCCCCCCGACGATGACAAGGTCGAACATCGTTCCAAGGGTAGCAGAACACCGCTGGAGACGGGGGTCGCTCAACCTATCTGCACCAAGAGTTCACACAAGACGGCTGGGGCAATGAACGCCTAATGAGCAGGAACCGCAGTTCGGGGAGCGCGCTTGGCACACCCGTCGGCCGTGGAGGACTAGGGCGTGATGAACGAGTATCCAGGAGTCCTCAGGAAAGAGGGATTCGAGATCGTCTTCCACTCGGTCAGGATGGTCCTCGCTGCTGAAACCCAACCTCCGCGCGAGCCTGCCCACGTGGGTATCGACTGCGATGGCGGGACGGCCGAAGGCGGTGGCCAGTACAACGTTTGCGGTCTTCCTTCCCACCCCTGGAAGGGCAAGGAGGGTGTCAAAGTCATTCGGAACAACACCCCCATGGTCTGCCATCAGTTTCCTCGCCACCAAAATGATATTGCGTGCTTTGGTCCGGTAGAGACCGATGTGATGAATCAGTGACATCACGACTTTGGGGTCAGCTGATGCCAGGCTAGGGGCATCCGGGTAGATTTGGAACAGAGTGGGCGAGACCTGGTTGACACTTTTGTCGGTAGCCTGAGCCGAGAGGATCGTCACGATTAGGAGTTCGAATGTATTACGATACTTCAACTCGGTGGTCGCATCTGGATACGCATCCCTTAACAGCTCGAGGACGGCGGCCGCTCGAGCGCGCCGATCTGCAAAGGCCTCTCTAGCCATGATCCCAGTCTATCCCCCAGGTAAACTTGAGCCTGATGAATCTGTCCAGGCCCGGGGACGTGCGAGAGAGGATCTGGGCAACCCTCATGCGCTCCCGTGAAGCCATCTACCCCCTGCCGTGCCACGGGCATCACCCTAACTTCAGAAGCGCCGGGCGCGCTGCAAAGAGGCTCGCATCCCAGCTCTTTAGGAGCGGCATGATCGCTGTTGGAGAAGCCGTTCTCAGCTTCCCCGATTACGTCCTCAAGCCGGTGCGCAGGGAGCTTCTGGAGCGGGGCGTGAATGTGGTCGTTCCCGCGAAGTATGGAGGCGGATATCGCTGGTTGAGGAGCGGCAAGGTCGATGCTGCGAAGGTCTCCAGCATCGCTGGAGCGGAGCGCGAGGGGGACGCCATGAGCGAACTCCCCACCGTGAGGATGACCATCGTCGCCTGTGTTGCCCTCGACCGAAAGGGACGTTACCTTACGAAGGGATACGGATTCCGCCCTCCCGACGAAACAGTTCATCTAGATGCTGCAACCATCGTCCACCCCCTCCAGTTGGTTGACACTCTGAGGGAGCACGACGGAAGTGTCGAGATATTTGCTACCCCAGGCAAAGTGGTAGATCTGTCAGAGAGCCCAGCCCGAAGGGTCGTGGTGTGAGGTTATCTTACACCCCCTTCAAGCCGTTCTCTAAAACGAAGTTATCCCCGTCTGGACAGCGATTTCTCAATGATTTTCCGTTCCCTGGTGAAGGCACAACTCGGTGGAAACCTATTCGAGAACCACCCCTTCAATCCTCATTGTGCCCCCCTACCAGCGCAGTTCCAAAACCACAGGTTCTGCCAAGCCCGGCACCCATCTCCAAGGACGGATTCGCTGGATCTGGTAGGGGTACGGGTTGGTCTCACGTTACGACCGCTCTGCTGCCTTGGCGATAATTACCAAGATCTTAAATTTAGAGAACCCCGCCACACGGTACCAAGAGAGGAATACCTCATGTCTGCCGAACCAGTCAAAGCGTGCCTCATAGGTGCCGGGGGAAAGGCCCGCAACCACCTGCGCCAAATCCTCCAGAGTCCTGAGTCAACCGAGTTCGTTGTGATCTCTGAGCCCTCAGAGAGCGCCTACCAGACTACCTCTAAACTTTTCGGGGAGAGGGGGCTGGCGGTGCCCTCCAACCAGCCAGATCTCAAGAAGCTCCTTGCCGACCACGGTGCCGAACTCGACGCAGCCATCATTGTCACACCACATATGTACCACTTCGAACAGGCGAAGGCCTGCCTCAAAGCGGGCCTCGATGTCCTCCTGGAAAAACCGATGGTGATGAACGCGGCCGAGGCCCTCGCGCTCATCAAGACACAGGAACGGACTGGAAAGCTCCTGGTCGTCTCCTTTAACGGCAGCCTCTCCCCGAAAATCCGCAAAGCTGTGGAGTTGCTCCGCTCTGGCTCGCTAGGTGAGATCCTCAACGTGCACGCAGCTGTGTGGCAGAACTGGAAGGAATCAACCATGGGGCTTTGGAGGCAGGTGCCTGAGATCGCTGGCGGCGGGTTCCTGTTCGATACGGGTGCCCACATGCTCAACACCATCACTGACCTCCTCGGAGAGGACTTCGTCGAGGTTGCTGCCCGACTCGACAACCGCGGGACCCCCGTGGATATTCTCGGCTCGGTCATGACCCGCACTGTATCGGGCGTTCTGGTCACAATGAACGGATGCGGCGAGGCAATCGAAACCTCCTCTGACATCCGCATCTTCTGCTCCAAAGCAATCATCCGGACGGACGTGTGGGGTAAATTCCTCGAGCTTCAGAGGAACGGTGAGGAGACCCTGACTCCTGTGGACACCCCCCTATCTCTCGGCCCGTGGGATCAGTTCCTCAGAGTCCACCGCGGCGAGATGTCAAACCCCTGCCCGCCGGAGGTGGGCCTGCGCATGGCTCAACTCTGGGACGCCATCAAGAGGTCCGCTGCTAGCGGCGGCGCGCCGGTGCAGGTCGGAGGTGGCGCTCAGGCGAAAACCTGAGCTAAAGCGTTGTCCAACGAACGAAAGCCCGATGTGGCTAATAGGTGGCCTCGCCACGAGCACCAGTTCGCTGCCCAGCTACTCGACCATCGCCACACCCCAGCGGCCAAATTGGTCGACGGCCAACCTCTCGAATCCTGCCCCAGTCGGCAAGCATCTAGGTCACGAACCACAACTGATCCGGGGGAGCAACCACAAGGCAGCACTCAGCAAGGTTGGGCGCCGGGCAAGCCTGTCATAAACACTTGCTGAGTGGCCTCTTACATCGGCCAAGCCAACCCCTCACATCATCCGAACAACGTGCCAGCGGCTCACTGCCCTGCTCAGCGAACTCGGCCTAAAGCCCCGTAGCTCCCTTCCTAAAACCACCCGCATGCTGGGAGTGAGAGCGTCGTGAGCGAGTGCGTGGGTATGGTATCTTCAGGAACGAATGAACCGGACCCCGTTAAACGCACTCCATCGCAACCTCGACGCGCGGATGGTGAATTTCGCAGGGTGGGAGATGCCACTCCACTACCCGACTGGGATCAACCAGGAGCACCTGGTTGTCCGGACGGATGTAGGTATCTTCGATGTAAGCCACATGGGGGAGTTCCGCGTTCTCGGCGACCGCGCCACCGAATTCCTGCAATATGCCACGCTGAACGACCCAGACAGGCTGGTCGTCGGCAGGGGGCAGTACTCGATGTTGCCTAACGATCACGGGGGCCTTGTCGACGACCTCTACATCTACCGAGACGGCAAGGCACAGTACCAGATCGTGAGCAATGCGGCTAACAGTGAACGAGTTAGGAGGCAGCTGAAGGGACAGGCGGAAGCCTTCGACTGCCACGTGGTAGACGAAACCCCGATCTGGGCTCTCCTCGCTCTTCAGGGCCCAGGGAGTGCGCTCCTGCTCGACCGCCATCTCAACGAGGATCTTACGCGGTTGAGGAAGAACCAGTTTGTAGACACCGTCCTATCAGGCTGTCCGATCCGTTTGGCCCGTACAGGTTATACCGGGGAGGATGGCTTCGAAATCTTCTGTAAGCCTAAGGAGGCCAAGGCTCTCTGGAATCTTCTCACCAAGGCGGGAGCGGTCCCTTGTGGGCTTGGCGCCCGCGAGACCCTCCGACTCGAGGCCGGGTTTCCACTGTACGGTCGGGAGTTCACTGAAGAGACTAATCCCTTGTGTAGCGGCTATCGCTGGGTTGTCAAGGACAAACCGTTCTATGGGCGCGAGGCGATGTGGAATCCGAAATGTCGACGCATGCTTGTCGGCCTCAAACTCCGCCAGCGGGGAATCGCCCGTCATGGCTACCGTGTCCTTGACGGAGAGCGGGAGATCGGCAAGATCACTTCAGGAACTATTTCCCCTCTCACTAGGGAGGGCATCGCCCTCGGTTGGGTCGACCGCAAGCGCGCCGACGAGGGAACCCTTGTCGGGATCGAGATCCGGGGGCGGAGCCTGCCCGCAATCGTAACCAAACCCCCTTTCTACTAGATCTGAGAACCGCTGGACTAGTAGCTAACAGAGTTCACCAAGGAGAGATTATGGAGATTCCCGGCGACCTGCGGTATAGCGCCACCCACGAGTGGGTCTCCTCCATCAGCGAGGGGATCGTGACCGTGGGAATCACAGATTTCGCCCAGGACCAACTCGGTGATGTTGTGTTCGTCGAGCTCCCTAAGGTAGGCGCCAGTGTGACCCAAGGGGATGCGGTGGCTGTGGTGGAATCGGTCAAAACCGCCTCTGACATCTACGCGCCCGTGGGGGGCAAGATTGTCGAGGTAAATGGGGACCTCGAGAACAGTCCTGAGAAGATCAATCTCGGACCGTACACTGGGGGATGGATCTTCAAGCTCAGGGTCGACAACCCCAACGCGCTCAAAGGCCTCCTCGATGCAGCCACCTATCAAGCGACTACCGAGGAGAGTTGACGTTGGAGTTTCTGCCTCACACCGAGGAGGACATCAGGAGGGCACTGGCCACCATAGGAGTCGAAACAGTCGACGATCTTTTTCGCGATCTCCCCTCTGCCCTCCACCTTCCGAATCTCAACCTCCCTGCGGGTATGGATGAAGACGAACTCCTTCGTCACCTGCGGGGCCTCGCCGCACGCAACCAAGGCGACCGACCGAACTTCCTTGGTGGGGGGGTCCGTCGCCACTTCATCCCCAGTGTTACCCCGCACCTTGCGATGCAGTCGGCGTTTGTCACAGCTTACACCCCCTATCAGCCAGAGGTCTCCCAGGGGCTCTTGCAAGCGACATTCGAGTACCAGACCATGATGTCAGAGTTGGCCGGCTTACCCGTGTCCAACGCAAGCATGTACGACGGAGCGACGGCAGTCGCCGAGGCCGCTCTCCTCGCTGTTCGGGCAACCCGGCGCGAGCGAGTTATCGTCGCCCGGGGAGTGCATCCAGAGACCCTCGAGGTCGTCACCACGTACCTGCGCCCCCTCGGTGTTGAGGTGACGCTCCTCGAACTCGACGGGCTCACCTCGACGATCCCGGAAGCTGACGAAGGCATCGCCGGGATTATTGTCCAGAACCCGAACTATCTCGGCTATCTTGAACCCGTGGCGGACCTGGCAGCGGTAGCTTGCGAGGCCGGGGGGCTCTACATCGCGGTGGCCGACCCGGTCAGCTTGGGGCTCCTAGAGCCGCCGGGGGAACTCGGGGCGGACGTTGTAGTTGGGGAGGGTCAGACGCTCGGCAACCCGGTGAACTTTGGTGGTCCGGGGTTCGGCTTCATGGTCGTGTCTGAGGTGCTCCTAAGGCAAATGCCAGGGCGCCTTGTCGGCGAAACTGTGGATAGCGAAGGACGTCGAGGGTACGTCCTTACGCTCCAGGCAAGAGAGCAGCATATCCGCAGGAGCAAGGCCAAATCGAACATCTGTACCAATCATCAGCTTACCGCCCTAATGGCAGCGGTCAACCTCGCAGCACTTGGACCGCAGGGGCTCCGAGAGATTGCAGAGCAAAGCGTTTTTGCAGCCCATGAGCTCGCTGACGCCCTCGAGAGCACGGGGGTACGTGTGCGACGCGAAGCGCGCTTCTTCAATGAGTTCGTCATTGAAACTCGGACTCCTCCCGGGGAACTCCGCCGACGACTCTCCGAGCTGGGTCTAAGCGCTGGTGTGCCCGTCCCTAGAGCGTACGGCATAAGCAACGGATCCCTGCTCGCCGCCACGGAACTCACCACCGACAAGGACATTGCCACCCTGCAGGGTGCACTCGCAGCCATCGAGGGTCCTTCGTGAAGACGCCCCCCGAACGCACCATCCTCCAGAAGGGAGTCGGGGATCCCCCACTCATCTTCGAGCGGTCGAAGCCGGGGCGTCGGGCGGCCTACCCACCACGCCGGCGGGTAGGTGACGTCACGAAGCTGATCGGCGGGGAAAACCTCAGGAAGGAGGCACCACGGCTCCCCGAGGTCTCCGAGCTCGACCTGGTGAGGCACTATACGGCCTTGGCTCGCCGCCAGACGAGCATTGACGGCAACGCCTACTTCCTGGGCAGTTGTACGATGAAGTACAACCCCAAGGTCAACGAGGAGGCTGCAAAGCTCTTTGCGAACCTGCACCCGTACCAGGACCCTAGCGAGGTGCAGGGAGCGCTGGAACTACTCCATACGCTCCAGTCGTTTCTCGAGGAGATCACAGGAATGGACGCCGTGACCCTACAGCCTGCAGCCGGTGCCCACGGCGAGTTGGCAGGGATGCTGATGATCCGCTCCTACCACGAAGCGAACGGTGAGGGGGAGCAGCGCCAGATCGTCCTGGTTCCCGATGCGGCCCACGGCACCAATCCGGCAACCGCTGCTATGGTCGGCTACCGGGTCGAGGAGATCCCTACGGGGGAGCGAGGTGAGGTTGACTTCAGTGCGTTCAGGGCCGCGTTAAGACCGAACGTGGCCGCGGTGATGCTCACCAACCCCAACACCCTCGGCATCTTCGAAACGAGCATCCTCGAAATCGCAGACGCTGCCCACGCTGCGGGCGCCCAACTCTACTACGACGGCGCCAACGCTAATGCCATCGTCGGCCGCGTCCGGCCGGGAGACATGGGATTTGATGTCGTCCACCTCAATCTCCACAAGACATTCACTACGCCCCACGGAGGGGGTGGCCCGGGTACAGGACCCGTCGGGGTAAAGGCGCACCTGCGCGACTTCTTACCAGTCCCACTCATCCGTAGATCTGGAGAGGGCTACGATTTCAATTACGATGTGCCCCAATCGATCGGGCGCATGCGGAGTTGCTACGGTAACTTCGGGAACCTCGTTAGAGCGTACACCTATATCCGTGCTCTGGGCAGAGAGGGTCTAAAGCGGGTCTCGGAAATGGCCGTTCTCAACGCCAACTACCTGAGGGTGAGACTCAAGGAGGCAGGGTATTGCATCACCTTCGATCGCACCAATATGCACGAGTTCGTAGCTCAGCCGCCAGATGGCATCCGGACCCTCGACCTCGCCAAAGCAATGCTCGATTTCGGTGTCCACCCCATGACCATCTACTTCCCACTCATCGTCAGGGAGGCGATGATGATTGAGCCTACCGAGACCGAGTCGCTCGAGACTCTAGACGCCTACGCGGAGGTGATGAGGGAGGTCCTAGCCAGGGCTCGGACCGACCCGGCGCTAGTACAAGAGGCACCGTACCACACGCCGGTGCGACGCCTCGACGAGGTAAGGGCAGCAAGAAACCCTGTGCTGCGCTACTCCTTCGACAGCGCTTAACAAGCGCGGACTAGCCGCGCAGTCCACCCAAGGTACTGTCCTGCTTCGGGAATATGGGGGGAACGCGCTCAGTGGCAGCTGGCCGAACCCTCCCCCTCTGGGGCAGCTTTCCCATCTGTCCGGAAACTGTGGCCACACCCGCAGGCACTAGTCGCGTTCGGGTTGACCACGCTGAAACCGCCACCCATGAGGTTTTCGACGTAATCGACCTGAGAGCTTTGCAGGAGCGGCCAACTCATCTTGTCGACGACCATGCGAATGCCACGATCCTCGAACATCCTGTCACCATCAAGCGTCTTTTCGTCGATCGCCATCCCGTAGGTGTAGCCGCTACAACCCCCGGACTTCACGTACACCCGGATGGCAGCATGCTCCTTGCCGTTGACCTGCAGAAGCTCGGCCGCCTTAGCCGCAGCCGTCTCAGTAAAGGTCAACCGCCCTGTTTCTACATGCACCCTCTCCGCGTCCGCAATGACTCCGTTCATTAAAAGCAGTTATAGCACAGATCCGTCGGCATCGCTACGCGACGAGAAGGCTTGGCATGATGTGAAGAAGTTGCTATACTCCATAACCGCTCGTGGGCGTATAGCTCAGTTGGTAGAGCGGCGGTCTCCAAAACCGTAGGTCGAGGGTTCAAGTCCTTCTGCGCCCGCCACAAGAAAATAATTAGCAGCCTAGAGGCGAATGGTCTCGTCATCGGTTCCCGGCCCTAGAAGCGTTCGTGGCACTCCATCACGAAGCCGTACAACTCGCGCTAGACATCGTCATAATAGTCGTTATGGGTAATTGGGGCGATTTTGGGGGTGTGAGGGTCGTGCAACAGGGCCGCCGTGTACATCTCTATGGGGGTGCGAGCCACGGGGGGGGCTCTTTTTTAGCGACCGCGTGTGGCCACACTGGGCGCGATTTGAGCCACCGAGGCGAGCCACTAGTACCCTCACTAGGGGGGCAGTGGAGGATGACCTTGAGACTAAGATACCTGCTGGTGGTCGTGAGCGTATTCACATTAGCGAGTCAGGGACTTGCCCAGGGGTGTGCGGAGTGGAACACGCAGGAGTTCTTCGAGTCGGCCACGCCCTACGAGGTAAGGGCTTGTCTCGAGGCCTGGTCGAGAGTGAATGCGCGAACCCTGAATGACACACTCCCCTTGCACTTTGCAGCCTGGTACACCCCCAACCCCGCCGTCATCGCGGTCCTGCTCGAGGTCGGGGCAGAGGTGAATGCTCGGAACGAGTTTGGCAACACTCCCTTGCACATCGCGGCCTGGACAGGGGGGGACATCAACAACATCAGAGTGATACACGAGGCCGGGGCGCGCGGAAGCTTCGCCGTCATCAGTGCCCTCAGAGTCCTGCTGTTGCTCGAGGCCGGGGCAGAGGTGAATGCTCTAAACAAGGATGGCGACACCCCTCTGCACACAGCAGCTGGGGACAACAACAACCCCGCCGTCATCACGGCCCTGGTGGTTGCCGGGGCAGAGGTGAATGCTCTAAACAAGGATGGCCGCACCCCCCTGCACTATGCAGCCCTGCACAGTATCTGGCCCTACGTCATAGAAGCACTGCTCAACGCCGGTGCTGCCGCGAGCGCTAGAGACCACGAAGGCAAGACCCCCTGGGACTACGCTCAGGACAACGAGGGCCTCAGTTGTTGTCACAGAGGTACAGACGCTTGGTGGCGGTTGCGGGAGGGGAGCCTCGAGTGAGGCACCACTGGTACCACTACTTTTCCTAGCACGTAGGGTGTAAAGACCTCCCGCAAACCCCATTCCTTACACCCTATGTGCCCTAAGGTACCACTGGTACCACAGAGTGTCACGTGTGCTGCCCCGGCAACGATTCCAGAATCGGGGTTCACCCTGGCCGGAACCGACGGGATCGGCAGAAATGCCAACCGGTACGCAGTGGCCTACACCATCCGGAACAATAGATCTCGTCTATATCGATAATCGGTGTTCGCCACCTAGGGCTGCTACAGAAACCGTTCTCAACAGCGCTTCTGCAGCGTACCCGACGACACCACCGAGACCCGCACAGAAACGATCCACCCGACACCACCATCGCGTCCATCGTGATGGTCATGTTCGGCAATCCCGCCGAGGTCAAAGGAGAGCGTGGTGTTATACTTCGGGCCGATACTGGTCCGCCAAGACAAAATCCTTGTCACGATTAGAGGCTTGATCGAAGTGAGAGACGCGCTGGCTACATCCGCAGCTTCCACCACCCCTTTAACCGGCGATGAGATCCTTTCCATTCATCAGGGGGTGGAACTGGATACCCCCCAGTGGTTGCCAGACGGATCGGGGATCATCTTCCGAAGTAGCGTTGGCGGCAGTTCCGACTTCTGGTGTGTAGAACCCGACGGCGGCCCACTCAGACGCCTCACGGTCCACAGCGGTGGACAGGCTCCACGTGTGTCGCCGGATGGTCGGTGGCTCGCCTACCTATCAAACCGAAGCGGATGCCGAGAGGTGTGGATCCACCCATTGGCAGGCGACCTCGGGGCCGATGCTCTCCAGTTGACGGCATTCCGGGCCGATGTCAATACGGCCAACTGGGCGCCCGACAGCCGCTCCATGGCGATCTCGTGCAACCGCTATGGCAGCTACGACACCTTTGAGGTCGATGTTCCAAGCAGCACTTGGCAGCGCCTCACCTCAAACTCGAACCGGCACGAGCAGTACCCGGTCTATCTGCCCGATGGCAATCGGATCGCCTTCGTGCGGCTCAGCGAGAATTGGGAAGATCACGAAATCGTCGTGGCCGACCGGCGGGGCTCAAGCCAGCAGGTCGTGGCCCGCAATGAGGATTTCTTCGATTACCAACTCGGACGCCGCTTCGGCCATCCCCTCATCTCGCCCGACGGCAGACGCCTCCTATTCAGGTCCCACCGCAGCAACTGGATCAACTACTGGCAGTTGGAACTTGGGGCAACCAGTGAACCGACACCACTTCACCCTGAAGACTTCGATCAGGCTTGCGAGAGCGGGTCGATCACCTGTGGCGAGGCGTGTTGGTCGCCCGACGGTCGCCAGGTAGCGTTCCTTTCCAACCGGAACGGCAATGTCCAACTGCGCGTCGTATCTAGTGACGGTGGTGCTTCGACCGTGATCGCCGCAGATGGCGAGGGGGTCGCCTCACACCCGCAATGGTCACCCGATGGCCGCTGGATCGCCTTCTTATACCAGTCGTTTTTGGCTCCTGCCGACATATGGGTGGCCGAGGTAACCGAAGACGATAGGGGCATCATCGCCTCAGGATTACGACAGCTGACCGACTCGATGCCAGTGGGGCTGGCCCGGAAGTTCAACACGCCTGAGAAGGTCCACTACGAGAGCTTCGACGGCACCAGGATTCCGGCATACATATATCGCCCCACCCAAGTCTCCAAGGACCCCGGGGCAGCCATCATAGAGGTGCATGGTGGACCGTGGGATCAGTTTCGAGACACGATGCATGTCGTGGTCCAGTTCTACGTTCAGCGCGGCTACACCGTCCTGCTGCCAAATATTCGCGGTAGCTCCGGGTATGGGAAGGAGTTCCAGGAGAAGATCCAGAGTGGCTGGGGCGTCGACGACCTAAAAGATCTCTTGGCCGGGGCCCAGTATCTAGTCGCGCGCGGCTTAGCCGACCCACACAGGATCGGCGTGACCGGGCAGAGTTATGGCGGCTCTATGGCGATGGCGGCAGCGGTGTTCGCTCCCCCGGGAATCTTCCAGGCAGCCGTGTCTCGCGTCGGCTACGCCGACTGGCATCACTACACCCTCCACGGTGGGCAAGCGAGTATCAAATTGCTACGACATGTCCTGGGTGATCCCCAGGCAAATCAGGACCTCTACATCAGATCATCCCCGCTAAGGTGGGTCCAGCAGGCGCACCTTCCCATCCTAGTGATCGATCAGGAATCCCCGCCCGGCGAGCCGAGCCCAGACCAACGCGAGGCGTTCGTGAAGCGCTTAAAGAGCTTCAACAAACCCGCTTGGTACAAGAAGTATGCTAGCACCGGTGGGCCGTATGCCAGATCCGAAGCGGGTGCGAAACAGATGCTCCCCGATGTAATCAAGTTCTTCAAGGCCTACCTCGGATAGCTGCTCTCTAGACCTCCACAGAGTCAAAATGGGGGCGGGTTTTCAGGGCTTCCGGATCATCCGCTTAAGCAGGAAGTTAAACGGCCTTGGTTGTTTAACGTACCTGCAGTCGTCGCTCGTCTGTGTACGCAGCCCGGATCAGCAAGTAAAGTATAGGTCCTCGATCCTCAGTTCCCAAGCGGACTCGCAACCCACCTGCCCCAATCCTTTGCTAGACACAATGGCTCCAGGTGATGCACCCGCAACCCCTCTCAATTACCGAGATGCAGACCAGCAACATCCCGATAGCTATGCGCCCGGGCGTCCAAGTACCAACTCAGCCGCAAACTCGGCTGCATAATGGATGGAGGCTCGCGACATATGTGCAGGTGGATCCTCTAGTCAACTCTCTCACCGACAGCAGACTTGAACGGTGCAACCCGCAACGACTCGGCCAGTAACCGCTTCATCACCCTTCACCGAGGCGCTCGAGCAGGTTGCTCTTTCATCAAATGCCTCAATGGCCCGGAGGTGCTCGTCCATGGCCAAGGCGGCACAGGTCACCAGCGGGCGCCCCGACCGATTGACCTGAGTCGCCACTAGGGGAAAGAGCAGCGTCGAAATGTCAACCCGCCTCATGAAGCCACCCTCCCCCCGTGCCGGACCTCGATCATACCGAGGACCCCAAGGGTCCGTAGGGCTTCGCAAATGGGGTTGCGGCTGCCCCCTAACTGCACCGCCGGCTCTCACTCTGAGGAGAGTCGATCGCCAGGTTCAAGACGCCCCTCGACGATCAGGCGATGAAGGCCCGCAATGATCTTGCTCAAGAGCCTAAGGTCTCCTGATAGGTTCCAGCAAGTCAAAAAGCAAGTTGGTCCTCCAAGAGACACTATCCGGCTCCCACGATTGTCGGCAGTCATGGGCACGGAGGTCGAATGTCACTCCAAATCGCCCCTCACGGAGCGGAAATCGGCCTTGCCAGCACCAGACTTCCCCCCAAGATGCTAAACTAAAGTCATCACATCGGAGTCCACTGGTAGTACCACCGAACATGCCGATCAAACTCCTTTAAGAGCATATCGTGTAACGGGAGGCAGAGGATGGCCAGAATCGCGATCAACCCGGACAGCTGGAAGACCAACCCCCTGAACTTCGCACCTGAGGTCACGGGCGAGTGGAGCACACCCCCACAGATCGGCATCCTCGACTCGACGGTCCGCAAGATCACAGGTACGCCTGGGGCGAAATACAACCCTCAAGACGTAGCGGAGTTGACCCAACTAGCCAGTAGGCTAGGTGTCCGTTGGATTGAGGTCAACCTCGTTCACGGCAACATGCCTTCCTCACCGAAACTTCGCAAAATGTTCGCGGCTATCGCCGAGAAGCGGCACGATTTCATGTTGGTCGGGACCGCCTTCCGAAACAAGGAAACCATCGACCACGCAATCGACAACGGCGCTGACGCGGTGTCCATCAGCACCCGCGGAATCACTAGGGACAACCTCGACGATCTGAAACAGTGGCACGAGTATGCTGTATCGAAGGGGGTCAAGGTAACCGCTACCATGGGGGCGCGCATCGAAAACCTCACAGTAGCCGAGTTGGTGGAGCGGATCAACACCTTGGCCTCGACCGGGGTAGAGTATATCGGGATTCACGAGAACACCGGCGCCACCTCCCCAGATGCCTGGCGTTATCTCATGAAGCAGGTTCACAAGAAGCTGATCCGCAACCTACCTATCTGCCCTCACATCCACAATATGTATGGCCAGGGGACCTTGGCTGCGGTAAACAGCGTTCTGGGAGGGTGCCAGGGAGTCGATGTCGCCATCAATGGCATCGCCATCCACTGCGGTCTGCCCGCCCTGGAAGAGGTTGTCGCCTGTCTCGAAATCCTCTACGGTGTGGACACAGGGATCGACATGAGCCTGCTCCGAGCCTATTCCACAATGCTGGCCGATGTGTTCCGCCTGGATGTGCACCCGAACAAGGCCATCACCGGCAAAGAGGCCTTCATTGAGGAGCTCGAGCCCTTCGTCAAAGAGGTCCTGGAAACTCGCGAGACAGGCGAGGTGCGCCTCCACGGTTTCAATCCTCGCATTTTCGGGGGCGAATTCTACGTTGCGTGGGGTGAGAACACTGTCCACGGGGACGCGACGGAGTTGAAGCTGCGGCAGATGGACCTGCCGCACGATCCAGATTCCGTGACTAGGATGATTCGAGCACTGAAACAGGCCCTAGCAGACAAGGAGGCCAGAGACGAATACCCCTACTACCTGCCCGAGGGGGAGTTCGAACAGCTGGCCAGGAAGGTGTTCCAAAGCACCGAGGTGGACGCTGCCCATGACTGACCTTGCAGGACGCTGGGCAAAAACCCGGGCTGCTCTGCACAATGCTGCCCTCGACGGAATGCTACTGACCACCGAACCCTCTATCTTCTACCTCTCGGGAACGGTCGGGAGCCGGCCTCCGGGCCTAATCGTCAGCGCCGATCCCGAGACCGAACCCATCTTGGTCTGTCGCGGGGGTGAGCGCGACTCGGTCGCCGCGCTCACCAGCCTCCAGGTTCTGGGGGCAGACCCCCGGAATCCCGCAGCCACATTGAGAGAGGCTTTCGGCACCATGGGGCTCACCAGGGGCACAATCGGCTTTGAGGATACAGCGATAACCTACACCGAAGCGGTAAATCTCAAGATGGCCCTGCCCGAGACCGACTTCAGACCGGCCACTCAGTTGATCAACCGCCTCCGGCTGGTGAAAGACGAGGAAGAGATAGCGCACATGCGCAAGGCTGGCGAGGTGTCAGACCTAGCTATGATGGCCGCCATCGAGGCCCTGAAGGCCGGTAAGAGTGAGACCCTGGCCGCAGCGGCTGCAGAATCCACCATGCGCGAGCACGGTATGTTCATAGCCTATGAGACTTTGATCGGTAGTGGCTTCCGCTCGGGTCTCTTACGGCGCTACCCGAACTTCACCGTCCCGGACCCGGACGATATCATCAAGATCGACCTCGCCGCAAAGCTCTCATTTGCCTCCGGTTACGGCTATCATACCGATCAGACCCGGTCCATCACCATCGGCAAACCCTCCCCTGAGAAGCAGGCCTTGCTCGAGGCAACACGTGACGTTCAGGAGGCCATCGTCGCCGCCCTCAAACCCGGAAAGACCGTTAGAGAAGTCAGTCTCGAAGGCCTGGCGGTGGTCAAGGGAACCAGCTTCGAGGGGCTCACCTCGATGTCCGGCCACGGCCTCGGCCTGGACATCCACGAGTGGCCCTCGTTCAACACCACCTCTGAGGTGATCCTCGAGCCCGGACAGTGCTATGCCATCGAACCGCACATCATCGTTCCTGGCAGGCACACCGCCTGCCTTGAGGACACCCTAATCATCACTGAAAACGGCCACGAGCGCATCACCCATCTCCCCTACGAACTCTGGGGCTAAACCGTAGCGAGGATAACAGGGCATGCAAGCTGATCAGATCTTCACCAACGCGACCATCGTCGCCGATGTGGAACGGGGCGAGGTAATTCAAAATGGCTTCATCGCCCTCACCGGAGACCGTATCTCTGCATTCGGTTCGATGGCCGATGCAGGGACTTGGCTGGAGCGCTCGGAACGGACGACAGACGTTCCCTGGGCCCTCATCCTGCCCGGTCTGGTCAACGCCCATACCCACCTGGCCGCTCCCATCTTCCGCGGGTTGCTCGACGAGGGGGTGATGGGCCGCGGCCTCTACGATATCGCTTTCCCCATGGAGCAACTCCTTGAACCTGACGATATCTACTGGTTGGGGATGCTCGGCTGCATCGAGGTGCTCAGGGCCGGCTGCACCACAGTCAACGACATCTACTACTACGCCGACCGGCTCGCTGACGCCATCGATGAGATTGGGGTCAGAGCAGTCCTAGCGGAGAAGGTGTTCGACGCCGAACTGCCACGGGTCGGGCAGGGTGACTACCGCCGTAGCGCCGAACGGCGCAGACGCAAGCTCAAAGCCAACCTAGAGTTGATCGAACGGCGCCACGGCTCGGCCGACGGGCGGATCCGCTGTCTCATCGGCACACACGCCACTGATACCTGCTCCGAAGAGCTCCTTAGGGAAGCGATGGCGCAGGCAGAGCAACTCGGCGTGGGCCTGCACATTCACGTGGCGCAATCTCCAACGGAGATGAAGTATATCGAGGAGACTCAGGGCTGCACACCCGTCGAATACCTCGACCGACTGGGATTTCTCGGGAGCCGGACACTAGCGATCCACTGCTCGAACAATAGCGACAGTGACATCGATCGGATGGCAGAGACGGGGACTCGCTACGCCTGTTGTCCCACCATCTACCCCCGGCGCGGGCGGTTCCCAAGGCTATGGGAGTTCTTGCAAAGAGGGGTTGCCACCGGCTTCGGGACCGACTGGATAAGAATGGACCCCTGGGAGGGAATGCGCAACGCCCTCGCGGCCGTGCGGACCCTGACATCGGACCCGGAAGCTCTGCCTGCCCGGGAGCTCCTGTCGCTGCACACTATGGGCAGTGCCAGAGTGCTCGGTCTGGAGCAGGATATCGGTAGTCTCGAAGCCGGCAAGAAGGCCGACCTGATCCTCATCGACCTGCAGCGGCCCCACATCCAGCCTTTCTACAGTACCCTCCCCGGAGTGATCTATACGGTCTATCCTTCCGATGTTCACACCGTTATCGTCGATGGCCGAACCGTGGTCAAGGGTGGCAAAGTTATCACCGTCGACGAGCGAAAGGTGATCGACGAGGTGAAAGCCCGTATCCCCCGCTACCGATCCTGGCTTGCAACCACAAGGACTCGACAAGGGAGTGCCTAAGGTGAGCCAGCCGCCCCTCGAATCCACCCTCCATTCATCGGCGATCCAGTCCGCCCGAGTCCGGGTCGCGCTCGCCCTGATCAAGAGGTTCCTGAGACATCGGTCGGCCACGGTCGGTGTCACAATCCTCCTAATCCTTATCATCCTCGCTGTCGCTGCACCTGCGATCGCACCCTTCGACCCCCTAAAGCAAAACCTCCGGCAGGGGTTGGCCCCGCCTAGCGCCGAGCACCCTCTGGGAACAGACGAGTTCGGCCGTGACATCCTAAGCCGGATCCTCTACGGTGCTCGTATCTCCCTTCGAGTCGGGGTAATGGTGGTGCTGCTATCGGGCACCATAGGTGTCCTGCTCGGTATGGTTGCCGGATACTACGAGGGTCGAATCGACACGATTATCTCGCGGGCGGTCGATATTCTTCTGGCCTTCCCGAGCCTCCTACTCGCCATCGCCGTCATCACCATCCTAGGTCCTTCCCTCATCAACGCGCTGTTCGCCATCGCCATCGCTCAAGTGCCACGTTACGCCCGGGTCACGCGCGGCGTGACCTTATCGCAGAAACAAAGAGATTACGTCGACGCCGCCCGGGCACTCGGCGGGAGTCCCCCGCGCATCATGTTCATCCATCTGCTGCCCAATGTCATCGGGCCGGTGGTGGTCCTAGCCTCGCTGGGCGTCGCTACCGCTATTCTGACAACAGCCTCGCTCAGTTTCCTCGGGTTGGGGGCACAACCCCCCGAACCGGAGTGGGGCGCCATGCTCTCAACCGGGCGGAGCTACATGAGGCAGGCGTGGTGGATCACCCTGTTCCCAGGCCTAGCCATCATGATCACCGTACTCGCCATCAACCTGTTCGGAGACGGACTTCGCGACGTCCTCGACCCCAAAACCTAGGCACGCCGACACCAGAAAGGAGGAGTTAGCAAATCCGACCAGACTCGGGATCCAAAGCCAACCATGCGCGGGTAGTAACCACCCCTGGAAAAGGAGCATGTCTCGATGAGAACCCATCGCGCTATAAAACCGTTACTCCGCACAATTGTGGTGTCCGCCCTGCTTATCACAGGAGGCACATCCATCGCCCAAGAGGAGTACGATCTTCTCAGGGTAGTCCTTAACAACGCAGGTACCGGCAACCTCGACGTAGTCACTGCCCGGCATACTAAGGCGACTCTTTACGCCCGGATGTTCGGCGACTTCTTGGTCAACATCGACCCGAATGACCTCACGGTTCAGCCTGGTTTAGCCACTGAGTGGACCGTGAATGACGATGCCACGGTCTACACCTTCACCCTGCGCCAGGACGTCACCTTCCATGATGGAACACCGTTCAGCGCCGAGGCGGTAAAGTTCAACTTCGACCGCATCGCTGAGGCCAAAGCTGGAGCAGGCTACGCCGCGCTGGGAGCCGCCAGGTACGCGGACACAACCGTATTGGATGAATTCACTGTGCAGGTCACCTTCCACGAGACCTATGTCCAGTTCCTAAACCAACTCGGCCTCCGGCTCTGGTTCGACTCTCCCACAGCGGTCGCGCAACATGGTGAAGACTACGGTACCCTCGTTGTCGTAAGCACCGGACCTTACAAGGTCGTTGAGTGGGTTGCTAACGATCACGTCCTGCTCGAGCGGAACGAAGATTACACCTGGGGACCCGACATCTACAAGATCCAGGGACTGCCCTATGCCCGGCAGATCGAGATCCGGGGTATCCGAGAATTTGCCACGCGACGCGCTGCCCTCGAATCGGGGCAGGCTGATATCGTTATGATCGGCGAGAGCGATGTTGCAGGCTTAGAAGCTGACCCGCGGTTTCGTGTTGAACTCGAGCCCAAGGCTGGCACCGTTCGCCAACTCCAGTTCAATCTGAGACGCGCACCTATAGACGATCTCAACGTCCGCCTAGCGATCGCCCACGCTATTGACCGAGAAGGACTAGTTGCCGCACCAAGGTACTCGGGCGCCGCCAATGTCGCCATCGGCATTCTCGGTCGCAAAAACATGGGGGGAGATTTCCCTCAAGCGGTACACGACGCCCAACTCCACTACGATCCGGAACGGGCTGCTGAACTGCTCGAGGCGTCGGGCTGGATCATGGGCTCGTCCGGAATCAGGGAGAAGGACGGGGAACCGCTCACCATCGAGATGATCTTCCCCTCAGCTGCCCTGTCGGAGGTTCAGCCGATCCAGGCGATGCTATCTGAGGTCGGAATCGATGTTGACCTAGTCGAGCTCCAAACCCAGGCTTGGTTCGACGCTGAAGAGGCTGGCAACTTCGACATGACCATCGGGTCGAATTCGGGGACCGGGCTGAACCTCATGAACCGGATCTATCAGTCAGGCGGCACCAACAACTGGTGGGGGCTCTCAGATGCAACTCTCGATGGCTACTTCGATACCATCGAGTCTGCCCTGACCGCCGAGGAGCGCTACCAGGCAGCAGTGGATGCCCAAGTTCACATGCTGGAAAACGCCTATGCGGTGCCGCTAGTCGATGTCTTCTACCCCTTCGCCATGCGTAACGAGGTCAACGACGTCTTCTACCCCGCGTTCAGCTGGCCCAGCTTCTACCAGGTCTGGATTTCGAACTAGACCTCATTCAGGGAGGGGGTGGGCGGTAGGTCGTCAGCCCGACGATCCGTTTGCCCCTTCCCTTCCCCGATCATGCTGAAGTACGGCCTGAAGCGACTTGTAAGCACCATCCCGGTCCTTCTCGGGGTCACCGTGTTGGTGTTCTCACTTATGCACCTAGTGCCCGGAGACCCGGTGAAGGCGATGTTTCGGATGACGGGAGAATCGGTCGAGATCCCGCCGGAAGTGTACGAGTCCATTCAGAAGGAGTATGGTTTCGACAAGCCCGTACCGGTACAGTACCTGATCTACATGTCTCGCTTGTTTAGAGGCGACATGGGCAGATCCACTATCCGTAACCGGCCGGTCTCCGAACTGATCCGTCAGAACTGGCGGTTCACAGCGGAGCTGGCCATTACTGCGATTACCTTCGCCATCGTGCTAGGCGTCCTGCTTGGGGTGGCTGCTGCCGTGAACCGAGGTGGCTGGTGGGATACCCTGTCGATGATGGCCGCCACCTTCGGCGTCTCTATGCCCAACTTCTGGTTCGGCCTGATGGCCATGTTGGTCTTTGCAGTACAGTTGGGGTGGTTGCCTGCTTCAGGCGTGGGGGGCTTTGAGTTCGTCATCCTCCCCGCCCTTACCCTTGGCATCTCGGCCTCGGCCATCATCGCCCGACTCACCCGCAGCAGTCTGCTCGAGACCTTGGGCGAGGATTACATACGGACTGCCCGCGCCAAGGGCATAAGAGAGCGGCGGGTGACTCTCATCCATGCACTGCGCAATTCACTGATCCCTGTCGTCACCCTAGTCGGGCTTCAGTTTGGCAGCCTGCTAGCCGGCGCGGTCGTATCCGAAACCGTCTTTGCCCGGCGCGGCCTAGGGTCACTCACGCTCGAGGCCGTCACCAGCAAAGATTTCCCTCTGGCCCAAGGCCTGATTCTGATCATCGCCCTCATCTACGTGTTAGTGAACATAGTGGTGGACATGCTCTACGCAACCCTCGACCCGCGCATCCAATACGAGTAACGCCGCTGATGGAGGTCCGAACATCCTCAAAGCCCTAGCGAACCTCGGTTGGGACCGAGACGAACACGTTCCTCGACGTGGCGCCCTGATCGCCTGCAACGGGATGACAGCCTCGACCAATCCGGTAACCAGCCGCGTCGGCCTTGAAGTCCTGCAAAGTGGGGGGAATGCCGTCGACGCCGCCGTAGCCATGGCTGCAACCCATGTTGTGGTCGAGCCCCACACGGGTCACTTGGGTGGTGACAGCTTCATGATGTTCCACCTTGCCCGGAGTGGAACGACGTTGGCGCTCAACGCCAGCGGTGCAGCGCCGTCGGGAGCGACCCGGGAACACTTCTGCAACCTTGGGGGGATTCCCGAAAAGGGACCCCTAGCCTCCTGCGTGCCGGGCACGGTCGACGGCTGGGCAGAGGCAAGTCGGCAGTTCGGAACAATGCCCTTAGCGGACCTCCTGGGTCCGGCGGTCGAGGTAGCACGCCAGGGCTTCCCGGTCCAGAATCGATTGGCCCGCAGCCTGAAACGTGCCTCAAGTACTTTCCGCCACTATGAGGGCTCTGCAAGGCAGTATCTGAATTCGAACGGCGACCCGCCCAGGATCGGAGAGATTCTACGGCAACCCTGGTTAGCCGACACGCTCGAAACTATTGGACAGCAGGGAGCCGACAGCTTCTATCGCGGCGCACTGGCCCAAGAAATCGTCGATTACTGGCAGGGTATCGGCGGACTCTTTACTCTCGATGACTTCGCCAGCCACCACTCTTCCATCGAGAAACCCCTGACGGTTACCTATCGGGGCTTCGATGTCATGCAACAGCCCCTGCCATCGCAGGGGCTATTACATCTGTTGATGTTGAACATAGTCGAGACATTCCCCCTAAAGGAATGGGGACTCCACAGTCCCGATGCGGTCCACTGCATGCTCGAAGCGAAGAAGCTCGCCTTCCAGGTCAAAGACCACCACCTCGGCGATCCCGAACGCATCTACGTTCCCGTCGAACGGCTGCTCGACAAGGATTTCGCTGCCGAACTTGCTGAGGGCATCGATATGAATCGGGCCCGGAACCTCACCACCGAAGAGACCACCATCTCCTCCGACACGGATTTCCTGTGCGTAGTAGACAAGGATCGCAACATTGCCTCTAATATCCATAGTCTCTTTCCGGGCTGTGGGGTGACCGTCCCCGGTGTCGGAGCCCTATTCAACAGTCGCATGCTCAGCTTCAGCCTGCAAGAGGGACATCCCAACGCCGTAGAACCTGGCAAGCGGCCGCTGCACACCTTAAACACCTGGATGCTGTTCCACGAGGGCCGACCGTTGGTCGTAGGTGGCGTTACTGCCGGTGACCTTCAAGTCCAGTTCAACCTGCAAATTATCACTCAACTGATCGATGGCGGCGCTCAACTCCATGAAGCCCTAGATGCTCCAAGGTGGGGCAACCTGAGAGATCGGGAGATCACCCTGGAAGATCGCAACGCAGGCGGTCTCTTTGACGAACTTGGACGCCGGGGTCATCAACTTACAGCTCAGTCGGCCTGGGGAGCGACGGGAAGAGCCCACGCCATCGCTATCGATTACAATCGGGGAATCCTGATCGGGCACAGCGAATCCAGGGACGATGGGGGATTCGTGATGGGCTACTGAGGGTAGCAGGCCGACCTCATCGCCATTCACAGAGGAGGGATTTCATGGATCTTGTCATTCGCCACGGCACCTTGGTGACAGCGAGCGACACCGTTACTGCGGACCTGGGGATCAGAGCCGGGAAGATCGCTCAGGTCGGTGGTGCCCTTCCCAAGGCCAAGCGGGAACTCGACGCTGCCGGCATGCTGGTGATGCCTGGGGCCATCGATGTCCACACCCACATGGAGATGCCGTTCATGGGCACGTCCACCGCCGACGATTTCCTGACAGGTACCCGGGCGGCCGCGGCGGGAGGAGTGACCTGCCTCATCGACTTCGCTATCCAACCTCCCCAAACCTCTCTACTAAAGACCCTGGAGATCTGGAAACAAAAGGCCGAAGGGAAGGCGACCATCGACTACAGTTTCCACCTCGCGCTTACCCATTGGGACGACACCATCCCACAACAGGTGAAAACCCTGATCGAACTCGGCTTCCCCAGCCTAAAGGTGTTCATGGCCTACAAGGGTGCGTTGATGCTTGAGGACGCCGGATTGCTGCAGCTGTTGCAGACATCTAGGGAGCTAGGAGCGCTCGTGATGGTCCATGCCGAGAACGGCGACGCCATCTTTACACTTCAGCAGCAGGCCCTGGCCCGCAACGAGACCTCACCGAGATACCACGCCCTCACCCGGCCTCGCATCGCCGAAGGAGAGGCGACTGCGCGCGCCATTGCCCTAGCCGAAATCGCTGGTGCCCCACTCTACGTCGTCCACGTCTCTTGCCAGGAGGCGATGGACGCCATCGCTGCAGCCCGCCGCCGGAAGGTGCCAATCTACGGTGAATCCTGTCCCCAATACCTGGGGGCGATCAGTGTCGATAACTACGAGCGCCCAGATTTTGAAGGGGCCAAGTTCGTCTGCTCCCCCCCACTTCGCGAACCCGATCAGGCCAAGCAGCTGTGGAGCGGGCTTGCGGGCAACCTGTTGCAGGTGGTTTCCTCCGATCACTGCCCCTTCCGAATGGAGCAGAAGCGAGCAGGCTTCAACGACTTCACCCTGATCCCAAATGGTGTCCCAGGGATTGAGACCCTGGTCCCTCTAGTGTGGACGCTCGGAGTTGAGGCAGGGCACATCTCTTCTAACCGCTTCGTCGATCTGATCTCCACCAGACCCGCCAGACTGTTCGGCCTCGCCCCCCGTAAAGGGAGTCTGACAGTCGGTGCAGATGCCGATATCATGATTTTCGATCCTCAGCGTGAGGTCACCCTTCATCACACGGGACTGCATCAGAACCTGGACTATACGCCCTACGAAGGTTTTCGCGTCACCGGTTATCCGGCCACCACCCTCTCACGAGGAGATATCGTTTGGCACGAGGGAGAGATTACAGCCGCAGCAGGGCGCGGAGAGCTGGTGCAGCGCAAATCCTTTAGTGGGGATTGATGTCGACCCGACCAGCTCAATACAAGGAGATCCAGTGAGGAGCCGAGTCACCATCGACGGACTGCCCCTGTCCTATCTGTCCGGAGGCAAGGGTTCGACAACCCTCCTCCTTCACACCATCGGTGGCAGCGCTTCGGAGTGGACACGCATCACTCCAATCCTCAACGAGCAACTGACCACCATCGCCCTCGATCTGCCCGGGCACGGCGAGTCCGGTCTCCTCGATGAACACTTGCCTGTTCCCGACATCGCCGCGCTGATCACGAAATTCCTAGATCTGGTAGGGCTCGATCGGGTCAATGTAGTCGGCAGTTCGATGAGCGGAACCAACGCCCTCGAGTTCGCCATTCTCTATCCAGATCGCGTCGACCAAGTAGTGCTGATCTCCGGCACCGGCCCCTGGGCCGACCAGCCGGGACTTCCTGTTAGGAAGAACCTCCCCACTCACACGTCAGAGAACAAGGAGATCACTTGGTTTCGCTCCCAGTTCCATGACCCAGCCGTCGCTGATGAACCGGGCTTTTTCGAATGGTGGGTTATGACTCGCAGCAAGGCGGATGACCAGATGATCCGCGCCTGGCGCAAGCGCCCGCTCCTCAAGCGCTCTCTGAGCGAGTGCAGGGCCCCAGTGCTGTTGATTCGGGGGGAGCATGATCCCCTTCACCCTGCTGCCTGGTCCCAGGCTTGGGTCGACCTGCTGCCACAAGGTGAGGTCGCCACCATTGGCTCGGCTAGGCACTTCTTGAACCTGGAAGCGCCTCGGGAACTGGCCACCTTGATGATTCGGTTCCTAGTCCACCGATAACCTGTTTCCGTCAACTATAGGTCGTAGCGTGAGATTATCTCATGCCCCCTTCAAGCCTCTCCTAAAATGAAGCCTTCCCCGTCTGGAAAGCGATTTCCTGATGATTCTCCCTACCCCTAATAAGGGTACAACCCGGTGGGAGTCTACTCGAGAACCGCCCCTTCACTCCTCATCATGACCCCTCTATCGGCATCAATTACGAAACCACGGGCTCTGGTCTGGTACGCACCTCCTCTAGTAGAGGTATGGGATAATCTCACACCACCACCCAACTGTGCTATTTCTACCGAATAACGCAATGCTCCCAACTTGCCACCGGTGGGGGACATCCCATATTGTGGACTATGCCCCGAACCCAGACCACGGTGGTTTATCATCTCGTCGACAAGCGCTTTGTCGGTATCACTCCAGACGAGCAGCGCGTGTTGATCGACGGTGAGGAAACCGCCAAGACCGGTATGCGACCTATGCAGTTGCTTCTAAACGCCCTAGGTGCCTGCGCCGCCTACGACATCGTCGAGATCCTTGGGAAGCGGCGACTGAACATCCTCAATTACCGGATCGAACTCTCTGGAATCCGCGCTGACAGCCCGCCTAGATCCTATACCCACATCCACGCCCGGCACGTCTTCGACATCCCCGGCCTCGACCAGAAGAGCGCTGACCGCTTCGTCGAGTTGGCCATGACGAAGTACTGCTCGGTCGCGGCCAGCCTCAGCGCTCAGATTACCTTCGAAACGGCCCTCGAGCACGACCCCGCACGGGGCCGCTGCGAAAGTGCGTGAGGGTGCCCCCTGCTCAACCTGGAACAGGCATGTCTGAAGTGCTGATCGGGCGGGCCCGCGGCAGGGTTGGGCTCGGCCTGAGCCCGGGCCTACTCCGCCTGCACAACACATAATCCACGTCAGTATTCTAGATGCTGAGTAGAGTCGGACTAGGTACCGGTGCCCATGCCCGCGCTCAGGTTGTTGCAAGCCTTGCTAGCGTCCGCGCCAATACCCTCACCCCGGCAGCGATAGCTTCTGGTTCGGCATACTCATCAGGCCGGTGGCTCACACCACCACGGCAGGGGATGAAGATCATACCGCTGGGGCACAGTTGCGCCATGAACAGCGCGTCGTGATAGGCACGGCCGAAAAGCGGTCGAGTCCAGAAACCGGCCTCTTCAGCAGCCGCAGTGATGGCCTGGATCACTTCCGCATCACAGATCACAGGCGGGTCGGCATTGATCACCTCGACCTCGGTGGCAACACCACGGGCTTCCTCAGCGGCGATAGCAGCCCGGATCGCTACCACCATAGTGTCGCGGCGCGCCAGCTCGGTGTCGCGAGCGTCGACCGTTAGGAAGACCTCGCTAGGGATCGAGTTGGCGGCCCGTGGGTGCACGTCGAAAATGCCTACGGTGGCAATGCTGTTGCCGCTACCGGTTCCCCTGGCCGCTTCCTCTACCGCCTGAGCGATCCGTGTCCCCGCCAGCAGTGCATCCCTGCGTTCCGACATCAGAACCGTGCCGGCATGTCCCCCTTCGCCACGCAGCTTAACGTGCAATGTCGTCGGCGCAGCGATGGCTTCAACCACGCCGATAGAGACTCCTTCGCGCTCGAGCAGGGGTCCCTGCTCAATGTGCAACTCGACAAAGGCGTGGTAATGACCCTTCGGCAGCCGAACATCCTCCAAGTCACCACGAAAGCCGGCTTGGCGGCGAACCTCATCGAGGTTGCGTCCCTCCTCATCCTCAAGGCGCCGGAGCTGCGGCGGCGTGACCGCTCCAGCCATAGCCCGGGAGCCTATACAGCCCAGGCCGAATCGGGTGGGCTCCTCAGAGGTGAACAGGATCAACTCGATTGGGCGCCCTGGCGAGAAGCCTGCAGCCTGGAGCGCCCGGATCGCCTCGAGCGCACCCAGCACGCCGACGGTGCCATCGAAGCGGCCTGAGTGGGGGACGGCGTCGATGTGGGAGCCGCTGGCCACTGCTGGGAGTCCCGGCTCGCAACCCTCCCAGCGGGCGAAGGTGTTGCCCAAGGCATCCTCACGTAGGCGCAAGCCGGTGCCAGCCAGTAGGCCCTTGAGATAGGCGCGAGCAGCCAGATCGGTGTCGCTGTAGAGCACCCTGGTGACCGCCGGAGCAGGAGCGTCAGAAAGGCCAGCAAGATGCTCGAGCTCATCCGACAGGCGTGGCTGGTCGATGTCTATTTCCACGACTAGCCTACCCCCACGGCCGTGCTGCAAGGGATGGTGGTAGCACCTCCCCGCGACCATCGCACCACAGCACAGGCGTGGCGGACTTATGAGGACTTAGGCTCCTTATGAAAGATACGGCACACTGCTCCTGTGCGCCAAGTGATAGCCGGCACCGAAGTTGCACCTTACGACCTTCGACCACCCCTTCACACCTCCCAGCGGAAGCTCTATGAGAGCTTATTCCAACAGATTAGAGAGTCGCTGGAACTGTTCGCGCATATGTTCTGAGTCTGACACCTAGTAGGCTTAACCAGTACTTCAGGCTTCGAAGCTCTGCTGATGGGGGCTCTCTTGAGCCAAAGACAACGGTGAACTGCGCTCTTGCTGACGCCCAGTTCTGGGAAACGACGCACCGGCCCCGCTTGTGGAGCCCGAGCATCAGTATTCTTGCCAGCCACCGGGCGTGTCGCTCTTGCAGCCCAACGTAGTAAGCCTAGCAGAACAGAGCCCTGCAAATCGACCTTCCCGAGGGGTGTCGGACGATATACAGCTAGAGCGGAGTCCCGCCAGCTATAGTCATTGCCGGCAAGGAGGCTGGAACCCCACGCGACCGGCCACCCTACCGGAAGGCGCTGAACCCATGCTGGGGTTCTAGGCAGCACGCCCCGAAGCACAAAGCTGTCCGAGCGGATCCGGGTACGAAGCGGGAGGGATTGTGACACTTTCGAAGCGAGACAGAGTATATACCCTGGTAGGGATACTGCTCGCACTCTTCCTGGGTGCCCTGGATCAGACCATCGTATCGACAGCACTGCCGAAGATCGCCGAGGACCTACGCGGCCTCGACCGCTTCACCTGGGTCGCCACCGCCTACCTGCTCGCCTCAACTGTGCTGGTTCCCATCTATGGGAAGCTCGCCGACACGTACCCCAGGAAGACAATTGAACTCATAGCCATCTCTATCTTCCTTGCGGGCTCGTTCCTATGCGGGTTGTCGGGAGAGTTCGGCAGCCTGCCCCTCTTAGGGGACGGAATGACGCAACTCATTCTCTTTCGGGCTCTCCAGGGCGTAGGCGGAGCCGGACTGTTCTCGCTTGCTTTCATCATCATCGCCGATCTGTTTCCTCCCAATGTCAGAGGGCGATACCAGGGGCTTCTCGGAGCAACCTTCGGGATCGCCAGCGTAGTCGGGCCGTGGGTCGGCGGGCTACTGACGGATTACGGCAGCAATATCATCCCCGGTATCGAGGGCTGGCGCTGGGTGTTCTATGTAAACGTTCCCTTCGGCGCCTTGGCCCTCTGGTTTATCGTCCGGAGGATGCCTCAACTGCAGCCGGGGGGGGAGCGGGCACCCCTTGACGGCCTGTCCGCAGTCTTCCTCGTCCTCGGTCTCGTGCCCCTCGTCCTCGGGCTCCAACTCGACAAGAACGATTTTCCTTGGGCAGGAGCGGTGACGCTGAGCCTGCTCGGCACCTCCCTGATATTCCTGATTCTCTTCGTGCTCCGCTCGCTCATGTCGAGCAACCCGATCCTCGACATGAGGCTATTTGGGAATCGAGTATTCAGCCTGTCAAACCTCGCAGTGCTCCTCCTCGGGGCAGCCTTCTTGGCGACGATTATCTTCCTCCCTCTATACATGGTGAACGTGGTGGGGGTCTCCGCGACCCGAGCGGGTGTCAGCCTCATCCCACTCTCTCTCGGTCTAGTATTCGGCGCCATCGTTGCAGGCCAACTGGTCTCGTTTTTCGGGCGCTACCGGCTACTTATGCTCATCGGCGGGGCGATACTCTTTGTTGGCCTGTGGCTACTTTCAAGCATGACAGCAGAGGTGCCCTACTGGAGGGTCACCCTGTACATGGTGATCTGCGGCTTGGGCATAGGCCCTTCACTTCCCCTCTATACGCTGGCCATCCAGAACGCTGTCGAGGTGCAGAAGTTGGGGCAGGCGACGAGTACTGTGCAGTTTTTTCGCCAGATCGGGGGCACCGTCGGGGCTGCTGTCATGGGCACGGTGTTCGCAACGAGCCTCGCCACCTCGTTCGACTCATTCTCCGCTGCAGGGGGCGTCCCAGGGGAGGTCGTCCTCTTCAGCAGTGAGGAACTCGCGGCGACGGGCGGGGCGGACGTAGGAGCACGGATACACACCTCCTTCGAAACCCAGTTCGAGGCGGTCTCTGCGGCAGCCCGGGCCGGCGACGAGGTTGCACTCAGGAGAGCACTCGAAGCCAGTCCCATGCCGGACCTCGCCCAAACTCTGGCCCTCCAACAGGACCGGCAGCTCCAGGGAGATCCCGACCGGATGGCCTCTTTCCTCGAGCAGCAGCGAGCCCTGTTCGATCAGGAGGCAGCCAACCTGATCGAAAGCATCACCGGACAGATCCGCGAGGCGTTCAACGCGGCCATCACCCTGATCTTCCGCTACCTGATCTGGGTCGTAATCGCGGGCTGGCTTGTCACGATTCCGATTCCGGTGTTAAGCCTCCGGACCACTAACTGATGTGGTTGCGGTTGCCGTCGACTGAGGGGGTTTTAGTTAGGTGCGGTGCTTGCTCTCTCATAATTTTGGGACGAAGTGAGCCGTCGGAATAGCTGCGCCGGTAACGGTGTCGTCGAATCCGGAATAACCTCCCCACCGTGCTATCATCTACGGGTATGACAGTGAAGTTGTGGCGTGCAGCCATCCCCCTCTTCGCTGCCGTAACACTCACTCTATCTGCTGGCCAGTCACAGGGAACCGGCAACAGCGTGTGGCTCATCCCCATTGAAACCGATATCACGCCGGCCACCGCTGAGTTCGTCGTCTCGCGGGTTCGTCAGGCCAACTGGGAGCAGCCGCTCGCGGTCGTGTTCCTCATCGATACCAACGGGGGACAGGTGGCCGCCATGCAACGTATCGTCGATACCATCTTAACGCGAGCGGAACTCCCTACCATAGCCGTAGTAGAAAAGGCGTTCAGCGCTGGCGCGCTGATCGCAATGAGTGCCGAACAGTTAGCCATGCTCCCAGGCGCCTCCATCGGCGCGGCCCTACCGATCGTCGCGACTCCGATCGGTGCAAACCCCGTCGGCGAGAAGTTCAACTCGGCTGTCCGTGGACAGTTCCGAAGCGTGGCCGAGGCGAGGGGCCGAAATGCCCGCATAGCCGAGGGGATGGTCGACCAGAGGATCGAAATTCCAGGACTGTCCACTAGCGAGGAGTTGATCACGCTCACCAGTTCGCAGGCCGTGGAGCATGGCATTGCAAATATCGAAGCGAGAACCTTGCGGGACGCCCTTAACGCATTCGGTTACGGAGGTGTGTCGGTGGTCCGGCTCGAGCCGAACCTCACCGAACGGGTGGGAACCGCCCTCGCCAATCCGATCCTGGCGGCGATCCTCATTGCCATCGGGATAGGAGGAATCCTCATCGAGGTCTTTACCCCTGGCTTTGGCATCCCCGGTGCGGCAGGAATCCTGGCATTGGTACTCCTCGGGATGGGCGCCTTCGTAGCAACCCCGGCGGGCCCCATCGACCTGATCCTGATCCTCGCGGGCATCCTGCTCATCGCCCTCGAGGTACTGGTCATCCCCGGCTTCGGGGTGGCGGGCATTCTAGGCATCGCGGCTATCGTGGTCGCCGTGTTCCGAATCTTCCAGGGCAACGCGGTGATAGTGGTATCGCTCTCAGCTGTGTTTGGAGCAACACTACTCGCTCTCGCGTTCTGGCTCCTCCCTAATATCCGCATCGGCAAAGTGCTCATGTTAAACACCCGTCTCACAAACGAGACCGACGACCCCAAGAAGGCGAGACTGGTAGGCGAAAAGAGCCACCTTCTCGGCCAGTTCGGGGTGGCGCTCTCCGACCTGAGACCTGCGGGGATCGCCCGCTTCGATAGGGAGCGGGTGGACGTGATCACGGAGGGGGATTTCATCTCCGCCGGATCGGAGATTGAGGTGTTGCACGTCGAGGGCAATCGGGTCACCGTGCGTGCAGCCTAGGACCAGGACCTGATTCCAGAACTCACGAGGAGACGAGAATGGACTTCACCCTACTCATCATCGCAAGCGCCGCAATCCTGTTTTTCTTGGTCCTATTTACGATCATCCCGGTGGGCCTGTGGGTCTCGGCACTGGCCGCTGGTGTCCGGGTCAGCCTGATCAGTCTCGTCGCAATGCGGCTGCGGCGGGTGCCCCCCCGCAGCATCATCTTGCCGCTGATCAAGGCCGACAAGGCCGGTATCAGCGTCGAGCAGAACCAACTCGAGGCGCACTTCCTTGCTGGCGGCAATGTCGACCGGGTCGTCGACGCCCGGATCGCGGCGGACAAGGCGCGCATCACCCTGCCTTTCGACCGTGCCGCCGCTATCGATCTAGCCGGTAGAGATGTACTCGATGCCGTCAAGGTGTCGGTGAACCCCAGGGTCATCCAAACGCCAAACGTCTCCGCAGTCGCCAAAGACGGGATCGAACTGATCTCCACCGCGCGAGTCACGGTGCGGGCCAACCTCGAGCGGCTGGTGGGGGGTGCCGGGGAGGAGACCATCATCGCCCGAGTCGGTGAGGGTATCGTCTCCTCGATCGGCTCGACCAACAGCCATAAGTCCGTGCTCGAGAACCCTGACACGATCTCAAAGACCGTGTTGGCCAAGGGCCTCGACAGCGGCACGGCATTCGAGATCTTGTCGATCGACATCGCCGACGTGAACGTCGGGCGCAACATCGGGGCGACCCTACAGACCGATCAGGCGGAGGCGGATAAGAATGTCGCCCAAGCCAAGGCTGAGGAGCGCCGCGCCATGGCCGTCGCGGCTGAGCAAGAGAATCGGGCCCTAGTTGAGGAGATGAGGGCCAAAGTGGTTGAGGCCGAGGCCGAGGTACCGCTGGCGATTGCGGAGGCATTCCGGGACGGCAATCTCGGCGTTATGGACTACTACAACATCCAGAACATCCAATCGGACACTCGCATGCGGTCCAATATCGCCCAAGCCACCGACATCGAAGTAGAAGAATGAGTCTCGACTCCCTTATCAGCCTGCTTATCCTCATCTTCTTCATAGGACTACCCCTGCTGAGTCGACTGAGCAGGAGGGGTGGTCGGTCCCCCTCAGTTCCGTCACGCCCACCAAGCCACCCCCGAGTGATGGGCAAGAGGCAGCAGGAGATCCCACAACAGCAGCCAGCTGACGAGGACTTCTTGCGCCGACTCGAGGAGGCTAGGCGCCGGGTGCAAGAGGCCATGAACCAGAGCGGTCGGACGGAAGCGCGACTCCCGCAGCGGTCTGGGCAAACCCAAACCCCGCCGTCGCCTCCTCCTCCGGTGCCCTCTGCTGCGCCCGCTGGCCCGATCAGGATACCAGCCCCCTTGCAGGTGCCGTCAGGTCCCCTCTTGCAAACCTCGGTTCCCCCACCAGCAGAGAGAGAGGTTCCCGAAAGGCGCTCCGACCTGCCGGTCCGGAGGGTCCGCCGGGCAGCCGGACAGGGGAACGAGGGTCGAAACAGGCAGATCTCGGCAGATCGACAAGATATCATCAACGGCATCATCTGGAAGCAGATTCTGGATAGGCCGCCGTGGGAACGCAGAGGGAGGACGCCATCGCCACGACGGTAACGTTGAAGCTCCACAGTCCGGCCGAGGCAATGAGCCTCTTCGGTCACAACGACCAAAACCTCAAAGCTCTACGGAGCCGTCTGAACGCCAAGGTCGTAGCGCGTGGGGATGAGCTCCGCCTCACGGGTGCCGATCAGGATGTCGAAGAGGCGGCGCGGACCTTCCAGAGCCTGCTACGCACAATCCGCCAAGGGGGCGAACTCAGCCTCACCGAGCTCGAACACGCCGACCTCACGACTATCGTGTTGGAGGAAGAACCCGACCCTGCGCTTCCGCGGAGGGCGCAACCACAAACCTCAGGACAGCGCCGCTACATCCGGGCCATCCACAAAAGCGCCATCACCTTTGGGATCGGACCCGCCGGAACGGGCAAGACCTACCTTGCCGTCGCCATGGCCGTACAAGCCCTTGCTCACCGGCGAACCAAGCGGATTATCCTTACCCGCCCGGCTGTCGAAGCGGGCGAGCGGCTCGGCTTCCTGCCTGGGGACCTACAGGCGAAGATCGATCCCTACCTCCGCCCCCTCTATGACGCCCTTTACGACATGCTTCAGGGAAACCGCATAGACCAGCTCATGGATCAGGGGAGTATCGAGGTCGCTCCACTGGCCTTCATGCGCGGACGGACGCTGAACGACGCCTTTATCATCCTCGATGAAGCCCAGAACACGACCCAGGAGCAGATGAAGATGTTCCTGACCCGGATGGGTTTTAACAGTAAGGTCGTGGTGACGGGGGATGTGACCCAGACCGACCTCCCAGGCTCCGTACAGAGCGGATTAACCGTAGCGGAGAAGATCCTGAAGGGAATCGAGGGCATCGAATTCCTATACTTCACGGAGCAGGACGTTGTCCGTCACCCGCTCGTGGCTCGTATTATCAAGGCGTATGAGGGCAGCTAGGCCAAAAGCGCTGAGAGTGCGGCTAGCGGGGCTCTACCTGCTGACGGTGTTGTCCCTCGCGGGCTTGCTCTATAACGTCTATGGCCAGCGCCAGAGGACGCTCCTCACCGCAGGGCAGACGAGCCCGGTAACATACACCTCGCCGATCGACATTCGTGTAACCGATCAAATCGCCACGGAGCGGGAGCGACAGGCCGCCCGGTTGCAGATCGAGCCGGTCTTCACCACCGATCTGGAGATACAACGCCTGATCGTCAGCACCGTGATCTCTGCCAACCTGCCGGCAGAGGTAACCGCTGTGGTGCTCGATGCCTACCAAAACCCCAGGGGGGTACGTGCCGAGGACATACCCGCTCTGATCGCTCGAGCCGTTCTAGAAGCACCTGCAGACAGGCTGGGGGAGGCCCGCCTCGTCCTCGAAAGGAACCTGCTACCCACCTCCTCGCCCAATCTCCAGCTCACGGAGGCGGCCCGGGATGCGGCCGCACAGGCGGTTCCCCCAGCGATGAGGGAGCTCCAGGTCGGACAGGTCATTGTCCTTGAGGACGAACCCCTAACCGAGGAACACCTGCGGACCCTCGAGGCGGTCGGCCTGTACAGTGCCCGTTCTGACGCCTTCAAACAGACGATCTGGATCGTAATCGGAAGTCTCCTGCTCGCCAGCCTCTTCGGCCTCGCCATCCTGTATGCATCGCGCCACCTGGAGACCGTAAGTTGGCTACAATTGGCCTTCCTTGTACTCCTCTCACTCGCTACTTTGGCTGTGCAGCGCCTCGCTTTCCTTGCCACGGAGAATTTCCTCTTCCTCGCCCTAGTGCCGGTCCTCGTCGCTGTCCTGGTCTCCGAGACCGCAGCCCTCTTATGGTCGGGGTGGCTCGCCCTGATGGCGATGCTGCTGGCCCCTGCCCTCCCAGCCGCAACCCTGCTCACAGTTCTGGTCGGAGGCGTCAGTAGCGTCCTGCTGGTTCGGGCCGTCCCGACGCGTCTGTCGCTGCTCGTCGCAGCGACCGTGGGGGGGTTGATAGCCGGCCTGTGCCAAGTGCTTATAGGGATCGTCACGGGGGCCAGCGCTCCGCTCCCTGCACTGACAGGGGCAGCTCTGGTCCTCGCCGGCGGTCTGGTAGCGGGAATCGGTGCCCTAGGGATGGTCCCGGTCGCAGAGAGCGCCTTCGGCTTCCTTACAACCTTTCGCCTCCTCGAGCTATCGAACCCCGCCAGTCCACTACTCCAGCGACTCCTGCTTGAGGCCCCTGGAAGCTATCAGCACAGTCTGATCATCTCGAATCTTGTCGAGCAGGCGGTCCAGAATATCGGTGGGAATGCCCTGCTCGCCCGCGTGGGGGCGCTGTACCACGATGTCGGCAAGATCAGGAGGCCGCAGTTCTTCATTGAGAACCAGTTCTCCGGCGAGAACCCTCATAACAGCCTGAGTCCGCACCTGAGTTACCTAATCATCACCAGCCACGTCCGCGACGGGTGCGAACTGCTGCGCGAGTACCGCCTACCTAGGGAACTCGAGCCGTTCGTCGCAGAACACCATGGCACCACAGTCCTCAGCTACTTCTACAAGCGTGCTCTCGAAGAGACCCCCTCGCTCGAGGAGTTGAATTTCCGCTACCCCAGCTCCAAACCGCAGACCACCGAGACAGCTGTGCTGATGCTGGCCGACGCTGTCGAGTCAAGTTCGCGAACGTTGGTCGATCCGGGCACGTCAACTATCCGAGCGCTAATCGACCGAATCATCGAACAGCGGCTGCAAGATGACCAACTCTCAGAAAGCCCTCTCAATCTCCGTGACCTCGAGACCATTGCAAACACATTCGAACGCACATTGACCGCCATCTTACACAGGCGGGTCCGCTACCCGAATGTGCAAGAGATTCGGAGCCTACGACGTGGTGGAGATCCTCGACGAGACGTGCCGGTATCCGTTTCATAAGGAGCTGAAGCTCGCCCTGACACAGCTCAAGGCCGAACTCGGGGCCTCAGAGCACGAACTGACGCTAATCCTCTGCGGAGACGAGCAAATCCGGAAGTTCAACCTCACATACCGGCAGGAGGACTCCACTCCGGATGTCCTCTCCTTTCCTCTAGCCGAGCCCGAGGATGCGGGAGTTCCCATTGTCTCCCACCTCGGGGATATAATGATCGGTGTCGACGTAGCTGCTCGCCAGGCCCCTGCACACGGTCACGACCTCCGACAGGAGGTCCTCACTCTCGCCGCCCACGGCCTGATGCACCTACTTGGCCACAACCATCCTTCGGAGGACGAATGGATAGCATTCAGAACGGCGCAGGCCCGGATCCTCGAGTTGAGTGATCGGCCTTGAAATCGCCCCGCCTGATTAGATCCTTCCAACTCGCTAGCCGGGGCCTGACTCTGGCCTGGAGAGAACAACCGAACTTCCGGACCGAGATCGCCATCGGGGTGGCGGCGCTGGCGCTGGCGCTATGGCTTGGAACCGGTCTCATCCCGGTACTTATCTGCGCAATGGTAGTCTTGGCGCTCGAACTGATTAACAGCTCACTCGAGGCGGCTGTCGACCTCGCTTCCCCAGGGGTCGAGCCCCTCGCCAAGCAGGCCAAGGATTACGCAGCCGCCTCCGTACTGATAGCAGCAATTGGTGCCGTGGCTGTGGGCCTGGTCGTCCTCGGACCACCTCTTCTTCAGCAGATCCTGGTATGGTTCTAGTGGTACCCGAAGACTTACTCGAGGCCGCCAGTGGGGCTCGCGAGAACGCCTACGCGCCGTTCTCTGGATTTAAGGTCGGGGCCGCCCTGCGAACGGCGTCCGGCCTGATCATCACTGGAGCGAATGTCGAGAACACCTCGTATGGCCTGTCAAGGTGCGCCGAGCAGTCAGCGGTCACCGCGATGGTTTCTGAGGGCGACCGCTCCTTCTGCGAGATCGTAATCTGCACAGAGGCCGATCCTCCAGTGACACCCTGTGGCGCCTGCAGGCAGATCCTTCTCGAGTTCTCTCCCGAAGCGGACCTATACACGGTAGGTCTATCGGGGGCTGTCCGTCACTACAGGGTGTGCGACCTGTTACCCGATGCCTTCGCCCTCGACCGACATCAAGGGTAGGGGTTCATCTCTCTCACCCGAAGGAGAGTATACTCCGCATGGTTATGAGGATGGCTATTAACGTCAGGAGCGGGGTTGCCCTGCTTCTGGCGTTAGCCTGTGTGGCGCTGGCTCAGGGGCCGACCCGCATTGTCGTTCTTCCGTTCAGCGAGTCAGCGACCCTGCCAGGCCTCGGCCTAGGTCTGGCCACCGGCCTCCAACGCAGCCTCAACACCATCGACGGTCTGTACGTCCCTGCAGTAGGAGATGCTGCCCTTTTCGTGCGGCGGGCCCTGGACGCCGGACTCGACCCGGTCGCGTCCACTGCGAGGACATTCGAGGCAGAGGCCTTGATCAGCGGTCGCGTAGAGGATTCTGGACCCGGGTTTGCCGTCATCGTCAGCTTCACCGGGTCACGATTCGCTGAGCCGCTCGCGGTTCAAGTCACACCTCGCAGCAATGCCCCGGACGAAATCCTGCTCACCCTACTGGACCAAGTCATCACAGCCCTGGGGCTCACCCCATCTAGTAGCGATCTTCGAGAGGCTGCAAGGAGCGCCGAGCAGGCTCCCTCACTGCCGAGCCTAGGGCCGGTAGGACTCGCCATGGCCCGACTCCCGGTAGTGGAGCTTGAGGACCTTGAGGCCGCTGCCCAACTCGATCCAGACTCCAGCTGGGTACTCACTGAGTACGCTAGGTCTCTCAGCCTCTCAGGCGAGCAGGGGCCAGCGATCGAAGCATCGATCCGCGCCACAGAACTCCTCCCCACGGACGTGGAGGCGTGGGTGGTGCGCGGTGCTGTCCACCTTACAACTGGCGACACCCGCCAAGCCGCTTTTGCTTTCACCGAAGCATTGAGGCTGAACCCCGCTCACGCCCTCGCCCTCGCCGGCATCGCCAGAGCTAGCCTCGACACCCCGGGTCCAGCCGCAGACACCTACGAGGCCGCAATCGAGAGCTCTCCTCGTCTCCTCAACGCCTACCTCGGCCTAGCGAATCTTCAGGAAGATGACCAGCGCACCCTTCAGGTCCTCAGGCGGGCGGTGGATAACCTTCCCGATTCGATTCAACTCCACCGCAGCTTTCTGGAAAGGACTGTGCACCTCGGCGATATAGATGGGGCCTTTTCGTACCTCCAACAGACGGTTGAAAATCCTATCGCGGCCTCCCCTGCCACCTTTGCACTCGTCAATACTCTTCCGCTCACCAACTCCGAAGCCATCATCGATTTCCTCGAAGGAGGGCTCGACCTCTTCCCCGGCAATCCTACGCTGATCGCTGCGATCGCAGAGGTTCGGCTTCGTACCGGCGAGTCAGAGCTCGCTGAAGACCTCCTTCGTGCTGCCCTCGCCCAGCTACCTGCCGACCCAGGGCTGACCAACGCGCTGGCCATTGCCTTGGCTCAGCAGGGGCGAGTCGAGGAGGCCTTTCTGGCGTTCAGATCGGTCGCAGAGGCCGATGAGGAGTTTCAGGTGAACCTAGCCCAGACCCTCCTTGAAGCGGGGCAGCCGCGGGCGGCCATCGAGACCCTCGCGGAGATCACCGACCTCCAAGAGGACGCAGTTGCTCTCACCCTGTACGGCATCGCCTTGGGAAGAATCGGTCGCTTCGCCGAAGCAGATTCTGCCCTCGGCCGCGCCTTGGAACTGAACCCCGACTCCCCCCTCGCTTCTCAGGCCCGGGTGCTGCTCACGCAGCAGCGCGAGATCACGGGAGGGGCCACCATCGAACTCTCACAGGAGGCTGCCTCAAATTTCGACAGGGGTCTATTTGCTCTCGATCAGCGCCTCTGGGTCGACGCCGCCGACGCCTTCGCCCGAGCGATGGAGCTCCAGCCCACCCCCCTTATCGCCTTCTACGAGGCCTATGCCCTCCAACTCACAGGGCGCCACCGGGACGCGCTCAGCGGTTATATGCTGGCGGCGGAGGCTTATCCCAACAGCGACATTGTGCTCAACAATCTTGGCTACACCCACCTCCAACTCGGGCGCTTCGATCTCGCCCTAGAGGCGCTCGAGTACGCTACTGAACTGAACCCAGGAAACGCAAGCGCACTCCTCAATCTCGGGCTCGCCCACTTCAGCCTTCACCGCTACTGCAAGGCCCTCGAGTTGTGGGACACCGCCACCAGCCTCGACCCGAGTCTGGAGTCGAGTTTGACAGAACTCCGCGCCGCGGCCCGCGAGCGGGCCAATCCGTGCAGGGGAAGTTCCACAGCGGTAGACTGAACCCAATGGCTGTTCGGGATGATATCCAGAATCTCTCCGGCTACCGCTATTCGAGGCGGAAGGCGCAAACGAAGCTGGATCAGAACGAGTCTCCAGACGATCTCCCTATGAAGGTCAAGGAGGCACTACTCACCCGGTTGGCTGAGATCCCGTTCAACCGCTACCCTGAACCCGACGCCCGTCAGCTGCGCCGCCGCATCGCAGCGAAACACGATTGGGAAGAGCCCGGCGTCGTCGTGGCTGGAGGATCGAACGAACTCATCCGTTCAGCCGTAATCACAGCGGGAATCGGGCGATCTGTCGTCACGGTCAAGCCTACCTTTCCCGTCTACGCAGACCAGGCCCGCATCCTCTCGGCGGAATTGATCGAGATCCCTCTCACCGAAACCTTCGAGCTTCCGCTACAGGCTATCGCGGAGGCTCTTGAGGGTCGTAGAGGGGTAGTCTTCATCGCCAACCCGGCAGCACCTACAGGAAACCTGTTTGGTCGGGAGCAACTCGAGCACCTCGCGCAACGCACGGCGAGGGATTGGATTTTGATCCTCGATGAGGCCTACCACCAGTTTGCCAGCAGCGACTCCCTCTCCCTCGTAAGGCGCCACCCCCACCTAGTAAGTTTGAGGACGTTTAGCAAAGCATTCGGCCTTGGGGGCGTTCGAGTCGGATATGGATTCGCCCACCCCGACCTCGCAACCGAGATGAGAAAGACGGTGATGCCCTTCGCCCTATCAGCACTCCAAGTGGCCGCCGCAGAGGCTGCCCTCGACCTCGATCACTTGGTACGGGAGCGGGTCGAGGCGACCCTTCGCGAGCGCAAGAGGCTCCATCAAGCGCTTGCATCGCTCGGAACCCACCCCTATCCTTCGGAGACGAACTTTATTCTCTTCCGGGTTCCCGATCCGGAGGCCGTATTCGAAGGACTGGTGCAGCGGGGGGTTCTAGTCCGCAGACAGGACCACCTAGACAGCCTCGCGGGGGCGCTGAGGGTCACGGTCGGCCGACCGGAGGAGAACGAGAAGTTCCTTCAGGCGCTAGCGACCGTTCTGGGGGTGAAGGCCGGTGACTAGAATGGCGTCCGTACAGAGAGAGACCAATGAGACGCAGGTCGAGGTGGACCTCGACCTAGACAGCGGGCCGAACGGCCAGGCCGAAACGGGTCACGGCTTCCTCAACCACATGCTCGACCAGTTGATCCGGCACGGCCGTTTCACGCTCAACGTGAGTGGCAAAGGGGACCTGCATGTCGACACACACCACCTCGCAGAGGATATCGGAATCACCCTCGGAGAGGCGTTCCGGTCTGCACTCGGGGCACGCGAGGGTATCGATCGCTTCGCCAGCGCCTGGGCCCCCATGGATGAGAGCCTCGTGCATGTCGTCATCGACCTCTCCGGTCGACCCTTCCTGGCCTTCGATCCAACCGGTTTCGAGGGGCCAGCTGGTGACTTCACAACCTACCACCTTAGGGAGTTGCTTCGCGGCTTCGCCAACCACGCGGGGGCCACCGTGCACGTGCGAGTGCTCTCCGGTTCGGAGGCCCATCACGTCTGCGAGGCCGTGGTCAAGGCGTGGGCCCGGGCACTATATGGGGCGACGCGAGTCACCACCTCTGGGGTGCCATCGACCAAGGGCAGTCTGTAGGCCCTAGTTTCAGTCTGTAGGCCCTAGTTTAAGGTTGAGGTCATGAAGATTGTCCTTATCGACTACGGAGGGAGCAACCTGCACAGCGTCGCCAAGGCGCTCACAATGGCAGGACTGGGGGCGCAGCGCTGCTCCGAACCAGATGAGGCGCGCGACGCCGACGCTCTGGTCTTGCCGGGACAGGGGCATTTCCGTCAGGTCATGGAGTCGTTCCTCGAGTCGGGTTTCGAGCCCGTGGTTCGGTACCACTTAGCTAACCAGCGGCCCTTCTTAGGGATCTGTGTGGGCCTTCAGCTACTCATGGAGGCTTCCGAGGAGGCGCCGGACCTCCCAGGTCTCGGCCTCCTAAGGGGCACCGTCCGGCGATTCCTCGACCCGAGGGTCAGTATCCCGCAGATGGGTTGGAACCAGATCTTCAGGAGGGGAGATCCTCCCCTCCTCCGGGGTCTTCCCGACGGGGGATTCGTCTACTTTGCAAACTCCTACTATCCTGACTTCCGAAACCATGACCTTTCAGGAGCTGTGACCCGCTACGGCAACGTGGAGTTCACTAGCCTAGTGAGTGACGGGAACTTGCACGCTACCCAGTTCCACCCCGAAAAGAGCCAGACGTACGGGCTCAAGATCCTCCACAACTTCCGCAAGGTCGTTTACGGAGGAGAGTCACAGGCATGAGGGACTCACCGTACCTTCTCTTCACTGCCTTCTCCCTCCTGATCAGCACCCTCCTGGGGTTGGCTCAAGCCGATGGGTGGACCATCCAGACGGCTTCGTTCCGCGACTTCAGGCAGGCGACCGAGAAGGTAGAGATCCTGGAGAGTCTCGGATACGACGCCTACACCGAGTTTGCAATGTCTGGGGGGCACCAGTACGCCAGAGTTCGAGTCGGGTGCTTCCAAACCCTAAGCGGGGCGGAGCAGATGGCGAGACACCTCCGCGACGCCGTGACTGCTGAGGCAGTCCCGCAGCTTCTCACGGAGGGGGCAGCCGTCGAAAGTTGCACCTCGGTGACGGTGGGCTTCCTCAAGCCGCAGAGTTGGTCGATCTTCAACCTGAGTTCGGATCGCGTGGTCTTCGAGGTGGTCGTTGCTGGCCGGGTGGCGTTTGTTCAGCACCGTGAGGGCCGCTGGTCGGTCCTGCAGAGTGCCCCGACCCCTTCCAGCGAGCAAGGCGACCCGGAGGGTCCCTTCGTGCAGGAGCAGGTCGTAGGGCGACCTTTGGTAATGCTCCAGCGGGGAGACAGGGTCGTCGCCACCTGCCCCGGCCACCTCCTCTGGCAAAGTGCAGGAGTAGTCGTAGTGGACGACGGTAACGCGATCCTCTCTTGCCAACCCGGGTCAGTCGCCGCACCATGAAGCGCCTCGTGATCGTCTCGGGCCTCAGCGGAGCAGGAAAGACTACCACCCTCCACACCCTCGAGGATCTCGGCTTCTTCGTAGTGGACAACACCCCCCCTAGCCTATGGGGAAACCTGACCGCCACCCTCGTCGGGGGAGGTGTGCAGGCCGTAGCCCTCGCCATCGACATTCGGGCCGGGCCCTTCCTAGCGGAGGCGGTGGAGGGGATCGCCTCCCTTCGCAAGACCGGGTGGCCCGTGGAGGTGCTATTTCTAGACACCCCCAACGAGATCCTTTTGGGTAGATTCAACCTGACCCGGCGCACCCATCCCCTAAATGAGGGAAGCCTCTCCGAAGATCTGGACCGCGAGCGCACAGCCCTGCTGCCGCTCCGATCTCTAGCGGATACACTCCTGGACACCTCCACCTTGTCAGTGCGGGAGCTGGCGAATCGTATCCAGGACAGGTTCGCCGCTGCTACCCCCTTCACGCTCCGCCTAGTCTCGTTCGGCTTCAAACGGGGCCTCCCACGAGACGCGGACGTTGTCCTCGACGCGCGCACCCTGCCCAACCCCTTCTACGACCCCATCCTCTGCTCCCTCTCCGGCACAGATCCTAGGGTCCAGGCCTGCATCTTCTCTCCACAGGGACTGGAATTCTACGGGAACTTGCGGAGTACGGTCCGCATGCTTGCGGGGCGGGCGGCGAGTTCGGGTCGGCAGGGGTACACGATCGCTATCGGCTGCACGGGTGGCCAACACCGCTCCGTCGCTGTCGCGGACAGGTTAGGCCACGACCTTGCCAAACACTTCCGTGTGAAGATCGACCATAGGGATCTCGACCTCGCCCTCGCGGAGCACCAGGTATGAGCCTACGGGAGCGCCTCATCCACCTGAACTCTATGCGCCTCTGGCTTACGCCGGGCATGGGCGTAAAACGGCACGTCCTAGTTGCCGGGGTTGGGATGGTGATCCTCATCGGTGGAGCTATCGCCGGCCTCCTATGGCTCTTCTCGGGGAACCGCCAAGTCCTCTCCGCTCCAATCGAGGCGGTGCTCGTAAGCGACTCCTGGGATCGCCTAGGGAGCTGGCTATCACTCTTGGTCATCCTTGCGGGACTAGCCACGACCGTAGTGGCGATTCAGCGCCTGAACCGCTCCCTGCTGTCGAACTGGACATCGCACCCGGAGGATGCGGCGGTCGTGCTACACAGAAGGCTATTACTGGCCAGAGGACCGAGGATTGTCGCCTTTGGAGGTGGGACGGGCCTCTCCAATCTCCTCAGGGGTCTACGGAATCACACCTCGAACCTCACGGGGGTAGTGACGGTGAGTGACGACGGTGGTTCTTCAGGCAGGCTACGTGCGGCCTTCGACATTCCCGCACCCGGAGATCTCACAGACTGCCTCGCAGCACTCTCGGGGAACGAACAGGAACTCGGGCGTCTGCTTGGATACCGATTCCACCGAGGGGGTGAGCTTGAGGGTCACACCTTCGGGAACCTCCTCATCACAACCCTTGCAGAGGTCGAAGGTGACTTTGGACAGGCGCTGCGGGCTCTCAACACCCTGCTCAATCTGCAAGGTGCGGTCTACCCGGCCACCTCCGAACCCATATCGCTGGTGGTGCAAAAGGAGAGTGCCGCGTGGGTCGCCGGAGAGAGTCAGGCTCGCTCCGTACCGGGGCCAATCCGATCGGTAGGACTTCGACCGGAGGCCCCGGAAAGCCTTCCCGAGGTTATTCAGGCGACTCACGAGGCCGACCTCGTGGTCCTCGGCCCCGGGAGCCTGTTCACCAGTACCCTTCCACCTCTCCTCATTCCCCGTATCCGCTCTACGCTCCACCGCGTGAACGTTCCCATCGTCTACGTCACGAATATCATGACCGAGGCAGGTGAGACCGACGGATTCAACACCTTTGATCATGTCGAGGCTCTGCACGTCCACCTCGGACGCTATCCAGATCAGGTGCTCGTCAACACTGCAATCGTCGACGAACTCCGACAGGAGGCCTACCGCTCCGAGGGCGCCGACGTAGTCCGCCACGACCCAGAGCCATTCTCGAAGGTCGGAATCAGAACCGTTGAACTTGACCTCCTCGGTGCAGGCACCTACGCCCAACACGATTCCGACAGGCTCGCTGAGAAGCTGATAGAACTCTCTCAGGAAGGGCGCCTACACCTACACCCATCGGGCGCAGCATAGATGATCCTCCTCCTGACCCTCGCGAACCTCCTAGTTCTGAACGATCCGATCGGGGACGCACTCGGCGACGGCACGCTGACCCCCCCAACGGCAGCAGTCCTGGAGACCGTGGGCGGCTTTGACCTTGAGACCGTGGAGGTCCTCGCAGAGGACACGCTCGCCGTTCGTGTAGGGCTCGTCTCCATCCCGAGCCAACTGACCCTAATCGAGGTATACCTCGACACTCTGAAAGGCGGGGTAAACGCCACCCTTCCGGGATCCGGAATGGTCCTACCCAGCGGATCGGGCTGGGAATATGCACTCCAGATTACCCGCGACGGTGCCACGGCATTTTTGGCCTCATCCCCAAATCCCAGGGCCGAAGAGGAAAGTCCGTACGACGAGTTCCCTGTGGTGATCGACCGGAGCGAGCGGACCTTAACCGTCTGGACCCCATTCGACGCGCCAGAAAGGGTGCAGGTTTATGCCCTTGTCGGGCTGTACGACCCCTTCGGGGCTACGCCTTGGCGACCCCTCGCCAGCCAACCGTCGCCGTGGGCCTTCTCTAGCCCCGACGACGCCATCCACCCTGCCGTGGATCTCCTCGCAGTCAGCGACGCCGCCCAGAGGGCGGCTATCAAGACGGGGACCCTCCCCTCACCTGGCAGTCCACGACAATGGTCATTCTGGATGGTGGTCATGATACTGGGACTGCTGCTCGCTCTTTCAGGGGTCGCTCTGAAGGTGCTGCTGCCAGGGTTCGACCCTCCACAGGCAGCGGCAGACAACAAAGTGAGACCCGAACTCGCTCTCGGCGGGAGGGAGGGTGCGATCGATACGTATGAGGAGGGGAACATCGAAACAAGAGCCAGGAGAGAGGGAAACCCAAGCGAACTCTTCACTGCAGGCCGGGCGGATCTATCGGGCGACGCTCCAACCGCCACCGCACCGACGCAAAGGAAAGGAGGCTGGAAGGAGCGAGACCCCGCATCTCGGGGAAGATTGGGATAGATTCGTGAGGAATCAGGCGCCGTCCAGAAGTATACAGAGAGATGATATAGGGGGTAGGTGCCTTGTCTAGACTGTCTGTTTTTCGTACGGATTACGGGGTTAGTGCTCTGGCGAGCCTTATCCTGGGGATCACCATGCTGGCAACGAAATGGCTGGCTGCCGCCGCGTTGCCGCCGGAAATGCTGTTCAACTTCACCGCGAAGCTGCTCGGCGTCCCCGCAATCTTCAACTTCGTACACAGCCTGCCATTCGGCGTGGACCGGTATGCGAAGTTTGTTCTCTTCGGCGTGACCGTTGCCCTGTTCCTAATCGCCTGGCTAGCATTAGGCCTGCTCTACCGTCGACTCGCGGCTCGAATCGGCAACCTGCCGTCCATCGCCCTCTACGGCATCGTCATGGTCGCCTCAGTTGCGTTCATCCTGTTACCGATCCAGGGGCTCGGCCTGTTCGGCCTCTCGGCCGGAAACTTCCTCTACCCTCCCCTCTCCACGCACTTATGGGCCGCAACCTTCGGCCTAGTGTTTGGCATCTCCAGGTGGGCTCTGGAGCCGCGCCCGTTCACCCGCGAACGCAGGGAGGCCCTACGCGGTGTCGCCCACGGCCTACTCGCCATAACCTTCGGAGCCTCGCTCGTCGGGTTGCTGCGCACCGGTCTGGCTCGAGCCCAGGAACTAATGGGGTTCCTCGGCAGCGTGGTGGGCCTAAGCCCGGAGATCACCCCTACCCAAGACCATTATGTGGTCTCTAAGAACGTGTTCAATCCATCGGTGTCCGAGAGAGGTTGGAGCCTCAAGATCACCGGCATGGTCGATAATGAACTCGTGCTCACCCTCGACGACCTTAAGGCTCTTCCCTCGGTCGAGCGTGCAAGCACCCTGACTTGTATCTCCAACACGGTCGGGGGCAAACTCATCGGCAACAGTGTCTGGACTGGCGTCCGGCTCGCCGACCTGCTGAGAACAGCCGGAGTCCAGAGGGGGGCGAATGAGTTGATCCTGCGCGCCGCCGACAACTACAGCGACTCCTTCGTGCTGGATGAAGCCCTGCGCGAGGGCACCATTGTGGCCTACCTCCAAAACGGTGAGCAGCTTACGAGAGATCATGGATTCCCTGCACGAGTCCTAGTGCCTGGAATCTACGGGATGAAAAATGTGAAATGGGTCCAAGAGATCGAGCTGGCCGCCGAAGACCACCTCGGCTACTGGCAGACCCGCGGCTGGAGCGATCTGGCCACCGTGCTAACCATGAGCCGTATCGACACGGGCAAGGCCACCCTCCTTCCGGACGGGACAGCGGCCATCGGCGGCATCGCCTTCGCGGGTCTCCGCGGTGTCGACAGGGTTGAGGTGTCCGTCGACGGCGGCACGACCTGGCAGCGTGCCACTCTGGACGAACCCGTGAACGACCTCTCCTGGACGCTGTGGGGGTTCCGCTGGGAAGCCGACCCGGGCACTTACGAGGTGCTGGTCCGGGCGACCGACGGGGGTGGCATAACCCAGACCTCTAAGAGGCAGCGTGCCCTTCCAGACGGCGCCACGGGGTATCATCGGCGGAGGGTCACCGTTCCCGGGTAGGCCCTAGTAAGCTCGGTCCCCCTACCCTCCTATTAGTCTCTACCGATCCTCACTTCCGGTAACGGGGATCCGTCGCCGTAGGTTCCCGTCACGAGGGGGAGAGAAGGGCGATCAGAGAAAGCTCCTGGGAGACCTCGAGGAAGTGGGGGCTTGGCTCGATAGAGAGTCGCCCCGCCTCTAAAGCTGGCCCCATCGATGCCGAAGAGGTCACGGCACGGACTCAAGTTGACCACTGTGTTAAGTACGGTGACTGTATTCAGCACAGCACCCCTGCACGGCGAACACGCACATTAACACATACTGAGGATCAACAGAGTGGCGATGGGCCTGTGGATTGTCAAGGAAATAACTCAGATGCTACAATCGGGCCACTCGCACACGATACTCACTCTCTCTAACACAGATCTCCATAGGAGCACTGCGGGCGTGGGAGTGCAAGAGGAGGCAATCGGTGCCGAAACGCGAGAAGAGCAAACGGCTTCAGGTGGTGATCACTGAGGAGCAGGACTCGATGCTGACCAAGACAGCCTACCAGCTGTCGAACCCCGAGCGCTTGGTCTCCAAGAGTGAGGTCGTGCGGCTCGGGATTGAAATGCTCAATCGAGCAGTCGAGGGCGGGGAGCTCGACCCTGAGCTGCTGAAAGCTCTCGAGAACGAAGAATCCTGACAACTCAACTGGGATGTTCAACCCCGGCGACGTCATCGACGAACGATACGAGGTCACAGGAGTCTTGGGCCAGGGTGGAATGGCTCACGTGTTCCATGTCCGGGACCCGATCCTTGAGCGTGACGCTGCCGTCAAAGTTCTGCGCCCTCACCTAACCGAAGCCGACAGCGGACGTTTCCGGAGGGAGATTCGTGCCCTCGCGCAGCTGAATCATCCGGGCGTGGTAAGCATTTTCGACCTAGGCAGGTCGGACCTTGTGTACTTTGTTATGGAACTCGTTGCAGGGGGAATGGTTACAGACCTCGGTCCTCTGGAAGGGGATACAGAGGCCCTGACCCGGCTCCTCGACGCGGCGATCGAAATCGCTGACACCCTCGGCTACATCCACCGACTGGGTATGGTCCATAGAGATCTCACCCCGAGGAACATCCTTCTTACTAGCTCGGGAAGGCCCAAGGTGATGGATTTCGGCCTAGTCCTGCTTGCTGAAACGAGCAAGAGTCTCACCCGTACGGGCCTCACCCTGGGGACCCCCCACTACATGGCCCCAGAGCAGGCGATCGGGCAGGCCACAGGCTTCCAGGTGGACCTATACGCCTTCGGAGCTGTCCTCTACAAAATGGTGACCGGTTCGACTCCATTCGATGCAGACAACGATCAAGCGGTCCTTTACCACCACGTGTACACCGAACTGACCCCCGCCAGGGAGCTCAACCCCGAGACCCCTGAGGACCTAGAGCGCCTGCTCGGACGCCTCCTTGCCAAGACGCCCGAGTCGAGGCCCACATCGGCCTATGCGGTGGCGGACACCCTCCGGTCGATCCGCTACAAGGCGCTGTCGGCCAAGGCCAGCGAACCTCTGGGAGGCCCCTCCCGACTGGGCGTGTACCCCGAAGGACCGGCCGCTACTCTAGGATTGTCGAAGCGCTGGGCAGCGAAACTCGCTTCGGGGCCGCAGTGGCCTTCAGGGCTCAGTGTAGGAGAGGGATTCTTGCTCGTCGGACAGAGGGGGGATTCTGTCACCTCCCTGTGGCCGCCAGATGGCAGTGTGCACTTAGAGATCGCCACGTCTGATGAGGTCCATCTTCCTCCCCTAGTCCACCGCAGGCAGCTCTATATCGCCAGCAGGGATGGGGGATTTCAGGTGCATGGTTGGCCCGAGGGCAACGCGGTGCTGAGCCAGGAGGGGAGTAACCTCGCGGGCATGCTCCCCTACGGTCTCGGGATCGTGTTCGCTATCTCGGATGGCCGAATCGAGTACCAGTCTCCGGCCGAGGGTAGGGCGTGGAAGGTGGCGCTGCCTTCCGGCGTGACCGCTCCGCCGATCGCCCACCGCGGCACGCTCCTCGTGACTACCGACGATGGTTGGCTTTACTGCCTCGACGCCCTGTCCGGGAAAGAGCGCCTGCGCGTTAAGGTCGGTACCATGCGGGCCGCTCCAACAGCGCATCGGGGGGTGGTTCTGCTGGCGGAGCGTGACGGCGCCCTCCACGCCTTCAATCTCGATTCGCACGAGGTCTTGTGGACCTACGACCTCGGTGGCGACCTATGGGCCTCGCCAGCTGCTTGGCGAGGTCTAGTGTTCGCCACCTCATGGGACAAGGATCTCAGGTGCCTGGCTCACAAGACGGGGGACGATGTCTGGGCATGCACCCTCCCCGGAGCAGTTACCGGCACACCGGTGGTAGCTGACGGGATTCTCTACCTGACCACGGAAAGCGGTCACCTGCTCGGCTTCGACGCGCGGAGCGGAGAGGCGCTATTCGAAGAGCAGGTATCGGCAAGCCCGATACAGGCTAGTCCTCTAGTCGCCGCTGGCCGGGTCTATGTCGCCTCCTTGGACGGCACCGTGACCGCCTTCGAGGCCTGACGCCTAGCTACCGTCGAGCCACGAAGCCTGTTCCATCTCCACAAGGAAGCTCCTGAGCACTGCAGCCTCCCTATCGCGTCTGCCTGCGGCGTCGGGCGCCTCCGCACCTTCTACACGCGGGACGACCTTGCAGAATCGCCCCCTCGTCCGCTCCCAGTCCGAGAGAAGTGCCGCCGCTTGAGGGCTACCGGTAAGCGCCTCGTGGCGCCCCACTAGGAGTCGCAACAGGGCATCGTCCACCCTACCTAGGGAACGCTGGACCTCCACCATCTCGGTATTCACCCTCGCCTGGAGCTGACCGTCTTCGTCCAAGAGGTAGGCCACACCGCCACTCATGCCCGCACCGAAGTTGCGGCCCGTGGCGCCGAGCAAGACGACGATTCCACCGGTCATATACTCGCAGCCGTGATCGCCGCAGCCCTCTACAACAGCCCTACCCCCGGAATTCCTTACGGCAAGTCTCTCACCAGCTCTACCGGCTACAAACAGCGTGCCACCGGTGGCGCCGTAGAGCACAGTGTTGCCCACAAGGACATCGGATCCCCTACCCCCAGGTGGAGCAGAGATGACGATCTCACCTCCGTACATCCCCTTGCCGACATAATCCTGAGCCTCTCCGATCAGGGAGAGGTTAACCCCACGATTATTAAAGGCCCCGAAGCTCTGCCCCGCCACGCCGGTGAAGGTGACATTCACCGTCCCTGCCTTCAAACCGGCACCGCCGTGAAACCGGGCGATCTCACCGGAGAGCCGTGCTCCGACGGTGCGCTCGCTGTTACTGATACGGTACGCTAGGTCCACACGGTCGCCGGAACGGATAGCGTCGCGAGCATCTTCCAGGAGCCGCTCGTCTAAAGGAACCATCGGCTCCGGTCGGTCGTTGCGCTCCTGCTGCGATCGACGCGGCCTGGTGCCTCCGGGGTCGGGATCGCGGAGAATCGCGGAGAGATCGATCGAGACCGCCTTGGGAAGGTCGAGCTTTCGCGGTACGAGAAGGTCGACCCTACCAACAATGTCATCGAGGCTGGCCACCCCCATCTCAGCCAGGATCATCCGGACCTGCTGAGCGACATAGGTAAAAAACCTGATGACATGTTCCGGAGTCCCATGGTATTTCTCACGGAGTTCCGACCGCTGGGTCGCCACACCTACAGGGCAGGTGTTCAAGTGGCACTGCCGAATCATCGCGCAGCCAGCAGCCACGAGTGCCGCAGTACCGAAGCCGAACGCCTCCGCCCCGAGGAGTGCGGAGATAACGACATCCCGACCCGTCTTCAGGCCACCGTCGACCCTGAGAGTGACCCTGCTCCTAAGGTCGTGCTCGACCAGAACCTGCTGCGTCTCCGCAAGCCCCAGCTCCCAGGGGACCCCTGCGTGCTTGACACTCGAGAGGGGCGAGGCACCGGTGCCCCCTTCGTGTCCTGAGATCTGGATGGTGTCCGCGTACCCCTTGGCCACTCCAGCAGCGATCGTGCCGACCCCGGCAATAGCCACGAGCTTCACACCCACGCGCGCACGGCGGTTCACCCGTTTCAGGTCGTAGATCAGCTGTGCTAGATCCTCGATCGAATAGATGTCGTGGTGTGGTGGTGGGGAGATCAGTGTCACGCCCGGCACGCTCCGGCGAATCCGGGCAATCTCATCGCTAACCTTGTGCCCGGGGATCTGGCCACCCTCCCCCGGCTTCGACCCCTGGGCCATCTTGATCTCCAACTCGGAGGCGCTCACAAGATAGTCGGGCGTGACGCCAAAGCGGCCGGAGGCGACCTGCTTAATGGCGCTGTTGCCCCAGTCGCCCTCGCGGGGGTGCCAATCCGCTTCGCTGAGGTCGGGTCGGTCCCGCTCGTACGGTCGGAACCGCACCGGGTCCTCACCCCCCTCGCCCGAATTGCTCTTTGCACCGAGTCGATTCATGGCGACCGACAGGGTCTCGTGGGTCTCTCGTGATACCGACCCGTGACTCATCGCCTGGGTCGTAAACCGCCGCACAATCCCTTCCACAGGCTCGACCTGGGTGAGGGCAAGAGGTGCACTAGCCCTCTTGTAGGTGATGAGGTCACGCAGCGCACTGACAGGGCCGTTATCAACATGCCCCACATACTCCTCGAAGTCCTCGAAGCTCTCCTTCCGAACGGCCTTATGAAGCGCCTTGAACACCATAGGATTTAGTGCGTGGTATTCGCCCGCCTTCCGGAAGCGGTAGATCCCGCGGTCGCGAAGCTTATCATCCTCACCATAGGCCTCTGCGTGGAAGCGGAGAGCATCAGTCCCGAAAGCCTCAAGGCTCACACCGGCGATGCGACTCGGCGTCCCCGTGAAGTACCGATCGATCACGCTACGGTCCACGCCCACGGCCTCGAAGATCTGGGCACCTCGGTAGCTCGAAAGAGACGAGATCCCCATCTTCGACATGATCTTGAGGAGTCCCTCCTCGATGGCTTGGATATAGTTGCGAACGCTCTCCTCAGGGGTGATGATCTCCCCCCTGCGCGACTTGTCGGGCACGTCCCGTGCGGTGGCGAAGGCTAAGTAGGGGTGAATAAGCGCGACCCCGTAGCCGATCAGACAAGCATAGTGATGGTCCTCACGCGGCTCGCCCGTATCGCAGACGATGGCGGTCCGGGTTCGGAGGCCGACCTGCAGAAGGCGGTGATGCACGGCCGAGGCGGCGAGGAACATAGGGATAGGCACCCACTCGGGCCCGATCTCACGATCACTCAGGATAATAAGGCCAGACCCGGACCGCACCGAGGCCTCAGCTGCATCCCTGAGCTCCTCCAGCCTAGGCTCCAACCCCTCGGGGCCGGCGGAGACGGGGAACCTGGCCTGGAGCAAGACCGGTTTAAAGGTGTCCTGCGCCTTGAGCCAGGCGAACTCCGCCTCCCTGATAATGGGTGAATCGAACTTGATGAGTTTGGCCGCAGCCGGTTGCTCGTCCAGGAGCTGCCCGCGTGGACCGAGCACGGTCTCGAGCGACATGACCAACCGTTCCCGGTAGGGGTCGATCGGCGGATTGGTGACCTGCGCGAAGCGCTGCTTGAAGTAGCGGTAGAGGAGCTGCGGCTGCTCGGAGAGGACGGCGAGCGGAGTGTCATCTCCCATCGACCCAATAGGAATCGTGCCATCAAACACCATCGGTTCGAAGATGCGATCGTAGTCCTCTCTTCCGTAGCCGAACACCTTTTGCACTCGCCTCAGGGCCTTCAGTTCCCAACCGCGCTCCACAACAGGGTCGGCGGGCGGGTGGCTCGGTCTGACCAAGTTGCTCTCCACCCAGGCGCGGTATGGTCGCCTCCTCGCGTAGCGACCCTTAAGCTCACGGTCCTTGAGAATTCGGCCCTCGGCTGTGTCGACGGCGAGCATCATGCCCGGCCCCAGCCTGCCACGTTCGATCACTCGCTCGACCGCTACCGGTATGAGACCGACCTCGGAACCGACGATGACGAGGTCGTCATCGGTAACCCAGTAGCGCTGGGGACGCAGGCCGTTGCGGTCGAGCGCTGCGACCGCGTAGCGACCGTCTGTCAGAGCCAGCGCGGCAGGACCGTCCCAGGGTTCCATCAGCGTAGCGTGGTACCGATAGAAACCCTGCAGGTCGGGATCGTTCTCGGGGTTGCCCTCGAACGCCTCTGGAACCAACATCATAAGGGTGTGTATCAGATCGCGACCGGAGAGATGAATGAGCTCGAAGGCGCTATCTAGAGCAGCCGAGTCGCTCGACTCCGGAGCAACGATAGGAAGGAGGTCCCGGATATCCTCCCCCCAGACCTCACTAGCCAGGACCGGCTCCCGCGAGCGCATGAAGTTGACGTTGCCCTGAAGTGTATTGATCTCCCCGTTGTGGGCCAGGAAGCGGAACGGTTGAGCCAGAAACCAGGTGGGCGTGGTGTTGGTGCTGTAGCGCTGGTGGAAGAGAGCGATAGCCGTCTCGTAATCGGGGTCGCTGAGATCGTGGTAGAAGCTGGTGAGCTGATCAGCTACCATCAGACCCTTGTAGCACACGGTCCGACTCGAGAGCGAGGGCACGTAGACGCCCCCCAGATCCGCAGAGGTGAGACGGGCCTCTATCCTCTTCCTCGTGAGGAACAGGAGCCGCTCAAAGGCACCATCATCGAGCCCCTCAGGTCGGCCGAGGATGAGCTGCTTCACGAGCGGACACCTCTGCCGGGCCCGGTCCCCAAGCACCTCAAGGTCGATCGGGGGATCACGCCACATCAGGTGCTGAAGGGTGGACACCCCTATCTCGGCATCGATCTCCCCGACGATGCGCTCCCAGGGTGCCGAATTCTCAATAAAGAAGACCCCCAGGGCTAGGTCACACCCCGCCACCTTGAGCCCCGCCGCACCGAGCTCACGCTGCAGCAGACGGTAGGGAAGCTGGGTGAGCACACCTGCCCCATCCCCTGTGAGCCCGTCTGCGCTCACAGCTCCCCTGTGTGCAAGGTTGGCAAGGGCCCCCACAGCAAGCTTTATGATCCTGTGATTCGGTCGCCCGTGCAGGTCGGCGATGAACCCGACGCCACAGGAGTCCCGCTCATGGGGCCAGGACAGGGTACGAACATCGGAAAATCTAGGCATGTAGCGACCTTTCGAAGGAGGGGCGACGAGGAGCGAACTCGAGCAGGGGGCCCAGAGGTGAGGTTCTGGCGAGCAGACTATAGCGAATCCAGCGGCCTCTTCACCGCGGCGCTGACCATGCCCACCTCACCCCCTCTCAACAGAGAAATCTTGCAAAACGATACATCACACCATGTCATCCCGCTCTCCACGGGAGTACATGATGAAAGAGCATACAGCCCGCCCATTCACCCTGTCAATTTAACCCCGCACTCAAGAAACGCGTCCCGGACAGGCACCCTACCCCGGGCTCGAGGTTCCGACCCTGCCTCTGGTTTCGAAGGAGGAGCTTCGCCGACAGATACGATGAAAACGCGTCACCGGCTGCTCAGGCCCCAATCCTGGCCAACCGAACCGGATCGGGAGGCTCAACCCCTGCAAGGAGGAGCTTATATTCGATGGCGTCGGTCAGCGCCTCATACGAGGCGTCGATGATGTTGGTACTCACCCCGACCGTGCTCCACCTAGAGTGGCCGTCCGACATCTCCACCAAAACGCGCACGACGCTCGCGGTACCGGTCTCGGGTCCGGCTAGGACTCGCACCTTGTAGTCGACAAGCTCGACCTCAGAGAGACAGGGAAAGAACGGAATCAACACCTTGTCGAGCGCCCGGGCGAGGGCGTTTACCGGCCCCTCTCCGTCGGCAGCAGTGTGCTCGAATATGCCGCCCACCTCGACCCGGATGGCGGCTTCACATCTGGGTTCCGGATCGACGTCGCGCTTGTCGATGACGACCGTGTACCCGTGCAACTCGAAGAAGGGTCGGTATTCGCCCCTAACCCTCTTCATCATAAGTTGGAACGAGGCCTCGGCGCTCTCGAAGGCGTAGCCGCGATGCTCTAGTTCTTTAAGCCGCTCCACCACCTGCACGGCCGCATCACCTTCAGGAAGGGCATCACCGAACTCGACGGCCTTGGTAACCACGTTGGCCCGCCCCGAGAGCTCCGACACCAGGACTCGACGCCCGTTCCCCACGCGGTCCGGCGACACGTGCTCGTAGGTTTCGCTCCTCCTGTTCACAGCCGAGACGTGCACGCCCCCCTTGTGGGCGAAGGCAGCGTCCCCAACGTACGGGGCGCGGGGATTGGGCTGGATGTTGGCCCGCTCATCGATATAGCGAGACAGCTCCCGCAACTGTTCGAGCTGCTGAGGCTGTTCGAGACCGAGTTTCAAGACCAGGTTCGCAAGAATACTGATCAGATTGGCGTTCCCGCAGCGCTCCCCGTAGCCGTTCATCGTGCCCTGAACGTGACTGGCCCCCGCCCCGACCGCGCTCAGGGTGTTCGCTACGGCGAGGTCACTGTCGTTATGGGCATGGATTCCGATAGGGACAGCGTACTCCGCCACCGCGCATCGCACCCTCTCCGCAATGACATCGGGGAGCGACCCGCCGTTCGTATCGCAGAGGACGATGCGGTCCGCACCTCCGTCGACCGCAGCCGCCAGCGTAGCCTCAGCGTAGGCGGAATCGGCCCCCCAGCCGTCGAAGTAGTGCTCGGCGTCGAAGATGACCTCCTTGCCCTGCTCCTTGAGAAAGGCCACCGATCTGCGGATCATCTCGAGGTTCTCGTCCAGTGTGGTCCCGAGCGCCTCCGTGACGTGGAGCGTCCACGACTTCCCAAAGATCGTCACCACGGGCGTCTCAGCCTGCAGCAGAGCCTGGATGTTAGCGTCCAACTCGGGCATGACGCCCTTCCGGCAGGTCGCCCCAAAGGCGGCAAGTCTGGCCCGGACCAGCGGGACCTGCTTCATGGTTTCGAAGAAGATCTTGTCCTTCGGATTCGATCCGGGCCAACCCCCCTCAACGTAGTCGACCCCGAAGGCATCGAGACGCTGGGCGATAGCGATCTTGTCCTGGCTGGTGAGCGTGAACCCCTTGCCTTGGGTGCCGTCCCTCAGGGTAGTGTCGTAGACCTCAATCACACCTCAACCTCCCACCGCTGCCTACTCAGGGGGTACCGATCGCTCGGCTCTCACCTGTCGGGCGACTCACCCCGACCGCGAGTCTGTTAAGGGCATCGACATAGGCCTGCGCCGAGGCCTCGACCACGTCGGTAGACAGACCCCGACCATGTGCCGTCTGCCCGTCGCTGGTCACTCGGATGCTTACCTCGCCGAGCGCGTCCTTCCCACTGCCGACGCTCCGGATCTCGTACGATTCGAGCCTGAGGGGGACCTGGGCGATCCGCTCGATGGCACGGTAGGCGGCGTCGACCGGTCCATCGCCCGTCGCAGCCTCCTCGTAGATACCGGTGTCGGTGGCCAAGCGCACCGTAGCCACCGGGGTTAACCGGGTACCTGACTGGAACTGTACAGCGTCGAGGCGGTAGGTCTCGGGAACGCGTGTCGCCTCCGCCTCAGCGAGGACCCGGATATCCTCGGTCGTTACGGACTGCTTTCTGTCGCACAGGTTCTTGAACTGCCGGAACAACGCGTTGACCTTGTCATCCTCGAGTTCAGAGTAGCCGAGTTCCTCCAGGGTGCGACGGAACGCCCGGCGTCCTGAGTGCTTGCCCATGACCAGCACCCCAGCGTCGCGCCCAACCATCTCCGCACTCATAATCTCGTAGGTCTCAATCGCCTTGATCACACCGTCCTGATGGATCCCCGACTCGTGTGCGAAGGCGTTGTCTCCAACGACCGCCTTGTTCGGAGGCACCATAGTGCCTGTGTACATAGATACCATCCGCGAGGTCCGGTAGATCTCCCGGGTATCGATGCCGTGGGTGTGCCCCCAGTGATCCCGGCGGGTGTCGAGCGCCATCACTACCTCTTCGAGCGAGGTGTTCCCCGCCCGCTCTCCGATGCCGTTGATCGTGCACTCCACCTGGGTAGCACCCGCCGCAACGGCCGCAAGTGAGTTGGCCACCGCCAGCCCGAGATCGTCGTGGCAGTGGGTACTGATGGCAACGTGGTCGACTCCCTGGGTGTTCCGCCGGATCTCCCGGATTAGCGCGGCGTACTCCTCCGGCATGCCGTAACCGACGGTGTCAGGGATATTGATGGTGGTAGCACCAGCCTCAATCGCCGCCCCGTACAGACGGTACAGGAACTCGGGGTCGCTGCGAGTGCAGTCCTGCGCGGAGAACTCGATGTCGTCGGTGAACTCCCCCGCCAGCCGGACGCACTCGACCGAAGTGGCAATGACCTCCTCCTCAGTCTTACGAAGCATATGTTCGAGGTGAATCTTCGAGCCCGATGTGAAGATATGAATCCGCCTTCTAGCGGCGGGTTCGAGCGCCTGGGCGGCCCGTTCAATATCGGGCTTTGCGGTCCGCGCAAGCCCGCAGATGACGAGTCCCTGCACCTCGGTGGCGATCCGCCGAACGGCCTCGTAGTCGCCGGTACTGGCGATAGGGAACCCCGCCTCGATAATATCGACGCCGAGGCGGGCGAGCTGCTTCGCTATTGCAACCTTCGCCTCAGTGTTGAGAGCTACGCCCGGTGTCTGTTCTCCATCCCTGAGGGTGGTGTCGAAAATTCTGATATGGCTCATGAAGGACCTTCCTCCGAAGATCGTCGCCCGTTCAACCGCCGATGAAAGGCATCATGCGCCGTAGTCGCCGGCCCACCTGGCTGAGTAGCGACGCCTCGGTATTCCGGCGGCCCGTTTTCAATCTCGGCTGTCCCACCTGATTCTCCATCAGAAAATCCTTTGCGAAGAGACCCGACTGGATGTCTGCGAGGATCCGCTTCATCTCGTTTCGAGTCTGATCGGTGATAATGTGCGGGCCGGTAGCGTAGTCTCCATACTCGGCGGTATTCGAGATCGAGTACCTCATCTTTTCGAACCCACCCTCGTAGACAAGATCGACTATCAGCTTCATCTCGTGAAGGCATTCGAAGTACGCCACTTCGGGCTGGTAGCCTGCAGCCACAAGCGTGTCGAAACCGGCTTGCATAAGCGCCGTGACACCCCCGCAGAGCACAGCCTGCTCACCGAACAGGTCGGTCTCGGTCTCCTCCTTGAAGGTGGTCTCGATCACGCCCCCGCGGGTACCCCCTATAGCCTTAGCGTATGCCAGCGCCCGCTGCCGGGCGCCCCCCGTGGCATCCTGGTGGATTGCGAGGAGAGCAGGCACCCCCGCCCCCTCCTTGAAGACCCGGCGCACTAGGTGCCCCGGACCCTTGGGGGCGATCATAAAGACATCCACCCCTTCGGGTGCCACGATCTGGCCGAAGTGGATGTTGAATCCATGGGCGAAAAGCAGTGCGTTTCCGCTCTCAAGATTGGGTTCAATCGCCGCACGATAGACGGCACCTTGGATTTCGTCTGGCAACAGGACCACCACGAGATCGCCCACGGCGGCAGCCCCAGCGACCTCCTCGACCCTCAGCCCCTCCGCCTCAGCCTCGGCCCAAGAGGTGGAGCCCTTCCTCAACCCCACAACCACGTCGAGCCCGGAGTCCTGGGCGTTAAGTGCGTGGGCGTGACCCTGGGAGCCGTAGCCGATCACCGCGATCGTCTGGCCCTTAAGATGCTCGAGATTCCCGTCGCTATCGTAGTAGATCGTAGCCATGCCGCAGTCCATCCTCCATATCAGGCCGCCCTAGCCTGCTTGGCTCCAGGTTTGGGATCGGCAGCGCTGCGGGGCAGCGCAATCCTGCCGGTGCGAATGAGTTCGACGATTCCGAAGACCTGCATCTGATCGATGAATGCGGTCAGCTTGCCCTCGTCCCCTGTCACCTCGAAGACGAGGGCCTCTCGGGCTACATCGACGATGCGGGCCCTGAAGTCCTGGGCGATCTGGCGGATCTCGACACGGTCCTCGGCGGTGTCGACCTGGACCTTGATGAGCATCAGCTCCCGGTCGACATATTTAGACTTCGTATGATCGACAACCTTGATGACATCGATGAGTTTCTGAAGCTGCTTCTCGACCTGTTCTATGGTCGCATCCTCGCCACTGACGACGAAGGTGGTGCGGCTGATACCCGGTTGGAAGGACTGGGCGACAGAGAGGGACTCGATATTGAAGCCGCGACGGGCGAACAGGCCTGCGATCCTGACGAGGACCCCAGGGCGGTCGCGGACCGTCACACTCAAGATATGGCGATCGATCATCCGACCTTAACCTCTTTGGTCGCGAGATCGGCCTCTTCGGGCTCCTGATCACCGATGATCATCTCGTCTACCCCCGCACCCGCCGGGATCATCGGGAACACCTTCTCGGACTCGTAGACGACGAAATTCATCACGGCGGGCTTGCCCCTGGCAAGGACCTCGGGGATAAGTTCGGCAGCGGTCTCGCGATCGAAGATATTGAACCCGTCGATCCCGTAGGCCTCTGCAAGTCTGGCAAAGTCGGGGTTGGAGTCGGCCAGGTAGACTTCGCTGTAGCGCTGGGCATGGAACATCTCCTGCCACTGGCGGACCATACCGAGCATACCGTTGTTGCAGATCGCAATGATGATTGGGAGCTGATGCCTATAGATCGTGGCCAACTCCTGGATGTTCATCTGGACGCTCCCATCGCCCGCGATGCACACCACGGGTTCTCCGGGTCGAGCGAAGGAGGCTCCTATGGCCGCCGGGAGGCCGAAGCCCATGGTCCCCAACCCGCCCGACGTGATCCAGGTGCGAGGGCGGTTGGTCGGAAACAGCCGGGCGGCGAACATCTGATGCTGCCCCACCTCCGTGGTGACGACGCAGTCGCCTCCGGTGGCCTCGCGGAACATCTGAATCACCTCTTGCGAGACGAGCGGCTTGTCCAGCTTAAAGCGTTCTGGATAGCGACCTTTCCACTCCTCGAGGGTCTCCCACCACTCGTCGATGTCGAGTCGCCCCAACTCCGCAGTCAGGCGCGGCAATACGTCCCGGAGATCTCCGACGACCGGCACATGAGCCCGCACCAGTTTAGAGATCTCGGCCGGGTCGATGTCGATATGGACCACCTCGGCGTTGGGAGCGAAGCGGCTGATCTTACCCGTCACCCGATCGTCGAAGCGGAGTCCCGCCCCGACGATCAGATCGCAGTGGGTGATCGCCCGGTTCGCGGTCACGGTGCCGTGCATACCGGGCATGCCGAGGGATTGAGGGACCCCAGCGGGATAGGTACCGATCCCCATCAGGGTGGTGATCACCGGGATCCCGGTCTTCTCGGCGAAGGTGTTGACCTCCTCGAAAGCGGTCTGTCCCCCACCACCGACCATCATGATCGGCTTGCGGGCACCGCGAATAGCCTTCGCAGCCCTCTTGATCTGCCCCGCATGCCCCACGACCGTGGGCTTGTAGCCCGGGAGGTCGACCTCCACCTCGAAGCTGCCGGTGAATTCCGCGAGCTGGATATCCTTGGGAACATCGATAAGGACCGGTCCCGGACGCCCGCTCGAGGCGATGTAGAACGCCTCAGCGACGATTCGGGGGATGTCGTTGACCTCCTTGACCAGGTAGTTGTGCTTGGTGATGGGCCCGGTAATGCCGTAGACATCGGCCTCCTGGAAGGCGTCGGTACCGATCAGAGGAAGAGGGACGTTCCCGGTCACGGCAACCACCGCCGAGGAGTCCATCTGGGCTGTCGCAAGGCCCGTCACCAGATTGGTAGCCCCCGGACCGCTGGTCGCGAACACGACCCCGACCCTGCCACTAGCCCGGTAGTAGGCATCGGCTGCGTGAGCACCGGCCTGTTCGTGACGTACCAGCACGTGGCGCAGCTTCTCATCGTAAAGTGCATCGTAGACAGGCATAATCGCGCCACCGGGGTGTCCAAAAATCACCTCGGCGCCCTGCCTCTCAAGCGCTTTTAGGACTACCTGTGCACCCTTCATCTTTCCCTCCATCGTGCGAACCCGTTACACAAAAGCCCCGTCAAGAGGACTTGACGGGGCGGGCGCTTCGGTCGTTTGCGTGCCTAAGCGACGTCCCCCCTCCCTACTAGGAGAATTCGGGCGAGTCTGCCAGGCATACACGGAGTAGCACTCACTAATAGAAGTATACGAAGTGGTATTCTACAGTGTCAAGCGGCTTTAGCGCACCCCGAAAACCGAAAACGTGTTGGGGAGATCCGGTTCTCGGTGGTGGGCAACCCTGGTGAGGAGGTATCATAGCTGAGGTGGACCCCCTGTTCATCAACGTACTTTAGGACCTCACTGGCCGCTGGGGAGTCCCTCTCTCTCATCGGCCTTGCACCTACACACCGCTCCTACACCGCGTTGCCTGAGGAGGTCGATCATCGCAGTCTTGAGAGTCTCGGGGTCATCCCGACCCAATTCCGTAGCCGGAGCCATCGCGGCACTGTTACGCAGCGAAGGGGAGGTCGAGATCCAGGCAATCGGGCCGCTCGCCGTCAACCAGGCGGTGAAGGCCATCGCCATCGCCCGGAGCTACATCTCGGAGGAGGGGCTCGACCTGGTGACCCAACCCTCGTTTGTGAAGCTCGAGCTGCAAAACGAGGAACGGACGGCCGTGCGCTTTACGGTCCACTCGATGCAGGTTCAAGGGGAGTAGCTTCGATCACCGATCGCCCGGTTGCCGAGGGCCCCCCCACCCCGCGTCGCGTCGCCCTCAGCCTGCTAGGCCGGGTCATGGGCGGCGCCCACGCCACACCGGAGCTGGACCAAGCTCTGAGATCCAGACCGCTGCGGAGCGACCGGACCCTCATCACCGACCTCTTGTACGGAACCCTGCGGCACCTTATCTTCCTTGAGACAGCCCTCCGGCCCCGGTTACGGGCCCCCGACCGACTTCCAGCCAGGGTCCGGCACGGCCTGCTCCTCGGCAGCTATGAGGTGCTAGTCCGGGGAACCCCGACGCATGCCGCGGTCGACCAATGGGTCGAGACCATCAAATCGGTAGTGCCGCAGTTCGCGGGGCTGGCCAACGCCGTCCTGAGGAGGATCATCCCACCCCGGAAAGCGAAGATCTCCGAGCAACTCAGCCTCCCCAGTTGGCTCTATGACGAGTTCGCCGAGGGGCTGGGCACCGAGGTGGCCGAACGGTCGGCAAGGGCGATGCTCGAGGCGGGACCGCTCTGGCTTGCCGGCATAAGGACGGGGGCCCAGCGCCGCCTCGAAGCGGAGGGCTGTGAGGTCCGACCCGGCCCGCTCGCCGACACCTTCGCCGTCCGCTGCCCCTCCCCCCTCAGGCGGCTCAGCGCCTTTCGCGACGGTCTCGTCCAGCCCCAGAACCCCTCCTCGCGCCTACCGGCGCTCCTGCTCAAGGCCTCTAGGGGAGAGCGCGTCCTCGACCTAGCGGGGGGAGGAGGGGTAAAGGCTGCGCAACTCGCAGCCCAGGGGGCGAAGGTCGTGAGCGTGGACTTAAACCCAGCGCGGCTGCGGCGAGCCGAGGAGAACTTTGCCCGACTCGGTCTCCAGGCTAGGCACATCCAGGCCGACCTCACCACAGTCCCGAACCTGGCACCGGCCATGAAGCTCCTCCTCGACGCTCCTTGTAGTGGGAGCGGCACCCTTCGCGGCCATCCCGAGATCAAGCTTAGGCTCAAGAGTCAGGACCTCCCCAAGCTGGCCCAACTCCAGTCCACCCTGCTCAGCACGGCCGCTGCCCTTACCGCCTCCGGTGGGACCCTCGTGTACGCCGTCTGCTCCCTCACGAGAGCGGAGGGACCGGAGGTGGTGCGCAGCTTCCTTGAGGCGACAGCAGACTTCGAAGCAGAGCCGTTGGACCTGCCCCTCCCCCACCGGACTACCCCCTACGGGAGCTTCGTCCTCCCTGAAGCTGGGCTCGACGGCTTCTTTGTTGCGCGACTTCGGAGGGGTTAGGGATCTCGGCAGGCCGTCCCATTCTGGCACCGTGGCCAAGCTGCCTGAGGCCCAGTTCCTGCGCTTCACCATACCCGTGGTTGCAGAAGGTTTGCTCGGGGATAGTCTTTGGACAATCGACGAGTGAGCTGTGCTCAACGCCTTTCGGCATCATTAGGTTGTTGCGCCTATATTCGTAATAGGCGTGCTGACAGCGAAGCGATCAACCGTGAGGAGGAGTATATGGTGTGTGATCTGAGTCCCTTGCTCGAGTTCGGAAGCGAACCCGTACCTGAGTCTGAGTACTCTGGTGAGGTCACTGACCTCTTGAGGCGGCTCAGGTGAAGACGTTCTTGTCGCTATACCCGGAGAGTCCGACTTTGGACGCGGGTGAATCTCAGGATTGCAGCCTTCAACCTGCTCCATTCGAGGGTGTTGTTCGGGTGGCGAGCGGGGTAATTCAGGGGAGATCACCATGCTGGAAATCAACGCAGAGCGATTGCTGGCTGACCTAGACGAACTGTCCAAGATCGGGAAAACACCCGAAGGCGGTGTTTCCCGCCTCGCCCTATCTGGACCCGATTTGGAGGCCCGCGCTTGGTTTAAAGCGCGGGTGGCGGAGGCCGGGCTGGACTTTGCAAAGGACGGGGCCGGCAACCTGTTTGCCACCCTGCCCTGCTCCAACCCCGAGGCGAAGATCCTGCTGGCCGGTTCCCACCTCGATTCGGTCCCCAATGGCGGGCGCTTCGATGGTCCCTTGGGAGTGCTGTCCGCCTTCGAAGCGCTGCGCACCATCCAGGAGGCAGGGATGTCGTTGCCCGTCAACTTGCAGTGCGTGTCGTTCACCGACGAGGAGGGCACATGGATCAGGTTGATGGGCAGCCGGGCGTTTGCGGGGACATTGACGAGAGCGTTGACGGCGGCCGAGCCAGCGTTGACGGCGGGTGAGCTGAAAAACGTTCACGGCGGGCCGGACCGCTTCGCCGCAGCCTTGGCTGGGGTGGGCATCACCACAGACAGCCTGTTGAACGCTCAGTGCGACCCAAAGCGGTATGCTGGCTTCGTCGAAGTCCACATCGAGCAGGGGCCCCGGCTGGAGGAGGCCGACTTGGACGTCGGGGTGGTCACCAGGATCTTCGGCATCCACTGGCAATGGCTGCGCTTCATCGGGGAGGCCGCCCACGCTGCCGGAATGCCGATGGCCCAGCGCAAGGACGCGCTTTGGGGCGCTTCCGACTTCGTCCTACGGGCGAAAGCGCTGGTAGAATCAGCGTTTTCCCCCGGCGTGATGAATTGCGGGCAGGCTCAGTTCAAACCAGAAACCTTCAACATTGTGCCCGCCGAAGTCCGGCTCGCGTTGGAGATCCGCCACGATTCTCCAGAGCAGATGGAAGCGATGCAGCGGCAGTTGATATCTCTGGCTCAAGCCTGTGCAGAGGAATATCGGCTGATGTTGGAGATCGAACCCGTCGGCCAGGTCGCACCCGCGCCCCTGGACGAAGGGGTAGTGGACCTCATCCAGCAGGCGGCTACGGACTTAGGGTTGAAGCAGACCAAGTTGACGTGTTTTGCCAGCCATGATACCCAAACCTTGAGCGCCGTGATGCCCAGCGCCATGTACTTCGTCCCCTCCGTGGACGGCATCAGCCACAACCCCAAGGAATTCACCAAGCCCGAGGATGTGGTGAACGCGGCCAACGTGATGCTGCACACGCTGTTGGGGTGGGCTAACAAGCTTGCGGATGGATGAATTCGTTCACGTCGACCACGTAAGATGTTTGGTCAACAAGACGGCGTTCATCTATCTGGAGAGCTCCGATTTCCCCACCTCAAGCGAAGAGCAGCAACTGATTTTGGCGTTTCTCGTGCCGTGTGAAGGGCCAGAGTCGGCTCCTTGAGACGGGGGCCCATCGCCCACAAGTGTGCAATGATTACTGTGAACGAAGGTCTCACACCGAAACGCCATACTCTTGAATTGCAATGGGATTTGAGGATGATTGGAGGCAGAGCAACCGCAGTCTCAAGAGCTATTGGGCGGAAATCAGGATTGAGTCAAGAAGCCGCGTCGGGAACAGAGAAAACTGCGATGGAGGGTCGCGAAATCAATAAACGCAGAGGTGCTGTCCTGCACAATGAATCTAAGGCTCATGCCGACAGCCACGCAATCGGTCATCAACTGGGAGGTCTCGGCCAAGACTCCAGCACGTGCCTAAGCGGATCTGTACTAACACGACACTCACTAGGGAGGTCACGATGAGAAAAACAAAGCTGTCAGGAATCGCACTGCTTGGCATGCTGGCAATGTTGGTGGGCGGCAACCAAGTATCCGCCCAAGATCCACTCGTGATTATTCAAGGTGCAGAGCCACCTGGGCTAGACCCAACCATCCATAGGGAGGGACCAACGTACTCTGTAACGATCAACATCTTCGATTCGTTGCTAAGGAAGACCCGCGATGGGCAAAACGTTCCTGCATTGGCCGAGAGTTTCGAGCGAGATACCGACACCTCGTGGGTGTTCCATTTGCGCCCAGGTGTTCAATTCCACAATGGCGAACCGCTAACGGCCGCAGCCGTCAAATTCACCATCGATCGCATTTTCGGCCCTGATCTCGATTCCACCCGCGCATCTGACTTCAAGTGGATCGACAGAGTGGAGATCATTGATGAACTGACAGTTCGCATCGTTGCCAATGAGCCCTTTGCGCTTGCCGAGCATTTCTTCACAGAACTCCAGATCGTACCACCGAACAACTTCACAGAGGTTGGAGATGTGGCCTTTGACGAGATGCCAGTGGGAACCGGCCCGTTCGAGTTTGTGCGTTGGGATCGTGGCAATCAGATCGTGCTGCAACGGAATGAGGACTACTGGGATGGTCCAGCTGAGGTAGATGCGGTGGTGTTCCGTTTCATCAATTCTGCGGCGAGCAGGGTAGCAACCTTGCTCAGTGGAAATGCGGATTTGATCACTAATCCGCCGATTTCCGCTCAACGACAGATCGATGCCAACCCGAACACACGGTTTGCAAGCGCCACTGGTACTCGAGTCGTCTTTGTGGGACTGGATGCCGTGCAAGAATCCCCATTGCGAGATGTCCTGGTCCGGCAAGCCATGAATTACGCGATTGACAAAGTGTCTATCATTGACAACCTATTAAGTGGGTGGGGGGAGCAAACCACGACACTGTTAACGAGTCAAGACTTCGGGTTTGATTCTGAAGTGGATCCGTACCCCTACGATCCAGATAGAGCCAGGCAACTGCTTGCGGATGCAGGTTATCCAGATGGCTTTGAAATCACAATGGACATGGTGAATGGCCTCTTTATCAACGACACCAACGTGGCCCAAGCGATTGCGGGATTCTTGGACGACGTTGGTATCACCGTCACCTTGAACGTCCTTGAGTTTGGTGCGTTCAACGGTGCAATCTTTTCGCACCAATCCTCTCCGATGTACTTTGTGAGTTGGGGTAATCCCGTCTTTGATCCAGCCTTCATCTTTGACTTCATTACCCGGACCGGAGGCCTCCTGCGAACAATCGAGAACCCTGAAATCGACGATTTGCTTAATCGAGCGAGCTCAACAACTGATCAAGATCTTCGGAGCGACCTTTACAATCAGGTAATGCCACTAGTCAATGAGGCGGCACCAGCCATATTCCTCTACAAACAGCCGGTTCTGTTTGGGATGAGTGAGCGCTTGGATTGGGCGCCTCGATCTGATGAGTTCCTGCTTATGAACGACGCCAGGTTGAAGTAAGAGAGTAGGGGCAGTGGCATCGACTATCGGTTGTTGCCACTGCCAACCCCCCTTCCGAATACTCTTGATCCAAGGGTGTATGCATGATTGACCCACTTTTTCCAACCGACCAAGAACGCTTCCGCTTAGGCAGGGTTGCTCTCGGATTGGAATCCCCCGATCTAATTCTGGCAGGTGGACATTATCTCAATGTCTACACGAATGAGGTGCTTCGAGGGGATATCTGGATTTCGGGACGATGGATTGCGAGGATAACGACGGATCCTTGTACCCACACTACCGAAACTTATGATGTCAGCGAGAAGCTTCTTACGCCTGGGTTTGTGGATGGTCATATTCATGTTGAAAGCTCTCTTGTCGATCCGGTGAATTTTGCGAAACTGGCATTGCAGTGTGGAGTCACAACCGTAGCCACAGATTTCCATGAGGTAGGTGCCATAGCCGGGAAACCTGGTATTCAAGAAATGTTACTCGCAATGAAGCAAACGCCGCTAAAGACGTTACTGATGACTCCGATTCAATTGCCTTTTTTGCCTGAGATTCAACGAACACTCGGCACCTTGGTTCCTGCTGAAGCCCTGGACCTCCTGGAGGGTCCAGAGACCGTCGGTTTAGCGGAAGTCATTGGAAACAAGATCGTGGAATGGCTTACTCACGGAAGACCAAGCGATCTGGCCTTGTTGACCAACGCAACCGAGAATCGCCGCACACCCGAAGGGCATCTTTTCTTCACACGAGGCGATGAATTGGATGCGTGTCTTGCAGTCGGTTTGAGTTCCGATCATGAATCTCGCCAACAAGATGAAGTTGTCGAAAAGATCCGCAAAGGTCTATTCGTCATGCTTCGCAACGGTACGTTGGCAAAAGAGGTGGAGACATTGATCGAAGTGGTCAAGTCGGAGGGTCTTCCCCCAGAACATATTGGCTTGGTCACAGACGATATGAAGGCTTCCGACATGACGCCGGACACGTATATGCTTAAGAAGGTCCGGGTTGCGATTGAGCATGGCATCAGCCCCATCGACGCCCTAAAAATGGTGACGCATAACGTCTCCTCACACTACCGTCTTGGCGAGTTGATCGGAACACTGCGACCGGGGGCTTATGCCGATGTCTTGGTGTTTGATTCGCTTGAATCTCTATCGATCGAACGTGTAATGTGCTCAGGTCGCTTCTTCGATCAGCCCCATTCCGAACATGACAGAGCCCCACAATACAGTGACCACTTACTACATACGGTCAACCGTGACCCCATTACCGAAAATCAACTGTGCTATTTGCCTGATAGCTTCGATGACTCTACCGTTTCAGCCAAGGTCATCCAACTCAACCAGGAAACGCGATTCACGGAGCTTGTCGACGCCAATCTGCCAGTTGTAAATGGCGAAATCGATCTGACCAGCACGGCTGAGAACTACCTCTATTTGATTTGTGCCAACCGCGAGTTCAGCGAACTCGTTGGCCTCGGTCTACTAAAGGACTATGGCCTGCAAGAGGGGGCTGTTGCAGTCAGCCTTGCCCATGATCACCACGGCATTGTCGCGCTGGGGCGCAGTAAAGAGGCACTGGTTCGCGCTGCCAATCGTGTGATCGAACTTCAAGGGGGTATTGTGCTTGTGCAGCAAGGCGAGATTACTGCAGAGCTGCCCCTGCCCTTGGCAGGCATAATGGCTACAGCCCCTGCTCAAGAAGTCATCAACAAGATAAAGCTCCTGGAGAATATGCTGCGCGAAGGCGGCGTAAGGTGGCGAGAGCCGCTGTTCTTTCTCTTCTGGCTAGGCATGGAAGTAGCCCCTTACTTTCGCATTTCGGATCATGGCCTGTTCGACACTGAAGCGCAGCGGGTGATCCCCTGCACCGAAGCCTAGAGAAGGCCTTTGGAGCCAGAAAACTATATCCTCAATTACGTGCTTTCAGGGCTTCACGGACTTTGAGGCTTACGTCGGTGATGGTCCTGAACCCTAATGCACGACCACAAGGATATTGCGTCGAAGTCTTCAGAGAGAAACCAAGCGGCTCTGGTCTGAACACGGCATTCATCTCACCCAGGGTCCGCTCGAACATGCGGCGGAATCCCTGTAGCGGAGGACTAGTGAGGAGCAAGGAACCCCGGTCTGGATCGCCTTTTTTGCAGATGCTTGTGCCTGACGGCCCCCACAACCCCGTCGCACCGAATACGGATCGACGAACGTGCCTTGGATTGTTGGGAGGGCCAAGTGTGATCCGACGATGCGTGCTGGACAATGAACCCGTGAGCTGCCGTACTGACCGGCATCAATTCGATTGCGAATTCTGGATTTCCCTTGCCCGTCACCTTTCTCGTGCGGCCACATTCTCCTAATGTTTTCCTTTCTCGGACAGCGTACCCTCCAGGGGTTGCTTGCCATCTTCTTAGTGCTCTCCATGGTGTTTCTGGTCTTAAACGTCTCGGGGGATCCGATTCGACTGATGTTGCCGCCATCGGCATCTCAGGAAGACGTTGAAGCAATGCGAAAATCCTTTGGTCTTGATCGACCGTTAGTCTTCCGCTACTTCACATTTCTGAACCAAATGGCGCAGCTGGATTTCGGCAAATCGGTGCAGACTCGAAGGCCCGCCCTGGGTATGGTCTTGCAGAGGCTACCAGCAACACTACTTCTGGCGTTCTCTGCTTTGGGTCTTGCGGCTCTGTTTGGAATCCCCTTGGGTATTTTGGCTGCCGTGAGGAGAGGAAGTAGTCTGGATACGCTAGCAATTCTGCTGAGCATGGTGGGACAATCCACCCCCGTATTCTGGATAGCCTTGGTTCTAATCTTTATGTTTGGGGTAATCTTTCCAGTGCTCCCTCCCTCAGGTTACGGGACCGCAGCACATTTAGTACTGCCGGCCGCCTCACTCTCCTTGTTCTTGCTGGCCGGGATGACGAGGGTGACACGGACCAGCCTCATTGAGGTTTTGAATCTCCCGTATGTCACTGTGGCTCGTTCCAAAGGCGTGCGAGAGCATATGGTCATTATCAAGCATGCATTGCGCAATGCAGCGATCCCTGTCGCGACACAACTAACGCTGCAAATGCGCTTCGTTATCGGAGGAGCGGTCGTAGTGGAATCCATTTTCGGTTGGCCTGGACTAGGTCAACTTCTGGCGCAAGCTGCTTTTGCTCGGGATTATCCTGTTGTGATCTCCTGTACCCTCTTTGTCTCGTTATTCGTTCTTGTGTTCAATTTGGCTTTGGATTTTTCTTATGGTGCGATCGATCCGAGGATCCGTCTGTGGGACTAATGGAAGAGGACAGAGGACCCGATTCCCCTTCAACGATCCGAGCCAGGACCTGGTGGCGACAGTATCTGCGCACGACTTGGCGATCCAAGCGAGTGTTTGCAGCGCATGCGGTGCTGTTCCTAATGGTGCTAGCTGCCGTCCTCGCACCACTTTACCCCGTTGACCCATTCGATCAGAGGTTGGCACAGTCACTCAGGGCACCAGCCCTGATTCAAGAGCAAAATGGGCTGCCTGCGCTCTTGGGAACAGACTCCCTAGGGCGGGATCTCTTGGCCCGACTCCTGTTGGCCACCCGTATCTCGCTCATGGTAGGTGGCTTGTCCGTGCTCATTGCGTGTCTCATTGGCACATCGCTCGGTCTGGTTGCTGGATTCCTGGGAGGGCTGGTCGATGCTGTCATTATGCGAACTGTGGATGCACTATTGTCTCTGCCTTTTGTGGTAGTTGCCATCACAATCGTTGCAGCCATTGGGCCTGGCTTGGTCAACATAGCTTTGATACTCGGATTGATGGGGTGGGTGACATTTGCGAAGTTGGTGAGAGGGGAGGTGTTGAGACTAAGAGAAATAGACTTTGTCGAGGCCGCTCGAAGTATTGGGTGTTCGATAGAGCGAATATTAGTACGCCATATTGCTCCACAGGTCGTTGGGCTTGTGTTGGTGACTATCACGCTGACCCTAGGCCAAATGATCATTACCGAGGCTACGTTGAGCTTCCTCGGACTGGGTATTCCTCCACCAACGCCTACCTTGGGCGGCATTCTCAGTGACGCTCAGACCTTCTTCTTCTCTGCTTGGTGGATTGTGGTATTCCCGGGTGTGTTTCTGATGCTGATTGTGCTCAGCGTCAATATCATCGGCGATTTCTTGCGTGATTACTTCGACCCTCAACTCAAACTATGAACGGGTCCTGAAGACGGTGTTTGTCAGAGGAGTTGACCGGTTGTTTCATGCGGCCTCTCTCATTTTTACCGGAGTTGTGCTGCGAACAGGGTTTAACCAGACTGGGCCGGTGGGCTGCCAGTTGCGGGTTGGCCCTGACCATCGTTCTGGCTTCGACGCACGGGCCTTTGCACAGAGAAGGGATCGCTTGTTGAGGTTCTCCAGTTCCCGACTGGTGTGGCGGGAATTGGGTGTGACGAAGCGGGTCGCGCTATGAGGGGGCTCGCCGTTGTACCAAT
>MPNL01000069.1 GCA_002239005.1 Truepera sp. bin119
GGCTTTGGCCTCTTCGGGGCTTCGAGTTGCAGGTCTGGAACAGCGAGGTTAGCAAGAACAGCGGTAGCGCCCGGACCAGATCGGGAGAGGCTATCCTTGAGGTTCTGGGGACCTAGCGAGTGCTGGACCATAGCTGGAGCCGTGTAGATCCACTCAAGCGGCCTCTACCCCACCACAGGGTGGATCCAGCAAATCTGTCCTTCTGATCGGATTAGCAGTGTTCGGGAATTGTAAGGACGGATTCGCTGGATTCGCTCACCTACCTATCCGAGTGGGGGGCGGAGGTGATCTTACGTTATGTTGCCAAAGTGCAATGTCAGAAGAGAATCTTTGACCAATCGAGTTCGTCGAGCGGCCTGAATACATCAGTGAATTCGAATAGAATCTCGGCCGATTGGCTTTTGAACATGGCGCACTCGACGTGCTTGCCACGCCGCTTGATGGCCTCGACAAGTTCGACGTAGTCCCCGTCTCCCGAGACGAGGAGAGCTGTGTCGTAGGCGTTCTCGTAGGCGAGTGACAGCGACTCGACTGCGAGTGCGACATCGATCCCCTTTTCCACGAGAGAGCCGTCGTTGCGACGATGGAGCCGCCCTAGTCGGACGGTGACGTACGGGATGCGCCGCAGCGATTCGAAGAAGCGGTGCTGCCCGTCCCGCAATTCTGTGTCGTAGTCTTCGGTGAGCGGGGCGTTGTAGTAGTAGGCGCGCACGAGGGTCCGTTCGCGGGTGAGTTGGGTGATGAACTCTTGGAGGTTGACCCGGGTGTTGCGTAAGTTCTCCCGCATGCCGTTATAGAGATTGCTTCCGTCAATGAACAGGGCGACGCGCTCGGTCACAATAGATCTCCTCGTGCCCCTTCCACTATGGAGCACGGTCAGTCTACCCGTTTTTCCCTGCACCTGTCTTGCAGGTCGGGGCCGATTGGGCTACAAGGCCAACACAACTCCATACGCCTTAGGCTCAGTGCACCTCATCATCAATACGTCAATTCGGCACACCTTATCAATGAGGCGATCAGTCATAATAGCGTTTATGGATCGGAGACCTCAGATCTTGATCGTTGAGGATGAAAAGGAGATCGCCAAGTTTATCGATCTCGAACTGCAGGCGGAGAGCTACGAGACGATCGTCACCTACGACGGTATCACCGGGCTCTCAAAATTTCGGGAATTCAGCCCGGATCTGGTTGTGCTCGACCTAATGCTCCCCGTTCTTGGTGGGCTCGAGGTCGCACGCCGGATCCGTAAGACAAGCAACACGCCGATCATCATTCTAACAGCGAAAGATAGTGTCGAAGACAAGGTCACTGGACTCGACTCCGGTGCGGACGATTACCTGGTTAAGCCGTTCTCGATAGAGGAGTTGCTTGCTAGGGTGCGGGCCCACCTGCGTCGTGTCAATCCGGCCATCACTGGGGAGATTCGTGTTGTTGACTTGGTCATGAACCTAGACGGTCGGGAGGTCTTTCGCGACGGCCGCAGGATTGATCTTTCCGCAAAGGAGTTCGAGTTGCTCGAGCTATTCGCACGCAATCCGGGTAAGGTATTCAACCGCTTTGATATTGAAGAGAAGGTGTGGCCTCAGTACACAGGAGGAAGCAATGTCGTCGACGTGTATGTTGGTTACCTCAGGCGCAAGCTTGAGGGAGAGGGGGAACGGAGGTTGATCCACACGGTTCGAGGGGTTGGGTACGTGCTAAGGGAGGAATAGGTGTCCCTTCGGTTCCGACTCACCTTCTTCTACTCCGCCTTCTTCGCCGTGATTCTGACTGCGATTGCCTTTGTCGTCTACGCCCTTACGGAGCGTTCCCTGACCTCGTCTCTTGAGGAGCGGGGGCGGCAGGCGCTCCAGGATCTAGGTGAGGGAAACATCAATCAGGGTCTGAGCCGTTTGCCCGGCGACGCCTACTACGAGATCGTCCTCTATCCCCTCGGCGCACCAGGGTCAGCGACCGAGTTCGCCGATGGTCTCCGCTACAGCGAGTTCCAGAGTGTACCGAGGATCAATCCCACAGAAGACGACCTTCCGAGCCTTCTCGACGAGACAGCCCTCGAGCGCCTGTACGAGGAGGGCTACGTGAGTACTCGGGTCTCGCTCCAGAACGGCGACAGCCTCTTCGTTCTGGCCGATAGGGGCACTGGCAAGGTGCGCTTCCTCCAGCGCGAGGCTGCCTATCCCGCGACGCTCTATATCGGCATCCCGGCGGGTTCTGTGGCGGCCACCTTGAGGCAACTAGCTAAGAACCTGGGCCTCACCGTGGTGTCGGCGTTTCTCGCCTTTGCAGCAGGGGTTTGGATCCTGTCGAGACAGGTCCTGAGTCCGGTGCAAAGGGTGACTAGGGCTGCATCCCGGGTGACGGGGAAGGACTTGACCCAGCGGGTCCCGGTTCCCAAGACCAAGGACGAGATGAAGGAGCTGGCCATGTCCCTCAACCGGATGCTCGACCGGCTCCAGGAGTCATTCGAGACCCAGCGCAGGTTCACAGCTGACGCAAGTCACGAACTGCGCACGCCGGTAACGGCCATTGTGGGGCATGCGAACTACCTCTTGCGGCGGACTGAGCCAAAAGTGGAGCAGGTCGATTCGCTCACGGTGATCAGTCGGGAGGCTGAACGGATGGCAAAACTTGTGAACGATCTGCTCGAGCTTGCGCGGGCGGACGCAGGTATCTCTGTGGGGAAGGAACCGGTAAACCTCATAGAGGTGGTAGAGGCGGTGCATATGGACGTGGCCCCGGTAGCGGGGAGCACGGAGATCCGCATTGATGCGGCCGTCCCGCGCATTGAGGTGGTGGGCGACCCAGGGCGGTTGAAACAGGTTGTGCTCAACCTGGTGCAGAACGCTATCAACGCTGGGGCCTCTGAGGTCCGCATCTCAGTAACTCGGGGTCGGGACGGGGTGCGGTTAGAAGTCTTAGACAATGGGTCTGGTATCCCGGATAGCGCTATTCCGCACCTGTTCGACCGCTTCTACCGGGTTGACGATTCCCGATCGGCGAGGGGGAAAGGTAGCGGCCTTGGATTGGCGATTGTCCGTTGGATCGTCCAGGAACATGGCGGTAAGGTTACCGTTGAGTCGAAGGTTGGTGAGGGGACGGTGTTAACCATTCAATTGCCGGAGGTGCCTACACACCCTGCAGAGTCGAATTTCAAGCAGACCTTAACCGGCACGCTGAACATTTTCAGGCCGACCCACGCGGGCCCCGCGCGGGAGTGAAATTTTCCGCTAATTTGAACCTAGGTATAAGGCGGTACACTAGGCGATTAAGGAGGTCGTCATGGCACTGTTGATTCTAATCGGACTCATCCTCGTTGTAGGAGGTATTGCCCTCATTGTTCAGGGAACTCAGAGCAAGCAGGGTGGCCTGCGGAACCTAGGTAGCCTTGCTGTTGTGGTCGGGATTGTCCTTGCCCTGATCTCAAACGCCTTCGTCGTGGTCCCGGCTGGCAACGCCGGCGTGGTGTTCAATGTCTTCGGCGGAGTTCAGGACAACGAACTTGGGGAGGGCTTCCATGTTGTCCTGCCGTTTCTCCAGCAGGTTACCCTCTACGATGTCCGCCAGCAGGAGTTGACCCTGTCGCAATTGACAGGTGATCAGATCACCTCGCGGTCGTCGGAGGGACTCGAGATCAACGCTGATGCCACTATTCTTTACCAGATAAGCCCGACGGAGGTAGCGAAGCTCCACCAAGACATAGGTCCCTCGTATGTCGATGTCCGGATCCGACCCGAGATTCGGAGCCAGGTCCGTGACGCTATCGCCGAGTTTAACGCTGCTGAGTTGATCTCTACCCGGCGACAGGAAGTGAGTGCGCTCATCGAGACTAGTCTTCAGGAAGTGCTAGCTGCCGACAACATCCGGGTGCTGGCGGTGCTCTTGCGCGACGTTCGGATCCCGGCTTCTATCACCCAAGCGATTGAGGAAAAGCAGGCGGCTGAGCAGCAGATTCAGGTGGAAGAGAACCGCCGTCAGCAGGCAGAGATCGCGGCTCAGAGGCTCATCATTGAGGCCGAAGGGCAGCGGGACGCGCAGATCGCTAGGGCGGAGGGGGAGGCCCAAGCCCTCGAACTTCGAGGTAACGCGATCCGGACCAACCCGGAGATCATCCAACTCGAGGTAGCGGAGCGGCTCGCGCCCGGCATCCAGACCATCATGCTACCGTCCGAATCCAACTTCCTACTCGACTTTCGCGGTATCACGAGTCCCTGAGTGGGGACAGGAACGAAACCGCTCGGCCCGAAACCGTGCGACCTAAGTGGGTGAACGGTTTCGGGCATCTCGCTCTGCCTCCGCTTGGGAACCGGGTGCCACGGAGTCTCAAACCTCACTACCGGGACAAAAGTTGATAAAAGCCCAGCTTGCGTGCTGGTCGTAGTGTGAGATTACCTCGCACCCCTACCAGAGGGAGTGCGTACCTGGGCGGAATCTGTGGTTTTGGAATCGGTGCCGGCAAAGGGGTCGTGATGAGGAGTGAAGGAGCGATATCTCGAATAGCACCTCATCGAGGTGATTGGCCAGCACCGATCGGGCCAAGCTGTGGCCGCTGGTGTGATGCCCAGCGAAGATCCCGAATACGCTCGCCACTGCGGGCGTACTAAGTGCTCTGCACGGCCGCTTCCTGCGCTCTGCTGGACACGATGTCGGACTCGGTCGGCATTGTCGGGTGATATAGCGGGACGCCATCGTCCTCTTGGGTTCAGTGGGGGTGGGGTGAGGCCAGATACAATTTCCCTGTGATTGAAGTCCTCGACATCCTGTTGCCCCTTCCGGTTCCCCCCCTCCGCTATCTCGCTCCGTTCGACGCTCCTCGGGGTAGCGTGGGTGCACGGGTGGCGGTTCCGTGGCAGGGTCGGGTCCGGGTCGGGGTTGTGGTCGGCAGGGGAGAGGTGAATCCCGAGAGGGCTGCTGATTACCGCGAAGCGCTCGGCTGGCTCGATGAGAGTTCCTTTCTGCAGTGTGGGGCCTGCGAACTGCTACTTGAGTGGGCCGATTTCACGGCGACGCCGGCAGGTTCGGTGCTTGCAGCCCTGGTAACCACAGGGCTTAAGGTTCCCCTGGAGCATAGGGTCCGTGCTGTTACGGATGTCGCCCTGGAGGGACTCGGGGATCAGGACTGGAGGCCGGCAGAGGTGTTTGCCCCGGAACATCTTGCTTTTTGGAGGCGACAGGGTCTTCTCCAGGAGCGGGTTCAGATCCGCCCGCCAACCCGGAGGGCCCTGATCGCCCTCCGCCTGCCGGATGAGCATCTCTCCGGATTAAGGCGGGTGAAGCAGAGGAAGGCCCTTGCTCACCTTGTTGAGCGGGGCCCGGTCACGAGCGCTGCCCTCCTGGCTCGAGCTGCGCAGGTGCCCGAGGGGACGGTTCGGAGCTTGGTGAAGAAGGGCTACGCAGGGTACGCTAGCGTGCCAGAGATACCTGCTCCCCTGCCGGATCTGCCCGACGTGGAGCTTCCGGACGGGATTACTGGCCCCAGGTTGTCGGATAGCGGCTCTTCCTTCATCAGTGGTGGGAGGTGCCTCGAACGGATCGCCTATCTCCTTCCCACGATTCGCTGGGACCTCGAACGGGGTGCTGGGGTGCTGATCCTGGTGCCGGAACGGAATCACCTCTCCGCTACAGCGGGCGCGCTCGCTCGTGCCTGCCTGCCCGTCCTGGCGCTAAGTGGGGAGTGCTCGGATGCGCAACGTGACCGGATCTGGGCGGAGGTGGCCTTGGGGGATCCGAAGGTGCTCGTTACCACTTACCCTGGGCTCCTAGCTCCGGTGCGTGATTTGGGAAGGGTTATCGTCCTGGATGTGGGCAGTGCCAGCTATAAGCTGGATTCTGGGCCGCGAATGTTCGCGCCGCACATCGCCAGAGCGCTCGCTGACAGACTCGGGGCTCCCATTGCCTTTGCTGACGTACTCGAGTCCCCAGAGTGGATCCACGACGTACCCACGAACGGTCGCCATCGGATCGGACTGCCAAGGCAACGGTTGCACGTGGCTTCGGTCGCAGGCTCAGCCAACTGGCCCCTTGGAGCGGATCTGATTCGGGTTCTGAAGCAGGTGCACGAGCGGGACCGCCAGGCCCTCCTAATCGTTCCGCGACGGGGCTTCTCCGCCGCACTCGGGTGTAGCGACTGTGGTCACCTGCTCATGTGCCCCAATTGCGATCTGAGTTTGCGCTACCATCAGATCGAGGCTCAGTTGAGGTGCCACCAGTGTGGCCACGCTGAGCTTCTGCCGGGACACTGCCCGGAGTGCAATAACCACGACCTCGTGGCGGTGCGCGGCCCGGGTACGCAGTGGGTCGTGGAGGAACTAAGTAAGCTCCTAGTCGGATTTCCTGTGGCGCGCTTCGACCGGGATCACCGCGACCCCTTGGACGGGTTCTACTGTGGACAGCCTGGTGTGGTGGCGGGTACTACAGCCCTGCTCCGGTTGCCACCCCTCCCGAAATTGTCGCTCATCGGCGTCACTCTTCTGGAGCCGTTCCTCACCCAGGGGGACTTTCGCGCGGAGGAGGCGGCCCTGCGTTTCCTCCTATCCTTAAGCAACCTGTCCACTTCTGGGGTTCCACTAACAGTGGTCCAGGTCTTTGACCCCGACCATGAGGTGCTGACGGTCGCTGGTGACCCTTCTGAGGCCGCCCTGCGACGGTTCGCAGCCAGGATCTTGCAGCGCCGGAGGCGCTTCGGATACCCCCCGTTCGGGCATCTTGCTCAAGTGCAGGTGCGGGATCGGGATCGGGTGGTGGCGCTCCAGGCCACGCGGAGCGTCGCCGACGGGCTGCGGCTCCTTGGCGGTGGCGGTTCCGTGCTGGGACCCGCTCCTGCACCGGTGTTCAGGCTGCAGAGACAGTACGTCTACCATCTTTTGATCCGAGCTGAGACAAGGTTCCAGCTCGGGAAGCTGGTCCGGTCGGTCAGGGGGTTCACTGGGAAAGGTGTCCGCGTTCGAGTGGATGTTGACCCACAGGACATTGCGGAGTTCCTAGAGTAAACATTTGTCGAGTGCCTGCTAAATACCTGCCCCTGGGTACAATGGCTCTCGTGACCTCTACCAACCTCGCGGCCGACATCTTTCGAACCTGCTACCTTGAGGGAGAATTCCTGCTCCGGTCAGGGGCCACGAGCCGCGAGTACTTCGACAAATACCTGTTTGAGAGCTGTCCCGAACTCCTCCGCCGGGTAACGCGGGCTCTCGTCCCATTCATTCCACCGGAGACCGAAGCCCTTGCAGGACTCGAGCTAGGGGGTGTACCGCTAGCTGTGATGCTCTCTCAGTTCACCGACCTGCCCACCGTGTTCGTGCGAAAAGAGGCCAAGGCCTATGGAACCAGTAAGTTCGCTGAGGGTATCGGGGTTCGAGGTGTGCGACTCCTCGTGATTGAGGACGTGGTCACCTCCGGCGGTCAGCTCATCCTCTCTATCCGGGATCTCCGGTCGGCTGGAGCCACTGTGACGGACGCCCTGTGCGTGATCGATAGGGAGGCTGGGGGAACCTCGAAGCTAGAGGTGGAAGGGGTTGCCCTATCGGAGCTATTCACCATAAGCGAACTGAAAGAGGCTTGGAGTCAAGAGGATCGGTGACGGAACGCTTCGAACACCAGATGGCTCAGTTCGTCCTTGAGAAGCTTTTCCCATCCGGTCCTCACCGCATTCCTAGAACCGGGCAGAGCGAAGATTAATCCGCCCTCGGCCAACCCTCCGACGGCACGAGAGAGCATCGCTGCGCCCCCCACTTCGGCGTAGGAGAGCATCCGGAACAGTTCGCCGAACCCCGGGATCGGCTTCACAATGAGTGAAGATACGACCGGTATGGTCACATCCCGTCCGGCGATCCCGGTCCCGCCAGAGGAGATCACCACCTGCGTCTTCCCTGCGAGAAATTCCGTGAAGGCGTCGCAGATGGCCCCCTGCTCATCCGGAATGATTCTACGATCAACCAAGCGGTGTCCGTTGCGACCGAGTTCTTCCACGAGGTAATTGCCGCTGGTATCGGTCTCGAACGTCCGCGTATCGCTGATGGTGAGCAGTGAAACAGCCACACTCCTCGGTCCCGCCTGCGAATGCTGGGCACGCCCCGAATCCATGCCTACAAGTCTACTAGGTTGAGCCAGCGCCTTGAGTACCTCGGTACCCCACAGCCACTGGGGTCTCTCCTCCCTCTATCCTTGGAGCCCCTGGAATCACAGAGCGGAGTGGCCTTAGGGGGGCACCCACCTTGCGCCTCACATCCCGATCGATCCAGATCTTCCTGGACTCTGGCACCGAACCATATGCTGAAGCTGTTGAGAGGTGCTTCGGCTCCGGGTTTCGCTCGACCCTTGGTGCCCTCCGGATCTGCTACTGCCTAGAAGCCATCGCTACGTGTGTTGGGTTTTTGAACCACTTCACACACCGGTCGTAACGTAAGATCACCTCCGCCCCCCACTCGGATAGGTAGGTGAGCGAATCCAGCGAATCCGTCCTTACAATTCCCGAACACTGCTAATCCGATCAGAAGGACAGATTTGCTGGATCCACCCTGTGGTGGGGTAGAGGCCGCTTGAGTGGATCTACACGGCTCCAGCTATGGTCCAGCACTCGCTAGGTCCCCAGAACCTCAAGGATAGCCTCTCCCGATCTGGTCCGGGCGCTACCGCTGTTCTTGCTAACCTCGCTGTTCCAGACCTGCAACTCGAAGCCCCGAAGAGGCCAAAGCC
>MPNL01000070.1 GCA_002239005.1 Truepera sp. bin119
CACTCAAGCGGCCGCTATCTCAACCACAGGGCCGGCAGCTATATGAGAGGCGCTCTCCGGCAATGGCTGCGGAGCTAACTGATCGGATTTGGAGTATTCGGGAGTTGCAAGGACGGATTCGCTGGATTCGCTCACCTACTTATCCGAGTGGGGGGCAGAGATAATCTCACGTTACGACCTGCCCATGAATCGCCTGAGTAAATCGCGTTTTGCCGAGACGTTTGTAAAGGCGACGCGCTGAGAGGCCTGTTAAGGCCCCTGCAATATGCACTTAGCAAACCCAAACTACAAAAGCCAATAACGTCGTTTGCTACTTGATCTGCAGGCAAAGAAAGGGGGATGGTTGTTTCTATGAATCCCCATCCCCGATACCAGTATAAGCTAGAAGATCTGTTCCAGACGGACAAGACCCGTAGAGTCCGTCTTTAGGGCTTCGTTGGGCCCGTAGACCCGTAGAGTCCGTTTTTGGCCGTTTTCGCTTCGGGTCACAGTATTTGTCTACCTAGACGACTGGCTCAAACCCTATCAGAAGCTACTCCCAAGGACGGACTCTCCGGGTCGGACCCCCTCAGCCTCCAACCACTAACCAGCTTCAAGGTCGGTTCCCCAAGGTAGAGGACTGCACCCTCCTGACCGGTCTTGCCCCCCCGTACCCAGGAGGGGGCTTGCTGCCTGCTGCCCCAGTCGCTAGCTCCGACCTCGAGGGCGGCTACCTCAGAGACTCTCAGCAGGGCGTCTGAGGCGATAGCGATCAGGGCAGATCCCGGAGGCCTGCAAGGCCCCGCCTGGGCACCAGGCAGCCGGCAAAAGAGCTGCGGGGCGGAGGCCAGCCCGGCGACTGGGGGAAGGACGCTCAGGCGAGGCTGAAGCGGACCGACTCGGCCCCCTCCATAAGCACCCGCCTCCCGACCCCGGCCAGCTCGCCCAAGTCCTCATCTATCTGGGCGAAGACGTTGACGGGCTGCCGGGAGTCCACGGTGAGGCCGCGCGAGATGAATAGGCCGTAGGCGATATAGATCTCGTCGGGGACCAGGATCGGCTCATCCCTGACCAGGAAGGCGATGGTGCCGGCGGGGGTGTTCGCCACCCGCTGATTCTCACGCTCCACGGTCAGGTCCGGTGGCAGCGTGACCAGCGCCTGACCCGAGACGATGCTCTGGTAGAAAAGGTACTCGAAGGGAAGGTGCTCTCTGATGGTCTTACAGGTCTTCGGGGCCTCGTCCTCGAGCAGACGAGCGTAGAAGACCCCACCCCTTTCGAACTCGAGCTTGAGTCTGTTCATCTCTCCCCTCTCTCTCCTCAGACACCGAGGTCGGCCGCACCTAGATCGAGACGGTCATCTTCATCCAGGGGGCGGAGTTGTGGAAGTTCGCCACGGCGCTGCCCGGCGGCACCAACTCGTCGCAGACCGCTCGGACCTCGTCGTCTAAGCTCATTTCCAGAACCGGCAGGAGCTCATCAAGCTGATCGGCGGTGCGGGGGCCGATGATGGGGGCGGTGATCCCAGGCTGGTCCTTGACCCAGAGGATGGCCAGCCGGGCTGGCGAGATGTCTCGCTCCCAGGCCAGCGCCACGAAGCGCCGACCGACCTCGATGCCCTGCGGGGTGACCCGGTCGGCATAGATACCGCCGCGCAGGGCGGCACGCGAGTCCTCGGGGAAGTCCATCGACACATAGCGCTTGGCCAGGATACCCATCGCCATGGGGGACCAGGTGATGATTCCGAGCCCGTTGGCCCGGCACATGGGCACCAGCTCGTTCTCGATGCGGCGGTCCAGCAGGTTGTAGGGGGGCTGCTCGGAGACGAAGCGGGCGTAGCCCTTCAGCTCGCTGACCATGATCGCCTCCTGGACCCTCCAAGCGGGGTGGGTCGAACAGCCGATGTAGCGGACCATACCCCAGCGGATCAGATCGGTGAGGGCCGCCAGCGTCTCCTCTACCGGAACCTCGGGGTCGTCCCGGTGAAGCTGAAAGAGATCGATCCGGTCGGTCTGCAGGCGCTTCAGGGAGTCCTGACAGGCCTGGATAAGCTGGTGACGGGAGTTGCCCTGGTCGTTCGGTCCCGGGCCGGTCGGGTAGTAGGCCTTGGTGGCGAGCAGGACCTTGTCGCGGTTGCCGGAGGCCTTCAGGGCCCGCCCGATAAACCGCTCGCTCTCACCATCGGCGTAGACGTTCCCGCTGTCGATCAGGTTGATGCCCGCCTCCACGGCGCGGTCGACGATCCTGTGCGCCTCGTCCTCCGGGGTGGGGTCGGCGAAATTGGCGGTGCCGAGGACCAGGGGCGAGACCTTGATGCCGGTTCGACCCAACTGGCGATATTCCATACCTGCGCTCCTTTGCTCCTGACGAGGCAGCCGTTCACCGGATCCATCTAGACAATACACCAACCGGTATACCGCCGAACGACATCCCCGACCCTGCAGGCGACGCCAGCGGAGGCTGAGGTGGTTCGGGAACCCTGAACAGGGGCATTAAGTGGAATTAAGGTTGGACAAGACCCGTGGCTCCAACGAAGCCGTCCTTGTCCGTCTGGAACAGATCTTCTAGCTCATACTGGTATCGGGGATGGGGATTCATAGAAACAACCATCCCCCTTTCTTTGCCTGCAGATCAAGTGGCAAACGACGTTATTGTCTATTACAACAATTCAGCTTTCATGCTACCATGGCCCAAGGGGTTTTACCCCCATTTGTGGGAGTGAGGCGCATGTTGATGGCAATTGCTCTGCAAGTGTAGCCTGGGGGTGTATGGCTTACATTTACGGCTTAGTGAAGTTCTTCGATAACCCAAAGTATGCTGACGCTTTTTCTAACGGACAATTGCACGCAGAGAGATTGCGGTATTTCAAGAATCTTGAAGATGAAAGCGCTGGTCGTGGTGACAAGTATGAAGGCGTCGCCGCTAATCTCCAGCTTCATAAAGGCCGACTTATAATTGGTGAGCACAGGTTTACCAGTGGTTCGGCCAGCATTCAAATGAACTGGCTGGACTATCTCAACGTGTTTTGCATGCACGCGATCCATGGCGGTGATTTTGAGCTTACTTCCGAGAACCTTGGCGACTTCAGAAAGTGCCTAGAGATACCCGAGGAGGGCCTAAGGAAATTCGGCAAGTATGGGGTTGCAATTACTGATGTTCCGCAATTCATTGATCGAGTTAAGACCAAGGCACGGCTCCAGGGTTATCAAGTTTGGAATAAGCTAGTCAAGTATTACGATCCCGAGACCTCCCACGAGTTCTTTGGTAAGGGACTCAATAGTCCAGAAGCGGAATTCAATAAGCATAATAAATACAGATGGCAACGAGAGTTCCGATTCGTCATTCATACAGGCGTTGCAGGGACTAAAGCCATTGACCTGGACATTGGAGATATAAGTGACATCTCATTTCCAATCGATATCGCAGACATAAACAAGGGGATCAAAATTCAAGCTTCGAGATCAAGCAGTTAAGTGGGTCCAGTGATGCAACCTATTGGCATAGTCGAAACTATAGAGTCCGCACCCTACATACACGGATTGCAAGGCTGGTCACTTCCGGCTGAAGATGAGGGGACGCTCCGTGTTCGAGTTCGCGAAGCAGACGGATGTTACATAGCTAAGATCCTGGATGAACCGGATTTGCCGCATCACGGGGATGGCGAAACTGTTATGGATGCCATAGAAATGCTCTGTGATGTTTTAGAGTCTTCATGGGAAGGGCTTTGCAGCGCATCCCGCCTTTCAAGTGACATGGCACGTAGAAAAGCTCGTCTTGATAAACTCTTTAGCGTTCCCTGGACTGAATAGGTGCCGACTTATAAGACACGCGAGGTCAGAAAGGCGCTAACGAGTAAACTGAAATGTAGGGCCGTAGAACGCAGTAAACACACGCGCTTTGAGGTATTTGATGAGGACGGAACTTACTTATGTCAAACGTTTATGTCTCGTGGCAATAAGGACATTCGTGTTGACATACAAAGCGAAATGGCAGGACAACTGAAGGTGACGAAAGAGACGTTTCGGGGGTTGGTGGATTGCAGTGTGAACCGTGCCGCCTACCTCGCAGAAGCAAAGCGATAAAGTGAACTCGAACCTCCCTTAAAAACGGCTTTGGGTAAACTGCTATATAATTCCCTTATTTCTCTGTAGGCTCTAGTAGCTTTATCGAGTCGATTTGCTCTCTAGGAAGCATAGCTACTAGAACTTCTCCTAAGTAGAAGTAAGCTGTCTCATTCTCCCACTTTAGGCAGTGGGCTTCTATGACAGTAGTTCTGTCCCTTCTTCTAATTGCATATCGCTGAACTTTTCTTTCAGTCACACTTGACAGTATAGCTTGCGAATTTTTAATACAAAAATCCTGGCACCAGCCCGTTTAAGACCTCATGCCAGGATTTTTTAGAGCTGCGGTAGTTCAGAGGCAGAATAAATCCCCAGCACGGATTAGACCCCGGTTCGATTCCGGGCTACAACTCCAACAACCTATTGCAGCATACTACCTGCTTCTAAGGGATAGTCACCCAAAAAGCAGCCGGGCGAGAACCCTGTCTCGACGGACCGCGTAAAGCGCAGCCCTCCCAACCGCTGTTACCAGCCACGCCGAACTGACCGTGATATGTCAAGCCCCCATACGACCCAAGTCAGCGGAGCCCGCCGGTATTCCAACCCCACCCCTCCCCCAGCGGCCCAGGCAGAGCGCCGAGGTCAGCTGCCTAGCAGAGCCCCCGAACTGAGGCCGGGGACTGTGGACCGTCAGCCGCCTCCCCTCTCGGAGATGAGGCCCTCGATCTCCCGCCAGAGCGCCCGGTAGGCGAGCGCTGCCCGGGACCGGCTCGAAAAGGCGGGGAGCGGTTCCCGCCGGATCCCCATCTGCTCGACCTGGGCGAGGTAGGGAATGGTGCTCCCCAGGAGGCCTCCGAACTCCCGCCGCATGACTCCGGCAAGCTCCCGATGCAACCTCTTCCGCTCATCGACCAGCGACAGGAACCCGTGGACCTGCACCGAATCGTAGCCCTCCCGGTCCAGGAAGGCGAGTAGCTCTCGGTGACTCCTCAGCGACAGCGTGGTGGGGATCAGCGGAACTAGTAGCAGCTGGGCAGCGGTGAAGACGTTCTCCGCCACCAGGTCGATGGTCGGAGCGCAGTCGAAGATGATCAGGTCGTACTCCCGCTTCAGCGGCTTCACAGTCCTCGCTAGTCGCCGTCTCGACCGCTTCGAACTAGAGAATTTCCGCTGGAGGTGCCGGTGGCTGAAGTCGGCCGGCAACATGTCCAGCGAGGGGTAGTCGGTCCCCTTGATGCTGTTGTGGAGGGCCTTGCCCCCCTTGGTCAGGCCGCGGGCGCCGCGCCTGATTCTGGGCTTGATCCTGAAGAAATAGCTCGCCGAGCCCTGGGGGTCGAGGTCCACGATCAGGGTGGTGAGACCTCCCTGACTCGCCAACCAGGCCAGATTCACGGCCGCCGTGGTCTTGCCCACCCCGCCCTTGTTGCCGTAGAGGGCCAGAGTGGTCACCTGGTGATCCCGGCCCGGGGCGCGAAGAGCCTCTCGGCCAGCTGCCGATTTGCGGGCGCGGCGAAGGCCGCGAGCGGTCCGGCGAATTCAGCCTTGACCTGCCGACGCCTCTCCCCCAACCTGTCGACGAGACTGCCTACCGCCAGCAGGGCCCTTCGCCCCGCACCGTCCTGCACCGGCAACTCGGCAGCGACGCCCAGCAGGTAGCTCTCCTGCACCTGCAGGTCGTGGAAGCTGCCCAGACTATCCTGCAGCCCTCTGAGCTCTCTGACGAACGAGTTCAGTTCCCTACGGGGATATAGGCTGGCGAACAGCTCCATCAGGTAGCGCAGCTTCTTGCCGTCGATCCTGAGCGCATGCACCCTCTCGTCATCACCCCGTTTGAGGATCCGCCGGCAGGCCCGCTGCATCTTGTTGTGGAGCCTGATGATGGACTCCCCGACGACAGCTTCGGTAGCACGTTCTGCCTGGGGAGCGTCTTGCGGGGCGCCAAGGAACGCCTCCCAAGCGGCAGCCAGGTCCCGGTAGCGCTGCGAGGTCAGCCCGCGGCCGACCTCGCCGAGGGCTCGCCTGCGAGCGGCGCGCAGGTGGGCGAAGAAGGGGGCGATATCGTCTCGCAGCGACTCCGGTAACAGGGAGCGGTAACCGGACTCGTTTAGCAGGTAGACGTCGAGGTCTCGCAGCTCGCCCGTCAGCTGACCCAGGTCGGAGAACTGGCGCCTGAAGCGTTCCACCGGTCCGGCGGGGAAGACGCCCCGAAGTTGGCTCAACACCACTCGGGTCCGCCGGATCGACACCCGGAAGTCGTGCAGGAACTCGCTGTCAATATCGGCGAGGATATGGGGCAGGTTGCAGGTCATGACCTCGAACAGGGAGTGGAGAACGGCCCTGGTCGCTTCGCCAGCAGGCGAACCGGGGTCGAGGCTCACCCTCGGCTTCGGGTCGTAGCCGCCGGGCCGTCCAGCGGCCCCGGCGAAGATCCTGGAATAGCGGGCCTTCGGGTCGGCCCCGTGAAGACCCAACTCCTGCAACCGCCTGGCCAACCTCTTCGCCGCCTTGGGGTAGCCTCTGACCGGTTCGAGCCAGAGGTGGGTCGTCAGCCAGGCCGGGGGACCCTCCGCCGCCGTCAACGTCTCGACCGTGAGCCTTAGTACCGTCTTCCGATCCCGATTCAGCACCCGGTAGCGAGTCCGGTCCGCCCGGACCTGCGCCACCATCAAGAGCGCCCTCGGGGCGACGATCGGCTCGGTGGCGGCCCTCAGGTCGCCAGCCGGGATATCCTCGGCGAAATGCGGCTCCCCGCTCACGGTCTGACGGGCGAGCGAGTCCAGCGCTGAAAGTGGGTAGAGGCCGAGCTCCCGGCCGCGGCGGCACAGCGCTAGTGACTTCCGAAAGAGCCGCCAGTCGAAGGTGTCAAAGAAGGTAAGTATCTCGCTGCTCGAGCACGCCCGTTCACAGGTCTCCGCCAGGCGACCCACCAAGTCGTGAGCTTCGCGGTCGCCAGCTAGGCTGTAGAGGGTGGTCTGCACGCGGTTCCTTCGGGCGTGTTCGCGGCCCGGGAGCCACGTTTCACCGCCGTTTCTGGGGCTCGGTAGTGTGCCCTGATTATATCATGACCAGACCTGCTTTCAGGACCGGCCTTCCTGTCCTTTAGCTGTGAGCCGGGCGGGACCACAGTCAGAGCCTAAACGCTGTCGACGGTGCCGTCAGGTCCACCGACACGTTTCTGGCCCTCGAAGGGGCAGCAGCAATCGCCGCCACCGCGTCCGTGCCTACCCGTGTGTCCTATGTCGTGATCGTCGCATCCGTCGACCGGTAATAGCGTAGCGTCGTGGCCGCCGAGGCTACACCTCCATCATTCCGCACCGATTTATACAGGGTGAATCGCCCTCCCGGATCACTAGGGAAGTTCGATACGGTGGGCGAGTTGAGGATCCATGGCTCCGGGGCGTCCCGCGGCAGCGTCGATGACGGTGGCGGACCGCAACTCACAAGCCCAGCGCAGGTCATCACGCATACTTAGCACAACCAAAGAGATTAAGGATAACAGCAGAAGTCGAAGTTAAAGGGAAGGCGATAGCCAAGCTGAATAATCAGCAACAACTGTTCCTAACGCAAGGGCCACCGAACCCGGAGAACTACTCTCCAGTGCCGATACCGAACTTCGCAATCTTGTCCCATCCCCGATCGTTATCGGCAGGGACAACGTATTCGAAGAACCCGATGGTACGGTCGGAGGGAGTTCCATCCGTCCCTGCATAGGTGATCTCACCGGAGACACCGGGGAACCCCACCAGCGCAGCGAGCTGATCGCGGACCCGGCGAGTCCGATCCTTATCAGCAACCGAAGCCATATCGCCGGCAAGGTCGACCGCCTCGGCGATGACGTTAAGGCTATCGGCACCCGCCAGCGTGAAACCATTGAAATCTGCCGCATCTGGGAAGGCCATATTGAAGAATGACCTGAAGTCCTGGGCGCGCTGAGCCGCCTCGCCACTGAGGATCTCGGCCCCTCCGAAGCTCGTGAACAGGTAGCCGTTGAACGCCTCTCCTCCCGCATCCGGGCACTGCGAATCATCGCTGCCGTCGGCACCCAATAGCTGCGTGTCAAGGCCCGCTTCCCTCAACTGGGGGACGAGCTTGGCACCCTCAGCACAGACGCCGGAGAAGTAGATGATATCCGCGTCAACTCCCAGGACATCGTTTATCTGGGCGTTAAAGTCGGTAGTGTTAGCTACGTAGTCGACCACCACAGACTCACCGCCAAGGGCTGCGAATGCCTCAACGAAGAAACCCGCAAGACCGAAGCTATAGTCGTCGTCCGGCAGCCGGAAGACGATAGCTCTGCTGGCGCCGAGGTCGTTGAAAGCGTAGCGGGCAGCAACCTTGCCCTGGAAGTCATCGGTGTAGGCCACACGGAAGATGTAATCTCCGATCTGGGTCGTCGCCGGGTTGGTCGAGCTGGTCGAGATCATGACGATCCCGGCATCTTGCAACACCCCGGCGGCAGGGATCGA
>MPNL01000071.1 GCA_002239005.1 Truepera sp. bin119
CTGTTGCCAGTTCACTAGCTTGGGTGAAACTGGCAGCCTGCCGATTCATGATGCGACGAGTAGCAAGACGCCAATCAGTTGGAAAGATCGGTTGATCCTGGGAATGATGACTTTTCGTTCAAACTCTAAGTGACCGGGGTGGGGGCGCTGTCGGGTCCGACCTTGGGGGTGTCTTGAGCAGGGTCGGGTCGTTAAAGGAGGTGTGTGACCTCGCTGCCGGGGCAGGCAAATCGATTCACGGGCTGAGTACAAACCGGGCTCCCTCCTTCTTCAGCATCTCGAAGGGAGTAACGCACTTGATCCCTAATCCGATACAGGCGTCAGGAACCTTGATCTTGCGGGTAGAGGCGGAGGCTATCTCATGAGTGACAACAGTATGCTGTCCGGCGTACGCCTGCGCCACCAGATAGTAGTCCGCCACCTGGAAGAATGTGCTCACCGCGTCCTGTTCATAGCTCTGACCTGTCGCCCAGGTGCTCACAGTGCCAAGCGCGGGGACTGAGGTCGCGTCCAAGGGGATAAAGAACCCATCGCCCCGTGCCAGCACCCAATCGGCCAACTCATCTGCCCCCGCCAACAGTTCGTTACCGACCCTCTCAATACTGTACAGACCGCTCAGGTTCTGCCTGATCAGCCAGTCCCAGAAGGCCGGGCAGAAGTCGAATCCGTAGTGCAGGTTCTTGGCCTGGATGAAGACATTGGCGTCCAAGAGATAGGCCATTTAGGATTCCACACCCAAGCCTCTTGCAATCTTCCTGAGCGCCGACACCTTCTTTATATCCAGTAACCGCAGAGACTCGGTAAAGGGGGTTCGGCCCTCCAGGGAGCTCACGATGAGGGCGCGGGCAAACCGCTTACTGGCACGGGCACCTACGTTCAGGTAGTAGTCACCCCCACTGCCAGCTCTGCGTTGTCGTAGACGGTCCAACTCTTCCAAGTAGGCGGACCTGAACCGATCCCAGTCCAACTCCCCAGTGTCGTGGATGCGCCGCAGGACGACCAGGGTACTGACCTTGAACCGCCTAGCCAAGCGGCTAGTCAAGGACGGATTCGCTGGATCTGCGCACAACTCAGCACTCCGGTCGAACTCCTCGCGAAGCAAGTCGGACGGCACGAGCAATTCCGCTGCAACCCGGTTGCACCAGCGTTCGATGGAGTGGTCCGGCTTGGAGATAGCTTGAGTGTTCGAGACTCCTGACTGACCGAGCCAGAGGTGGGCGATCTCATGGGCCAGAGTGAACATCTGCGCAGCTTTGGTATCGGCGCCGTTGATGAAGACCAGGGGTGCTAGCGGGTCCGACAGAGCGAAGCCGCGGAACTCTTCGGGGTCTAGCCCGCGGTGGGTGTTATTGCCTACCACGCCGCTCACCATCACCAGGATGCCGAGCGTTTCTGCCTGCTCGATGAATCCCCTCAACGCTTCAGTCCAGGTCGGCAACTGCCGCCGCTGCTCGATATCGAAACCCAGGGCGTCGCGCAAGAGGGCAGCAGAAGAGACAATGCCAGCGGTCGTTTTCAGGCTGCCGATGAACTCCTTCGGCGGTTCACCGGCGCTCAGGGCCTCATCCCGGTACCAGGCTTGGCGCTGCTGGCAGAGGTGAAGGGTGTCCAGCAGGGCCGGGGAGGGCCGGCCGACCTCCACACCCCTCACCGTGCGGAAATCGGTCACGGGAAGTTCTTCGACAGGTGGCTCCTTGAGGAATAGGAAGCCGATGGGCGTGTACGTTGCTTTGGCGAAGCTCTCCAACTGCTTCAGTGTTGGCAATACCGTGCCTCGCCCCCAAGCATCGAGCTTCGGGAAGCGATGCCGGAAGTAGTCCTCTGGCCGCCCAGACCGTTCGCAGGCCCAGCGCAGTAGCGCGGGCTCTACTCTGACGCGATTCATAATCGCCCGCTGTCCTGGCCGCACTACCCCAACAGCGGTCACTGCGCTACTCCCGAACAGGTCAAGGTCGACCTTCGGGGCAACTTGTTCATTGGAACAGTTGGACGCTAGCTGCCGCCGAGCCCCGGCGCTGCGGGTGGTGTGCGGTGCAGGCCACCTTGACCTCCTGCCACAAGTCTACTGCGAACAATCACTAAAGAGCGCCACCCACGAGCAGCCTGCCTGACGGCGAGGCGGGTGACTATCGCTCGCTGGGCTACGCCATGGCCAGCGGGCGCGGCGTCCGGCTCGGCTGGAAACTCCCCAGCCCGGTGGAGGGCTGTGCCGAGCGCGGGATGGCTCGACCTCAGGTTGGTACTGGTCGCCGGAGCTGTCGCGACTACCTCGCTCACGATCCCGGGGTCCGCTTCAGCCTCGAGGCCGCGCCACTCCCTTGGGAAGGACCGGACCCTGCCCCTTCAGAAACCGAAAGAGACTCCGAAATAGAGCTGCTGTCTCTCTCCGCCGAGATCGAGCCCCGTCTCGAGCGAGGTGCCTCCCAGGATCGTGTAGCGGAGCGCTACGCTCAACTCCGAAGCTGGCTGCAGGGTGGAGATATCCTCGAAGTTTACCCGCCCCACGACGTCGAGTTCGAACGGGCCTAAACCGTAGGTCAGCCGCAGTTCGTTGGTCAGGGCGTAGAGCCGATCGGGGTCGTCGTAGCTGGCGATCCGGTAGCTGGCGGAGAGGTCGCTACTGAGGTAGCCCCCGAGCCGGAACGAGACCCCGAACGGAGCGCCGCCACTCTCGTCTAAGATTGTGGAGAGTGCGGTCGTCCGGAGCTCGACCACCTCGATCCCCAACGCCTCTCCGAGCGCCGTCTGCAACCCGGAGAGGAATAGCAGATCGAACACGGTGTCGAGGGCGGTCTCTGCCACCGTGGGGCCGATCCCCTCCGCTCCGGTCAGGTCCGACTGGAGGTCGAGTCGGCCCAGCGTGATCAGCGAGAACAGTTCGCCCTCGGTCAGCGGCCTCGGCACCGCCGGGGATTCCCCCTCGGTCTCCTGGATGACGGCGTCGCTGGTGAGCGTCGGGTCGGCGTCGAGTACGAACGGCAGATCGTCGGTCTTGGAAGCGGAGATCTCCCCTTCGAAGGCGAGATCGACATCGAAGCGGCTGGCTCCGCTCGGGGCGACGAACTCCAGGTCCAGAGCCGAAGCCGCCAGGACCTGAGCCTTGTCGAAGCTGGTCCGGGCAGCGACCCGTATCTGGGGCAATCGGGGGGGATCGAAGCTGGCCTCCGCGCTCAAGATGTCGAAGCTGCTACCGGCGAACTGGAAGCTGCCCCGCAGCGCCCGCGCCCTGCCCGAGAGCCGGGGAGCTGCTACGGTGCCGGCCAGGGTGAACTCCAGCCCCAACTCCAGGTTGGCATACGACTCGTTGACGGCGACCCGTTGCGGTGCTGAGAGCCTGAGGTCGTCGAACACGATCCGCGCCCAGGTCGGGTCGGGTTTCCGCCCGCTCGCCCAGGGTGGCCGGCCGCTGAGGCTGAGTCGGGTCTGCGACGCGGTGACCGAGCCGCTGAGGCGGAGGGCCCGGTCGAAGGCGATGCCGAGGTCGAGGTCGGCCCGGCTCGAGGCGAACAAGAAATCGGGTGTGCTGAGGCCCAGCTCGAGGCCGCGGATCGGATCGGAGGCGGGGCGGGGTCGGGGCCGGGGTGACGGAGCCGCTGAGGCGGAGGGCCCGGTCGAAGGCGATGCCGAGGTCGAGGTCGGCCCGGCTCGAGGCGACCAGGAAATCGGGTGCGCTGAGCTCCAGCTCGAGGCCGTGGAGCCGCAGATCGAGCGGTGAGAGGCTCCCCTCGATCCAGACCGGGTTGCCGAGGAGCCCCGCCGCTTCGACCCGGAGCCCCTGGCCTGCGGCCCCGATAATCCGGCCCTCCAAGGCCTCGACCGAACCCAGAACGGGTGCCGTGACCTCCCCCGTCAAGGCGACCTCCAACCGCTCGAGTAGCAGCGGATCGAGGGTCAGCACCCCGGTGCCGCTCAAGGACAGGTTGCCCGTTAGCCGATCTATCCCCTCGAGTTCGCCCGCCAGGCGGAGCCGGTCACCTTCGAGCTCGAGTTCACCGCTGTTGAGCCTGTAGAGCACCCCGGCTGCGGTCAGCTCGAGCGAGCTGCTGCTGGCCCTCACGGTGGGTCGGCCGAGCGTCCCCCCTGCCCGCAGCTCCAGGCTCCCCCGCGCCCCGATGCCGAGGGCGGCGAACTGCGGTACCAGCCCGAGCAGCGGGGTGAAGTCGGCCTCCTCGGCTAGCAGCTGGAACTCGAGCTGGTCGGGGGTCACCCGGCCCGCTGCCCGCCACCTCCCCGCCCCCTCGAAAGCCGCCCGGTCGACCGTGAGCGCGCCGTCAAACAGACTGAGTGAGAGGTTGCCCTCGGTGACCACCCCGTCCCGTTCCAGTCGGACCCGCTCGGTGGCGAGCCTTAGCTCCCCCGGTTCGTCCCTGCCCCAGGGGAGGGTAAAGCGGAGGAGACCCGTTATCTCGGCGGCGACATCGACACTCCCCACCACCGCCTTCGCTGCGACCTCCCCCGGGAAGCGCTCCAGGCGGGCTACGACCGTCAGGCCCTCCGGGTTGAGGGTCAGGGTGAAGGTGCTCTGATCGATCGATCCCCGGGCGGTCAGGCTGCGCGGATTCCCGTCGAACTCGACCTGAGCGGGGAACTCGGTCCCGAGAACCGACAGGGTCGGCGCCACCAGTTGCCCCACATAGAGGTTGCCGCGCACCTGAACGACCCCATTGACCTTGCCGCCGAGGTTGGGGGTGATCCGTTCGATGATGGGGAGCCGGCCCGGCTCCACACCCGCAACGCGGAGATCCAGCCTCCGCTCAGCGCTGGTGGTGAGGGCGAACGCCTCCGCTCCCCACGCCTCTACTCCCCAGCGGCCCGTGATCCGGACGGTCCCCCCGCCGGCCGCGACCGTGACCGTACCTTCCAGCGCCTCCGAGTCGACCTCGATGTCGGCATCGAGGCTTAAGGGGGGAGCCGGGCCGGCCTCCCTCCAGGTCAGGCCCCGGATCCGGACCACGCCCCCGGCCCGGGCCGCTGGGCCGTACTCGGCGTCGGCTTCGAAGGACCCCCCGGGCCAGGCCAGATCGGCCAGGAGGCTGCCGCTGCCGGAGGCCATTTCGTGCCGCAACTCCAGGGGGCCGAGCGAGCTGGTCAGGTCGAGGGTCAGACTTCCGGGGGTCGCGGAGAGGTGGAGGTGGAGGGGGGTATCGGTGATGACTTCGGGCAACCAGGGGATGGAGGGGGAGAGTTCGACTACGCCGCTCAGTTCGCCGCCGAGGTCCCGTCCCAGCTCGGTGCCGAGGCGCATCGTGCCGGAGAGGGTGCCGGCTAAGCCGCTGCCCCGGTAGCTGAACTCGTCGAGCCGGAGCTTCGGTTCCGGACCGAGCTGCAGGCTGCCCCCACCCGCGGCGCGTCCGGTTCCGCGGAAGGGGAGCCCGGACTCCTGCCAGCCGCTCAGCAGCTGCTCCAGCGTCCCGGAGGGGATCAGGGTCTCGGCGGCGAGACCCTCGAGCGCTGCCGAGGAGATGCGGATCCCCAGACCCCCTGCGGCCGAGGCCGCTAGCAGGGTGTCGACCGGGCCGAAGCCGAACTCCAGTCGGCCGGCCGCCATGACGGTGGCGGCTGGAGACAGCTGCGACGCCTCGAGGACCAGCCGGTCCGGCCCCTGGCCGGAGAGGGTGAGTCGGCTCTGGGGCCACAGCTCCCCGGTGAGGGTGAGGGGATCGAGATCTGGGCCCGACAGGCGCTGATCGAAGGTGACTCGGTCGAGGCCGGCTGTTGCACTCCCCCGGAGGTCGAACGGACCCCTGATCCAGGAGAGGTCGCCGGCGAGTTCGGGGAGAGTGAGGGCGCCCGACATCCGTCCGGAGGCCGACAGTACCCCCCCGGCGAGCCGCAGGCCGGCGAGATCGACCCCCCCCGACCACCCCAGCCCCGCGCTGGCGGTCAGGTCGAGGCTGACCTCCCCGTTCAGCAGCCTTCCCCGCCCTCCAAGCTCGAGTTGGTCACGGTCGAGCCGGATTTCGATCGGAAGTTCGGTCTCCCCGTTCGGACCGGTTACCAGGGCCTCGAGGGTGCCCTCCGCCGCCCGGCCGGAACCCGCTGCGCCGAGCAGGAAGGGACCTGGCAGGTCGAGCTCCAGGCGCTCGAGCGACCAGGCGAGGTCGGCTAGGCGGAGCGATCCGGCCAGCCGGTCCCCCGAAATCTCTGCCCCTGCGGTGGTCGCACTAAAGGCGGCGGAGCCGAGGTCGAGGCCGGCTAGCGAGACCCCCTCGAACCCCCCCTCTAGCCAGATCCCCGCCGCCTTGGGCGGGCTGAGGCGGAGGTCGAAGCGGCCTGCGACGCTGCCGGTTAGCGGCTCCAGATCGCCGGTGATATGGGCCTCGAGGGGGGCGGATCTGATCTCTACCCTCCAGCCTGTGAACAGGCCCTCCCCGAGGAACAGGTTCCCCTCCTGACTCCCCGGGGCGGTCTGGAATCCCCCCACTCCCAGATCGACCCCGCCGTGAACCCGGACCGCTCCCTCATCGCTGACGATGGCGAGGTCGGTCGCTACGCTCCCGAAGGAGAGGTCGGATACCAGATCCACCCTGCCGCTGACAGGCCTGATGGAGCCCGCGACCGAACCCGAGGCCGCTCCCTCACCGCTGAGGTCGATCTGGACGCCGGGGTCGCCGACTCGCCCCTCGACTAGCAGGCTGCCGGAGAGCGAGGCGGCTACCCTGCCGATGGCGGCCCGCTCGACCTCGAGGGAGCCGGTCAGTTCGGCCTCCCTGAGGCCGTCGTGCAGGGGGCCGCGTACGACCAGCGGCCCCCGCCCCCGCCCCTGCAGCGGCAGCCCGGGCAGGAGGAGATCCTCGAGCCCGGCGTCGAGGTCCAACGAGACCTCGAGATCGTCATCGAACCTCCCCCGCCCGCTGACTCGACCGTTGGGCGTCTGAAGGATAAGTCGGGTCACGCTACCTTCGGGATCGCCCCCCCAGGTTGCCGAGAGTTGGGTCTGGAGGTCGAGCCTCGGCTCGCGCACTGCGGGGAAGGGTGCTGCGATATCTAAGCCCTCGAGGTCGAGCCTCGCCTCCCAGCCGGAGCGCGTCGCAGTGGCCGTGACCGAGGTTCCCGGTCCGCTGAGATCGATCCTTCCCCCCGCCAGGTCGAAGAGCCCGTATCCGGTCGCGGCGAGGATACCGTCGAGTTGAAAGTCCCCGGCCACCTCTGGGGAGTCGAGCCGGCCGGAGAGGGTCGGATTGCCGGTGAGCCGCAGAGCTACGCCCTCGGGCAGGCCGAGCAGGCTGGCGGCGTCGAGGTCGAGTTCCACCCTGCCCGTGAGCGAAGGATCGCTCCACGGCCGCTCGCTGAGGACAGCGTCCGCGCGTGCCAGCGGACCGGAGGTCCCTCCCACCTCGATGGCCACGTCGAGCCCCCCCCGTCCGGTTACCTCGAGTGCCACGGCCCATCCGGGTGCGGGCGTCAGTTGGGCGGTCGCCCGGCCCGCAAAACCTCCCTTGGGGGTCCACGACAGGAAGGACTCGATCGAGTCCCCGTATCGGGGGAGGGACAATACGCCACCGAGCTTTGCCTCGGCCAAGCGGATCCCGTCAGAGACTTTCAACTCTCCCTGTAGGTCGTCGATCGCAAGGCTGATAACGAGGGAGGAATCCTCCCGGTATCCGGAGAGCTCTACCGGTCCGAACCCCTCCAGTGGGTGGTCGAGTCTACCCGACAGGGCTAATTCGGGAGACAGGACGCCCTCCGCGTCGAGGCCCCATACTCCGTTACTGCGGGCGCGAAGCTTGGTGAGCCGCACCCCCTCGGCCCCAATTTCGAGCCGGAGGCTGGCCTCGACAGGGAGGGGTAGCGGTCCACCATTCGGGGCAAGTAGTTGCAAGTCCATTGTGAATCGGTCGGCCTCCGAGGATAGCTGACCGGTGAGTTCGGCGTCTCCGTAGCCGACCAGGAGGTCTCCGCTGAGGTCGGCTAGTTTCACCCCGGCGGTCGCGCTTACCGGAGTACCTTGGAGCAGCCCTCCGGCTGCTACCTGGAGGTTGCGCTCTACGATCGTCGCGGTGGCAGTGAGTTCGAGGGCCGCTCCAGCAACCTCTAGTTCGAGCCTCCCCTCGCCCCAGTTGACGAGGAGTTCGTGCCCGGAGGCCGTCGCCCATAAGTTGATCTTCCGGTCGACCCCCTCCAAGTTGAGGGCGAAGGGTTCACCTGCCAAGGTTCCCTGGCCGGAGAGGGCGAAATCGAGCGAAGGCTCAGGGGCGGTTGTAAAGACGAGAGTTCCCTGCGGGGCCAGTTCCAGA
>MPNL01000014.1 GCA_002239005.1 Truepera sp. bin119
CCCGGCCCGCTGGTGCTGATAGTGAGCAGAGCAAAGCCCCCGAGCCTAGTAGCCTCGGGGGCAGTTGGGGACGGGGCAGGGGGTCACCGGATCAGGCCAGCATCCGCACGCATTCGCCCTCGCCTCCGGCAAGATGGGCGCCTCGAGGCCAGCAGCTGCGAGCTTGCGCCGGATCGGCATCCGCTCGGCCAACGACCCCGTAGCTGCGGCCATCCTCGCCGCGGAAGGTGGGACGGAGAGGAGAGGACATCAAGCCCCTAACTACTGATTCCGTTCGCTTTTACGTCCGTTAATGCCAATTAACGGACGTAAAACACAGCTACCGGTGGCAGCCGGGCTCGCTGCATTTGCGGCAGAGAAACCCTCAAAAACGTAGTACGCTTCCTGTACAAGTCCTTGTCAAGTATCTGTACTGCGTTTCTTGATCTTATTGTAGAGACTGTGTTGTTCTCTCAGCTCGCAGTTGCCGAGGTCAGGGTGCCGAGCGTGATCGCTAGCGGCATGGTACTGCAGCGGGACGCCGCTGTTCCGATCTGGGGATGGGCGGAAGCCGGTGAGGAGGTCTCGCTGCTGCTTCGCAGCCCAGACCAGAAGGAGGAGTTCCTACGTACGGTGGCGGACGCCAAAGGTAACTGGCGCGTTTCCCTCTCGCCCAGACCGGCGGGCGGCCCCTACACGCTCAGCATCGAGGGAAGCAACACGATCGAACTCGAGGACGTGCTGTTCGGCGAGGTCTGGCTGTGCTCGGGACAATCAAACATGGAGTGGCCGGTCGCGATGTCGAAGGACTCAGAGTTGGAGATTGGGACCGCCAACTATCTGGAGATCAGGCTGTTTCACGTTCCGAAGCTGCCGGCCGGATCACCGATGCCCGATCTGGAGGCGAGCTGGCAGTCTACGTCGCCAGAGACGATCGCAACGTTCTCGGCCGTCGCTTACTACTTCGGGCGGGAGCTCCACCGGAACCTTGGCGTGCCTGTGGGGCTAATCAACTCATCCTGGGGTGGCACCCGGATCGAGCCCTGGACCCCTCCGGTCGGCTTTGCCTCGGTGTCAGGGCTTGAGGTGCTAGGTGAGACTGCACTCGCGACCGACGCGAGCTACCGTGAGGGATTGTCGGAGACCTTGCAGGCAATCGAAGCCTGGGTCGCCGAGACCCGCAGTGCGTTGGCCTCCGGTGGGGCTATCGGGCCGATACCGGAGACCGCGCACCCATTGGCCAAGGAGGACCAGCCGACCGCGTTGTACAACGGCATGATTCACCCGCTCGCGCCGTTCACGATCCGCGGGGTGATCTGGTATCAGGGCGAACGGAACGTGGGAGAGGGTATGGCCTACCACGACAAGATGCGGGCGCTGATCAACGGCTGGCGCGAGGTCTGGACCCAGGGAGAGTTTCCCTTTTATTACGTGCAGCTCGCCCCGTTCGACCACGGGTTGGGCAGTCTGGCCGCGCTGGCGGGGCTGAACGTCAGCCCCCACTACCTGCCTGAGATATGGGAGGCACAAACCGCCTCCCTCGCGATAGCGAATACCGGAATGGTTGTGACGAACGATATCGGCAATCTCCGGGATATCCACCCGAGGAATAAACAGGAGGTCGGTCGACGGCTCTCCCTGTGGGCACTCGCCAAGACCTACGGGCAGGCGGAGCTGGTGTACTCAGGGCCGCTCTACCGGTCCATGGAGATTGTGGGCGACGCGATCGTTTTGCATTTCGACCATGCGGACGGCTTGAGGTCGCGCGACGGCGAGCCACTCTCCTGGTTCGAGATCGCGGGTGAGGATCAGGAGTTCGTTGCGGCGGCGGCCGTGATCGATGGCACTACGGTCATGGTGTCGAGCGACTCCGTAACCCAGCCGACTGCTGTGCGCTTCGCATGGCACCAAACGGCGGTGCACAATCTGGTGAACGGCGCCGGTCTGCCAGCATCGCCATTTCGCACCGAGGCGGAATAATCTCACGTTACGACCAATCAGCTCAGCTCGGGGTAATGACACAGAAGGCACCGCCCTGGGGGTCAGCGATGATGGCGATCCTCCCGGCGGTTTCGTCGAAGGGCTCAACGGTGAGCCTGCCACCCAAACCCTTCGCCCTCGAGGCCACCTCATCGGTGTCATTGACGGCGAAATAGACCAGCCAGTGCGAGGGCAGCTCGCCCCAGCTTTCATCCAGCGCCAGCAGGCCGCCATTAAAGTCATCGTCGGCATCGTGATCACCATCGACCTTGGTGTCGAGCTTGATGAGGTAGTACTCAGAGGTCATCCCTTCAGCCCGCTCGAACGTCCAGCCCAGCGCCTGTTCGTAGAAGCGCCTCGCCGCCGGGAGGTCTCTGGTGGCGAGTTCGTTCCAGGTGAGCGCTCCCGGCGCGTTGAAGAGCCCTGCACCCTGGTGCGTGCCGGCCTGCCAGAGCGCGAAGGTCGCGCCGGTCGGGTCGGAAGCCAGCCCCATCCGCCCGGCGGTCATGATGTCCATCCCGGGCATGAGCACCGTTCCGCCGAAGGTCTTGATGAGTGCCAAGCTGTCGTCGACGCTCTCCACGTTGATATATGAGGTCCAGCAGGCTGGCAGGCCGCGCTTTCGCAGCTCTTCGGACTGGCCCCCTAAGCCGGCGACCGCCCTGCCGTCTAGGCGAAACAGGGTGTAGATATAGTTGCCCTCGGTGTCGAGCTGATCGTCTGTCTGCCAGCCGAAGAGCTGACTATAGAATTCCTTCGCGCTCTTGGGGTCGGGTGCGCTCAGGTCGACCCAGCTAAAGAGTCCGTAGGGGAGCATCTCTACCTCCTTAAGCGTTAGCGGCTAACCGCGTGGCGGTAGGGTAGCAGAAAGCACAGGCCCCTCTTGGTATGGCCACGAGCGCCCGTTCCCGAGAGCAGCCTGCCCGCCTACTCCGGTGGGTCGTCCCTGCGCCTAGACCTTGACAGTGAGACCCTACCCTCTGTGCACTATACCTTAATTATTAAGGGAATTAGATACCCAAGTCACATTGTAAGGAAGGGATTGACACGGGTCGAACCAGGGATTTATTTACATACCTCTCTGGCACAGCTATGCAGTATGTCCTGAGCCGACCGGGAGGACTGACAGAACTTGAGGAAACAGGCGATTGTGAGCGTTCTAGACATCAATTCTGTAGGGGGTTAGTGCAGGGGCCATGCCCGGGTCAGTTTTGATGTGAGGGTACCAGTTCAGGTTCGACCCGATGATGTAGGTTACATCTCGCACTGTCCTGTGCTTGATGTTTATAGCCAAGGTCCCACTCGGGAAGAGGCCGTTCGCAACATCGTGGAAGCTGCGCAGCTATTCATCGAATCCTGCTTTTCTTAGGGCTGCTTAGACCAAGCGCTTAAAGCCTGTGGCTTCGGGTGGCAAGGCCCACTTGAGTCGCCCCCCGAGCCGATTGAAGATGCGAACATCATTAGTGTCCCGTTGGCACTCGTTTCCGAAATGTCACTCCGACACAAAACCGCCCAACAGCCCCACCGATCCCCCGTGCTCGGTCGCTGCTAGCGCATTCGCCAAACGCGCGTCCGCTGTCACCACCTGCCCGCCGATTCGATAGGCAAGTGCGAGATAGACACAATCGTAGACCGGTCGATCAAGGGCGAGCCGTGCTGCAGCCGCCCCCAGCACTTCATCGTCATACCGGTGAAGCGGCATCTCGGCGATGGCAGCAGCCAGCGTCCCGGCCTCGCCACGTCCGATTTCACCTAGTCGGGCCTTGGGCCACAGTAGCATTGGTGACCTCGGATACCATCAGGCGCGGCGCGTGCAACTCATGATTGCCTTCGAGCAACCGCGTCGCTGTTCAGACCTCCTCGACTAGCCATTTGATGGCAACGCTGCCATCCACCACCAGCCGCATCAAACCCGGTGTCCGCTGTCTCGATCGTTCCTGATAAGGCGCAAGGACGGATTCTTCGGATCTGAGGGCGTCTGTACGCGCCCCTTGGTCCTCTGCCGCAGTCTCGCAGTCAGTTCTTGGAAGGACTTCCGTTTCGCCGACACATTGTCCTCTGAGGCGCATTGGAGAATATGGCGCACCTCGCTTTCAAGCGAACGGTTGTTCTCGGCAGCCCGACGTTTGAGGCGCCGCACGACTTCTTTATCCAGCCGACGTACGTTGATAGTCGCCATGGTTCTCTCCAGCTCGTTCCAATCCTCACCCGCCCCTGAAGGCGGGTGCAACGTCGCCACTGCGTGACGATCCACAGCCAGCTCAGGTTTCAATCCTCACCCGCCCCTGAAGGCGGGTGCAACTCAACCACGAGAGCGTTTTTAGTCACCAAGTTATCCGTTTCAATCCTCACCCGCCCCTGAAGGCGGGTGCAACCTCCGTCTCCCCTGCCCGGCCCCCCCAGCCACTTAGGTTTCAATCCTCACCCGCCCCTGAAGGCGGGTGCAACGGGAACGTGACCTGCGATTAGGGCACGCCTCACCAGGTTTCAATCCTCACCCGCCCCTGAAGGCGGGTGCAACCCCCGGATGCCGGATGAGACCCCGGAGCTGGCAGGTTTCAATCCTCACCCGCCCCTGAAGGCGGGTGCAACCTTGAGGACCTCAGCACCATCACCAGGGCGACCTTGTTTCAATCCTCACCCGCCCCTGAAGGCGGGTGCAACGAGTCGCGACTCTCTCCGGTCCCGCAAGCGAGCGTGTTTCAATCCTCACCCGCCCCTGAAGGCGGGTGCAACGGGGCCGCGACCCCCCCGGGCCCCGAAAGCGAGCGTGTTTCAACCCTCCCCCGCCCCTGAAGGCGGGTGCAACTTTCGCTATGCCGATCCGATTCAGCGTCAGCCCGTGTTTCAATCCTCACCCGCCCCTGAAGGCGGGTGCAACTCGACCTGCTCGGTCGAGCCGGCAAGGACGTCGGCGTTTCAATCCTCACCCGCCCCTGAAGGCGGGTGCAACTTAGCCCACATCTTTGCCTCCTGCATCTTCGTCACGTTTCAATCCTCACCCGCCCCTGAAGGCGGGTGCAACCCGCGGCCTTGCGGTGCGGCACGAGCCGAGAGGAGTAGTTTCAATCCTCACCCGCCCCTGAAGGCGGGTGCAACTGGAGTCCTCTGCCGAAGACCCGTACATCCCAACAGTTTCAATCCTCACCCGCCCCTGAAGGCGGGTGCAACTTGCTTGCGCTGCGTCATTCAGCCCTCAGACCTGGTTTCAATCCTCACCCGCCCCTGAAGGCGGGTGCAACCCATCAGCTCCTCACCTCCCTGGCCACGCTCATCAGTTTCAATCCTCACCCGCCCCTGAAGGCGGGTGCAACCCAACAGGTGTTTGTAGTCCCTCAGCTCACGGTTGTTTCAATCCTCACCCGCCCCTGAAGGCGGGTGCAACCTCCTGGGACTTGGAGAGGATGCCCCTGATGTAGGCGTTTCAATCCTCACCCGCCCCTGAAGGCGGGTGCAACTTGCAGGCCAGCGGGGTTGATGAGGGCTGAGCCAGGGTTTCAATCCTCACCCGCCCCTGAAGGCGGGTGCAACAAAACCGCTCCCGCTAGTAATAGCAACACTCAGGCGTTTCAATCCTCACCCGCCCCTGAAGGCGGGTGCAACGCCGTAAACACCAGGTCAGAGGTGCGCTTCTCCTGAGTTTCAATCCTCACCCGCCCCTGAAGGCGGGTGCAACCCCAGTCCCGACTCAGTCGCTGCAGGAGCCCCTCCTGTTTCAATCCTCACCCGCCCCTGAAGGCGGGTGCAACTCCAAGTTCAACTCCAACCGCTGCGCCAACTGCACGTTTCAATCCTCACCCGCCCCTGAAGGCGGGTGCAACATACAGGACCGGGCCACGTCTCGCCGCCAGTGAGTTGTTTCAATCCTCACCCGCCCCTGAAGGCGGGTGCAACGCACGCTGTGTGGCGGGTCTAAGCTCGACCGCAGGTTTCAATCCTCACCCGCCCCTGAAGGCGGGTGCAACCTAGAGGTTGCCAACCTTGCGGTCGCAGAGTATGACGTTTCAATCCTCACCCGCCCCTGAAGGCGGGTGCAACGAGCCCTAAGGGATACGACAGTATACCACCTATATGTTTCAATCCTCACCCGCCCCTGAAGGCGGGTGCAACCCCGCACTCCTGGCGTCCTTCGACGCCCTACGCTTGTTTCAATCCTCACCCGCCCCTGAAGGCGGGTGCAACCGGGGCATTCTCAGTGGCCTCCGTGACTGGTGGGTTGTTTCAATCCTCACCCGCCCCTGAAGGCGGGTGCAACCTTTCCTCTGTCGTGTTGATCGCAAACTCGATGTGTTTCAATCCTCACCCGCCCCTGAAGGCGGGTGCAACCGCGCTGGTGGGGGAGGTCTCGCGCGAGGCGACGCTGTTTCAATCCTCACCCGCCCCTGAAGGCGGGTGCAACACCGTTCAGGACGGTGTTGCGATAGGCATGACTGAGTTTCAATCCTCACCCGCCCCTGAAGGCGGGTGCAACCGGATGAACCCGTCTGCGTGGGCAGCGGGGATCGTGTTTCAATCCTCACCCGCCCCTGAAGGCGGGTGCAACGCGCCTGTGGCGGGCACCGAGACGTTTGACAACGTGTTTCAATCCTCACCCGCCCCTGAAGGCGGGTGCAACAACCGTGGTAGCTGATGCCTTCCTCGAGCCCCCGGTTTCAATCCTCACCCGCCCCTGAAGGCGGGTGCAACCCACCTGGAAACATCTGTGAGTGGAGGGTAGACATGGTTTCAATCCTCACCCGCCCCTGAAGGCGGGTGCAACCTCCCTTGGCCAACTCGCTTGTGCTGGCAGAGGTGTTTCAATCCTCACCCGCCCCTGAAGGCGGGTGCAACCACATGGGCAGTCTCCATCTCAACTGCCGGTATCTGTTTCAATCCTCACCCGCCCCTGAAGGCGGGTGCAACGTGATGGTTGACTGGGCACGAGGGAGGGTGATGGATGTTTCAATCCTCACCCGCCCCTGAAGGCGGGTGCAACCAGCGGTTGATTGAGTTGGAGAGAGAGGAATGAGGTTTCAATCCTCACCCGCCCCTGAAGGCGGGTGCAACGGGAGGTGGCGGCGCTGGGATGCGCGATTATTCACGTTTCAATCCTCACCCGCCCCTGAAGGCGGGTGCAACCAAACGGAGTCAATTCGTGTCCATTGATACTGACGATGTTTCAATCCTCACCCGCCCCTGAAGGCGGGTGCAACCAAACCGTCGTTCACGATCGCTCAGGTATCCAGCGGTTTCAATCCTCACCCGCCCCTGAAGGCGGGTGCAACCAGGGTGGCCTCGAGGCGTAGCTCGTGGTCGTGGTGGTTTCAATCCTCACCCGCCCCTGAAGGCGGGTGCAACGGTACCCACTATATACTCCTTGGGCATGGGTTTTTTGAACCCATTTACGCGAATCTTCCTGGAGTTTTGCTGCTTCGCTTCGTATAGCCTCTGGGTAAATTGTCAAGGTTCCCTTCGCCAAGGGCGAAATAGGCTCTCGCGAACCTCTCGAGGTTTCGACCACCGCTCTGGGTTCGCGTGGCTCTTCTAGAGCACTAAGGGCTCATCAAAATTGACATATCTATCCTGACCAAAAGTCATTAGGTAGTCCTCCCGGTTACCCCGGAGTTTGTAAACACGTAAGCTATCGGTGTCCTGCTTGATAGTCTTCTTAAGCTTGCTGATGAGCGCTTCATACTGCGCTTCATTTACACTACACTCAAAAACTGAAAATTGCACGCGCTGACCGTAGTTTTTGCAGACTTTGGCAGCGCTGCGCAGGCGTCTGCGCCCAGCCCTGGTTGTTGTCTCTACGTCGTAGGTGACTAGAACGGTCATCGCAGCAAAAAGGGTTGGTAACACGGCACATCGCCGCGCAAGAATCTGGCTAGTAGTCTTGCCTGGACGTGTGGGATAAGGCCATAAGGGACGCTCTTGTTTGAGGCCGGATGATATACCTCGTCTTGTTTGCGCTTCTGGTAGGCGCTAAGGAGTGCTTTTCTAGTGTCGTCGTTTAGGCTGTATGAGTTGCCGGGGCGCTTAACAATATCATCCGGCTTGATTTGCTGGCGATTAATAAGGGTGAGGACAAAGCGGTCAGCTAACGGTGAGCGGAGTTCTTCCATCAGGTCGAGTGCGAGCGAGGGACGACCCGAACGTAGGGTGTGCAAGAAGCCCATCTGAGGGTCTAGGCCGACGCCTTCACAAGCGGAAACACATTCATTTCGCAGCAGACCGTAGGTAAAGGAAAGGAGGGCGTTCACGGGGTCTTTGGGCGGTCTTCGATTACGTCCCTGAAAGGCAAAGGAATTTTTATTCGCTAGGATGAGATGATCGAACACGCCGAAGTAGATCTTGGCAGCGTCTCCCTCGGCCCCGCGCACCTCGTCGAGGCGATTTAACCTCGGCAAATGTTGGATGATGGAAGCGTGTTCGCGGGCGGCGCTCTGCAGGGCGGTCTGATGATTGGGATGGTCGCTTTCTCGAGCTGCACGCATCAGGGTATGGCGGGCGGTTTGTAGTTTTCCCGCCACAAACCGGCGTGCTAAGTCTAGGGTGACATCCTCGGCACAGAGTGCTTGGTGCTGGGCACGGCGCAAGAGTACGTTGCCACTAACAGGGCCGTCTAAGCGACCTTTAAAGCGTCCGCTGCGTGATAGCCACACCACCATGCGTCCGTCCTCGGCGCAGCGGTGCAGTAGGTAAGGGCTGATGAGCACGTTGCCGAAGACAACAAGGCTACCCAAGTGATGTAACGGTATCTGAAAAGGTTCCTCTTCAGGCATCTCCATTTTCAGCGTTTCACCCTCCAAACGCAGATACGCTCCCTGCGTCTGCACGTAGAGTGTGTTAAGCAGCTGTTTCATACCTCGAATACATCCTGTGGGACGAAGTCTCTAATGATGAAGGGCATACAAGCGTCTATCAGTGAGCACTTATCACAGCGTTTATCGGCTACAGGTTCAGGTAAGGAGGATTGTTCGAACAGTTCTCGCACACCCTGGACCGTGTCAGCGACAAGTCGCCGCAGGTCGTCGTCAAAGCACACTACGCGGCGGCGTTTGCTGCGGTCGTAAAAGAGGCTGCCCTTGGGAACACTCACCTCAAACATCTCTTCTAAGCACATGGCTTGAGCGCAGAGTTGCACGTTATCGGCCTCTTTGAGCTTGCGTGCACCCGCCTTGTACTCGATAGGGTAAGGTTGTCCAGCCCTAAACTCAACCATGTCGGCACGGCCCGTTAGGCCGTGGCGCTCCGAGTAAAGGGGTAGGGAACGCTCGACACGCACCTCAGCCCGCCACTCGGTCGTTGTCTCATCGACGCGTTCGTGGACTTGGCGGCCACGCAGCGTATAGAGGTTTTCGTCGAAGGTCTGCTCGACGTGAATGAGAGCGCACTGGCGGGGGCAGTAGATGTAGTGCTGCAGGGCGCTTATGGGGATAAGATCCACTCATCCCTCGAAGAGTTTGGTAAGGGTAACGCCGTTGGGGAGATCCTCATTGACAGTGACGGTGTAGTCGGTGAAGGCGCGGGGCGAGGTGCCATTGGAAGTTCGCTTGACCGCAATGTTCTCGAAGAGCTTGTGGGCGTGGGCGTTCCCCTTCTTATCCTGGTGCGTGAACACGTAAAGCCCACGAACAGCCATGTCACCGCGCGCTGCTGAACGATCAAATTCATACATGCGCTCCAGGGCTTCCCAAAGCTTCTCCAAATCTTCTTCGCTCACGCGCTTAGCAAGGTAGGGGTTATAGAATCCATGTGCGCGATAAAGCCCATAAGGTGTGATGGCCTTGCGACCGATCTCAGTCGTACCGCCGCGTTCCTGTCGCTCCTCCGTCGTACGTGCTTGACGGGTAATAGAGAGGTTGTGTTGATAGATGGGATCGAGCGAGCGGGCAAACGTTAGTTGCACAGGTCCGCGCACTTGGCCCGCGTTGTAGTCGCCCGTTGTGAGGACTGCGCCGAACATGCGAATGTCGTAGAACTTTTCGATCATGGCGCATTGCAGCCCTGGCGCTTCATCTCCCTTCTTCGGTTTATCGATACCCTTCTCTTTGGCAACGTTTTCCATGACAGTGTTGAGCGCGCTCTTACTCTGGATGAAGATGCTTTCGTCTAAAATTCTCTGGGCGTAGTCTCTAACTTTACGCTTCAGAGACACATCCGTGACAAGGCCTTGGCGCGTTTCGGGGTCGATGCGGGGCATGTTATCGGCGTCCGGGTCACCGTTTGGGTTACCGTCGCGAACGTCGAACAAGATTACAAAGTCGTGGCGGGTGTCGGGATTAGTGTGGGTCATTCTGCATCTCCTTCTTCAGCCTCGGTTGTACCAGTCGTAGCGGCGTTATTTCGGCGGAAACCCGCTCGCTGACAATAGAAACCAAGCGCGAACTCGGCTTGGTCTTTCGGACTGAGAGGACGGTAGCGCTCAGCTTCAGGAATGACCTGAAGCTTCAAACAGGTGTCCTCCATAAGTTTCTTGAGCCAGCCCGTCCCCGATTTTTGCCGTCCGATTTTAGGCAGGTATGCCGTTTCAAATAGGGTATAGAGCTGCGGCATGGTCGTGCCTGGTGAGGTGGACACGCCGCCATAAAAGCGCTCGACGAGCATTCGGTTCGTGCCACCGCCGTCACCTTCTTTAGACTTCTGCCCGTAGCGTTCCCTGTCAAGGTATTGGCTGCGTTCTTGTGCTTGCTCGATGATGGCGAACTGCCGGCCGTATAGATAAGGTGCGGACGTATTGGTTTCGTCTACCACTTGCATAGTGGCTACCTCCTCTGTTCCGTAGGTAAGTGCAAGTTTCATGGCAGCGGCCAAGGCATGAGTTCGCCAAGGCTCTTTATGCATGCTGGGAACCCGAAACCGGGCTACCGCCGCGCTGAGCAACTGTTGAGGTGGTGGATAACCCCGGTAGGCGCAGCGCAGCAGACCGAGTTGTATCCCTGGATTGCTGGTGGTACTCTTGGCACCTATTGGGGTGAGTGCCCCCATGATGGTCCCTATTGATACTGGACTAGGTCGGAAGCCACTAGGTGTGACCACTGAGAGCGCGTCCAGATAAGCTGTCATATTGTCTTGGAGCTTCTCGAGCGGCACCTCGGTCCAGTCCCGAAGGGCGATGCGCCCTACGTTGGGCGACAGAATTGCCAGATAAAAAGAAATGTCCCGCAGGTCACGGCTCGAGTCGGAAGGTGCCCAGGGCTGCTTGAGGAAACTGCGTATACGGGGAAGATCAAGCTGGCTTGCTTTTTCGACCTCCTGCTTGCTACGATCTTTTGGGTCGGGACGGTTATTGATGAGCATGGTGAGTCTTTCCAAGATTGATTCGCTGTCTAGCTGCTCGTTTTCTACGACGATTTCACTGTCTAGGTCGACCCAATAAAGCGCGATGTGGTTTTTGAGTGAGTCGCCGCTGTTTTTGTCAAAAACCAGTGTTTGACGGTAGTTGCTGCTATTTGAAAGGTAGTTAAAAGCACGTGCGGCAGTGTCACCTGCTTCAAAGCCGAGACCGATGTGAGCCTTTTTGGCGGTGCTTGCGCTGCCGACGAAAGAGACAAAGGCATCCTGATTGAGCGAGTGTAGGGGGGCTGTGCTATTGAGCTTCACCTTCAGTGGGATTTTTGCTACTAGCGGCGCTTCTTTACCGGTGATGGCGCAAGCACCTTGTACGAGACGCCCACTTTCGTCCCTCTGTTCACAGCGTCGCTGCGCCTCTTCGCTCCAGAACCTCAGCATATCTGGAAGTTCAAAAAGGTGCTGCCCTTCGAGTGCACCCTCACTCGGGGAAAACGAGACCCAGGCTTTGTTAATAACCTTATCCCACTCGGGGTCGGTCCTCAGCCACCCCTCTCCTGACGCTTTCTTGACCCAGCCGATAGCCTCCTTAAGGCTGGTATCGGAGGTGAAGTCGTATGCCTCATCCAGCAGCTCGAGGAACGCCCCGTGCTTTTTGCCTGCACGCTTATCCACTTTGCCCTTCGCGTCGACCTCTACCCCCAAGGCGTAGGCGGCTTCGTCCACGAGCGCATGAGCCTGAACATCAGACGAGCGACCACTGTATGGCCTCGGCTTCTCAATCTCTACACTCTCGAGTCTCGCACTCTCAGGACCGATGTGGACGGCCCAGCGTATTGGTTCGCCGTAGTTGTAAAAGCCCACAGGTGGGAAGGTGTCCGAGGTGTTGCGCAGCTGTCGGCCAAGGTCGTAAAGAGCCCTAAGCATGCCCATGCTCTAACCTCGCTAGCTCCTCGTACTTCTCTTGTGGCACCTTCATCACACCCTCTTTTACCTCCGCATCGAAGTAAAGGGCCTGTGCATAGCCTTTCACCTCTATCCCCCTTCCCGCTTCGTGTATGGCGAAAGCCATTTCAGGGCGTTTCGTATCCTTGACAAAGGCAAGATCGAAAAGCATAGTTCCCACCTTCAGGTTGAAATTGGCAGCGGGTAGGTCATCGTTACCCGGAGGGGCAAAATGGGCTGCGAACTCTCGCGTACCGAGATAGGGCCGAGAAAAGCACTGACCACGATCAAGCCGTCGCTCAAACTGGGACGTATATTTTGGGATGGGATCTTTTGTGTGCGGTTGCAAGGCAATGGCAGCCTTGAGGCGATATCGCACATTTTTCAAGATCAGGCTGGTGCGTTGCTGGCGTTTGTCTTCAATAAAGATGGGGTTTTTCCCCTGTCGGTCACTTAGCTCGTTACGTAAGAGACTCATCTGGGTGCCTGGTTCAACGACCACGATCTCCTGAATGCGGTAGCGGAACTCTGGCTTCCAGAAGATAGCCTCGAGCACACCTCTGGCCGCGCTCGGTGTGATGATGGGGTAGCTTACACGCTCAACTTTGAACTCTGGTCGGGAGAAGAGGGCAAAATCGCCCCAGACGGTTACGTCGATATCAGCGTCTGCCACCATTCACCTCACTAGATAGTCGTCCTTGTAAACGAGGAGGTCACTTGGGTCACGTACGAGTGCGTCGAAACCTTTAAGCTCCGAATCGTATCCTGTTCCTGCACCGTCCCATGCGAATAGTTCGAGCTCCTTGTCGCGCCGTACCACGCGCTTGAGTAGGCCATCACGATCGAGTCGCCCAACGTCATATCGATAAAGATTGACAACGTAAGCTTGCAGGGTTTGCCAAGTGTGGCGGCTAGGTTTATCCAGGTAACCCTCCAAATGTATTTCCCAGTCGCCGTACTGAACGACCACTGGTGAGGTGTCGTCCTCGATAAGCTTGTAGCGACTGTCTACCTCAGGGAAATCCCGACTTCTGCGGTGCTCTTGTACTTCGTTTGCGTCTAACTTTGCACCGGCATCTCCATAAAGGGAGGCGAAATAGGCACGGCAAAGCTCAGGATCATCGAACAAGGTGTCGGCGTGTTCGCGCAGGAGAAACCGGGTCTTCTTGGTGCCCATCGCATAAAATCCTTGGGGTTCCCGGCTCTCGACGGTCTCAAATACAATGACTTGTCCTCTATAGGGCAGTTCGCCCTCCCGATTACAGCGACCTGCCGCCTGAATGATGCGGTCAAGTGGCCCTATCGCTCGGTAAACTCGAGGGAAGTCGAAGTCCACGCCTGCCTCTACAACTTGTGTACTAACAAGGCGAACAGGGTTCCCATTCTTGAGGCAGTCTCTAACTTCTGCCAAAACCTTGTTCTGATGCTTGGGACAAAGGAGTGTCGAGAGAGACTTGAGGTGGGGGACATTTTGTTTCTTTAGTTCGTCAAGCAAGATCAGAACATCTCTTCTTGTGTTCAGGACAACTAAAACTTGCTCATTCTCCTCCTGGGCGAGTTCTCTTGCCAACTTCTCCCATGTGAGTGGGCTCGGCCTGAGAGTGTAGTCCACCCGTTTTAGGACATCGAAATGTTCTGGGTAGTTAGGGACGATTTCCGTGATGTCGAGGGCATCGAAGTGTTTCTTTAACTGAGGAGCCCCCTCGTACTCTGGCTGAGTCGCAGTACAAAACACCACGCTTACACCGTAGTTCTCGACCAACTCCCTGAGCACGTCTAGGGTGGGCTCGAGGATGTGAGCCGGGAGGGTCTGTGCCTCGTCGAGGATGATGACCGAGCGATTGAGGTTGTGTAGCTTTCGAGCTTTGCCAGGCCTTCGAGTGAAAAGGCTCTCGAAGAGTTGCACATTTGTAGTGATAATCAGAGATTCACTCCAATTCGGAATACTGTAGCGTACCTCTCCCTCGGTAGCCTCGACCTGACTATGGTGCTCGAGAATAACTTGGCCTAAGGGCTCAAATATCTCTCTGTAGTCATTTGCCGTCTGCTTGATAATGTTTGTGTAGGGGATGGCAAACACGATGCGATCAAGAGGTGTTCGTTGAGAAAGTGCGTGCTTAAGCGCGAAAGCTAAGGCGGCTCGCGTCTTGCCAGCGCCGGTCGGCGCCGTCAGGCGATAAAATCCAGGCGGGTTGGTCGCGACCTGGCAACAAGCTCGGTACACTTCTTGCCTTACTTGATTGACTCTGTTCTGCGCTGCGGAGGAGTCGAGTTCCTCAATAAGACCCTTCTGATTTTGCTTGAAGGTTCTCCAGAGCACTTTCAAATCTGGATAGGTCGGAGGAATTAAGTCAGGTTGGCAATGTTGTTCGGTATCAGAATAGTCGGCATCGACCAGTGCGCTCAGGAGCATGCGCGTACGGAGTTCGCTCCCCAACATCGCTCGTTTGGTTAGCGCAAACTCGGGTGGCCCGAGCATTTCCAGATACTTGCTTAGTTCACGTATGACCTCCCATGTTTCCTCTTTCTGCGAAAGTCGTTCAATGTCGTCTTTGAGGATGCCGACAGCCTTTAGGCCTGCGTGGTGCCCAGCAATCACGGGTGCAAGTTCAATCCAGGAATCTTTGTCTAGCAGTAAATAAGCCATGAGTGCGCCCCAGATGGCATGCGGCTGACCTGAATGGTACTTCCCTTCGTACTGAGCCTCCAAGTACCTCTGAAATTCGGGGTGAAGTTTCCCAATATCGTGTAGAAGACCGGCCAAGCGGCCAGCAGTGCCCTCCCCAAACTTTCTAGTAAAAGCTTCTGCCTGAGCGGCAACGCCCTTCAGATGGTCGTCAAGGTAATGCCAGCGCTGCTTTAGGTCACCTTGCTTCGGTGTGTGAGCAGCAGGCCGTGTGGGTCGTTTCAACGTTTATCCTCTCGTTAGTTCTAGGGCTTGCAGCGTCGTCCCTGGTTGTCCCACTACCCCGGAGGTGCGCGCCCCACCGGGCCGGGGCGCTGTTACCCTTTTCCGCCAGACCCACCGCTCCCGAAGTAGAATCCCATGATCGTTCCCGCAATGCCGCCCAGCGCTGCCACGATTTCCGTGAAATTCTCTTGCGATGTGGCTTCGCCAAAGACAAGGAAGACTACGAACGATCCTACGACAGTAAGCGCCAACATGGATCTGACGGAACCTTGAGGAAGTGCCAAACCCTTCAGCGGAAGGTCTTTGCCAGAGTCTTTGCCAACTTTGTAGATCGCATAGACCGGGAGCGCGATAAGCGTTATGAGCAGCAAAACTGCTTCCGCTACAATGAGCGGGTAATTGATATTCATTTCCGATGAGGTGGAGCCGTCCACATCTTGGGCGTTCACTAGGCTCCCAGCGGCCACGTAGAGCGCGAGCACGCTCACAATCACCAACATGTATCTCAATCCCACAACCTTTTCTCCTTCTCAGGTCTTGTACCCATAAGGAATCTCTACTGCTTATGCTATATGGGGACCCCTAGTAGGTTGTCAAGCCCTACCCTCAAGACCCTCCATGTTGCCCGGCCCTTTATCTTCCCCAACCTTCCGGCAGGGGATGTTTCTTGAGATCCCTTCAATCATGGTGCGGGCTCGTCAACTTCCTGGAACAGGTTGATCCGATCGCCAGCCAGAGCGGGGAAGCTGAGATCAGATTTCGCGCACTCCCACGATGCTCATCGAAGGTCTCATCGGAGAACAACAACACCCCGTTCTCTGACCACACTGCACCGACAACGGCACGCGGCGGTCCTTCCGGTCGAAGGGCAGCGCTGATTAGGACGTTTGTGTCGAGGACGACACGTTCAGCTTTCATCCACCAGCAGCGCCTCGAGTCCGGCCTCCGTCAAGCCGTTCTCGGATGCTTCCTTGCCCAAAGTGTCCATCGTCGCCATTAGACGCTCCCAGGCGGCACCACGAAGTTGCTCATATTGTTGCATCGACATCATCACGCCAACCACCTGGCCCTTCTTGGTCACACGTACGGGCGCACTCTGCGCGGCATCGAGCAGGAGGCTGAAGCAGTTCCTGGCGTCTCTGGCGGTGATCTCTTTCATTGAGAGCTTATTGTAGCCAAGGCAACTTCATCCCACAATTGGAGACATCACCGAATTTGTCTGTTCGGCAGCGGGGACCACAGCACGCAGGATCCGAAACCATGTTCAGAACTGTCTCGTCGAAATTCCCCTGCGAGGGCATCTGCTCGCACATCGCAACTACAGTTCAAGGCACTCCCCTCATGCTGCCCGGCCCTCCAGCTTCAGGGGATATTGCTTAAGACCCCCTTCGATCATGGTGCGGGCTCATCAACCCCCTTGAACAGGCCGACCTGACTGTCGACCGGAACCGGGAAACCGAGGTGGCTGTAGGCCCGCTCCGTCGCCGTTCGGCCCCGGGAGGTCCGCCTAAGGAGGCCGCGCTGAATCAGGAACGGTTCGTGAACCTCCTCGAGGGTAGCCCGGTCCTCACCCACCGAGGTGGCGAGGGTGTCGAGACCTACCGGTCCCCCGGCGAACTTCTCGATGAGGCTGCTGAGGATGGCGCGGTCGCGGGCTTCGAGGCCGATGTCGTCGATCTCGAGCTCATCGAGCGCACTCCGAGCACGTTCGAGGCCGATCACCTCCTCGCCGGCGACATCTGCAAAGTCGCGGATGCGGCGCAGCAGCCGTTTCGCCACCCGCATGGTCCCGCGCGCCCGGCGGCCGATCTCGAGGGCGGCGCTGGCTTCGAGATCGAAACCGAGGATCTCCGCATCGCGGCTCACCCCCTCTGCCAACTCCTCATCGGTGTAGTACTCGAGGTGCTCGATGATGCCGAAGCGGCTCCGCATCGGGCCGGTGATCAGCCCGGGACGGGTGGTCGCCCCCACCAGGGTGAACCGCGGCAGGTCGAGGCGGATGGTCCGGGCCGCCGGTCCCTGGCCGAGAATAATATCGATCTTGTACTCCTCCATCGCCGGGTAGAGGTGCTCCTCGGCCACCCGGCCGAGGCGGTGGATCTCGTCGATGAAGAGCACGTCCCCATCCTCGAGGGCGTTGGTGAGGATGGCGGCCAAGTCGCCGGGCTTCTCGATCGCGGGACCGCTGGTCACCCGGATGCCGACCCCAAGCTCGTGGGCGATGATATGGGCCATGGTGGTCTTCCCGAGTCCGGGGGGACCGTAGAGCAGGACATGGTCGAGCGGCTGACTCCGGTTCCGGGCCGCCTCCAGATAGACGGCGAACTTCTCCTTCAGCTTCCCCTGCCCCACATATTCGCTGAGGGATTGTGGCCTTAAGGTGCCGTCCTCCACGATCTTCAGCCTAGCATGTGGGGACCTGCGCGGCCGAAGTCGTCCAGAGGGCTACCGACCGGCGGGACTCCCCGAATCGTTCACGGTCCCCTCGCAAAGCTGTCTTTGGCAGGATCGCGCCTCACCTTCCCTCGGGGGCCCGACTCGAGTTGCCCCCTCAAGCTAGCGTCGTTACTAGGATAAGCTTAGAGCTAGCTGGAGGGGTGCCGATGAAGAGCCACGCCGTACGGATCGGGAGCGAGAGACGTGACCTCCCTATAGTGAACGTGGGTGAGGTCTCGGTAGCCCTGCTGAACCTGCTCGGTGACACCCTCCTCACCGAGGCCGCCGCGGAGGCGCTGGCGGCCCGCCTGCCTGACGGGGTGGAGACGCTAGTCACCCCGGAGGTGAAGTCGGTCCCGCTCGCCCATGCCATCAGCCTCCGGACCGGCCTCCCCTACCTGGTGGCCAGGAAGACGGAGAAGCCCTACATGGTCGGCGCCCGCTCCAAGTCGGTGATCTCGATCACGACCGGGGAGCCGCAACTGCTGGTGATCGACGGTAACGATGTCCACCGGATCGAGGGCAGAGCGGTGGCGATCGTCGACGATGTGGTCAGCACCGGTGGGACGCTTCGGGGACTGGCTCAACTCCTCGCTGAGCTTGGGGGGCGGGTCGTCGCCACCCTGGTGGTCTTCACCGAGGGGGAGCCTCGGGATGACGTCATCTCCCTCGGACACCTCCCCCTCTACCCTAAGGAGGAGGGCGTCTAGAGCGGCGGCTCTCCCTCCCCGGGCGGGTGCAATCGGCTTCGACCTGCCTCGGCGCCCCTATGCTATATTGGAGGGCCCTCCCGCTCCCCGGAGCCGACCAGAGTCCGGGAAAGGCACCCTGGGCCGCCCCCCTATACCTGACTAGGAGCTAGCCGTGCAGAGTGAGGCCAAGGAGCTGATCCGGCAACGCCTCGATATCGCTGAGGTGGTCGGAGAGGTGGTGGCTCTCAAGCCGGCCGGCCGGGGTCAGCTAAAAGGGCTGTGTCCCTTCCATGGTGAGAAGACCCCGTCGTTCTACGTGCACCAGGACCGCGGCTTCTTCTACTGCTTCGGCTGCCGGGCCAAAGGCGATCTGTTCGATTTCGTGATGCGGGTCCAGGGGGTGGAGTTCTACGAAGCGCTCCAGCTGCTGGGCCAGCGAGCGGGGGTCGAGGTTACGCCGCAGCCCGCCCGCGACCGGCACCGCCGCGACCTGTTCGAGGTAAACCGGATGGCCCTCACCTTCTTTGGCGGGGGTCTTGCCGGGCCGGCGCTGGAGTACCTTCAGGGTCGCGGCCTGAGTCTGGAGAGTATCGCGACCTTCGAACTCGGCTACGCCCCCGCCGGCTGGGACTCGCTGCTAAAGCACGCGCTCAGGAAGGGGATCAGGGAGCAGGACCTGTTGGACGCCGGACTGCTGGTCGAGAACGAGCGGGGCCGCCGCTACGACCGCTTCCGGGACCGGGTGATCTTCCCGATCCGGGACTATCTGGGCCGTCCGGTCGGCTTCGCCGGCCGGGTCCTCGGCGACGACCTGCCCAAATACCTCAACACACCGGAGACCGAGCTATTCAAGAAGGCCGAACTCCTCTACGGTCTCGATCTGGCCAAGACCGCGATCCGAGCCAGCGGCGAGTGCATCGTGGTCGAGGGCTACCTGGACGTCATCGCCCTGCATCAGGCCGGCTTCGGCAACGCCGTGGCCGCGCTGGGAGCCACCCTGACCGCGGAGCAGGCGTCCCAGCTCTCCCGCCTCGACGTCAACCGGCTGCTCCTCGCCTTCGACGCAGATGAGGCGGGTCAGCGGGCGGTCCTGGCCGGGCTCGAGCAGTCGGTCGGCCGGCGTTTCCTGGTCCGGGCGATCCAGATGCCGGCCGGCAAAGACCCGGCGGATGCGGTGCTGGGTGGGCAGGTGGAGGCCTTTCGCGCCGCCCTGGCGGGCGGTCTCTCGGAGGTGGAGTACCGGTTCCGCTCGGTCCTCGAGCAGCACGACCCCAGAACCCTCGAGGGCAAGAAGGCGATCCTCAACGAACTCCTCCCCGCCCTGCGGCCGCGGGATGTCTTCGATCCGGTGGCTGCGGAGCTGCGGCGGCTGGTGATCGACCACCTGAGGGTCGACGGCACTCGCCTCGATGAATGGATAAACAGCCGCCGCCGCCGCCTCGACGATACCCAGCTCAAGGGGATGCAGCGCCAGGGTGAGCGCCACTCGCGGGTGGTGGTGATCGAGCTCGAGGTGATCGCCCTGCTCCTGCTCGAGCCGGAGCGGCTTAAGGAGCGCCTCTCCGCTGTGACCTCGTCGCTTCCCCCCGCTGGTGAGGGGGCGCTGCTGCGCGAATTCGAGGCCATCTGTCTCGAGTGCTCCTTCGACGATCAGGCCATCCTGATGCGCTACCGCGAGCGGGATGAGGGGCGGATCCTGTTCGAGCGCCTGCTGATTCAGCCCGAGGAGAGGGAGCTCCGGATCGACATCGAGGGGCATATTGCCAAGTCGCTGTCGCGCCTTCGCGAGTTCTACCTCGATGGGGAGAAGGAGGCGCAGCGCGCCCGGCTGCTTGAGCGGATGCAGGAGGTGAGTCAGGCGCTGACCGACCCGAACCTCCCGCCCGCCATGCTCCAGCACTACTACGGAGAGCTCGGCCAGATCAACGCCATGCTGGCGGCGCGAGATGCGGAGCGAAGGTTGAGGACCGCAGCGGTGCCGAAGCGGAAGCGGCGGCGCTGACGGTGCGGGGTCGTCCCCCGCTCCGGGCCCCGGCCGCTCCGGGCGCCGAGTCGGGACATTTGTCTCGATTGACTTTGAAAAAATGCCCCTGGTATGCTGGCTGTCGGCGCGGAACTCGGCGTTTATGCCCCGTTTTGCCCCGTTTTTTTTGCTAGCTATCAAGGCCATTCCTGCTACAGTCCACTGCCAGTAGTCTGAAGAGTGATTAAGGAGGGTGGGTTGGAATCCAAGGGCGAGAGACTCCTGCAAGATCTCGTGAGCCACGAGCGGGAACTGGTGGCCAAGGTTGAGGAGGCCCAGGACCAGGCCGCAGCCATCCTGGCTGAGGCGAGGGCTGAGGCTGAAGCCATCGTGACCGGGGCTCAGGAGGAGGCGGAAGCGGCGGCGAAGACTCAGGAGGAGCGGACCCGGCTGGAGGCCGAAGGGATCCGCGAGGAGATCTTGAAGACCGCCAGGACCGAGGTGAGCAGGATCGAGGCCCAGGCGAAGGCGAACCGGGACGAGGCGGTTAGGGGGGTCGTGGAGCGGCTCCTGCCATGATCGCCCCGATGGATCAGGTCACGATCGTGGGTCGCCGAAAGGTCGCCCAGGAGGTCCTGATAAGCCTGCAGAGCCTCGGCCTGGTGCATATCGACCCGCTCGAACCCGGGGAGGAGTTGCCCCTGGAGCCGCTCCGGCTTAAGGGGGCCGACCGCGAGGAGAAGGAGGGCTGGGACGCGGCCGTCTCCCGCAGCGCGTCGCTCCTCAACCTGCTCGGCGCTGCCGCCGCCAGTCCGGTGAGCCGTAGCGAGGTCCCCGCCAGCTTAGCGGAGATCGCCGCCCAGCTCGAGACGATCGGTAGCCAGGTCGATCGGCTGGTCGCGGAGCGTGGGGAGATCGCCGATGAGCTCGACGTCATCTCCACCTTCCTCCCCCTCTTTCGCGAGCTAGCCCCGAACCTGGCGCAGCTCGAGAGCAGCCGCTACCTGAGGGGCTGTGCCTTCGCCGTCCCTGCGGACGATTACGAGGAGGTTGCCACCGCACTCACGGAGGCGCTCGAGGGGAGGCTGCTGCTGGTTCCGCGCGACCAGGGAAAGCGGTACCTGGTCATCGCCGCCACGCTTAGGGAGGATCATGATCCGCTCCGCACGGCTCTCGGCCGGGCGGGGCTGAGTGAACTGATCCTGCCCGAGCGCCACGAGGGGCAGGGGGTTGCCAAGGCCGTCCATATCATGGAGGTGAGGTCCCAGACCCTCCCCCGGAGGCGGGTCGTCATCGGGGAGGAGCTCCGCCAGTTCGCGGAGGAACAGGCGGGCAGGCTTAAGGCGATGCATCAGGTTGCCTCCAACCACCAGAGCCGTTACGAACGGCTCGAGGAGCTGGCTGAGGGGCGCTACGGCTTCGCCCTACAGGGGTGGGTGCCGGTCGGCGACCGGGCCAGGGTGGTCGACAGCCTGCAGCGGCAGTTCGGCGACAACCTCGTCGTCGAGACCAGGGCCGCCGACGAGCACCATGACCGGGACATCCCCGTGAAGCTCGACAACCCCGGCTGGGTTAAGCCGTTCGAAGGGCTCCTCGCCCTGTTCGCCCCACCGAAGTACGGCAGCTTCGACCCGAGTTGGACCCTCGCACTCTTCTTCCCCTTCTTCTTCGGAATCGTGGTCGGCGATATCGGCTTCGGACTGATGTTCGCCAGCGTCGCCTGGTTGCTCAGGCGCCGTGGCGCCGTCGGCAAGGCGCTCTCGCTCGGTCCTATCGGGATCACCATTCCCGCTAAGGTGTTGGCCCCGATCAGCACCGTCATCTTCTGGTGCTCTGCCTGGAGCGTACTGTTCGGCTTTGGCTTCGGGGAGTTCTTCGGCAACTTCCTCGAACGTTTCCCCGCGGGCCGCCCCATCTTCTACACCACCCTCCACTACCCGGCCGGCCACGGCCTGATCGATATCCCCCTGTTCCGGGTCGAGGTGTTTACTCCGCTCCTGCTGGTTTCGCTCGGCTTCGGCATCCTGCAGGTCCTCGGAGGTTGGGTCATCCGGGTGATCTACGGGCTCCGCCACCACGATAGGAAGCATGTCTACGAGGGCGTCGGCATGTTCAGCGGCCTGCTGGCCCTGGTCATCTTCGCCACCGCCTTCCTGACCGGCACCGGCAGTCCGGTGGTGACCGGGCTGATCATCGCAGGTCTGGCGGTCTTCGTGATCGCAGCGGTGCTGGCCCGGATCCCCCTGATGCTGCTGGAGATCTTCTCCAACTCCGGTCACATCCTTAGCTATCTGCGGCTCTTCGCGGTGGGCCTCTCCGCCGCTCTGGTAGCGAACCTCGCTACCGATCTGGGCTTCGCGGTCGGGGGCACGCTGCCGATCATCGGTCCCATCCTGGGTATCCTGATCGGCCTCTCGGTCCACCTGATCGCGCTCGCCCTCACCATCATCGGCCACACCCTTCAGCCGCTCCGTCTGCAGTATGTAGAGTTCTTCACCAAGTTCGGGTTTTACGATGAGAGCGGTCGCCCTTACCGGCCGTTTCGTCTCCTGGGAGGGAAGTCATGAAGAAGATCGTAAGCGTACTCCTGTTCATCGCCGTCCTGGCACTCGTCGTCGGGCTCGGCTTCGCCCAGGAGGCGGAGCATGCGGCCGCGGCCGCCCGCAGCCTCGGCGACGGCCTGCTCGGCATCGGTGCCGGACTCGCCATCGGGCTCGCCGCCATCGGGGTGGGGATCGCCCAGGGGTATATCGGCTCGGCCGGTCTCGGCCTCCTCGCCGAACGGCCTGGCGCCTTCGGTCAGGTGCTTATCTACCTGGTGATCCCCGAGACCCTGATCATCTTCGGCTTCGTCATCGCCTTCTTCCTGAATAATCAGATCGGCTGATTAGCGTGGCGAATCTCTCGGCTCTTCTCGATAGGGGGGCGAGCGCAGAGATCGAGGCCATCCTTGCCGAGGCACGCTCGCGCGCCTCGGAGCTTGTCTCCCAGGCCCGGAGCGATGCCGAAACCCTGCTGGCCCAGCGCAGGCGCGTGGCCGAGGCGCAGCACGCTGCGGCGCTGATCCGGGCGCAGAGCGGCGCCCAGCTCGAGGCCGCCTCGCTGAAGCTTACCGCCCAGCACCGGGCGATCGAGGGGGTGTTCGAGGGGGTGCGGGCCGAGCTCGAGGCGCTCCGGGGTAGCCCCCGGTACCGCCCGGTGCTCGCCGGACTCCTCGAGGAGGCGGTCTCCTCCTTCCCGGCGGGGGGGGTGGACGCGATCCTGGTCGACCCCGCCGACCTCGGACTTGCCAGAGAGGTCGCCGCCGCCAGCGGGCTCGCCGACCGGGTCGAGGCTGAGCCCGGCATCGGGGCGGGGGTCCGCCTCCGCCAGAGCGAAACCATCACCGTGGAGAATACGCTCGGACAGCGGCTCGCCGCCCTCAGAGATGAGCTCGCCTCCTACGTCTCGGGGGTCCTGTTCGGCTCGGAGACCTGAATGTCGAGCGACTACGGGTTCATCAACGCCCGGGTGAAGGGGCTCAAGGCGAACCTCCTCGATCAGGAGTTCTACTCCGAGGCGCTTAACTCCGGCGATTTCGCCGGCTTCACCTCTGCTCTGGCGCAGTCACCCTACCTGCCCGAGCTCGAGGAGGCTCAGACCCGCTATTCCGGGATCCGTTCGGTCGACTCCGCCCTGGCGCGCAACTTCTACCGCACCACGCGGAGCCTCCTCCAGCTGAGCGACGGCCTCCCGGGCGAGCTGGTCGGGCTGATACTGCTGCGCTACGATCTCGCCAATATTAAGGCTATCGCTCGCGCGAAGCATGCGGGTCGGGAGCCGGACGACACCCAGGTCGCCCTGCTCCCGGCGGGTGAGCTTAAGCCGGCTGTGCTCGAGGCCGTAGCGGCCGCTCCAGATATGGCCGCCGCCGCTCAGGCGCTGCTCGCCACCTCGACCCCCCTGCGCACCGCCTTTGCCCGGGCGGCGGCCCAATACCAGTCCGACGGCGACCTCTACACCCTCGAAATCGCTCTCGACCGGGCCTACTTCACCGCTATCTTCGCCCTGCTCAAGCGGGTTCCCGCCCCGGCCTCCTTCGAGCGCCACCTGAGGCGGGAGGTCGACGCCACCAACCTGCGGACCGCACTCAAGCTCAGGGGGAGTGGGGGAGCGGATGAGCTATTCATCGCCGGCGGCCGCGAGATCGATCGGTCGGTGTTCGACGCCATCGCGGCCGACCCGAGCCCCGCTGCACTTCAGGTTCTGGCAGGGACCGGGTTCGCTGCGGTCGGCGAGGTCGAGCGCCTGGGCGCGGCGGAGGCGATCATCCGTGAGCTCGTCGACCGCAGCGCCAAGCGGCTCGCCGCCGACCCGCGCGGCATCGGTGTCGTCGCCGACTTCCTGAGGGCCAAGGAGGCTGAGACTGCGAGGTTGAGACTCCTCGCGCGGGGCAAGTTCTACGGTGTCCCCCGTGCGGAGTTGGCAAAGGAGTTGGGCGATGCCTAAGATGGTGGTCCTGACCGACAGCGAGACGGCGACGGGGTTCCGCCTGGCAGGGGTGGAGGTTCGCGAGACCACTGCCGATGAGGCCCAGAGTCTCCTCAACGAGGTCATTCTCTCCGACAGCTACGGCCTCGTCGTGGTGGATGAGGGGCTGATTCCCGATCCGCACCTCTCCAGCGAGCGGGCGATGCGCGGGCGTAGCCTCCCGGTGCTGCTGTCGGTGCCCGGTCTGGGCGCAGCGTTCGGCGAGGAGGCCGACGCGACGGCGTACATGAAGAGGCTGGTGCGCGACGCTATCGGCTTCGACGTCAGGATGGAGTAGCCCCGCCCGATTTCGAGGCAGCCAGAGAAGGAGGTCCTTGGTGGCAATTGAAGGCAAGATCCAGCGCATCTCCGGCCCCGCGGTGATCGCCGAGGGGATGATGGGGTCGCGCATGTACGACCTGGCACGGGTCGGCGAGGAGGAGCTGGTCGGCGAGATCATTCGGCTCGACGGCGATACCGCCTTCGTCCAGGTCTACGAAGATACCGCCGGCCTCACGGTCGGTCAGAAGGTGGTCTCCACCGGCCTTCCGCTGGCGGTGGAGCTCGGTCCCGGGATGCTTAACGGCATCTTCGACGGTATCCAGCGCCCGCTCGATAAGATCAGGGAGGCGTCGGGGACCTATATCGATCGCGGCATCGTGGTGAACTCGCTGTCGCGCGAGGTCAGTTGGAGCTTCACCCCCCTGGTCTCGGTTGGCGACCAGGTCGAGGGCGGCACCGTGCTCGGGACCGTTCCAGAGTTCTCATTCAGCCACAAGATCCTGGTGCCCCCGGGCGTGGCTGGGACCGTCAAGAGTGTCGCGCCGGCGGGTGAGTACCGGATCGATCAGACCGTCGCCACCCTCGAGGATGGCACGGAGTTGACGCTCTTCCACCGCTGGCCGGTGCGCCAGGCGCGCCCGGTGCAGGTCAAGCTCGACCCGGTGACCCCGTTCCTGACCGGCATGCGGATCCTCGATGTGCTGTTTCCACTTACCATGGGGGGCACCGCCGCGATTCCCGGGCCGTTCGGCTCGGGCAAGACCGTTACCCAGCAGTCGGTCGCCAAGTACGGCAACGCCGATATCGTCGTCTATGTCGGTTGCGGCGAGCGCGGCAATGAGATGACCGACGTGCTCGTCGAGTTCCCCGAGCTCGAGGACCCGCAGACCGGCAATCCGCTGATGCACCGTACCGTGCTTATCGCCAACACCTCGAACATGCCGGTCGCCGCGCGCGAGGCCTCGATCTACACAGGCATCACCCTGGCGGAGTACTTCCGCGACCAGGGCTACGGCGTGTCGGTGATGGCCGACTCGACCTCCCGCTGGGCGGAGGCGCTCCGCGAGATCGCCTCGCGCCTTGAGGAGATGCCCGCCGAGGAGGGCTATCCACCCTATCTCGCTTCGCGGCTCGCCGCCTTCTACGAGCGCGGCGGTCGGGTCCTTACCCTGGCGGGCGATGAGGGGGCCATCTCGATTATCGGGGCCGTCTCGCCGGCCGGCGGGGATTTCTCGGAACCGGTCACCCAGTCGACTCTGCGGATCACCGGCTGCTTCTGGGCGCTCGACGCCGCCCTGGCCCGGCGTCGTCACTTCCCCGCCATCAACTGGAGCCGCTCCTATACCCTGTTCGGGAGCATTCTCGACCCCTGGTACGGCGATAATGTAGCCGAGGACTATACCGATCTGCGCGGCCGCGCCGTCGCCATCCTCCAACAGGAGGCAGAGCTTCAGGAGGTGGTCCAGCTGGTCGGCCCCGACGCCCTGCAGGACCAGGAACGGCTCGTGATCGAGATGGGCCGCATCCTGAGGCAGGATTTCCTGCAGCAGAACGGCTTCGATCCGGTCGACGCCTCCTGCTCGATGAAGAAGGCTTACGGGATGCTGCAGCTGATGCTGAAGCTTAGCGATCTGGCTGGGGAGTTCATCGGCGAGGGCGGCACTGTCGACGAGGTGCTACAGCAGCCCGTGATCGAGAAGGTCAGCCGCTCACGTTACATTGCCGAGGATCAGTTCGAGAGCTACCGGGACGAGGTCTTAAGCGAACTCGATGGCGCCTTTGTGGTTGCGGTTTGAAGGAGATCGATTGTGAGCAACCTTCTCAAGAAAGAGTATAGCGACGTCAACTATGTCTCCGGCCCCCTGCTATTCCTGGAGAACGCCCCCGACCTGGCCTACAACTCGATCGTCCGGATCAAAGATGGAACGGGCCGTGAGCGCGGCGGCCAGGTTATCGATGTCTCGGACCGGGTCACCGTGCTCCAGGTGTTCGAGGAGCCCTCCGGGATCGACCTCTCCTCGACCTCGGTGAGCCTGGTTGAAAATGTCGCCCGGCTCGGCGTCTCCCGGGAGATGATCGGACGACGCTTTAACGGGAGTGGAGAGCCTATCGACGGGCTCCCCGCTGTCGTGGCGGACAAGCGTCTGCCGATCGGTGGGGCCCCCATCAACCCGGTCTCCCGTCGGAAGCCCGAGGAGTTCATCCAGACCGGCATCTCCACCATCGACACGCTCCTGACCCTGGTACGTGGTCAGAAGCTACCGATCTTCTCCGGTGCGGGCATGCCCGCCAACGAGTTGGCGGCGCAGATCGCGCGGCAGGCCAGAGTGATAGGTGAGGATAGTGAGTTCGCCGTGGTCTTCGCCGCGATGGGTATCACCCAGCGGGAGGTCACCTTCTTCACCCAGGAGTTCGAGCGTACCGGGGCTCTGGCCCGGAGCGTGCTCTTCCTCAACAAGGCCGACGATCCCGCCGCCGAGCGGCTGCTGACCCCGCGGATGGCCCTCACCGCTGCCGAATATCTGGCTTTTGAGCACGACTTCCACGTGCTCGTCATCCTGACGGACCTGACCAACTACTGTGAGGCGCTTCGCGAGATCGGGGGCGCCCGCGAGGAGATCCCCGGTCGCCGCGGCTACCCCGGCTATATGTATACCGACCTCGCCTCGATCTACGAGCGGGCCGGTGTCATCGAGGGTGAGAGTGGGTCGATCACCCAGCTCCCCATCCTCACCATGCCGGATGATGACGTGACCCACCCGATCCCCGACCTGACCGGCTACATCACCGAGGGGCAGATCTACCTGGCGCGCAACCTGCATACCCAGGGCTACTACCCCCCGATCAACCCCGGTCCCAGCCTCAGCCGGCTGATGAATAACGGGGTCGGCGAGGGCAAGACCCGCGATGACCACAAGGACGTTCAGGCTCAGTTGCAGGCCGCCTACGCCAACGGGCTCGATCTGCGCCGCCTCGTGGCCATCACCGGGGAGGACGCCCTCACCGAAAACGACAAGCTCTATCTGGCCTTCGCCAGCGAGTTCGAAAGGCGCTTCATCGACCAGGGTGATGCCGACCGGAGCATAGAGGAGTCGTTGCAGATCGGCTGGGCGCTCCTGTCGAGTCTGCCGAGGAGCGAGCTGACCCGGCTCAGCCGTGATTCGATCGACAAGTACTACGGCTCCAAGCTGGACGAGCTCTGGGGTGCCGGCGCGCAGGTCTAACTCATGGCTGAGCAGATCGCACCCACCCGATCGAACCTGCTGCAGCGGCGGGACCAGCTTCGCCTCGCCCAGAGGGGTGTCGACCTCCTGAAGCGGAAGCGGGACGCCCTGATCGCGGAATTCTTCGGGCTGGTCAAGGAGTCGCTGGCGGCGCGGCGCAGCCTGGCGGCGGCCAGCAAGGAGGCCTACTTCAGCCTCTTCCTGGCCAACGCCTGGGACGGTCCCGAGGAGGTGGAGAGCCTGAACCTGGCCTCCCGGACCGGGTTGGAGCTGGAGATCAGTATCGAGAACATCTTTGGGGTGAAGGTCCCCCAGGTCCGGCCCCCGGAGTTCTCAGGGGAGTTGCCCTTCTCGCCGATCAACGCGGGCGCCAGGACTCTGGACGCCGCCGCCCAATTTCGCAGGCTCACCGAGGCCATCATCCAGGTGGCGGCCACCGAGACTCGCCTGCGCCGCATGGGGGAGGAGATCAAGAAGACGAGCCGGCGGGTGAACGCCCTCGAGCAGACGGTCATCCCCGGCATCGTGGTGCAGATTCGCCAGATCCGCAGCGTCCTCGAGCAGCGGGCGCTCGAGGAGGTCACCGTTCTGAAGCGGATCAAGGCCAAGCTTCAGGAGCGCGAGGGGCAGCAATCCGAGGCCGTGACCGCCTGAATCCGCTGCGGCGGCCGGCTGCCTCCCCGCTCTCCACCTTTACAGTTCGCCTTAGAGTGGGTACCATGACGTGTTGAGTGGGTAACCCAAATCCACTTGAGGAATCAGGAGAGGTGATGTCAGTGCGCAAACTCCCCCTTTTCGTCATGTTGGCCCTTCTAATCCTGGCTGGAACCGTCTTCGGGCAGACGCTCGATACCGTTCGCAGCCGGGGGACCCTTATCTGCGGAGTGAACCAGAACCTGCCCGGGTTCGGCTCGATCGATGAGGACGGCGACTTCGTAGGCTTCGATATCGACTTCTGCCACGCCATCGCAGCCGCTGTGCTCGGAGATGCAGAGGCTGTGGAATTCCGCCCCCTCTCCGCGACCGAGCGTTTCACCGCGCTGCAGTCTGGTGAGATCGATGTCCTCATTCGCAACTCCACCTGGACCTCGACCCGCGACGTCTCCCTGGGCCTGAACTGGGCGCCGACCACCTTCTACGACGGTCAGGGCTTCATAGTTCGCAAGAACTCCGGGATCGAGACGCTGGAGGATCTCGACGGGTTCAACATCTGTGTCCAGACGGGGACCACCACCGAACGTAACCTCGCGGATACCATGGCCACCCTCGACATCGACTACACGCCGCTCGTCTTCCAGGATACCAACCAGTCCATAGCCGCCTACGACGACGGCGCCTGCGAGGCCTTCACCACCGACAAGTCGGGTCTGGTGAGCCGTCAGACCACGCTCCGCGACCCCGGCGAGCACACCATCCTCGACGCCACGATCTCCAAGAAGCCCCTCGGCCCGGCCGGCCCCCCCACCCTCGACGCCACGACCTCCAAGGAGCCGCTCGGCCCGGCTGCCCGCCACGGCGATGATCAGTGGTACGACATCGTCAAATGGACCGTCCTCGCCACCTTCCTGGCCGAGGAGTTCGGTGTCGATTCGATGAACGCTTCGAGCCTCTTCGAGTCTTCCGAAAGCCCGCAGGTCCGTCGCCTCCTCGGGGCCGACCCCGATCGGGTCTCCGCCTTGGGTCTTGACCCCGATGCCTTCCTCAACGCCATCACTCAGGTCGGCAACTACGCCGAGATCTACGACCGGCACCTCGGACCCGACACCATCTTCGACGTGCCTCGCGGTCTGAACTCGCTCTACCTCGATGGCGGACTGTTGTACTCGCCACCGATGTAGTCGACCGAGAGGTCAGAGGCTAGGGCGGGGGTGAGCCCGCCCTAAGCTTTTCCTGTCGCTACGCAGCGACCGTTGCTAGAGGGGATGGCATGGTGAGCGAAGCCTCCCTGCACCGGGGGGTCCTGGAATAGCGCAGAATCTGCCTAGGAGTGGGGGGAGCGGACGGATCCCCTTCTACCGGAACGTCAAGGTCCTGGCGATCATCGCCCAGGTCGTCTTCCTCGCTCTGGTCCTGATCGTTCTGGCCCTGATGCTCCGCAATGTGGTCAGCGGCATTCAGCGGCTCGGGATCTCTGCCGACTTCGGGTTTCTCGGCGAACGGGCGGGCTTCGATATCTCAGAGGTCCCGATCCCCTACACGGCCGACGATAGCTTCGGCAGGGCGATGCTCGTGGCCATCGTCAACACCCTTAAGGTCGCCCTGCCGGGGGTGGCGCTGGCCACGCTGCTCGGCATCGGGCTGGCGCTGATGCGGCTGTCGAGCAACTGGATCTTAAGGCAGATCGCCACGGTCTATATCGAAACGATCCGCAATATCCCGCTGGTCATCATTATCTTCCTGTTTTTCACGGTTCTCTTCGTCCCCGGCCTGCCGCGGGGGAGGAACGCCATGATGTTCTGGGGGGGAGGGCTCCTCAACAACTCCGGTTGGGCGCTCCCCTGGCTCTTCCCGGGTGCAGGCTTCCGGAGCTGGCTGCCCTGGCTCGTCGCTGGCCTGATCGTCGCCGCCGCCATCCTGGTCGTTCGCCGCATCCAGATCGTCCGCTCCGAACGTCCCGGCAACCCCTGGCCCCCCGCGCTCGTCGCCCTGGCCCTGATCGGGGCCGTAGGCTATTTCGTCGCGAGCCTGAACTCCTCTTATCCGGCCAATCTCCAGATCGACTTCAATCCCTCCCGGGCACGGATCACCTCCTACATCGACATCGATGAGAACGGCGAGTTCAGCAGCAGGGTCGATCGGGCCGTCGGCTACGTCCCCGTCCGGTTTGTGCTTGGGGCAGGTACCGTGCGCAGGGAGTTTCCCGACAGCTTCGTAGAGCTCCGCAGGACCGTCTACAGCACCTTCCGCTTTCCGCTGATCAGAGAGCGGGAGGTCGAGTCCGCCAGCCCGCGCTTTGTGGACGAGGGGCTCGCTGCGAGCTTCGGCATCGAGTTCACCAACTATCCCAGCATCGGATTCATCTATCAGGACCGCAACCGTAACGGCAGCTACGACCGGGGTGAAGAGGCCGACGCCGAGACCGGCAAGGGCTTCGACGGGGGCGACTATCGGCTCGTGCTCGATGTGACCGGTTTCGAACGCCGACTGGTAACGGGCCGCGAGGGCGAAGTGAGGGTGCCGAGGTTTGATGAGTTCGTGACCGAACCGAGGGTCGAACTCCTCGCGGCCGCTCCGCTCCTCCTCAGCAGACCGAGCATCCCCGGCAACCTTAGCGGCGGGGGGGGACTGATCCTCACTGTGGCCTACCTGGCCCTGGTGGTGGCCCTGGTGGTCTACACCTCGACCTTCATCGCTGAGATCGTCCGGGGAGGGATCCTCTCGGTGGCCAAGGGGCAGACGGAGGCCGCCAAGGCCCTCGGCCTTAGCGGCTCCCAGACCTTTCGGCTGGTGGTCTTCCCACAGGCGATGAGGGTGATCGTCCCGCCGATGATCAGCCAGTACTTAAACCTCACCAAGAATAGCTCCCTCGGCGTCTTCGCCGCCTACCCCGACTTTTTCGCAGTGAGCGCGGTGATCGCCAACCAGTCGGGTGCCTCGGTCCCGATCGTCCTCACCCTCATCGTCGGTTACCTGGCGATCAGCCTCTCGTTCTCGCTGATTCTGAACTGGTACAACGAGCGGGTGAAGTTGGTGGACCGGTAGATCATGGCAGCGAAGCGACCCCTCCAGAGCAGGGTAGGCGCCGCCGACTGGCTGCGGACGAATCTGTTCAGCAATTGGTGGAACACCATCGTCTCGCTGCTCTCCATCGCCCTCTCGCTGTGGCTGCTGTTTGTCTTCGCCAAGTTCCTCTTCATCGACGCGAACTGGGACCGCGTATGGGCCAACCTGCGTCTGCTCACGGTGTTCCGCTATCCCGCCGACCTCCTGTGGCGGCCGATGCTTGTCATCGTCTTCCTCATGACCCTGTTCGGCGCCTCGGCGGGCCTCTCCGGCGAGGGTACGGGTGCCATCCTGCGCAACACCTTCCGCTGGCTGATGGGGTTGATAGGGCTGATCGCTCTCATCTCCCTGTTCGCCTTCCCGGCGGTGAGGATCTGGTGGCTCCTGGTGATCGTCTTTGCCCTCGGCGGCTACCGGCTGGGTCGCCATTTCCCGGCGCCGGTGAGTCGGCCCCTCGCCTGGCTCTGGGGCGCCTCCTGGATCGTGACCCTGCTGATCCTCTACGGCGTCGGGCCGGAGGAATCCTCCTCCCCCTTCCGCCTGGTCCCGGCCACCCTGTGGGGCGGCATCCTGCTCACCTTTTTCCTGTCGATCACCGGCATTGTGGTCAGCTTTCCGCTCGGGATAGCCCTCGCCCTCGGACGCCAGAGTCGCTTGCCGATCATCAAGGGGATCTGCACCAGTTTCATCGAGATCGTCCGTGGCGCCCCGCTCATCTCCTGGCTCTTCATCGCCTCGCTCGTCCTTCCCCTGATCATCGGCGCCAACCCACCGGCCATCTGGCGGGCCCAGGTCGCCATCATCCTGTTCGCCGCCGCCTATCTGGCGGAGAACGTCCGCGGGGGGCTGCAATCCGTGCCCAGAGGGCAGACTGAGGCCTCTCGCGCGTTGGGGATGAGCGGCTGGGACACCACGCGCCTCATCGTCCTCCCGCAGGCGCTCCGGGCGGTGATCCCGGCGATCGTGGGGCTATTCATAGGGCTCTTCAAGGATACCTCGCTCGTCACCATCGTGGGGCTAAGCGATCTCTTCGCAGTCGGGATCACCGTCACCAACCAGCCTGAGTCACTCCTGGTCACGGGCGGTGTCACCCGCGAGGCGTTCATCTTCATGGCCCTGTTCTTCTGGTTCTTCTCCTACCGCATGAGCGTGGCGAGCAGGCAACTTGAGAGGCAGCTCGGCCTGGGAGAGAGGTAGAAGCCCATGCCGACCCCGTGCCCCGGTCGAGAAGGAGTCCGTTGAGATGGCAGATCAGACATTAGTGCGAGCCGACGCCCCCGCTGGGGGAGAGCGCGTCATCGAGATCGAGAACCTGAACAAGTGGTTCGGCGATTTCCACGCCCTCCAGGACATCAACATGTCGGTCAACCGGGGGGAGGTGGTGGTCGTTATCGGCCCTTCCGGTTCGGGTAAGTCCACCCTGATCCGCTGCATCAATCGCTTAGAGGAGCATCAGCAGGGCCGTATCTTCGTGGATGGGACGGAGCTCACCGACGATGTCCGCAACATCGACCTGATCCGGCGGGAGACCGGCATGGTGTTCCAGCAGTTCAACCTTTTTCCCCACTTAAGTGTCATGGCGAATATCACGCTGGCCCCGGTACGGGTGCGGAGGTGGAAGCGGTCCGAGGCGGAGGAGCGGGCTATGTTCTATCTCGAGAAGGTCGGCATTCCCGAGCAGGCGCAGAAGTACCCGGGCCAGCTCTCCGGCGGCCAGCAGCAGCGCGTCGCTATCGCCCGTGCCCTCACCATGGGTCCGAAGGTGATGCTGTTCGATGAGCCCACGAGCGCCCTCGATCCCGAGGTGATCGGCGAGGTGCTCGAGGTGATGGTCAACCTGGCGAAGGAGGGGATGACCATGTGTGTGGTGACCCATGAGATGGGGTTTGCCCGCGAGGTGGGTCACCGGGTGATCTTCATGGACGCCGGCCAGATCGTCGAGGTCGGTTCGCCCGAGCACTTCTTCACGAGCCCGACTGAGGAGCGGACCAGGTCCTTCCTCTCCAAGATCCTGTAAAACCCCACGCAATAGAACTTCAGTCCCCGGCCTCATCGGGAGGGCAGCTAGCGGAGAGTTCCGCGAGGGTCCTCGCCGCAGGCTCCCGCCGGACTGATCGCGGCGTATCGCCCGGATGGGTGAGTGCCGACCTCCGGAGCTACCACTGCGGTACCGTGGGCCGCCAGGGCACCGGTTCCACGGCCTCCCCTTCGAGGTCGTATACCCCCGCCCCGGTGATCCTGGCCCGGACCCGATCTCCGATCTTGACCGTACCGTCGGTCTTAACCAGGACCGTGCCGTCGATGTCGGGCGCGTCCGCCTGGCTGCGCCCTATCACCTCGCCCGGCAGGTCGCCGTAGGCGTCGACGATCACCTCGAGTTCGCCGCCGACCCGTTCCCGGTTCTTCTCGAAGCTGATCCGTTGCTGGAGTCCCATAAGCCGCTCGAGCCGCTCGGTCTTGACCTCATCCGGAACCGAGCCGCTCAGTTCGTTGGCCGCCGCCCCCTCGACCTCGCTGTAGCTGAAGGCGCCGACCCGGTCGAGGCAGACCTCGGCGAGGAACTCGAGGAGGAGTTCGAACTCCTCCTCGGTCTCTCCCGGGAAGCCCACGATGAAGGTCGAGCGGATCGCCAGTTCGGGGCAGATCGAGCGCCACTCGGCGATGGTCTCGAGGTGGCTCTCCGCCCCTCCTGGCCGCCGCATCGACCGAAGGATGCGCGGGCTCGCGTGCTGGAGGGGAACATCGAGGTAGGGCAGCAGCTTCCCCTCGGTCATTAGCGGGATCAGCTCCCGCACGTGCGGATAGGGGTAGATGTAGTGCAGGCGGATCCAGACCCCCAGTTCGGCCAGTTCCCGCACCAGCGGCACAGGATGCGCCTTCACCGTTCGGCCCCGGTACTCGCTACCCCGGTGTTTCAGATCGGTGCCGTAGGCGCTTGTGTCCTGGGCGATGATCAGGAGTTCGCGGGTTCCGGTGGCGACCAGCCGCGTCGCCTCACTCAGGATGTCGGCCGCGTCCCGTGAGACCTGGAGACCCCGGAGCTGCGGGATGATGCAGAAGCTGCAGCGGTGGTTGCAGCCCTCGGCGATCTTCAGGTAGCTGTAGTGGCGGGGGGTGAGCTTGATCGAACCGGTTCCCGGGATCAACCTCCTGAAGGGCTCGACCTCGGGCGGCAGGACGTTGTGCACGGCGTTCATGACTCCAGCTGAGTCCGCCTGCCCGGTTACCGCTAGGACGCTGGGGTGGCGCTCCATGATCACCTCGGGCCGCTCCCCGAGGCAGCCTGTCACCACCACCCGGCCGTTGGCGTCTAGCGCGTCGCCGATGGTGGCCAGGGACTCTTCCACCGCCGGGGTGATGAAGCCGCAGGTGTTCACGACGACCAGATCGGCTTCCTCGTAGCTGGACACTAGCAGGTACCCTTCAGCTCGGAGTTGGGTGAGGATATGCTCGCTGTCCACTAGGGCCTTGGGGCAGCCGAGGCTAACGAATCCGATCTTGCCGCTCATGTCGACTCTCCACAATTCTCCAGGGGGATGGCGGTGCCGGGTTCGGTCGGAGGCCCCTGAGGCGGGTCAGCTGCGGGACCTGCTCCGGCGTCGGCGCCTCTCGCGGCCTCCTCCTCCCTTGGTCGGCCTCTCCCGGTTCGGGACCGGCGTCTCCTCGTGGGTCTTGACGAGCAGGGCGTCCACACTCGTGTCGGTCAGTCTCTGGGTCAGGCGAAGGATCGGGTGTGGCGGTTCGGCGTCTACGTAGATGAAGCTTCTCCCCGGGTAGAGGGAAAAAGCCCACGCCTCCCGGTCTCCTAACGGGGTAGGCAGGGTCACGACGCCGACGGGCAGCACCATTATCTCCTTCCCCAGCATCGGAATGCGGGTCTGGCCCCCCCCGTTTCCGGAGAGCCGACGGATCTCGTGGAGCATCGACAGCGGATCCCGGTAGGGGAGGAGGTAGGGGGTGTAGGCCCGGTCGTTCTGCCCCCTGCTCGCCCGAATCATCCCCGTGGAGCTGTCGAACACCACCTCGTAGCGCCGATTGCCCCCCCGCGCCTTTGTCTCCTCGAGAAAGCGGTAGCTGAAGAAACCGGTATTGTGACAGCGGCTCTGCTGAATGACGGTACTCTGCCCCAGGTTGCCCTGCAGCATCGTTCTGCCCTCGAGCAGCGCCGCCTCTCCCCGCTGCTGGGTGCGGAGGGTGTGGGTGCCAACAGGCTTACCACGCAGCGTGAGGCGGTATGAATGGACCTCCACGGGCATGGGGTTCAGGGTAGCACGACCGCCTCAGGTTCCCGCCGTCCCCGGCTTGGTAGCTCGTCCTTCAGCTGAACCGGCTCTCTGGTCGACCTCTCAAGGAAGCTGTCCCGACTCCTGGGTGGGGCGATCATCACGACTCGGCTCGGGCACTGGCTGTCGTGGGGCCCGAGCCGCTCGCTGGCGATCCTATAGGCGAGCACTCTGGTGGATCGTCATCGACCGGGGGCGGCTCAGCGGCCGCATCGACCTGCTGGGTACCGCCGACGGCCCTCTCGACGCGGAGGCGGCGAGCGCCCTCCTGCACTCCCGGGTCCCCCCACCCCGCGATCAGGCCGCACCCCCGGCTCCCGGACGACACCCGCCTGAGGGCCGCACTCCAGCGAGCGAGCGGAGGCGGCCGGCTGCGTCTACCGACCGCAGCGTCGAGGTCATCGACTCAGGGCTCTCGGCTCTTAGGAAGGGGGTGGGCTAGGATAGGGGGCAGGAGGTCCATCCCCATGGTGAGTTCGCCCGTTCCCTCCGACCCCCAGTTGGTAGCCCTCGAGCGGGGTGGTCCGGACTTCATCACCGAGCCGACCGTAGCCGCTAACGGGAGGCTGGTCGATTTCTACCGTGAGCACGGCTACCTGGTCGTTCCCGATCTCTTTAGTGCGGTCGAGCTTGAGGAGCTTAAGGCGGAGACGCTGAGCATCTGCCGGGGTGAACGGGGCGAGGTGATCGGTGTCGAGCCGAGTGTTCCCGGGGAGAGTGCAGAGGAGACCCTCAGGCGCTACCTGTGCATCCACTTTCCCCACAAGATCTCCGAAGTCATGCACCGCTACCTGGCTGCGCCGAAGCTGGTTGAGGTCCTTACCGAGGTGATCGGGCCGAACGTCAAGTGCATGCAGTCGATGCTGTTCATCAAGGCGACCGGCAAGCCCGGTCAGGCCTGGCACCAGGACGAAGACTTCATCCCCACCCGCGACCGTTCCCTGGTAGGCGGCTGGATTGCGGTCGACGACGCCACCGTCGAGAACGGCTGCCTGTGGGTCATCCCTGGTTCGCACCGGCCTGGACTGCTGTGGCCCCTGGAGCAGCAGGACGATGCCCGTTTCGACTGCACCGATGAAGCGACGGGCTTCCCCTACCATGACGAGGATGCGGTCCCGGTCGAGGTCAGGGCTGGGAGCGTCGTCTTCTTCGGTGGCTACCTGCTGCACCGCTCATTCCCCAACCGGGCTCGAGGCGGGTATCGCCGGGTCCTGGTCAATCACTACATGAGCGCCGAGTCGCTGCTGCCCTGGCGACAGACACTCAAGGAGGGCGAGCATGTGGCGGTCGCCGATTATCGGGATATCGTGATGGTCGCCGGCGAGGACCCTTACGCCTGGAAGGGCAGAGAAGAGATCGCGGTTGCAAGGGTGCGCCCCAGCGGTGAGGGGGGCTGTGAGCGCTGGGGCAGCAGGGAGTCCCAATAACGCTCTTTGCCACTCGATCTCAAGATACGCGAGCGGTGTCGACCCCCCGGACTGTCCCGAGGTGGCCCGACCCTCGGTCAGGCGTTATAGCTTCGTGAGGAGATGTCCCCGCCCCGGCCGGTCCAGTTGGTATGGAAGAACTCCCCCCTGGGCCGGTCGATTCGTTCGTAGGTGTGGGCCCCGAAGTAGTCGCGCTGGGCTTGCAACAGGTTGGCGGGAAGCCGGGCGTGGCGGTAGCCATCGTAGAAGGCGAGCGCAGCCGCCATGGTCGGCGTCGGGATGCCCGTCCCGACCGCGGTGGCGACGGTCCGCCGCCACGCCGCCTGGGCGGCCTCGATCTCGTCGCGGAAGAAGTTGTCGAGGAGGAGGTTCTGGAGGTCCGGCCGCTCTCCATAGGCGGAGCGGATATCGGTGAGGAAGCGAGAGCGGATGATGCAGCCTCCCCGCCACATCTGGGCGATACCCCCATAGTTGAGCTCCCACCCGTGCTCCGCTGCGGCCGCTCGCATGAGCATATAGCCCTGCGCGTAGGAGCTGATTTTGGCGGCGTAGAGCGCCTGCTCGAGGTCCGCTATAACGGCGTTGCGGTCGAGGCCGGGCAGCTCCGGCGGTCCCCGCAGGACCCTGGAAGCGGCGACGCGCTCCTCCTTAAGCGAGGAGAGGAACCTCGAGAAGACCGCCTCACCGATGAGCGTGAGGGGGATGCCGAATTCGAGGGCATCGATGACGGTCCACTTGCCTGTGCCCTTCTGTCCGGCGACATCGAGGATCTTCTCCACCAGCGGTGTACCGTCATCGTCCTTGAGGGTGAAGATGTCGGCCGTGATATCGATCAGATAGGAGTCGAGCTTGCCCGCTCGCCAGCCGGAGAATACCTCGCCGATCTCGGTCGCACCCATGGCCAGACCGGCATGCATGAGGTGATAGGCCTCGGTGATGAGCTGCATGTCGCCGTACTCGATACCGTTGTGGACCATCTTGACGAAATGTCCCGCTCCGCCCTCGCCGACCCAGTCGCAGCAGGGTAGACCGTCGACCTGGGCAGCGATCTCCTGCAGGATCGCCTGCAGGTGTGGCCAGGCGTCGCGGGAGCCTCCCGGCATGATGGAGGGGCCGTTGCGGGCCCCCTGCTCACCCCCGGACACCCCCGCTCCGACGAAGAGCAGCCCCCTGGCCTCGAGCTCCTCTAAGCGACGCACGGTGTCGCGGTAGTTGGCGTTGCCGCCGTCGATGACGATGTCACCCTCCTCGAGCAGCGGCAGCAGCGTCTCAATCACCCGGTCGACAGCGCCGCCGGCCTTGACCATTAGCATGATCTTGCGGGGGCGTTTGAGCTTCGCGACGAGCCCCTCGAGGCTCTCGAAGCCCTCGACCCCGGTTCCGCTTGCGGGCCCAGAGACGAAGGCCTGCATGACGCTGGCAGTTCGGTTGTAGACGCCGACCCGGTACCCGTGGTCGTTCATGTTGAGGACCAGGTTCTGGCCCATCACGGCGAGACCGATGAGGCCGATGTCGAGCTTCGGGTCGTCCACGCTATCCTCCTCTGGAATGCGTCGAGACGGGGTGGCCGGGGCGGTGCCCCCTATCTAACCACCTTCTCCACCGGCCAGTGGCTACCAGGACCGCTACTGGCCGCCTGGTTTCTCCCCGCTGATAGGTGGCCCGGGGCTGCTGCGGGCGACCTAGGAGAGTTGGGGATCGGCGCTGAGTCGGGGTAGATGTGAGGTCTCCCAGGATCAGCTATCGCTTCGAGGGGCTGCCGCAGAGAGGGTTAGAGGGGGTTTGAAGCTGTATGGTTCAAACCTTGAAGGGGTCCTGGCCCGAACCGGGGCGGTCCCGTTGTCGGGGAGGGGTCGATCGGTGATATGGTTCGCGGCGCGAGGCTGCCCGCTGCAGCTACCGGCTTAGCGGCGGGGTTCTGGGCTGCCGCGGCGGTCTGTCTGATCCAACTCCTTGCGAACGGCGGTGAGGACCCGCTCTCGGGCGATGTCGATAGCTGCGGCGATCGTGGCGCCGGCAGCGGGCACATGCCCTCCTCCCCCCAGCATGAGGCAGATCGCTTGGGCTGAAACGCCGCCGCGGGTCCGAACACTTACCTTGGTTGTGTCCCCCTGCTCCTTCAGCAGCACGGCCACCCGGATTCCCTCGGCGTAACGGATTACGCCGATGAAATCCTCGGAGTCGAGGATCTCCTCGCTTAGGTCTTCTCGCATCGATTCGGTCACCCGGGCGAGGGCCACCTCGCCGCCGAGAGGAAATTCGACGGTGGCCATCACCTGGGCCAGGAGTGGATAGTAGCTCTGGGGTCGCCACTGCAGGCGGTCTGTCAGTTCAGCGTAGTCGAGTCCGCTCGCCAGCAGCTCCGCAGCCGCCCTGAGGACAGCCGGGCGGGTGTTGCCGAACCGGAGGAAGCCGGTGTCGGTCAGGATGCCCAACAGACAGGGCGTGGCGAGCTCCGGTGTCCAGGCCAGTCCGAGCTGCTCCACGATATCCTTCACGATCTGGGCCGTTGCCGCCTTGCTGGGATCGACGAGGTGGATGTCGCCGAACCTTTCGTTGGTGCCGTGGTGGTCGATATTGATCGTGAGAGCGGCGTCGCCGAGCGGCACTCCGGCCACGCGCGAGGCCGCCCCGGCATCCAGGGCGATCAGGAGGGTGCCCGGTGCAAGAGTCTCCAGCTGCGGGACGAGTTCGCCGGGCGCGGTGAGGAAGGCCAGGAACCGCGGCGGGGTCAGGCTGACGGTCGTCGCCCTTCCGAGTGCCTGCAGCGCCCGGCTCAGCGCCAGGGTGCTCCCGACGGCGTCGCCATCGGGGTCGATATGGGTGGCAAGAACGATCGGCCCCGACCAACTCCGCAGCCGCTCTGAGATGGCCCTGACCTTCCCCGAATAGTCGGACTCGCTTCGGTTGTCTACCGGTGTCGTCATAGGCCTGATGATACCTCTAGGGCGTCGCCATCCCCTCGACCCCGGAAATCGCTAGCTAGCTGGCAGGCTTCTCACGGCGTGGTGCTATAATTGAGGCATGATTCTGGAGCCCGGACAGCGCCGGTCTAGAGGGCAACCCTTCGGGAGAACCATTCTGCCCCTGCTCCTGCTGGCCGTCGCGGCGGTCGTCGCAAACGAGTTGCGAACCGAGCGTGTCGTCGCGCAGGATATGCCACCTCCGGTGGTCGAGGCGACAGGGCGGCTCGAGGAGGTCTATCAGGGGGCGCGTCCCGCCACGCTTCGCGTTGAGGCCCGCGTCTTGAGTCGGATGCCCGGTCGTTCGGTCGTCGGAGTCGGGACCGGCTTCTTCGTCAGCGAAGAGGGCCTGCTCCTTACCGCCTATCACGTAGTCAAAGCGCAGTGGTTGGGCGGCAGGCACATGCACTACTTCGGGGTGGCGCCCGGGGGCGAGGAGTACCGGCTCGAGCTCGTGGGTTTCGACGCCTACCTCGATCTCGCCCTGTTGCAGGCTGAGGTCGGTGGGCCTGTCCCCTACATCCCCTTCGCGAGCGGCCCGACCCGGCCGGGCAGGGAGATCGTGGCTATCGGCAACAGCCGAGGGGAATTCCTGGAAGATCGTAGTGGCAGGGTTACCCGGCTCGGCGTGGGTTCGCCGAACGCGTTGCTGGCAGACGGCGTCATCGAACTTACCGCCTCCCTCTTCCAGGGGGATTCCGGTGGACCGGTCCTCAACACCGACGGAGAGGTCGTCGGCGTGGTGAGCTACATCAGCTTCAATCCCCAGGACATGGGCTCTGAGGGCCGGGGGTTCGTCCCCCCCTTCCTGAGCGGTCTGACACTCCCGCGGAGGTTCGCCTCCTACGCAGTCCCCGTGTCCGCGGGCAGCGAGGTGGTGGCGGCGCTCTTTGCGGGCGAGACCCGGGATATCCCGGTCATAGGGTTCGCCTGGGCGAACTTCGACTACGATCCGGCCACCAACAGCAGCCTCGACCTAGGCCGGCGCCCGGGGACGGTGATCGGCGATGTCGTCGCCGGCGGTCCCGCCGCCCGGGCAGGACTGCGCAGCCTCGAGAGTCGACGGGTAGTCGTCAACAGGGAGGGGGGCTCGGTCCGCACCTCGGTGGTCTCGGCCGCCGACGTGATCGTCGCGGTCGATGGCGAGCCTACGCCCACCTTCAACTCCCTCGTCGAGGTGCTGCGGCGCAAAGAGGTCGGGCAACTTGTGGAGCTCACAGTGCAGCGTGGGCCGGAGACGTTTAAGGTCGACCTCGAGCTGGGAGCTCACCGCCAGGTCTTCAACTGACCTCCGGCTCGAGCGAGGGGTCCAGACAGAGCACGCACCCCCGGACCCGAGGGTGCGCTCCCTGGTGGGCGATGGTGGATTTGAACCACCGACCTCGTCGTTATCAGCGACGCGCTCTAACCGACTGAGCTAATCGCCCCCGGTCGGTCGAAAACGGCCCCGAGTCTATCACGAGCCCGTGAGAGGGGTCAAGGAGCGTGAGACTCCACAGGCTGGCACGGCCTGCCCTGCAGGTCGCGTCTAGGTGGCACCGCTACCGAGGGAGCTCTTAGGTCGCTTCGCAATCGGTGGCTCTCCGGCCTCGGCAGGTATCATGGGTCCATGATCGAGCGGGTCTATCTGGCCAGGCCGCGTGGGTTCTGCGCAGGGGTGGTTATGGCGATCAGGGCGGTGGAGGAGGCCGCAGCGGAGAATCGCAGCCGCGGGGCCGGTACCCTCCCGGTCTTTCACGCCATCGTTCACAACGACACCGTGGTCTCCCGCCTCGAGCGCGATCATGATGTCCACTTTGTGGAGGACCTGGAGGAGCTCAGCGGGCCTCGTGGCCGGCTGAAGGAGGAGTTCGATCCCACCCTGGTGTTCAGTGCTCACGGGGTGAGCCCCGCGGTACGCCGCCGCGCCTCCGAACTGGGCCTGGCCACCATCGATGCGACCTGCCCTCTGGTTGCCAAGGTCCATAACGAGGCCAGGAAATACGCCCGGGAGGGTTACCACATCCTCTTGATCGGCGACTCGACTCGGCATCAGGAGGTGATCGGCACCCGTGGCGAGGCGCCTGAGTGCACCACGGTGGTGAGCGTGCTCGACAACCGCCAGGACGATCCCGAACTCGCCGATCCGCACGTGGTGGAGGTGCCCGACCCGGACCGCGTGGTGGTCCTGACCCAGACCACCCTCTCGGTGGACGATACCTCCCGCACGATCGAACTCCTCCGGGAGCGCTTTCCCGGGCTGGTGGTGCCGCCGCGGGACGACCTCTGCTTCGCCACCAAGAACCGTCAGGACGCGGTTAAGTCGATCGCGCCGCTGGTCGAGCTGTTCCTGGTGGTGACGAGCGACTACAGCTCCAACGGGATGCGGCTGCTCGAACTGGCCGAGGAGCTGAGCGGGAGAGCCCGGAGGGTCGAGGGTCCGGCCGACCTGCAACCTGCCTGGTTTGAGGGGGTGAGGAGTGTCGGGATCACCTCGGCCGCCTCGACCCCCGACGATCTGGTTCAGGGGATCGTGGCCCGGCTGCGGCGGGAGAGTCCGGAGCTCGAGCTGATCGAGGAGGGGGAGTGGGAGGAGATCACCTTCCGGCAGCCCACCCGCCACCCGCCACCGGCGTCGTGATGCGGCCCGGCACGGGGCGGCGCTGGCCGGTGAGCGTGGCCCCCATGATGGACCGGACCGACCGCCACTTCCGCGCCTTCATGCGCCGCATCACCCGTGAGACGCTGCTCTATACCGAGATGATCACCACGGGGGCGATTCTCCATGGTGATCGCGACCACCTCCTCGGGTTCAGCCCCGAGGAACGGCCCCTCACCCTTCAACTCGGCGGGGACGATCCCACAGCACTCGCAGCCTGTGCCTCCCTCGCTGAGAGATTCGGCTACGACGAGGTGAACCTCAATGTCGGCTGCCCGAGCGACCGCGTCCAGCGGGGCCGTTTCGGGGTCTGCCTGATGAAGGAGCCCTCGAGGGTTGCCGCCGGTATCGCCGCCATGCGCGCCTCCGCCTCTATCCCCGTGACCGTCAAGCACAGGATCGGGGTGGACAGCCTCGATCGCTACGAGGACCTCGCCCGCTTCGTCGCGACCGTGGCGGAGGCCGGGGCTGAGCGGTTCATTGTGCACGCGAGGAAGGCGTGGCTCCAGGGCCTGAGCCCAAAGGAAAACCGGACGGTTCCCCCCCTCCGCTACCAGGATGTGTACCGACTGAAGCGGGAGTTCTCCCACCTCCGCATCGAGATCAACGGCGGAGTCCGGGTCGTGGATTCGGTGAGATCCCACCTCGCCCGGGTCGACGGCGTGATGATCGGTCGGGCGGCCTATGAGGACCCCTACCTGTTCGCCAGCTTCGACCGGGACTTCTATGGCAGCCCGGAGCCTCCGCCTACCCGCCGCGAGGTGGTTGCGGGCATGCTCACCTACGCTGAGAGTTGGCTCGAGCGGGGCCTCAACTTACAGCGGATCACCCGACACCTGCTGCCCCTGATGAACGGTCTCCCTGGGGCCCGGAGCTGGCGCCGTTTCCTGAGCGAGCGATCCCACCTGCCGGGTGCGGGTCCAGAGCTCTTGGAGGTGGCGATGAAAAGCATTCCGAGTACCCTCCTCGATCAGTGCCCGCCGGCCTCACCTCCGGTCGTCGCCGGCTGATCTGGAGAGCTCGACCTTCACAACCCGCAGTTCGGCTCCCACCCCGAGATTCCAGTCTTCGGCCGCGCTACCGTTCCGGATGGCGAGTTCGAGGTAGCCGCTGCTCCCCCAGTAGGCGACCGCCTCGCCGGGCTCGACAGCGGCGAAGGTCGCTCTCAGAGGTGCAGATCGAGCAGATCTGGAGAGTCCGGCCTTGGCGAGTTCGACGACCCTCCAGTTAGCTGAGGGCTCGAGCGAGCCCGCGGGCAGGTTGGTGATCAGGTTTCCGAACCGGTCCTGGTAGAGGACCGTCACCTCCCAGCCGTGGTCGCTTCGCCTGGGCTGAGGCCACAAGAGCGGAGCCAGGGCGGTGGCTGCCAGGGGTGAGCCCACCTCGGCCAGCGCCCTCCCCGCCGCGAGGTGGGCGGCCACCGGAGCGAACAGGTCCCTCCCGTGGAAGGTGGTACTTACCTTCGGGAGGTGGAAGGCAGGATTATCGAGTGTGACGGCCGCGCGTACGGGGGCGGTATCCAGGAGAGCGGCGGCAAGGCCGTTGTCGGGGCACACCAGGCTCCGGGTTGTCTCCTCGTCGCCTAGCTCGAGGGCGACTGGTCGCCTGGAGGTGCCGACGCCTGGGTCGACCACGGCACATACCACCGCTTGTGGTGGCAGGTAGGGCCACGCCGCCCGGAGTGCGAAGGCGCCCGCTCGGATGTCCTGCGGGGGCAGCTCGTGGGTGAGATCGACCACGGTGGCACCGGGCGCGACGCTTAAGATCACACTCTTCATAACCCCTACGTAGGGGTCGGTAAGGCCGAAATCGGTGAGGAGTGCGAGGAACATCTGGCGATTCGAGGGGGGCGCCACTAGTCCCGGAAGCACTTGAGGAACTCGTTGACGATGAGGGGGTGCTGGGCCATCAGATTACCTTATCGGAAGAGTCGCTCGACCGGGGCAAGCAGCCGTCAAGCTGCTGCGGGCAGGGTTGATGGCGGCTGTAGCTGTGTGAATGAGCAGTCCGTCGTGGTGGCTGTCGGAAGGGTGGGGCGTTATTGCTCGGGCAGTCGACTAGGAGGCCCGGGACCGATCCCTGTGCTCCAACTCCCCCCGGGGTTCCCTGCCCTGGCGGGTGTAGGGTGGCGACTAGCGCTCGAGCCTGAGGTCGACCGCCGGTTCTGACCGGTCCACTCCCCTAGCATCTCTGCGATAATTGACCAAGTGCTCATATGCCTGTTGCGTTCGTTGTGGAGTCCGAATACAACCTGCGGGATAGCTCGAGGCCCATGGATTGAGCAGACCGGTAGTCGGTCCTGCGGAGCAGGGACGTTCCGGGGAGGGAGCCATGATGCGGAAAGGGAAGCCCGATTACACCTCTCGCGTTCCCCACTACACCTTCGCCGAGACCCTGGGACAGCAGGAGCTGCAGCTTAAGGAGAATCCGCTGCTGCGACGCATGATCGCGGCCCGGAAGGAGTTGGAGGGGGATCCGCATCGTCCTAGCTATCACTATGTCAACCCGGAGAACCTGCTCAATGACCCCAACGGGCTCTGCTTCTGGCAGGGCCGCTGGCACCTCTTCTACCAGGCCTACCCGCCCGAGGATCCGCGCCAGCACTGGGGGCACGCCGTCAGCGACGACCTGATCCGCTGGCGGGACCTCCCCTACGCGATCTACCCACACCCGGAAGAGAGGTGCTACTCCGGCTCCACCTTGGTCGAGGAGGGCCGGGTCATCGCTACCTATCACGGCACCGAGGTCGGCAACATGGTCGCGGTCTCGAGCGACCCGCTGCTGCTGAACTGGGAGAAGGTGACCGGAGGACCCGTCATCCCGTTCCCGAGCGACCTCGAGTCCGTGCCCTACAGGGTGTTCGACCCCTGCATCTGGAAAAAGGAGGGCGGGTACTACGCGCTCTCCGCCGGGACGCTGCCCCACGGTCCCGGCGGCCTGCCGATCCGCGCGAACTTCCTGTTCCGCTCCGAGGATCTAGAGAGCTGGGAGTACTTGCACCCGTTCGTCGAGGGAGACCGTTTCACCTTGGTGGGTGACGACGGCGCCTGCCCCTATTTCTGGCCGATCGGCGACCGGCATATCCTCCTGTTTTTCAGTCATATGAGCGGCGGACAGTACCTGCTGGGCGACTACGACACCGACCGCGACAAGTTCGTCGCGACCGCGCATGGCCGGTTCAACTTCGGGCCGGCACAGCCGTCCGGGTTGCACGCGCCGTCGGCGGCCCCCGACGGAGAGGGGGGCATCGTCGTGATCTTCAATATGAACCCCGGCCTGCCCAGCCAGGGCTGGGACCAGATCATGACCTTGCCCCGGCGCCTGACTCTGGCCGGGGGCGACGACCTGAGGATCGAACCGGCCGGCGACCTCGAGTCGCTGCGCTACGACCATCGCCGCGTCGAATCGCTGACCCTGCCGGCCAACCGGGAGGTCGTGCTCGAAGAGTTCTGCGGGAACGCCATGGAGTTGCTGGTCGAGATCGACCCGAACGACGCTCCCGTAGTCGAACTGAATCTCCTGCGCTCCCCGGGTCGGGAGGAGTTCACCCGGATCGCCTTCTTCCCCGACCGGGGCTTCCGGCGCCGGGTGCGGTCTCCCGACGCCACAGCTTCGGCCCGTACGCGAACCCCCCTGATCCGGGCCGAGAGCCTGATCACGATCGATTCGTCGTACTCGTCGATCCTGCCGGAGGTGCGACCGCGGGCTCCCGAGACGGCCCCGGTCCACCTCGAGCCGGGCGAACCCCTGCGGCTGCGCATCTTCGTCGACCGCAGCGTAGTCGAGGTGTTCGTGAACGGGAAGCAGTGCGTCGCCGTCAGGGTCTATCCCAGCCGTGAGGATAGCGTCGGCGTCTCCTTGCGCTCCCAGGGACGGAGTGCCGAGTTACGGTCCCTGGACGCCTGGCAGATGGGTAACATTTATGAAGTGCATGGGCAACTAGGGTGGTGACATGAGATCACCCCGCACCCCGACAAAAGAGGTGGGCACCAGACCCTGGCAGGATCGGTGGTTTTGGGGTTGGTGCCGGCAGGGGGGTGATGAAGAGTGAAGGGGCGGTTCTCGAATAGGCCGAGTCTTGCACTTTTTCGCTGGACGATGGGCCTTGGTCCTTCGAGAACAAGGTCCTCCCAGGTGTCGGTCTCGGGGCGGATGGGACGTGGCAGCTTCCACATCGATTCAGGTTCGATTCACGGGGGTCAGTGGTGAAGGCCGATAGGCGTTAGGTCTCGCGTCATCTGGGTGAAGGAGCGACACCCCGCTCCACTGATCACTACGTTATCCTCGATGCGTACGCCACCCCACCCTTCGAGGTAGATCCCGGGTTCGATCGTGAAGACCATGCCCTCCTCGAGGGCGAGATCATTGCCTTTGGTGAGTACGGGGTGCTCGTGGACATCCAGCCCCAGGCCATGACCGGTGCGGTGCAAGAAAAACGGTCCGTAGCCTGCATCTTCGATAACCTTCCGAGCCGCCCTGTCTACGTCCTGACAACTTGCACCCGGTCTGGCCGCCGCGTGGGCCGCCGCGTTGGCGGCTTTGACGACGCCGTAAACCTCGACGACCTTGGCCGGTACGTCTTCACCCGCGAAGAGGGTTCTGGTCAGATCGGAGAAGTAGCCATTCACCGTTGTGGTGTAGTCGATGAGCAGAAGGTCTCCCGGCTCGAGTTTCCGGTCGGTGGTTCTACCATGTGGTCTGGCGGAATTTGGACCTGATTGAACCAGGGGTTCGAGCGGCACCGTCTCTCCACCGTTCATTAGCAGACTGGCGGTCAAGCGACGACCGATCTCCTTCTCGGTCATACCGATGGTGATAGTCTCGATTACTTGCGTCAGGGAGGTTTCAGCTATCGCATTGGCCCGCTGTATGTACTCGAGCTCACGCCCATCTTTGATCTGGCGCACGGGGGTCAGGATATCTTCCGCCTGAGCGATGTGGATATCGTTCCAGACCGACCGAATGAGAGAGGACTCAAGTAGCCGCATGCGCAGGTATTCGGCTGCCAGCGATTGCGGTCTGATGCCCTTGGCGAGTCGACGCAGCGCCCCTTCCGGACCTTCTTCATCACTCCAGGGGAATAGCAGCGATGGAATGGCAACTTCGCTTTCCCAGGCCGGCGCTTCCAGTTCTGGGATAAGCACGGCAAGCTCGGCATCTTCTGCGGGAATGAATACTATCATGGGTCGCTCGAGTTGGAAGAAATCGACATTCGTAAGGTATTTCAGATTGGTGCCCGGGACGAGTGCCAGGCAGTCGATACCTAGGTACCGCATCCGCTCTCTTACGACAGCTAGTCGTTTTCTTAGCACCTTTGCCCTTCCCCGCGTCCCGTCAAGCCATCACTTTGGCACACCCTTATCCTGGTCGCGATGCCATATGAGTGGCACGTAGCGGTCATCGTCGAGCCTGTCGCCCGGCTTGAGGTTCCGGTAGTAAACCTCGGGAAGGGTGTCGGGAGTTCCGTTGTAGAGCTCCCCATCTGGGTAGTAGACGCTTGTCATCGCACGGCGCACCCCGGGCGTCATATTGGCGCTGGCACCGTGCGCGATCATGGCGTTGTGGATGACGACGGAACCTGCCGGGCAGGGGGCCGGTACGGCTTCGATCTCCAGCCACTCGGGGTAGGCGTGAAACTGGTCGAGCATGTTCGACCCGATCCGTGTCAATTCATAGTCGCCAAGAAGGTGGGTGCCGGGCAGGTACCATAGGCAGCCGTTCGCCACCGTTGCGTCGTCGAGGGCGAACCACATGCTGACCGACTTGCGGGAGTGAAACGCCCAGTAGGGGACGTCGCGGTGCCAGGCCGTCTGGTTCCCATAGGGCTGCTTGAAGAGCGCCTGGTCGTGCCACAGGCGGACACCGTCGACCCCGCTCAGGGTCGCCGCGAGTCTCCCCAAACGCGGGTCGGTAAGGAGTTTTTTCATGCCTGCATGGCTATCGACCAGGCGAAGGCACTGAGTGAAGACATTCTTGTAGAAGTCATCGGCATCTAGGTTATGGAGCCCATCGTCGCTCGCCAGCCGTTGTTGTACGGCCTCTTCGGTCACGTCGCGCCATGTTTGCAGCTCCTCGCTATTCAAGAAACCTTCGATGACGATGAAGCCTTCCTTCTGGAACTGAGCAACCCGTTCAGGTGCAACCTCTGTCTTCATCGTTCAATCCTTTCCCCAGTCCGCGAGACGGTTATGGCTTTGTCAGTCGGGTAGTTTCCAAAAGCGACTATGAGTGGGGACGGCTTTCTGAAGCCATGAGTGCAATGCGAGTCGGGATTCCTGGATTCCAAGTCATCTGGTCCTCTCATCTCATCCTTTCAAGCGCTTGTTCGTCGGGTCGAAAAGCGGCTCGACACCTACCGTCACCGGGTGACGCTCACCGAAGTACTCGATCTCCAGTTGCCTACCGGGGGCGCTGGATTCCGCGGGCAGGTAACCGTAGGCGATATGCTTGCCCACGCTATAGCCCATGTTGGCACTCGTGACGTAGCCGATGCAATGATCACCGTCGAAGATCGGCTCCTTGCCGAGGGCCATGCCGGTCGCCGTGTCGAAGGTGAGGCAGCGTAGGAGCCGGGCTAGGCCGCCCGCTTTCGCTTCCAACAGGGCTACTCGCCCGACGAATTCGCTGCGGTCTAATCGCACCGCCCAACCGGTGCCGGCCTCGAAGGGGTTGTAATCCTGGTGGATATCCTGGCCCCAGAGCCTGTACCCCTTTTCCAGTCGAAGAGAGTCGAAAGCGCCTGCCCCGGCGGCGATCATCCCGAACTCGCGACCGGCAGCCCAAAGGTCATCCCAGACGCTCAAGGCGTATTCTGCTGGGGGGTAGAGTTCCCAGCCGAGTTCGCCCACGTAGGAGATGCGCAGGGCTACTACCGGAGCGCAGCCGATCTCGATGGACCGGGCCGTGTAATAGGGGAATGCCTCATTGGAAACATCGTGGCCGGTCGCTTTTTGTAGCACCCTGCGCGCATTGGGTCCCCAGAGGCCGATTGGCATGTAGCGGGAAGAGCGGTCGGTGATGGTAACCGAACCGTCGTCAGGAGCGTGCCGGCGCAGCCAGGCCATGTCGCGGGTCAGAAGTGCACCGCCGGTAACGACCCAGTAGCGATCCTGATCGAGGCGCACGATCGTCAGATCGCTGGCGATGCCACCTTTGGGGGTAAGCAGGCTGGTGTAGACGATCTTTCCTAGTGGGCGTTCGATGCGGTTGGCCGCTACCCGCTCAAGTAAGCCGGTCGCACCTGGACCGCCCACCTCGATCACCGCAAGGGTACTGACGTTGAATAACCCCACGTTGGCCCGCACTTCGAGATGCTCTGCCCCTTGGATGGGGGACCAGAACCGGGCCTCCCAACCGGTACGCTGAGGGATCTGAGCCGCGTAGCTGGCTAGCAGCCGCTCGTTGGCTTCATACCACTGGGCCATCTCGTAACCGGCGGACGGGATGAAGTGGCCATTCTGATCGACAAGCCGAGCGTGATAGGGACTGAGTCGTACATTCCTGGGCCTGTCGACCGGCTGCGCCGGGTGGATGATGTCGTAAACCTCCCGGTAGTTCTGAGCGCTGCGCAACTCTACGTAGCGTCGAGTCTGCTGAAAGGGCAGGAAACGGTTGATATCCGCCTCGTGGATGTCGATCTCCGCCTCGCCAGCGGTCATCAACTCGGCGATCGCCTTTCCCACACCGCCCGCATGGGTGATCCAGACTCCAACCGCGACCCAGAAGCCCTTGACCGTGGATTCGCCCATCACCGGAAAGCCGTCCACCGTGAAGGCGAACATGCCGTTGAACTTCTCGATCAGGTCGACGTTGTTCACGGGGGGTAGCAACTCCCTGGCTGCCTGCCAGGCCGTGTCGAAGTGCTTGGGCGTGAACGGTTTGATGGCGGTCTTTCCCAACCGGTACGGATCCACCATCAGCGGCGCGTGACGGTAGTTGCCGATCCCGTAGGAATCCCAGTGCTGGCGAAAGTACATCGAGAAATCCTGGTGCCGCAGGATCGGGTGGACGATCTCATCGCCGCCCCGCTCCTGGGCGTACTCGCTGAGTTCGGGCAAGCCTTCCGTGATGGTGTACTGGTGCTGGGCTGCCAGCAGGGGGATCCTCAGGCCTAGCTTCTCACCGATGACCGGTGCCCAGATGTTGGCACAGAGCAGGGCCTGCTCGCAGCGGATCGTTCCCTGGTCGGTGACGATAGCACCGATCCTCCCCCGGTCTACCTCAAGGTCTGTCACCCGGGTGTCCTGGATGAAACGCACCCCGCCGATCCTCCCTGCTTCTCGGGCGAGCGAGCCGGCGATGTGCCACGCGATGACGTTGGCGTCTCCCGGCACATAGAAACTGCCGACGATCACCGCCGGGTCCAGGATGGGGATGTGATGAGCAGTCTCTCCTGGAGTGAGCAGATAGGACTCGACGCCGTAGCTCGTGGCCACGCCGTGCTTGCGCTTGAGGTCTTGCATCCGCTCATCGGTGTAGGCGACCTCAAGTCCGCCTGTAGGTCGGAACGGCGGACGACCCGCCTCGAATTCGGGAAGCTCTTGGTAGATCTGCCTGGACTGCACAGCGAATCGGGTCATCATGCGGGAGAAGTTGGTTAGATACATGCTGCCGGGCGCGTGAGAAGTGGAGCCGTCGTTGTAGGGCAGCTTGCCCTTGTCGATGACGACGATATCTCGCCAGCCCAGTTTCGCCAGATGATAGGCGGCGCTGCAGCCGACGATGCCGCCGCCGATGATCACCAGATGGGCGTGGCTGAGGGGTCGCGTCTGTGCCATTGGGAGTTCCTCCGCCTAGGTTCTCGTTCGGTCGGTTCGCGCCTTGACAGGCCGCCACCCTCGCCGCTTCGAAGTGTGGGGCACGGAGGGTGGCACGCGCAACCAGCACTTGAATGTCCGAAAAGGCGGAGCAGTCCCGTCTTCCTTCCCGGTCCCAATGGCGCCGGGATTGATAGTGCGCGCGGGATAGAGATAGCCGTCTTCTATGCAGAGGCGAATTTGGCGATGAGTATCGTCGAGGCATCTAGGTCGGGTCGTAGGCTTGGCGAATATATCGGCATCGGTCTCGAGCCGGAGTTGCCAGAGGTCATCCCGCATCTGCTAACCTTTGGTGCCCGTAAGCGCAATGCCTTCGATGAAATAGCGCTGAGCGAAGAAGAACAGGACCAGCACCGGCAGAATCACCACGGTCGAGGCGGCCATCAGCAGGTGCCACTGAGAGGTATAGAGGCCCGTGAATTCGGCGAGCCCGAGTGCCAGCGTGTGTTGTGATGAGCGGTTGATGTAGATAAGCGGCTCAAGGAAGTCGTTCCACTCGAAGAGCGTTGCGAAGATCACGACGGTGATAAGGGCCGGCCGGCTTAAGGGAACGATTACGTACCAGAGCACCTGTGGCGGACTCGCACCGTCGATGATGGCCGCTTCGTCGAGCTCTTTGGGGAGGGTCATGAAGAACTGGCGCAATAGGAAGATGTAGAAGATGCCGCCGCCGAAGAAGTGAGGCACGATCAGCGGCCAATAGGTGCCGACCAGTCCCAAACTTGCCCACAACAGGAAGGTGGGGATGAGCGTGACTGCGTAAGGGAGCATCAGGGTGGTCAGCAGGATGCCGAAGACGATGTCGCGCCCTGGCCACTGCAGGCGCGAGAAGCCGTACGCCGCTAAGGTCGAGGTAATTACAGTTCCGAGTACGGACGGCACCAGAATGACCAGGGTGTTCACGAAATACCTGAAGAACGGGATGGAGGTTAGGGCTTGAGGGTAGTTTTCCCACCGCCACGGACTCGGAATCCATTCGGGAGGGAAGGTAAAGATCTGCCCCAGGCTCATAACCGAACTGCGGACCAACCACGCTAAAGGGATCAGCATGAGCACGCTACCCAGGGCGCAGAGGAGGTAGACCACCGCCTTGCCGAGGCGCCTCCTAGCGGTACGGCCCAATCTTGAGGAGCGGGCCCCGGTCTTCATCGTCCCCCGTAGTAGACCCAGCGCGACGAGGAGCGAAAGACGAACAGGCTGAGCCCAGCGATGATGATGAAGAGCACCCAGGCGAGCGCCGACGCGTAGCCCATCTGACTCTGCTCGAAGGCCTTCCGGTAGAGGTAGAGCACATACAACAGGCTGTTGTTGTTGGGACCGCCGTCGGTCATGACGTAGGCCTGGGTGAAGGTTTGCATGGCGACGATGATGCTGAGGATCAGGTTGAAGAGGATGGCGGGCGTGACGATGGGAACGGTGATGTGACGCATGCGGTGCCAGGCGTTACCGCCGTCGATCTCGACCGCTTCGTAGAGTTGCCTCGGTACTCCCTGGAGTGCGGCCAGGAAGATAATCATCATGGGTCCGATATCCCATAGGCTCATCAGAATCAGTGCAGGGATAACGGAATCCGAGGCGTAGATCCATTGCAATTTCGGGAATCCAAGCGGCCTCAGAATGCTATTCAACAGGCCGAAGTCGGGGTTGAACAGCCACAGCCACAGCATGCTGCTGGCGATGACCGGTACGATCGAAGGCAGATAGAAGATAGTCCGGAAGACGGGCAAGGCGCGAATCTTCTGGTTCAGCAGGACGGCCAGGGCGAAGGCGACGAGCATTCTCAGGGGGACACTCCCCAGGGAGTAATAGACGGTCACGCCGAGCGATTTGCGAAAGAGCCTATCTTCTGCGAGAATCTTTTCGAAGTTCCCAGCGCCGATCCACTGGGGGGTACCAGCAAGCCGCCAGTCGGTGAAGGCGATAAAAAGACTCCCAATGATCGGCCCGAGTTGCCACAGCACAAAACCTAGAACGGCGGGGGCCACGAAGAGGATGCCCCACATCGTCTCGCGACGGCGGAGGCGACCTAAACGAGACCTCTTTCGCTGCTTTTCAACGACTCGAAGACCTGTTGCCACTACGCTGCTCAGCTGCCCTGGTAGGGGCGTAGGCACCGTAAGCTGCGTTCAGTTGCCACGGTGTCCGCCCCTACCAGTGATCGGGGGCTCTACCAGCGACCCTGCATCAGACCTTCGGAATCCCTAACGGCTTGGTCCATCGCTTCCTGGGCACTGGCCTCGCCTGTCCAGAGCAGAGACATCGCCGGATTCACCGCATCGGTCCAGATCTGGTCGAGGTTCTTCAACCAGAAGACGGGCGGTTGGCGGGGCGTGTGGTTGAGCGTGTAGTCGAGCAAGACCCCTCTGGATTCCGGCGGGTAGACGCCGGGGACCGCGTCGAGCCACTCAGCCGCTTTGGCTTCGTCGGTGTAATAGATCCTCTGCAGCGGCATCCACAGGCCTCTGGTAAAGAGGGCACTCTGGGTGGGGTCGGAGAGGAAATTGATCAACTCGAAAGCCTCATCCGGGTGCTCTGTACCCTCGAAGATCACGGTGACGCCGCCCCAGATGAGGGTGGCCGGCCTCTGGTGCATCGGCAGCACCCCGAAACTCCAATTGAACCCGAGTTGGCTCATGGCGAGCGTCTTCCAGTGACCGTCGACGCTCATAGCAACCTTACCCGATTGCATCATGATGTCGGCTGCTGGGAGCGACTGCGACTGTGCGGGGGTGGGTGCTACATGGTGGACATAGATCAGATCCTGCAGCGCCTGCAGCGCCTCCACAGCTTCCGGTCGGTTGATGAGCAGTTCGGTGCCGTCGTCGCTGGCGAGCTGGCCACCATTGCTGTAGACGAAGGGTAGCCAGCCGGCCCACCACGTTGGGAAGGCTATGCCGAAGACATCGATGTTGTCAGGGTCGAAGTCGGGGCTGGCCGCGTTGTTGCCTTGACGGTCGACGGTGAGCTGTTTGGCGATGTCGACAAATTCATCCCAGGTCCAGGCTTCAGAGGCGAATTCGGGCGGGTAGTCTATCCCCGCAGCGTCGAAGAGATCCCGGTTGTAGTAGAGGATCATCGACTCAACAGCCGCAGCCGTGCCGATCGTTTTGGTCCCGTTATCCCACCGGTACCACATGTTCTCCAGGCGATCGGCCGCCATGGGATCGTTGGCAAACTGGGTAGTAAGGTCCTTAATGAGGCCATCGGTCGCCCAGCGCAAGGCCATGCTCGAGTCCATATAGCCCGCATCGGGTAGGGTGCCCCCGGCCGCCATGGTGCTTATCTTCTCGTTGTAGCCGGCATTCGGGATATGTTGGCCAGTAACGTGGATGTTCGGATGCAAGCTGTTGAACACCTCGAGAGTCTGATTCACGGCGTCACGTTCGAAAGTCCCACCCCAGAAGGTGAAGGTGAGTTCTACCTGGGCTAGCGTCGTACCCGCCACCGCCAAGGCGATGACGAGGCCAGCAGTGAAGCGTAGTCTACTGAACATTCTTCCTCCATAATCTTCCCAGCATCTGCGTCGGAGAGTAAGTTGCCTTTAAGCCTGCAGCCTTTCTGAGCCTCCTTTCGCAAACGAGCGGGTACTTCCGGAAAGTGCCTGGGTACAGGTCCCTGTGCAGTTTGCCCCGCAAGATCCGTGCCAGACGAGTGAGCACGGAACGCGGTAGGTGTCCAGCCCGCTCTCCCCGCCTTCAAGAGTCTTCTCGTCTCGGCAAAGGGGTGGCACCACCGCAAGTCAGCGGCAGGCGCTCTCGGCTCACCGGAAAGCCACCACCGGAGCCGATGATGGCCACCTCATTCAGGTATGGCCATTCCTGGCTCGTGCAGGGCGTCGAGCGCTAATGGCAAGTGAGGCACTGGTACGCATGGGTCAGCTAGCCTCATAGGGCTTACGGGCAGATTCATACCCCCACTTCATCCCAGATACCGCTTCCTTCCAACGAGGTCAAAGGGACTCAATACAGCTACCCAAGCGGGATCACCGTATATCGTTATGACGGGTCATCACAGTAGCCAACGCTGCTCGCCGCCCAACCACCCCTCTGAGGCCGTTCAGGCTGTCGCCCGGCTCACAGTGTAGCAGATGGAACCAGATAGTTTGCCACTTGATCTGGAAGCGGTCAGGGTCACAATGGCGGAGTAGGTACACCAGGTCGGAGACCTTGTCCAGCGACCGTCAGCACCATCAGTCCGTCCCGGGGCCAGCGTATGGTGCGTGTTCGAAGCGGCACGGCTCCTCGGCGACGCGGGGATCGTTCTGCTCCCGGAGGACCCTCATGAGCCTCTCTGAGAGGCTCTGCCGGACCTGCTCGTAGGCGGGGTCGGCAGCGACGTTGTGGAGGTAGTCGGGGTCGACCCGGAGGTCGTAGAGTTCCTCGTGGGGACGCTTGCCGAAGCCGAGTTCGAATAGTTCCACCAGGTCAGGATCGGCGCGGTGGTGGATCATCCAGGCCTTGGTCGGGCTGGCGTCTAAGTCTGGATAGGCGGCGCGAGTATCGCTTGCAAGGGTGTCGTAGTCGGGTGCCTCGGCGTGGGGGTCGTCGAGTCCGGCGGGGTCTCCGGCGGGCCAGCGGTCGGGGGCGAAGTTGTGGATGTAGAGGTGGTCCCGGGTCCGGACCGAGCGCTGGGGGTAGGGCAGATTGCCCCCGCGGGCCGTGTCCACATGCCGCTCGCGCCCGGTGATCACGAAGTCCCGGTCGGCCTCCACCTGACCCTGGGCGGTGCTCTCGAGCAGGGGTAGCAGGCTCCGGGCGGTCATGGTGTCAGGGATGTCCACGCCTGCGGCGTCGAGGAAGGTGGGCCCCAAGTCCATCAGGTTGACGAAGTCATCGACGACCCGCCCGGCCGGGATTCGCCCCGGCCAGCGGGCGGCGAGCGCTACCTCGCAGCCGAGGTCGTAGAGGTTGCACTTGGCGCGCGGGAGGCCGGGGATGCCGTGGTCGCCACTTACTACGATCAGGGTGTTGTCGAGTTCGCCGATCGCCTCGAGCCGCTCGAGCAGGACCCCCAGACCTGCGTCGACGGCGAGACATTCGCCGAGATAGTCGCAGACATCCTCGCGGACCTCATGAACATCTGGCAGGAACGCTGGGAGGCGCCCCTTGAGGTCGTCGGGGTCGAGGTCCCACAGGGCTTTGCCGGAGCCCCGTTCCCAGCTGCGGTGGGTGTTGGTCGGGCCCCACCAGTAGCAGAAGGGCCGGTCGTCCTCGCGGGGCTCCAGGAAGGCGTCGAAATTGGCCCGGGTCTCGTCGAGGAGCGTCCGCTTGGCAGCCTCGACACCCTGCTCGGGCGCCCACTCGGTTGCGGCGTGGGAGAAGCGGCCGAACTCCCTCCCGGCAGGCTCGAAGCGGGTCCGTTCGGCGCCGTAGGGGGCGTTGAGGGCCCGGCCCGGTGACCAGACCTTGTAGGTGTAGCCGATATGATAGCCGGCCTCCTCGAGGGTGAGCGGGTAGGTGGGGATGGTCTCGTCCCAGACGGCCCCTAGCAGGATGGCGCCGAGCCCGGTCTGCCAGAAGTACTGGCCCGCCAGGATGGAGCTGCGGCACGGGGTGCAACTCGGGGCGGGCACGAAAGCGTTGCGGAACAGCACCCCCTCTCGGGCGACCCGGTCGAAGTGGGGGGTGTCGATGAGAGCGTTGAGGGAGTCGGGGCCCTCGAAGGGCCGGTAGGCGCTGGCGTAGCGGCCCCAATCATCGGCGAAGGCGAACACGATGTTGGGTCTCATCGATCCACTATAAGCTTCGCTCCCGCTCAGGGATCTCCGGCAGCCGCTCCTAGGCCAACCCTCGACATAAGGGACCTTCGTCCCCCGCCCGCGCCGTGGGGCTCGCCCTCTAGCGGCGGGCGCAGGATGTTGTCCCGGTCCCTACGCCGTCATCCGCTGGGAGGCAGAATGCCCTGATGGGGTAGACTACCGGCAGGAGCAGGACCGCCGGATCTGGCTGTGAGTGGAGGAGGGTGCCTCATGGAGGTGCAGGAACGAAGTATCGCCGCGTTGCAGGAATCCATGATACAGGGCGAGTTGAGCGCTGTCGAGCTTTGCCAGGCCTACCTGGAGCGAATTGAGGAGTTCGACCGGGCCGGGCCCACGCTCCGCTCGGTGATCGAGGTGAATCCCGATGCCCTCGAGATCGCTGCCGAGCTCGACCGGGAACGCTTGGAGCGGGGTCCCCGCGGCCCCCTGCACGGCATCCCCATCCTGGTCAAGGACAATATCGACAGCGCCGATCGGATGATGACTACTGCGGGCTCCCTCGCCCTCGAGGGCAACATCGCACCCAGGGATGCGTTCGTGGTCAGCAGGTTGCGCGCTGCGGGAGCGGTGCTGCTCGGGAAGACCAACCTCAGCGAGTGGGCCAACTTCCGCTCCCGGCGCAGCACCAGCGGCTGGAGTAGCCGGGGGGGGCAGGTGCGCAACCCGTATGCGCTCGACCGGAGCCCCTGCGGTTCGAGTTCTGGCTCGGGTGTGGCGGCGGCCGCTAGCCTCGCCGCTGCAACCGTCGGTACCGAGACCGACGGCTCCATCGTCTGCCCCTCTGCCGTCAACGGGGTGGTCGGCATCAAGCCCACAATCGGGCTGGTGAGTCGCTCGGGGATAGTGCCGATCGCCCACTCGCAGGATACTGCCGGGCCGATGGCGCGCACCGTTGAGGACGCCGCCACGCTGCTCACCGCGCTCGCCGGGTACGACCCACGCGACCCCGTCACCCAGGAGGGGGTGGGCAAGGAGGTCGACTACCGCGCGTGCCTCGACGAGGGTGGCCTCGAGGGTGCCCGGCTGGGCGTGGCCCGCACCTACTTCGGCAAGCATGAGCGGGTCGACGAGGTGATCGAGGAGGCCATCGGCAGACTGGAGGTTCTGGGGGCGGAGATTGTCGATCCGGTGTACGTAGGCGACCTGAGCCTGTTCATGGAACCCGAACGCGAACTCCTGCACTACGAGTTCAAGGCCGATCTGAACGCCTACCTCGCCGAGCACCCCGGAGCGAGGGTCCGGAACCTCGAAGAGGTGATCGCCTTCAACGAGGCGAACGCCGACAGGGTGATGCCCTACTTCCGACAGGAGCGCCACGAGTTGGCCCAGGGGAAGGGTGACCTGAGTGAGCAGGCCTACCTCGAGGCGAAGGCCGAGTGTCTGAGGCTAGCGCGCACCGAGGGGATCGACCAGGCTGTCCGCGAGTACCGGCTCGACGCCATCATTGCGCCGACAGCGCCCCTCCCCTGGCTGATCGACCTGATCGGGGGAGACCCGAGCCCCGGCGGCTGCTCCTCCCCGGCGGCGATGGCGGGCTATCCCCATATCACGGTCCCTGCAGGCTACGCGTACGGGCTGCCGGTGGGCCTCTCCTTCTTCTCCGGGCCCTACCGGGAGTGCGATCTCATCCGCTACGCCTACGCCTTCGAGCAGGCGGCCCGAGTCCGGCAGCCTCCGACCTATCTGGAGCATGCGGATCTAGGCTAAATTAGCTCAGTCTGGGTAGTGTTTCCCAGGTCGGCATACCTTTTGCCCTCGCAGGTGGCTGTCGACTGCTGAGGAGGACCGACCCCTCCAACAGAGTCGAAGACGCCCCCTCACCGCTCTCCACGCCCCCCTCTCTGAAACGGTACCGAGAGGGGGCTCTGTTGCGGACATGGTCAGGTCTTCGCAACTTGGTGGAGCTGCCCTTGCGCCCTTAGGGACCAGGAACGATTCCGATCGGTCAGAGGTTGACAGAGCCGGCGGCGGGTAGTACTCTGCCTCTAATCCTGAGTAAAGTACTCAGGATTAAAACGGCCTTAACCAGAGGTCCCCACCCGTCCTAAACGGGGAGTGGGTGGAGAAAGGGAAGGACTATGCCCAACCGACTACTGAGAGCCCTGCTCTTCGCTCTGATCACGACTCTTGGACTCGGCAGCGCTATCGCTCAGACACTCACGGTGTACTCCGGCAGGAACGAAGCGTTCGTCGGCCCCGTCATTGAAGCTTTCGAACAGACCACAGGGGTTGACGTTGAGGTGCGCTACGGAGGCACCGCCGCGCTGGCTGCCGTCATCCTTGAAGAGGGCAACCTCAGTCCTGCCGACGTCTTCCTCGCTCAGGACGCCGGCGCTCTCGGAGCTCTCTCCAGAGAGGGCCTGTTCCAGCGACTCCCCAACATGATCCTCAGCCAGGTCGATGCTCGGTTCCGCAGTCCCGAGGGCCTCTGGGTCGGCGTGACCGGTCGTGCCCGGGTGCTGGTCTACAGCACCGAAAACGTCGCTGAGGAGGAGCTGCCCATGAGCGTCTTCGAGCTGACCGGTCCCGAGTGGCAAGGCCGGGTCGGTTGGGCTCCCACCAACGGCTCCTTCCAGGCGTTCGTGACCGCCATGCGCGTCGTGATGGGGGAGGAGCGGACCCGGGAGTGGTTGCAAGGCATGATCGCCAACGGTGTCAAAGACTATCGCAACAATAGCTCACAGGTGGACGCTGTTGGCCGCGGGGAGATCGACCTGGGACTGGTGAATCACTACTACCTGTTCCGCTTCCTGGCCGAGCGAGGAGAGGACTTCCCTGCTCGTAACCACTTCCCGTCAGACGCGGATATCGGGGCGCTCATCAATGTCGCTGGGGCTGGCATCCTGGCTTCGAGCAGCCAGCCGGAGGTGGCTCAGGAATTCATCACCTTCCTCCTGGGCTCACAGAGTCAGCAGCACTTCACCGATACGGTGTTCGAATACCCCCTCGCAGGTGGGGTAGCGGTGAACCCGCTCCTCCCTCCGCTGGCCGAGTTGGAGACTCCTGAGATCGACCTCTCCGATCTCGATGATCTCGAGCGCACCCTCGAGTTGCTGCAGGAGGTCGGTGCCCTCTGAGAAGGTACGGTCTTGAGAACACCATATTCGTGAGAGGTTGGAGGAGACCAGGGTCAGGAAGGTGCCTAATGCTCATCACTCAGGTATGTTCGCGACCCATCGGTCCTGGCGAGCAGGACGGAACCTGGAAGGAGACTGGCGATAGACGGTAGGCCGAGTCCATCGTCAGCGGCGGTAGCCGGGCAATTGCCGGACCGACCAGCCCGCCTAGCCGGAGTCCTGCTGCTGCTCACTGCGTCCGCCACGGCGGTGATGGTTATCGCCCGCGTCGTGGCGGACGCCGATCAGGCTACCTTGCAGGCGTCGCTGCGCGCGGTCGCCGACAATAGGGCTGTGTACGGCCTCTCGGGGATAGCCAGGCTCCTCTCAGGCCTGACCCTCCTCGTCGCTGGCCGGTTCCTGCTATGGACCTGGATCATCCGGGGACGCTGGGCGACCCCTCTGGTCCCCTACCTGTTCATCCTGTCCGGCGTCTGCACCGCCATATCGGGAGCGTGCGCCGTCCTGATTGCCGTCTACGCAGCGCCCACCGTCGCAGCGGCGCCCCTGATTGAGGTGGTGTCCAGTCTGCGGTGGATTGCCGGCAAGGCGGGATTCGCTGCCGCCGGTATAGCGCTTATCGTCGCAGCCCGCTATCAGTGGCGAGTGGGTGGCACGCTAAAGAGAGTGGCTCCCGTGTCGGCGGTGATCGGCGTCGCCATGCAGTTCATCTGGCTGGATGCGGCGACCATCATGCACCGGGTGGGGGGCGCCGCCTTCTTCCTCTGGTTGCTGGTCATCGGGACGATGCTCGCCGCTGGCCGCGTCGAACGACGCTTCATTGCGACCTACGGTGGCGGTGAGGACTAACTTAGAAGTTTGCGGGCGATTTCTGGATAGGCTCTTATTCAAAGGCTTTGTAGCTCTATGTCAGCGTAGGTGATGTAAGCCGGATACGGGTTTTCTGAGTGGATGCTGTCGTTGTCATCAGCGGGAGCAACCTGTCGTTGGACGATTCGTCCGGGGAGGGCCTCAATAGGTGCTGTGAACATTGGCCCGTCGACAACGCAAGTATGAAACTCACCGTTCTCCCCAAGTGGGTCTATCTCGCTGGGCAGATCGGTGAGGAACTGGCGGTCGAACCATCTGCCTACGAACCCGCTTGGTAGCTTGAGGGGATTGCCAGCGGTTACGACCGCGCGCACTCCGGACGCGATCATCGTCTTGGCGAGGTCGGCGGTGTCTTCTCCCCATATCGGGAAGAGCGGTCTGATACCGGTATCGCTGAGTCTCTCTTCCCGGTAGCGGCGGATATCTTCCAGGAACAGGTCACCGAACGCGACGTGCGATACGGTCAAGTGTTGTGGCAATGCCTGAACCTGTTCCAGAAAGCGCTGCATGGCGGCCTCATATTGGGCGTTGGAACATGGAGACGGTATCGGCATCTCGTAGAGGGGTAGGCCGAGTCTTTCAGATTGCAGTTTCAGGATCCGGCGTGGTGTGGAGTGGATGGATACGCGGTTGAAGGTTGTCGTTACGGTCGTGAATATGCCGCGTACGTCGTAGCGCTCGGGCTGTTGTCGGAGGGTGTGAAGCGCCCAAGCGGAGTCCTTGCCAGAAGACCAAGAGACGAGGACAGGTATGGCTGGCACCGGGGTGATTGTGGGGGCTGTGCTCACTATCATCTTGGTAAGACCTTGATGACCAACGGCTCTTCAGACTCGTAGGTACGATCCCGGTACTGCCATTCCGGCGCACGCTTCGGGATGCAACATCTCGGCGAGGATCTCCGCACTTTCGGCGATGCGCGGCCCGGGCCGGTTGTAATAGGCATTGCCGTCCGCTACATACACTCGGTTCTCTTGAACGGCCGGCAACGTCTGCCACAGCGGGTGGGCCATCAGTTGCGGGAGATCCGTCTGCGACTGCGGAATTGGAAAACCGCATGGTGTGATAATGAGTACCTCCGGTCGGTAGGCGGCCAAGACATCCCAGGTAATGGCCGGTGTATGCCCCCCTGCATCGACGAGGCCATATTCTCCGCCCGCAATGTCCACCAATTCGGGAATCCAGTTGCCTGCGACCATCAGGGGATTCAACCATTCCAGGCAGACAACGCGGGGGCGCCGCATATAACGCGTCTTCTCTTTGACTTTCTGGAGGCGCCCTTGCAGGTTCCGAATCAGTTTCTCTGCGTTTTTCTGCCGACCGGCGGCCTCAGCGACATTACGGATATCTGCCCAGATATCACTGAGGTTCCCCGGTCTGAGAGACACAACACTGACATCGAGAGTCAGGAAGGACCGCACCGCATTTTCAACCTCGGAAAGAGAAACGGCGCACACCTCACACTGGTCCTGGGTGACGATGACATCCGGCTGCAGTTCTTGTAGGGTGCCGGTTCTCAGGCGGTAGATGCTCAGCCCCTCCTGCACGATCTCGCGTACCCGAAGATCGATGTCGCCGCTGGTTCCGTGGGGATCAAGTTTCGGCTCGGTCAAGGTGGGCAGCCCCGCGACATCGGCCGGGTAGTCGCATTCGTGGGAGACGCTGACCAGGCGCTCTCGCAGCCCAAGCGCACAGACGATTTCCGTGCTACTCGGCAGTAGTGAAACGATGCGGTCTACCATAGGCCACTCAAGGTTCTTAGCCTATCCGAAAACCCGAAGAGGGCTGGGCTAGCTGCGTCCTAATCCTACCGGGGACCACCTAGTACCTCTACGGCCTCTCTATACTTCAAGCCCCCCACCCCACCTCCCCAAGACCCCTGGGTGTCGGGAGGCCAGGGAGCTACCGGCCTTGGGGCGAGTTCGGGATTGCGTAGCACGATAGCGCTGGGAGCACCTCCCATAACCCCTGAGGGTTGGTGTGAGATTCGACCTCACTCTGTCGACCGTGTAGATCCGCTCGTACGAAATCGCTGCTCTGGTATCTCCTGGATTGCGAAGCACGAAAGATGAGGTTGCACAGAGGACCGGTAGGGTGATAGGCCCTGCTAGTTCGGCGCTTCACTGACAGTTCCGAGTTCGCCCCTGTCTAGCCTAGAACCGTCTGCTTGATGCGTTCGACCCGAATCGAGTCAGCCTTCTTCATCGCCTGAGCGAGATCATAGGCTGCCTGAAGGCGAGACCACATCTCGGCCTCACCGCCAAACGCTTTGTCTAAACGGATGGCCATCTCGGGAGAGATGCCAGCGTGGCAGTTGACGATGTCCGATAGCTGCTTGCGGCTGACACCGAGCCTCTTAGCTGCCTCGGTTACGCTCAAACCGAGTGGCTCCAAGCATAGGTGACGGACAGATAAACCTGGATGGGGCGGGTCCTTCATCGGCATGCCTTCCTCCTTTTAGTGGTAATCCAGAAGGTCCACGTCACAGACATGTCCTCCTTCGAATCGAAAGATAATCCGCCAGTTGCCAGAGACGGATACCGACCAAAACCCTGCCAGATCCCCCTTCAACGTATGAAGCTGTAGGCCCGGCAGATCCATCTGGGTCGGCCTTGATGCCACTTCAAGGTGAGCCAGAATCAGCCTGATCCTACCAACCTGATGAGCTTGCAACCGGCGCCGGTCCCCCGACTCGTAGAGTCGCCTGAGGCCCTTGTGCCGAAAGCTCAGGATCACCCCCTATTGTAACCTGTCACCTCACACCTCGTAAGCATCTATTCATTCAGGATCAGCGAGTCAGCGTGGCGCAGTGCAGCGAAGCTGGAAAAGCGAATTGCGAAGCGCGGATGCACGGGTGCTTGCGTCGCCTGCGACCGACTGCTGAAGCGTCCCCACACCCTTCTCCTTGTTCTGCTAGCCCTCGTTGCCCTGGCGCTACCTCAGCGGGCCGAGGCGTAGTCACTGGAGTTCGAGGTTGGCTACCGACTGGGGGGCCGTGCTCAACGCCTTTCGGCCTTGCGACCACGATCTGGCCGGGGGCACTCATCAGAAACTGGCAGCGACGTCGTCTCCGACGTGGTGGGCGATGACGGGCTCGAACCGCCGACCTTCCGCTTGTAAGGCGGACGCTCTCCCAGCTGAGCTAATCGCCCACGCCTTAACTTGAGTCTAAACCAATTTCCTGCGCGTTTCGAGCCCTTGAGCCCTCTGACCGGCCTCTCCCCGGTAAGGCGTACCGTGGGGGTGGATCAAGTGCTCGAGGAGGCCCCCGGAGGCCGGCAGGGAGCCCGTCGCCCCCGAACTGCACCCTAGCGGCAAACCGGGAGCACTCCCTGGCTTCTGGAGAGTGCTGTCCGCGATTTTGGTGGGTCGGAGCATACTGTAGCGAACTTTTCGGTTGGAGGTCCTAATATAAGGATGGGGTCAGGCGTCCGCTGATAGGTCCCCACGGGCCTCCGGCCCACCGGGTTGGAGGATCTTTCGTTCCTTGCGGACCATCCCCCGCCCGCCAGGCGCGAGCGGGCGGGGGATGGTCCAGACTGCACCGCCGTTTCAGCCTCTACTCAGCATTTTAGCCACTCGGCGGGGCAGGGTCCAAGTCCCGGAATCAGGGGTCAATGCCGTCTTATGCGATTGAGGATGAATAGCCGGAAGGACACCCACACACCGCAAATCGTCGGTCTGTATCTCGTCTGGGCTCTGGAAAGCTCCCGAGCCCAGTGTATCCGGTTGCGGCAAATGCAATGGTGAGACCGGCATAGGAGACTCCGGTCCACTTCGAGCTTACGTGTCCTCTTAACCTTCTTAGCCACCAAACAGATTGATGGTTTCCATGGGCCTGCGACTTGGTTTCGGTAACCGAGATGGGGTCACTCAGAGTTGTAGTGGTGGAGCCAGGTATCGAGATCGGCTGGGAGCAGATCGACGCTCTCATAGCAGGTCTCGGCTAGCTTGATCCGGAAGAACTCAGCCAGGACCGCGCTCCACGAATCCGTTCGTCTTCGGGGCAGGAGGGGCTCTTCGGGCCCGAATCTCACTCCGGCGCTGCTCGATCCCACTAAGTTCCAGCTAGAGTTGGTAGCGATGGCTCTCGCCACCACAGAACTCGCGCCCATTGAAGGACGGATTCGCTGGATCGGTCAGGATCGCCTTCACTGACAGCTTGAGCCGGCGCTAGCAGGGCAGCACCTCGCCAAGCAGGACCGCCACCGCCGCCTCGGGTTGGTTCGAGAGCTGGAGGAACCCGAAGGCATAGGAGCCGTAACTGTCCACGAGCGGGTGCAGCTAGAGCTTGCCCCCACCTATAGTCGAACTCGTTCATGAATTGTCCTCTTAACCTTCTTAGCCACCAAACAGCTTGATAGTTTCCATGGGCCTGCGACCTTGGTTTCGGTAACCGAGATGGGGTTGCTCAGAGTTGTAGTGGTGGAGCCAGGTATCGAGATCGGCTGGGAGCAGATCGACGCTCTCA
>MPNL01000072.1 GCA_002239005.1 Truepera sp. bin119
CCAGGCGCTGGCTTCGACCTGTTCGGGCGACGATAGCGGGCCTTGATTCCCAGCCGTTTCAGCAGCGTGGCGACCTGAAGGCGACCGACCTGATACCCTTCCTGCTGTAACAGCCCCCGCAGCATCCTGCTACCTGCAGCTAGTCCAGCTGCAGTTCAGCAATCCGACGCCCGCCAGGTCGTCACCGGGCGCGGCTTACACACTGCCTCGGCTGATCCCGAGCAGACCTGCCTGACGGCTGACGCTGAGCTTATGGTCGCGACCGATCATCGCCTTGCGCTCAGCACCGGCCTTGTCGAGCGCACTCTCTTGACGCAAGGTGAGCTGGCCGATCTTTGCGGGTAGCGCAGTGATGTCGACAGCCGCTGCCTTTCCCTGCTTCAACCCGTTGTCGAAGAGGCTGGTCACGGCTGCCAGAAGCCTAGCCACTGCTTGATCTGGTTCGGGTCGAACTGCTGCGCCGGTTCGGAGATCGTCTTCTCGCCCTTGATGGCAGCCAGCGCTACCTTGGCTTTGCAAGCAGGGCTATGGTTCCGGCGAGATCTTCTCATCATGGTCTCGCTCCCGGCAATCATGCCGAATTGCGAGCAGACCCGAAGCGAAACCAGCCAAAGCCGGGGTCCCCCGCTGGGGGTACAGACTCTACGGGTCTACGGGCCCAGCGAAGCCCTAAAGGCGGACAAGGACGGCTTCGAAGGACGAGTTCTTCGGACTGGAGCTACGGGTCTTGTCCAACCTTAATTCCACTTAATGCCCCTGCTCAGGGTTCCCGAACCACCTCTTCCAGCACTCGCTAGGTCCCCAGAACCTCAAGGATAGCCTCTCCCGATCTGGTCCGGGCGCTACCGCTGTTCTTGCTAACCTCGCTGTTCCAGACCTGCAACTCGAAGCCCCGAAGAGGCCAAAGCCGGGGTCCCCCGTTGGGGGTACGGACTCTACGGGTCTTGTCAGCCCTTGGGAAGAGTTCTTGGGCTCGCTTCTCCTAGGCGAATCCGCCCCTGGTAACAGAGCTGGTCTGGTCCGCAGATCTTGCGGGGCTCGAGGTTGGGCCTGCCTGGCTGTAGTTGAGCCCTCATGGTTGCTGGGGGCTAGATCGGTTACTGGAGGTCGGTCTAGCCAGCTGTGCAGGAGGTACCAGGACTGGTTTCCTCCCTTCGGGGGGTAGGGATGATCTCGGGTTACGATACACGCATTGCCTATGCGTGAAAGATCTATTCGGCTACCTGCGAAAGGATACTCTCTAGCTGAACCTCATCGATCACCTCAACGCCAAGTGACTCCGCACGCACCAGCTTCCGACCCGGTTCCGCTCCTGCCACTAGATAGGTCGTTTTTGAACTGACCGAAGATGCAACCCGGGCGCCAAGTGACTCCAGCCGGGCCTTGATCGCAGCTCGCGGTTGGCTCAGAGCACCGGTCAGCACCACCGTCACACCCATCAAGCTTCTAGGACGACCAACCGCCTCTACCGGTGCGGGACGCACGCCACGAGCCTCTAGGGTGTCAATCAGACGGATCATATCCCGGTGGCGGAGAGTGCTGGCCACCCCCTGTGCGATAGTCGGACCTATATCGGGGACTGCGGCCAATTCATCGGTGGAGGCAGCACGCAGAGCCTGGAACGATCCGAAGACCCGAGCTAGCCGCTCGGCCTTCTGGGCCCCCACGTGCGGCAGGCCGAAAGCAACCAGCCAGCGGGCGAGCGGCCTTGTCTTGGCGCTCTCCAACTGGTTCAGCAGATTCCGGGCCGAGATCTCCGCAAGCCCCTCTAGCTCAACCAGCTGGCTGAAGTCGAGATCGAATAGATCGGGGATCGCTGTGACAAGGCCACAGCTGATCAGCAACTCTAGGGTTCTAGGCCCAAGCCCCTCAACATCCAGGGCCGTGCGTGAGGCGAGGTGACGGAGGCGTTCTTTGAGCTGGACTGAGCAATCAGGATTCAGGCAGCGGAGATTCGCGCCGTCCTGCATAAGAGTCGACCCGCACTCGGGACATGCGGTCGGGAACCTGTACGAGGCGACCCCGGGTGGGCGTTGTTCAACCACCACCCGGACGACCTCGGGGATGATCCCCCCCGCCTTCCGGATCACAACGGAGTCGCCAATACGGAGGTCCTTCGCAGCGACAAATCCGGGGTTGTGGAGGGTGGCTCTCGCGACCACCGTCCCTTCCAGGCTCACAGGTTCCAAGGCTGCTACCGGGGTGACTTTTCCGGTTCTCCCAACCTGGAGAACAATGTCGACAAGCCTGGTAACGATCTCCTCTGCAGGGAACTTATAGGCAATAGCCCACCTTGGTGCCCGAGCAGTGCTTCCCAACTCATCCTGGAGTCGGAATCTGTCGACCTTAACAACGATCCCGTCCACCCCGTACGGGAGAGAGGCCCGGCGCGCCTCCCAGCGACTCAGAGTCTCCGAGAATGCGGCGATGCCGATCATACGCTGACGTTCCTCATTGACACGAAAGCCCACCTCTTCGAGCCAATCGAGAAGTTCCCACTGGCCCAGGACACCCGTTGAAGCGGGTGTACCGACGGAGTAGAAGAATGCCTCGAGATTGCGACCAGCCGGAATCGAGGGATCGATGTGACGCACGGTTCCCGAGGCGGCGTTCCGGGGATTCCGGAATAGGGGAAGCCCGTCCCGTTCACGCCCGGCGTTGATCCGGTCGAACTCCTCGCGACTCAGGTACACCTCACCTCTGACCTCAATGGTGACCGGGGCTCGGAGTCGCGCGGGAAGGCCTCGCACAGCCCGAAGATTCTCAGTGACATCCTCACCAGCAACGCCATTGCCCCGGGTCGCTGCCCACACCAGAACACCGCACCGGTAATACAGGTTCACCGAAAGGCCATCCACCTTCGGCTCAATCACGTACTCGACCGCGTCGTCGGAGGCAAGAGTGCGGCGAATGCGGGCCTCGAACGCTTCCAGATCCGCCTGATTAAAAGCGTTATCGAGTGATAGCATCGGTGCAGGGTGGGTGACCGTCTCGAAGCTTGCCTGAGGTTGCGCACCTACCACCTGGGTGGGAGAGTCGGGGGTCACTAGGTCTGGTCGTTCTGCCTCGAGATCGCGCAGTTCCCGCAGCAATGCGTCATATGTTGCATCGCTGATCGTGGGAGCCTGATCGATGAAGTACCTGCGGTTGGCCTCGCGGACCCGATCACGAAGCTCGGAGATACGCTGGGAGACGGAATCTCTCACACAAAAAGTATAGCTTTTGGGAGGACGCATCCCCCTTGTCGAGCATTCGAGTCTACAATTGCGGCGAACCCGCCGACCAGTGAGGGGAGAGGACCCTCGACCCCAAACTGTACGTCCTCATTGATTGTTGTCCCCAATCACCCCAAATGCCATCGTCTACTGACAATACCGACCACTTAATCGGTGAATTCGCATCCAAGGTTCATTAAGATCGCGAGAGTGTTTCTCCTTTTGTCATAAGAGTACAAGGTTATATATACAATTAGCAGAAATTGGGATCGGAGGTTGGAAAGAGGTAGAGGGATTTGACACCACTGTTATTGACATCTTGGAACTTTCGCACGTAAAATCTAGTCTGTTGACCATTCTGGGGAGGGCACCATGGCAATATCGGCAGCCGAAATCCGTAAGTTACTGAAATCGGAAGATGTTCGGTTCTTGCGACTCCAATTCACGGACATTCTGGGACATGATAAGAACGTTGAGGTCCCCATCTCCCAGTTTGAGGCAGCGCTCGATGGCAAGATAGCGTTCGACGGATCCTCCGTCCAGGGCTTCAGCCGTATCGAAGAGTCCGACATGCTCCTCAAGCCAGACTACAATACCTTCCTCATCCTTCCGAAGAGCATCGAGGACGACCAGTACGGTCGGGTGGCACGCCTTATTTGCGACATCACTCACCCCGACGAACGCCCCTTTGTGGGTGACCCTAGGGGTGTTCTAAAGAGGCAGGTCGAACGCCTGCGGGCGCTCGGCTTTGATGAGATGTATGCTGGACCTGAACCTGAGTTCTTCCTGTTTCAGCGTGACGACGACGGGGCACCCACCACTATCACCCAGGACTCTGCAGGGTACTTCGACCTAGGACCTGTAGACCGTGGTGAGGAAGCTCGGAGAGACATGGTTAATGCCCTCGTAGATATGGGTTTCCATATTGAGGCGGCCCATCACGAGGTGGCACCAGGCCAGCATGAGATCGACTTCAAGTATGAGGACGCGCTTACAACTGCTGACAATATCGCCACCTTCCGCCTGGTGGTGAAGAAGATTGCCCTCAATCACGGGCTACATGCCACCTTCATGCCGAAACCTGTACTCGGCATAAACGGCTCGGGCATGCACACCAATCTCTCCCTCTTTAGAGACGGAAAGAACGCCTTCTACGACCCTAAGGAAGAGTATCAACTCTCCTCCACCGCTCTTAGTTGGATTGCGGGTCTGCTCGAGCACGCCTTCGGCATGGTCGCCATCACCAACCCCCTGGTCAATAGCTACAAGCGACTTACCCCAGGGTACGAAGCCCCCACCAACATCGCTTGGTCCGCTGCGAACCGGAGTGCGTTGATCCGCATTCCCGCTGGCCGGGGAGTCGGGACCCGCGTCGAGCTGAGGATGCCTGACCCCGCCTGCAACCCCTACCTTGCCCTCGGCGTCATGCTCTCCTCCGGCCTCGACGGCATCGAACGCAATCTCGTACCGCCCCCGCCAATCCAGCGGAACATCTACGAGATGAGCGTCCGAGACCGGCGTAGGCATAAGATCAAGGAATTGCCGGGGACCCTGCTGGACGCACTCGTTGCCCTGAGAAGAGATCGCTCTGTGCAAGAAGCCCTCGGAGAGCACATTACCAGGCACTTCCTCAATGCCAAATCTACAGAATTCGATGATTACCGGGTAACTGTACACGACTGGGAGCTCGATCGCTATCTGGCCGAGTACTGAGAACGGCTAGAGAAGCGCTACAGTGGCCCGGGCACCGCGCGTTGTCGTGGGATTGGACCCGGGCCTAGCCAATGTCGGCCTTGGAGCTGTACGACAAGTTGGGCAGGAGGCGTTTTTCCTCGGCACCTCCCTGATTCGTAGCTCAAGCAAAGAACGTACTGGCAAGCGCTTGGAGCGCATCTTCACTGGCACTCATGCCTTCCTTGAAGCCCATCAACCGGAGGCCCTAGCCCTCGAGGGGCAGTACTTCCATCGGCAGCACGAGCTCTCCTTCAAGGTTGGTCAAGCGGTGGGAGTCTGCCTCCTTGCGGCCCAGCAACTCGAGATCGAGGTCTTCGAATACGGTCCCATGCAGGTGAAGCAGGCGCTGGTGGGCTCGGGGAGGGCCGACAAAGCTCAGGTAGCCTTTATGGTCAGGGGCTTGCTGCGGCTCAAAGGAGCACCCGAAAGTCATCATGTCAGCGACGCTCTAGCGCTCGCCTTGACGCACCTGAGCACGCTGCGATTCGAGGGCCAGGGCTAATCTCTGGACTCCAGTCAGCCTCCCGCCTGCAGCGCTAGGTCCTGCAGCGCTGCAATCCTCAGCATCTCTCCCCAGTGGCCGGGGAGAGCGTGATCCGGTCGAATCGGAACCTGCTTCTGATCCTCGCCTCATTGAGCCTAGTCCGCAGCCTGTTCACTTCTCTCACTCTCCTTGAGTCGAGTACAGATCAGGAGGGTCTCACCCAACTCGCGCCAAACGTTCTTACTGGCTGAAGTCCCCTGGGGCTGCGATTGGCAGGACCGGAATGGTGTTCGGCTTATACATTGACGGACGGACTGTTGGAAAGCTGGGGCGGCGAAACATGCAGATGTGATCCTGCTGAGCGAGGGTCTGGAAGAGGAGTTGGTGGGTTTACATCGATATAGACGTGTTGGCAGCCAGAGCGATCAAACCTGGGGAGTGATGAGGTGTGATCGGAGACCCCTTCTCGGGCTCGGAAGCGGACCCATGTCGAGCTTCAGCACCCTGACTGACCCTTGGGCGCAGGTAAGACGTTCTTGTCACTCAGGGCGCGGGTGGATGTAGTGTCCAACCTGCTCCACTCAGGGATCCTATTCAGCCAGCGAATGGTGAGATTCTTGAATGTGCGGACACTGGCCACTCCCTACTCACTCACGTCGCAGACCGGGCTTTCGATCAGATGACCTAGGTCGAAGAGGTCAGGGCTGCCTAGCGACTTCCCCAAATCCTGCAGATGCAATGTCACACCCGAACCGGTGATTGGGTACCGTGGCCTCCGTATGCGAAGATGGTCGCCGGAGGTCATGATGGGCAATAGTGGAGGACGCTTCAGGCGTGCACTCGCCGCATTTGATCGCACCAACGCGGAGGACCCCAACACCGAGTGTGTGGAAGGCGTAGAGCAGCCCAAGGAGTTGGTCTACGCCCGCCGGATGACCGCTTGGCTGCACAGATTCGACCCACAGGCCTCCGAGCCTCTTCAACTGGCCGCCCGAAGTCAGCACATTCGCCGGTGGACTGTCCCCCGCAGCGACTATCCCCCCGGCCGGCCCGGCTACAGACGCTGGCGTACCGACCTAGCGCAGTTCCACGCGGAGACGGCTGGAGTTATCCTTAAGGAGGAGGGCTACGACACGGACACCATCAATCGAGTCCAGAAGCTGCTTCGAAAGGAGGGCTTAAAGAGGGACCCAGAGGTCCAGACCCTCGAGGATGTCGTGTGCCTAGTCTTCCTGGAGAGCTACTTCACCGACTTCGCCAGCAGGCAGGAACAGGACAAGCTGGTAGGGATCATCCGAAAAACCCTAAGGAAGATGTCACCCCGAGGTCGGGAGCAGGCACTCTCGCTGCCCCTCGAACCTGAGGCCCAGGCCATTGTCAAGCGTGCCGTAGCGAAGGATTCGGATCTGCCGAGCCCATAAGCTTGGTGCCTGGCGTGTTGTGAAATCCCTAGACGATGGCACAGGTTGAGGTGCACGGGCTAGCCGAAAGGCTTCGCCCGACCCAGCGGAGATTGTCGGAGATGATCTACTCATACGTATATTGAGTCCCTTCATTAATAACCGAACGGGAAGCGGGGGTAGTAACGTGAAATTATCTCTACCCCCCGAAGGGGGGAGGCCCGTCCTGGTGCATCCTGCACCATGTGAAAAATAGAGACCGACCTCCCATAGCAAGTTTAGCCTGCACCAATCATGAGTGCCCCAGTT
>MPNL01000073.1 GCA_002239005.1 Truepera sp. bin119
AATCGCGGAAGCGAAGGAAGCCGGGGCCACCTACAACGACCTACGAGTCGTTTCCGGCCACAGCGCCGAAACGATCCGCAGCCACCTCCGCCGTCGACAAACCAAAGAAAAGGACGACCCCGACTAAACTCTGAGCAAGACACCCCCACCCGCACAGAGAAGGCCCCCAGCCCCCACAGCTGGGGGCCTTCTCTACCCCCCTTTATGAGCAACGAGTTACACAGCTCACCCAAGGCCGTAGCAACGCAGATACAGCACTACCCGAACTTCCGACTCGGAGGAATACCAGTGATCGCCATCAACCCCACAGACGGTGCCAGACACAATGGCGATCGCGGTCGGCCGCTCCGACCGGTTACGAACCTTTAGTGCGACACCTGCTGGGATGACTACGGAGAAGACCAGGCAGGAAGACCCCGCCCCGCCGCCGCCCTTACAGCTAGGATCGGGACATCCGAGGAACCGATGTCCGATAATAGTCATTATGACAAGCTGTGCCCGCAGCGTTTCCCCACGTAGAAGCAGATTTCCCCCCTCGGCGTCCGGAGTGGTGCATAAACCAGGCCATCCACGTACGGATGTGCGGTTGGTAACGGCGGACAACGATGGCAATCATCGAAGCTCCAGGCCGGAGATCTGTCGTGCCTTGTTGGCTCTCGAAGATCGTGCGGAGCTCGTCGAACGTGCGGCCATCCGGCAGCCGCCAGACTGTCCACCCGTTGGCCCCCGAAGGTGCGGTCGCCATAGCGGATGAGTCCAGACGGAGGAGCTCGGCATGTCGTCGGCGGTTGAGTCGGCCCTAGGTTGCCGGCGGAGGGCGTGGATAGATTCGCCGTCGGTGGTTTTCGTTAAGGAAGCTGTTCCCAGCTTGAGTGAACTGTTGACCCTGACCCCAAGTCGACTTCGGCGCGGATCTTACGGGAAACCTTGCGCATGGCTTCGAGCCCTTCGAGATTATCAGGAGCCTCAAGGAAGTATGTCTCGGATGAGTGCGCTTCCAGTGGGAAAGGGCAGTTCGGGCCAACAGGTGTGTGGGTGGTCATGTAGGCAAAGCCCGAGGGAAACCCAATTTGTACCTTGTCGATTGACGTCTTGGTGTTCCCGGAGTTCCAGAGTTTTACTGCGAAGAAGGGCACCTGGAAACGGGCATCGGGTGGGCCAGCCTTAAGTGAAGAGAGCGGCCCAACGAATACTTGGCCCTGACGGGCTGCCTCTACCACCCAGCCGACGCGGAGTTCAACTGTCACTACAGGACCTGACTGTCGGACCGCGAGGCGAGTGAGCCATGCGTACCACACGGTTACACCTACTAAGGCCAGAGTGGCTGCGAGAACGGCCGCCGCGGCCATTGCCTGCAGGCTGGCCGCTTCGTCGGATACCGAGAGGTTGTCCTGGCTTAGCAGACTGAATCCACGCCAGGCTATCCAACCGGCTCCGCAGATAGCCGCGGCTATGGTGGCTGCCGCAAGTCCTACTCTGAGGTTTCGCACAGCTGAACCATAAAACAGTTCGTCGGACTTTCTGTTGGGGAGCGAACGTCGGCAACCAGACCCGCACTGGATGGCCCGAACAACCGGGAGTCCCTTAATCCGATCACCCTTCAGGGTAACGTCTCGTTTCCGGTGGCCGGGTTGGCAAGGTTCCGGCCTGTCAGGCAGTCTCCGAACCGCTTGGGACGCTCTCCAAAGAACTCTACCCAACCTGATCTGCGGCTGATCGTCAACACCGTTCGCTATTGGCCTAGGTGTGTAAACGCTCTAGTCCCCGGGTACCGGGCTCGGGCAAGTGTTCGATATCGCAGCCGATCGGGGCAATACCCCGGACGGCCGACGTACCGCTACCGGCGGTGGAAGTGGGACGAGTCCCAAGGCGACACATACCTACCCGCCCAAGTGCTCACCGACCCGGAGTTCACCACCACCGACGTAGCGATGCTGGTCGGCCGAGCGTCCTGGTCGACTACCAGGGCCGCATCAACCCAGGTGGCCAGCGTGCTCGCCACCTACCGCAAGCTCCGGGAGCGGGGCCTGCCTGGGGGGCGAGCAGCTCCTACCGGCGTCACCGCACGCCTGGGCCCAGTGCCGCCAGAACCTACAGGCAGCGACCAACCGTGCCCGCTATTGGTTATGCAGACCAGGGTGGGAAGACCGCATGAGTATGCGGGTCGGAGGTCAAGGGGTGTGCCGATGACCGATCGCACAGGCTCCGCATCCCTCAATGGCGATGCCCCGAGCGGTGTCGTGCTGGTGAACGTAATGCTCGTGCGGCATACCCGGCGACCGACTCACCCTAATGGACTTGAGGCGCCAAACCGTTTGGCAATGCTCGCAGCGCAAGAAGGTGTGCGGTGGCCTCGTGCTCTCGGGCCGCGGACAACGATCACAGCCGGGCGTCATCGTCCGGAGAAGGCCAAGCTCACTGGCTCGTGTCCGGGTTGACGAACCGCTTCGACTTCATCCCCGGCTGGAGCTCGGAATCTCAGAACCGCCGCAGCGACCTGCTCGGGCGTGGCGCCCGTGCAATCGACAGGACGGCCCTTACGTCGACGCTTCTCCGCCTTCGGTCTCACAGCAACCCCCCTCCCCACCTAGACAACCACCTCAAGAGGAACACTATCCCCGGATGCCTCGGGGCTAACGCGGGGACTGAGTTGTTTGGCGAACCTCGGCGGCGACGTCAAAACCAATCCCCCCCTGCCTCAAAACTTCGGCGGTTGCCACATTGACCTCGGCCTTCGTGGACGCTTCCTCTGCCCGAGCGGACGCCTCGCCCGTTTGGGCTTTGGTCAAGGCCACCCTGCTCCGGTGCCCCATCACCCGGATCACCACGTCCCCCAGCGTTGCACCGGCCGTTATCCATAGCGCCCAGGCTACGTGTGAAGGAATCTCGGCGATCATAGAGCGACGGCCGGTTCGCTGCGCAGCGCCGCTATATCGTGTATGGCCTTATCCACAGTACCGTCATCCCACCCAAGGCGGTCCTTCACCTCGTCACGGGTTATCGCTGGCTTGTATTCCAGTAGGGCAAGCAACATGTTGGCGCGCACCCCCCGTTCGCTGCTATTGGATGGCCGTTCGGTACGGATACGCGATAGTTGCCGCTGGGCGTCCTCAACGGCGTCGTATGCCGATTTCACCACCGTGAATAGGTCAATCATGGACTGTGACCACACACGCGCTGGTGTATCCCGGTTCGGCGGGAGCGGGGTCGTCGCCGGTGGATTTATCTCGGCGAGCAGTTCATACAAGTCCGTGTAAGCGCGTGTCAGGACCGCATGGGCCTTGCGCAGGGTATCCGACTCCGTCATGGCGTTCATCGGAGGACCGCGATGACGCCCGCCAGGATCGTGTTCCAACCGATGGTCCATCGGGTCAGGCTATTGATACGGAGTTCGAGTTCCGTCCGTAGTTCGCCCTTGACTACTTCGTCCTTCGCTTCCACGAGTGCTTCGGTGACAGTCATGCCTGCCTCGGCGGTGGGGTCGGCGGCTTCGGTCCCTTCTTAAGCGGGGGGAGTCCCAGCATTGCCCTAGCCTCCGAGGGAAGGAGCACCCTCATCTCCACGTATCGACTGATCAGTTCGTAGACCTCGCCTGGTGGAAGGTTCCGCCAATCCTTCGGCAGCTTGTCGTGCTGTAGCTCCATAACCGAAACGCCCTTGCTCACTGACTCCAACCCCATCTTACCCCTATCACCGAAACCGTAGGATTGCCAGCTACCCCGCCGCTCGAGGCGAACTCGACGCAAGACCGGACGTGGCTGAACCCTACTGGCGGCAGCCTGCCACACAGTCAGCGTGCTGTTCTGTGTCGACCACCTAGGATCTCTATCGGCGTTCCGAAGTCGACGTTGGCCATACCCTCAGCCGCTCCCAGAACGATCTGGCAACGCAACGCCAACGCCTGGCTAGACGTATGCCGCCTCGCCCAACGCTGCAGAGTTTCCCGTTCCTCATCGCTCAACTCCACAACCACAGGCTTACGCCCCCTCCGAGCACCTTCCCACACAACGCCGACAGTCCCCACAACCCTACCACAAACCGCGGTGAATTAACACGACACAACACTAAACAGTGTATCCCTAATCGAATGTTAATGTGTCTCTATGCATCAATTGATAGTCGGACATAGGTAGTGGCTGGCCGCGTGCACCCACGTCTCGATCAGCGACTCAATCTGTTCCTCTGTTGGTTCCATACCTTCTGGCCACTCGATCTCGGACCCAACCAGCATAATCAAGACCGCCACCATGGCTTCTATCGAACTCTCGTCATCAAGATTCGGGCAGATCATTTCCTCCACAAAATCGAGGTAGCCATAACAAGGTATAGCTGCCTCGATACCGATCTCGCTCAGAATGATTGCTGCTATCGCTGCTTGAATATCGTCGCAGAATAGTTGCTGAGCTGCAGGCGATGCATCAAGTGCCGAGGACCGAGCCGTTAAGACCTTAGAGGCAGGCTCAGTAGTAGTAGTCACAACGGAGGCCACACTCGTAGTAGCCTGAGATCTGATTGTCGTCGCTGCTGACACAGGCTCAGTAGTAGTAGTCACAACGGAGGGCAGACTCGTAGTAGCCTGAGGGTTGATTGTCGTTGCGGCTTTGGGTGTGGTTGTGGCCGTTGGCAACGGCTCATTGGTCGCAGTAGCAGCTACTCTGGTAGGAGTCGTGGCTACTGATACCTTCGTGGTGCTCGTAGCGGCCGTAGTAATACGAGCTGATCCGTCAAGATTCTTTGTGGCAGACGGCCGATAGGAGCCCATTTGCAGTAACAACACGACAATCACGATGAGCAGAGTAACAATTACTGCGCCGAACATCCAAACGGTCCAGGCCTTCATATGGTCAGTCGTCCTAGTAGGTAAGACCTTGCGGTTTCCACCGATTGACCCACGTCACGGAATCACAACACTATGCCAGGACGGATCAGATGTCCAGCTTTTAGCCTGGAGTAAGGCACCGGATCCGGCACTGGTCTCCGGTAGGGCAAAGCAGACCTTGAACTGAGCCTCGTTACCGGCTAGCAAGTTGGGTGCATCCCCATAATCATCGTCAGCACACTCGATTCCGTCGACTCTATAGCCTGCTCCACCGACAAAGAGTTCAAATACCGTCACTACATATGTATATCCTACGTTACTGTCGCCATCGTAACGGGCTGTTATTGTGAGTGTAACAGGCATGAATCCTTCTTCTTGATCCGCAAAACGGCCCCAGGTAGAAGGATTGGCACTATGAACGACGAACGTCCAATCACCCGAGATCCCTGGACAGCCAGGATTTGCTGGACTTTCGAAAGTGGATGAACCGCAGCCTGATGATGACGTGGGAAGGGCCGCCAATCGCTCAGCGCCTCCCCTTAGGAACGTAGCCATGTCAGCTCTGGTTGCCCCCTCAGGAAAGGCACGCTTGATTACAATCCCAATTTGCTCGTGAGTAATTGCCTGATCAGGTCGGTATGTGCCGTCCTCGTAACCCTGGAACCAGCCCTCTTCAACAGCGAACTCGATGTCTCGGTACTGAGGATGTATCTGGTTAACATCGCTGAACGTAGTGGCGGCGACAACCGTACCACCTACGGTCAGGATTAGGAGAATCGTAATCCAAATAGCTGCCTTGGTACGCATATGGTCCTCCCGAGAGACAGTCAGCAAATTGCCGAACAAGCGCCGAGCATAGCCGTCCCTGTCATCACACGGCATGGGGTTCCTCCAGTGGGGCTTGGTGACACCAGGGTACTGTGGCCCGAACTCGAGGTCGCTGGCCCACTGGTCCTCGATACCTCCGGCGCCGGTGTTGGTCGCCGCATGGCGTATCGCGGACTCGCCGCCTGCGGCGCAACTGCGAGTCGTGGTCGAGCCTGACAACTGGCGGCGCTCCGTTCGCGCCGCGACCGGCGACGGTATCAAGGCCACCTACGCCCAGTTCTGGGCCGGGTTCCTGCCGCGGTTGCACGACGCCCCAATCCCAGAGTTGGATGCAATTCAAGTCGGCATCGCCTTCGGTGAAGTACCTCCCGAGGTTCAAGAGGTCGCGTCTGGTCGCGCAGGCATACATCGACACTTACGACGACGCTTCCACCAGAGAGTTGTATGACCGGCTTCTAAAGCAGCGCCACGACATCGAGCAGGCGTTCGGTGGCGAGTTGTTGTGGAGCCGCATGGACGGGCACCGGCGCATCAGTCATCGACGCCGTCTACCCTATGACGTGAACGTCGAGGACCGCGACGCGTGGCCCGCGCTGTGGGAATGGCTGGTGCTCACAATGGGCCGACTCGCCAACGCGGTCAACCCCGTACTCAACCGCTACTGAACACGTCACGCAACCGCGTGCGCCGATACGCTGGCTCTGAGGTCAACAAACGCCTCAGTGTGGGGTGAACTCTGGGTCACCAGACCGGACACACGGTCACCATCACTGCTGAGGTTGTCTTGGGGAGACGCATCACGTACGTGGCTGGTCGGCGTGACGTGTGGTCTTATGGCTGTGTGTGTTCGGCGGGGTTTAGTGGCTCTTCGGATTTCAGTGGGGAGTGACCGCGGGGAGTAGGTCCCAGTTGGGTTTCCCCGCGTATAGGAGAGCCCGTATTCGGTAGTTGGCGAAGTTGCGGAACCCGAACGCTGCTCGTTTAACGCGTTTGATCAGGTTGTTGAGAGCTTCGGTGGGTCCGTTGGTCACCTTCGAGAGGTGCCAGTTGGTGATCGGGGAACACCAGCGGGCGATGGTGCGACCCAGTTTGTTGACCTCCGGCGGGCAGG
>MPNL01000015.1 GCA_002239005.1 Truepera sp. bin119
GCTCGACCGGCTCTCGAACATCATCAGGGTCTTCAACGAGCAGTTCGGCGCTATCCCCTGGGAGGATCGCGACCGGGTGCAGCAGCTGATCACCGAGACCATCCCCGCTCGGGTGGCCGAGGACCCCGCCTTCAAGAATGCCCGCCAGAACTCGGATAAGGAGAATACCCGGATCGAGCACGACCAGGCTCTGCAACGGGTCATGGTGGCTCTGATGAAGGATGACACCGAGCTGTTCAAGCGCTTCACCGACGACGAGGGGTTCAAGCGGTGGCTGACCGATACCGTGTTCGGGCTTGCCTATGAGCAGGCGGGGATGCGGTGAGGAGCTGGACCAGAGAGCGCTAGCCGACCAGCTGTCTCAGTTCCCCGGGTGCTGGGGAGGGGAGTCGGCATAGACCAACTGAGAGGCAACCTTATCCAACTGGATCCGCCAGCCATTGTCTTCACCGTGGAAGCGCTCGTTCTGCCGGCAGAGCTCCTCGAGCAGGGCGATGGTCCTGGCTCGGTTCTCTTCCTGACGGCGGGCCCGTCTGGCTGCCTTGCGGGCACTCGGGGTGAAGATGTCGATCATGTCAGGTCCTCTCGGAGGGTCCTGGGTATGGCAGCTTCGCTCCCCTGATCGCAGCGGCTCAGTCCTTCGAGATCCTGGTGACTGCTATGGTCTGTCAATTGCGAGACCATACTCCTATCCTATTCGGTCTTGCTCGAGTAGGTAGTCCACAGTATTGAGGTCTCAAGCGTTCCGACCCTCTAGTTTGCATAGGGTTGTTCCTCAGGATTAGTGGGATCCCCACCCCCCGGTCCTAGGCGCTCCCCCTGCTCGACCACTCCCACCACGGCCTGTCCGCCCTGATTGACATGTACGTGTTCAACAGTCACCTTCTGCTGGCTCTTACCGCGATAGCGATCGAGCGCTGCTAGGAGGGTTGTCCAGGTACGGGAGAGCTTGTTTGCTTGGTTCAGATTCTCCCGCCTCGCTTCAAGGTCCTGTCCGCTGATCATGGCCCGGCGGTAGCACTCCATTGCGGCGTTGTGGGCTGCGGTCAGTTGGGCCGCCATCATCCCTTCCAGTTCATCCTTCGGCCTTATGCCGACCAGCGCCGCCACGGTGGCACTATTCTGTCGATCCTGTGTCGTCTCATCCGAGTGCAGTGTCCACTGGGCCAGAAGTGCCTGTTGGGCTAGTGTGTTGTTCCAGTCGTCGGAGTTAGAGCCACCGATAAGCTTGAGTTCTCCTTTCTGCTCATTCTCATTGAAAGTAATGGTCGTTGTCGGGTGGCCTGACTTAGCTGATTTCTGTTTGCTCATACGTGATCACCCCTCTCTTCGATTCCCAGCACCGCAAGCGCTGTGACGGCTTGCTCTTTCCTGTCCGCATACTCCTTACGAGCACCATGCACGCCTCGCCTCCTGAAGCCGGGCTATGGCCTGGGATCTAGAGGATCGATCCCCAACCAGATAGGCAGCACACCAGGCGCAGACGTAGCGTCCGAGGTCGGGGACCATTCCGCCGGGAAGGAAGACGGCTCTAGCGAGGAGTCCCGACGATGCCGCCCTGATCAGAGGTGTGAGTTCGGGTGGCAGCGGTGGTACGCCCCTAGCCCCGAGTAGGGGGATGAGCTCGGTCTTCTTCTGCCTTAAGAGCTCGAGGAGTTCTTGACTAGGCCGGTGAGGACAGCGATAGCGGACTCGATCTCCCTCTACCCAGAGCTCGAGTCCCTCATGCTGAGCCCGGAGGAGGACCTCACGGGCCGTCCTTGAGGGTAAGTGAGTGGTCACAGTTTTCCCTCGATCCAGGTACTATCTCCTCTCTCATTCTCTGGAGAAGGGTACTCTATCCGTCCCGCCGTCCCAATCGGCTCCTGGACAGGATTTCTCGGATTTTCTATCCGTCCCGGCTCCAGAGCGTGGGACGGATGGTGATCGGTCGAGAATGCTGTCCCTGACGGGGTTGGTACGGTGGGACGGATAGGAGACCCCTCCTTCGAGGGAGAGACGGTGTAGCGCTTCCAGATTGGTTCAAGGTCTTCGCGTCGGTATCCCTTGGACTGCCTTCCTCCGCTCCGCTGATTCCCTGGCTTCACCTTGAACGGTGCGAGCAGCCTACTTAGGCCTTGAGGTGACAGCGGCCGGTTGCTCCTACCCCACTCGCTCCACGGTCTCGCCTCCAGCTGGTGGAGCTCATCAAGGATCTCCTGAGTCGACAACGTCTCTGGGTTGCCTGCCTCTTCGAAGATGACCCGGAGGTCGGCCAGCAGCTGTTCTCGGACCCCTGTCTCGTCGGTCTCATTCAGCCGCAGGGCCTCACAGGCTGCCCAAGCTCGACCGTCCTGGCCTGCCCACTCGCCTCTGGCGATATTGGCGATGGCCAACAGGGACTCCCAAGCATCCCGGGCTCGGTCGTGAAGGCCGGGCGGGTAGCTCACGGACGCTCGGGCGGCCAGGATCGCTTCCCTGTTGTCGGTTACCCAGCGCAGGAGTTGTCGCTGTAATTCCTCAATAGCTCCTCGGTCCCGATCACGCCACCTCGGTAGCGCCGGTGCATTGGCGGGTCTGCGCTCGAGGTTGAGAACCAGGGAACGATCGCGAACCGTATCCGGCAACTTTCCAATGCCCGCGATGGCCTTCGGACACCAAGTAACGAACTTACGGGGTTCGTGCTCCTCACCGACGCAGCGGAGGACGTAGGCCAGTTCACGGCGCTGGGAGCCGTTTACCACTCCCCGGAGTTCGTCATCCTTGCCGAAGAAGGTGTCGGCCTCGTCGAGCAGGAGGGTCGGGGCGTGGAGTTCGATGGTTCGGAACAGTGCTGCCGAGGTGATACGCCCACTGAGTGGCAGGGGTCGGTAGACCAGTTCAGCCAGGATCTCTAGCAATAGGCTCTTGCCGCACCTCTTCGTCGCGGAGGTCAGGTTCAGGAACGTGCTTACCTCCAGATGGGTGTGAAAATGAGTGTGGACGATCCAGAGTGCGATGGTATCGGCTGCTGTCGAGGGCAGGTGGATGTAGCGACGCACCAGGGAGCTGAGGTTCGCCAGCAGCTCGGCACCGTCGACCTCCGCCGGCCACGGTTCGATCTCGGTCCATTCGATCGGCCGTCCCTGGGCTGTCTCCTCGTCGGCTTTGCTGCTGGTTCCCCAAACCTCCCTGTCGAGCAAACTGAGCTGAATCTTGATCTTGCGCTTCGAGACTTCCGCCCTGAACCGCACCCGGTCGGCTGAGGGGAGCGCCCGGAGAAGAACGACCGTAGCTGGCTCGAGGAGCACCCCTGGATCGTCGGTTGCGCTCTGCAGAAGGTTCTCGAGCCATTCGCGAGTTGGAGTACTCTCGTCACCGGACACCGTGGAAATCAGTGATGGTGTCCACTCTGGTGCGTCAGCCGCCAGATTCAGCAGACCCTCAGCTGTGCCCCCCTTGGCTATCCAGTCCGAGACATCACCACCGTTCTCGGGAAGGTCGGGAAGTACCAAGATCTTCACGCTGGTAGCCATTCCCTGAAGGCTGGAGGCCACTTGGTCGGAGTGACGGAGGCCCTGTCCTCCAGGGTCGTTGTCGGGCAGTATCACGACCTGTCGGCCCTCGAGAGGGCTTAGATCCTTGATCAGATCCCATTTGCCCGCTCCTCCCGAGTTGGTGGTCGCTACCAACCCCAGTGCTACAACGTTGTCTGCGTCCTTCTCGCCCTCGCAGATGAATGCAGGCTGACCGGGGTCGGCGGCCAGCAGTTCGGGCAGGCGATAGAGGATGCGCTCGACGTTGTCTAGCTTCCAGATCCAGCCACCCTTTCCGTTAGGCCGGCGCTGCCTGAAGTCCTTGGGGTCATAGCGGACTACCTGGTAGAGCAGTGTCCCATCGCCGTTCAGGTAGTCGTATGTCGCCACGATGGGGCCGAGTTTTCCCCTTGAAGCAGGCTTACGGTCGTTCGGGCCGGGCCGGTGCTTCCTTGGGTGCTGGCTCGAGGTGGGGTTTCGGCTCTGGCCATTACTGCCCTGGTTTAGGTCCAGACCCTCGAGGATCTCCCGATGGGAGCATCCTGCACTGTGGCACTTTGCTCCGATGCTGCTGTCAGGACCGACCCAAACGCTACAGTTGGCCTCGGAGCGGTCGCCTGGATGGTTCGGTGCGGGGCATGGAATTCGGCGGCGCTCGCCGTCCAGCTGGGGATGCGACCCCAGAGAGGCTATAGCTGCATCGAGGTCAGCGACCGTGTAAGGCCCACCCGCCATTTCGTCCTCACCTGGCCTCGAGTGTGTAGGCGACCGTGTCTATGCATGGCTCATTCACGACGCTGAGGAAGGATCAGTGGTTTCGGCGGTGCGACGCTTCGGCGAGTAGAGGTCGAGCGGATCGGCTTCAGCACGATTCGAAAGCCAGCGCTCGATCTGGGCCTCGTCCCAGGCCACAGCCCGCTTACCTATGCGGCGGGGTCGGGGGAACTCACTCTTGTCCATCAGGGCGTAGATCGAGCTGCGGCTGAGGCCGGTTCGGGCCTCGACTTCTGGACGTCTCAGGAATCTGGTGGGCATATGGAACTACCTCCTTTATCCGAAGGGTTCCACACCCCAGCCGCGAAAAAAAGGGAAACGCTATTGGATCGGGTTCCGCCAGCGTCCTAGGCCAACCCGGTACTCTCTAGCTTCTTCTGATTCTTCTCACGAAGTTTGGCGATCCGGCGGTATTCCAGATCCCAGATCCAGGATATGAAAGTGGGAACTGGCTCTTTAGGGACATTTCGAATAGCCTTCTTGACGGCGTCTGGGCACATATTCTCGTAGCCCGAGGACTTCGGGGTACGTGACAGCCTCTTGTTGACCGTTTTGGCTACTGCCTCGAGGGCTTTTGCTTCGGTCATGCCCCGCATCTGGAGTTGGGATACTGCGTTCGCAAGCCACGTATCCCGCGATTCGTTGGCATGGGGGTAGCCGCCGGTGACCTTCTTGGGACGCTTGTATTGACCCTCACGCACTTCCTCGAGCCAAGTGCTTAGGCGCTCAGGGAGTGATCTCTGCTCCGCCCGGCATCGGTCCGCGATTGCCATCAGACCATCCCAGAAGAGTCTACTGTCGGGGCTGATCTCAATGTATCTCTGCAGCTCCTTATCAGCATTCTCCTCACCCCATTGGGAGCCGATAGTGAACCAGATGTGGGCGATTACGTCGGGCTCCACAGCTACTGGAGAGATGTCGGTCGGCCATCTGAGGACTTGCAACATATAGGCGGCCTCTTGTTCGAGGCAGTCGTCGTCAATGTGCTGGCCGTCCCGGCGTCGCTTGAGAACATCGGGGAGGAGAAGCACATTCCACAGCGCCCTGTACTCGGTGTTGTTCATCGGCTGCTTAAGCTGTCTATTGAGCCGAATCATTCTCAACCAGGCAGCGCGGCGCTCTCTGCAGAGGGTACGGAGGATACGGCATTCCTCCTCAGTAAGGTCACATGTGGCCGCAATGGTCTTCCATCTCTCCTGGGGATCCTCAATCGAGGCTAGTCGCTTATCCAGGCCCTCGCCCGCGCGCTCCCTGGCGTAGGCCTCGATGGCTCGTATCCTCTCACCAGCGTCCCTGATCAACTCGAGGCGGGTGAGCTCGAACACCCTGGAGCACACATCGTTCCACTTAGGGAATGAGCGGCTATGCGTGGTGCAGTACATCTACGGTCTCTCGGTGTTGCTTCTCTAGGTAATCCGCCCACTGATTCATCAGACTGCGGCGCCGGTCGAGCAGATCTGATCTCGCGTAGGCTGCCTCCGCTTTGTCCTTGATGATGTGGGCGAGGGCCGCTTCCATGACCTCACGGGGGGTGTTGGTGCATTCTGCAGCCCAATCTCGGAAGGAGGAGCGGAACCCGTGTGGTACTGCGGGGATCTTGAGGTCTCGCAGCAGTTTTGAGATCGTGTTGTCGGAGAGTGGGCGGCCGGTTGGTGAGGGGAAGACCAGTCCGGGGGTATTGGTGCGCTCTTCCCCGTTCGAACTCCCCTTAGCGTTTGAGAGTAGCTGGGCCTCGAGCAGGATCTCAATGGCGCGACCGGGTAAGGGTACCCGGTGTTCTCTCTTTGCCTTCATCCGTTCGGGGGGAACGGTCCAGGTGGCAGTGTCGAGGTTGATTTCGTTCCAGGTCGCATGTCGGACCTCGCCCGAGCGGCAGGCGGTCAGGACGATGAATTCGAAGCAGAGTTTGGTTGCCGGATAGGCGTCTGAGTCCTGGATAGCTGCGATCGCCTTGGCGACCTCTGGATGGGGTAGGGCCCGGTGGTGGGTCTTGATTCCGTTCTGTTTGGGAAGTGCTGCCCCGATGGCCTCACCGGCAGGGTTGTCTAGTCGGTAGCCCTGGGTGATGACCCATTTCATGATGGTACTGATCCGTTGGCGGACCCGCCTTGCGGTCTCCGGTTTATCGGACCAGATCGGTAGCAGTACTTCCATCACATCGGCGGTAGTGATCTGGTCGACCTGTCTGGTGCCGATCTGGGGGAGGACGTAGTCGCGAAGGGAGGCCTGCCATTGGGCTGCGCTCCTAGTACTACTCCAGGAGGATCGGTGGAGTTCGATCACCTTTGTCGCTGCTTCGGCAAAGGTCGGTATCCCCTGGGCTCTCCGTTTCTCGGCTAGGGGGTCGCCGCCTGCTCGAGCTAGTTTGCGATTGGCGAGTGCCTTCTCGCGGGCCTCCTTAAGGGAGACCAGTGGATAGCCGCCCAGCCCCAGGGTCCGTGGCTTGCCGCGGATCACCAGGCGTTGGACCCAGCGGCGGGCACCTGAGGGGTCCACGCGGAGGTTCAGGCCCTGTCCGTCGCAGTAGAATCCGGGTGGGGCTGTGCGTACCTTCTGGGCGCTTAGTCGGTTAGTCAGGTGTTTGCTACCGCGTTGTTTAGGCATTGAATCTCCTCTTATATATACAATTCCGTGCCATTTCTGGAGATAGAATAACACGGATTCTCTAGGAATGTACAGGTACCGATGATATCTCGGATTTTGTCGTATTACTGTCCTGGACAGATTATCCGGGATTAGTTTGGAAGGCTCGGGAACTTAGTAAGGAGCTCAAGTGGTGGACACCCTCTCCACCATATACCCTACCCCGAATCACTGCAAGATCGGAGTTTCCGACCAGCACCAACCTCCACATCCGCCTGCGTCGTTTATAATCTCGGCAATAGCGATGCATCATATATGTCTTGGTCCTCCTGGCCGTTATGCCCCTGGGTTCCAGTCTCACTGGAGGCTGGGTGGGGATGGAGGCTGGGTGGGGACGAAGCAGGAGGTAGCAACTGTGTGGACGGACACCCTTTCCGCTCGTCCCGCGCCCACGATGGCCCGGGTGGCGGTATTCCTCGCGATGGCACTGGTTGCGGCGACCTTCAGCCTGGCCGCAGCGCAGGAGCTCTGCCCTGAACCCACCCCGCCTGAGATCCCGCGCCCCGAGACGCCGCTGGCGATCCCCGAGGATGTTCGCATCGGCCTGTTCAACTCGGTGACGGAGGCGGTGCGAGACTTCTACCTCTTCGAGGACTACAATGGCGTCGACTGGGAGGTGGTGACCGCCGAATTCGCCCCCTTCGTGCTGGAGACGGCGAACGCCTGGGAGTTTTACGACCTGCTCGACCGCATGGTCGGCACGCTGAACGACCCCCTCACGACCTTCGTCAACCCGCTGGTGCTCGAGGCGATCGCCGCCCAGGAGGCAGAATACGGCGGCATCGGTGCGCTGCTCGACCGCGGCGGAGTAGAGCGTCCCGGCGAGGCACTGAGGGTGGTGGCGGTCTTCCCGGACAGTCCCGCCGAGGCGGCTGGCCTCAGGTCGCGCGACCGCATCCTGGCGGTCGACGGCGACGACTGCCCCCGTGTCGAGATCATCCGCGGCCCCGCCGAAAGCACCGTGCGGCTGCTGGTGGCCTCGCCGGACGAGGATCCGCGCGAGGTCGCGATCAAGCGCGGCACCGTCACCGCGCGCATCCTGCCCGAAGCGCGGCGGATCGGACCGGGTGGCGCCTACGCCTACCTCCGGCTGGTGAGCCTCGCGGGCGAGGAGACGCTGCGCGGCATTGAGCAGGCGATGGACGCCTTCACCACCCCGCCGCCGCTCGAGGGCGTGATCCTCGATGTGCGCGGCACCCGTTCAGGGGCGCCGGGTGTGCTGCTGCCGCTGCTGTCGTACTTCCTCGAGGGTGAGATCGGGGCCTTCTACACGCGCGCCGGCGACAGCCCCATCGAGCTGCCGCCCGCCCCGCTCAAGCCGGGCTTCGATCAGGTGCCCGTGGTGGTACTGGTGGACGAGGCCACCATCGCCGAAGCTGAGCAGCTCGCCGCCCTGCTGCAAGCGCACGGGCGCGCGCAGGTGGTGGGCCAGCCGACATCTGGCGTGACCCGCGGGGTGCGCCCCCTCGACTTCGTGGGCGGCTCGCTCCTGCAGCTGACCGTGATCGGGTTGCGGTTGCCAGACGGCAGCGTCCTCGAGCGGGCGGGCGTGACCCCCGACGTGCTGATCGAGGCCGACTGGGCCGAGTTCCCCGAGCAGGACGATCCCTACCTGCTGAAGGCCTTCGAGCTGCTCACCGCGGGCCCCGCCCCCGGGACCGCCCTCGTGCACGGCGCAACGCCGCACCCCCTTTGGATGATCGCGTTCGCGGCGATCCTCGCCCGCGCCCAGGGCGACGGCTCGACCGAGCAGGTCCCCGCGGAAGCCGCCGCGCAGATCGAGCAGCTGCAACGCCTCAACGTCGAGCTGCTCGCCGAGCTACACCACGTCCGCAGCGAGCGTGACAACCTCGAGCGGCTGGTGGACACGCTGGTGCAGCAGGCGGACCAGATGGAGGCCAGCCGCTTGCTACTCATCGAGCTGCGCAAGGATCTGCCCGAGGACCGCGCGGAGGCCGAGCTGTATCTGGAGCGCCTGCGTGGTCTCGGGCTCGTAGCCGACCCCGCGCGGCTGGCAAATCCAGCGACGCGCCTGCGCGAGACCAGCGAGGTCTTCCTGGACTGGCGCCACGCCGAATATCCCAGCCCCGAGGAGCGCAACCGCGCCTTCGGCGAGACCGGCGCCTACGGCTTCTCAGCAGCCTTCGCCAACTACCACAACGCGGCGCTGCTGAGCGTGAGCAACCGGCTCGATGCGCTGCTAGTCTTGCTCGAATGAGTCGGCAGATCCCAACTGAAAGAGCCTGCCCCTGGGGGCCTACCGAAGAACACCGCGTTGGGCTCGCGGTGCGCAGCACAGCCCGTCCCTGCGGGCGAACCAAAGAAGGCGGTGATGTCAAGTGAGAATGGTAGAGCAGTTCCGGAACCTGAACGTCGAGCACCCTTGGTGGTTGGCCGGCCGGTGTTCCCGCTGGCCGAGGCGAGCTGGCGCCCGGACCCGGTGGCCGGCAAACGTCCTGCTCCTAGCGCTGGCGGCAGCGCTGACGCTGGGAACCGCCGCAGCCCAGCACGCCATCGAGATTCCCTCCACGCCCCAGAGGCCGGACTCTCAGCAGGCCGTCAACCTGCTCGCACCGATCAAGAACATGCTTTCGGGGCGGGCCTGGCTCCTGGTCGAGGGCATCGACCCCGGGTTGCGGCGGCGGCCCGGCACCAACCTGCTCACGCGCATGGACTTTCTCGGCCTCCAGGGCGGCATAGGGCAGCCCGGCTCCGCCATGCAGGCGCCGGGGGGGGCGGCGCTGGTGCCGTTCCGCGAACCCGGCCCGGCGTTCAGCCGCGACGTGCTGGTCACGCGCGACTTCAGCCAGTTCCCCATCCAGACCGAGCCGCATCTGGCGGCCAACCCCCGCGATCCCGAACACCTGGTGCTGGGCATCATCGACTACAACTTCCCTTCCAACAGTGTCTACGTCAGCTTCGACGGTGGCGAGACCTGGGAGGGGCCGAACCAGGTACCGTACCTGCCGGACGACCGGGTCTCCGGCGGCGACCCGGTGCTGGCATTCGGTAGCGACGGGAGTATCTACTTCGCCAGCATTTCGATCGGCGTCGAGGAGTTCGCGGTCGGACCGGTCGTGATCTTCTCGCTGGTGTCGAGCATCGCCGTGTCCCACTCGGCCGACGACGGCTTTACCTGGCCCCGGCCGGTCTCGACGGCGAGCTCCCGGGTGAGCACCGAGAACCTCGCGCCCGACCAGTTCGGCCGCCTGCGCGGCACCATCGACGTCGGCTTCCTCGATAAGCCCTGGATGGCAAGCGGTCCGCACCCGGAGGACCCGAGCCGCGACGTACTGTACGTCACCTACACCGACTTCGAGACCAACTACGAGGTGTTCTGGATCGGGGAGGTCCCCGCCCTCCTGCCGCGCGAGGTCCGCACGACCATCCGGATGGTGACGTCCGACGACGGCGGCCTCACCTGGAGCGAGCCGGTGGCGGTCAGCCCCACCGTGCGGCGCGGCTACGGCGAGTCCGAGGGCGGCCCCGGTTCCAGTGCCTTCGGCACCGAGCGCGTGGTTCAGGGCTCGCAGCCGGTGGTCGGCCCCGATGGCACGGTCTGCGTCGCCTGGCTAGACAGCACCGACGACGACAGCATGAAGGGCGTTGCGGAGATCTGGGTAGGGTGCTCGAGCGACCTGGGGCGCAGCTTCGCGACGTCTTCGGTTGCCACCTCCTTCAACGAGATCAGCTTCCGCCCGCGCAACGCCTTCTTCCGCTACTGGGCGAGCGCTTTCCCGCAACTCGCTATCGGTCCAGACGGCGAGCTGTACGTTGTCTACGTCGCCCGCCCTTCGGACCGGCTGAACGACGACGGCGACGTCTTCGTCGTCGGCTCGCGCGACCGCGGTCGGACCTGGACGCGACCGCGGCGCCTCAACGACGACGATGGTGCGGCGCTTCAGTTCTTTCCCTCGGTGGACGTCGGCCCCGACGGGGTAGTGCATGTGATGTGGGGCGACATGCGCGATGACCCGGCTCAGACCCGCTACCACATCTACTACACGCGCTCGGAGGACGGCGGCGAGAGCTGGGGCTTCGAGCACGAGCGACTCGGTTTCCGCGTCGGCGACACGCGCGTCACCGACTTCGCGTCGAACCCGAACCGCGCCTTCCCCAGCGGCCTGTTCATCGGTGACTACTTCTCGATCCGCGCAGCTGGAGAGGAGGTCTACCTGGCCTGGGCCGACGCCCGCCTCGGCGAGTTCGGCGGCACCAACCAGAAGATCGGCTTCTCGCGCCTGGAAGCCATCGCCTCGCCCGAAGTATTCCTCTCGCCGCCGGCCGGGCCGGGGGGGCAGGAGGTGACGCTTCAAGGCTTCGGCTTCCAACCCCAGATGGACATCTTCGTGCTACTCGGCGACGCCACCATCGCCTTCGCACGCACCAACGACGAAGGGCGCTTCACCAGCCAGCTATTCATGCCGGTAACCGGCGAGGGTGCGCAGACGGTGCGGGCGGTCGATGCCAGCGGCAACGTCGCCAGCTCTTCGTTCTATACCGAGTTCGGCTTCGGCACCATCGAGCGCCTGATGCGCGAGCTTGGGCAACAGATCGAGGGCGTGCAGCAGGGGACAGCCACCGATGCGGGGGCGCCCGTGCTCGTCGCCGGGCAGGGCGGACCACCCGCCTCGGGCCCGTCGACGCCCGGGCCCGGTGCGACCGCGTCCAGCGCGCACTCCGCTGGGGTGGGGGGTCCGCCGACGTGGATACTCCTAGGTGCACTGCTGGCACTGACGCTGGTGAGCCTGCGGAGGACGGTGGCAGGGGCGAGCCGGCAGCGTGGGCCGGACGGAAAGGAGTGAGCGCGATGCGCAGATGGGCTCGCAGACAGGCAGGGATCGGCCGGGTCGCAGCATTCGCGAGGGGCTGCCGGCCGGCAGCCGGCGGCAGAGGGACGCTGCGGACGGCCTTGCCCGTCCTCCTTCAGCGTGCTGCTGCCGGAGCCCGTTCGCCGGTGGCGGCAGGCAAGGCCCGCGCCCTCCGCACGGTCACCGCGGTCCTGGTCCTGGCGATGCCCGCCGCCCTCGCCCAGGCCTACGAGCCCCCGCACTCGCTGCCCGGCCCCGCCGCCGATCAGGTGTTCTTCCGTTCGTTCCACGTCGACCGCGCGCCGCTCGAGCTGCGCGCCGGGGAGATGGATCTCTACTTCTTCGGGTTGCGCACCGACGCCGCCCTCGAGCTGCAGGGCGACCCGAACGCGCGACTCTACCAGGCACCGGCCACCACGCTCTCGCTCATCCTCAATCCGGCGCCGGCACCGGACGGGCGGCTCAACCCCTTCTCATTGCCTGAGGTGCGGCGCGCGATGCAGTTCCTGGTCGACCGCGAGTTCATAGCCCAGGACCTCTACCGCGGTCTGGCGACGCCGATGGTGTCGCACGTCAGCCCGCACGACTACGACTACCTCACCATCTACGAGGTCGATCGCGGCTCCGGCATCCGCTACGACCCCGAGTACGGCCGAGAACTGATCGAACAGGCGATGGTCGCCGCCGGCGCCGAGCGCGTTGACGATCGCTGGCACTACGACGGCCAGCCGATTCGCCTGCGCTTCATCGCGCGCGTCGAGGACGAACGGCGCGAGATCAGCGACCTGATTCGCGCCGAGCTAGAACAGGCCGGCTTCCAGGTGGCGATCTCGTACCAGAACTTCGCTCCGGCGGTGCTGACAGTGTACTCCACCGACCCGGCGGCCTTCGAGTGGCACCTCTACACCGAGGGCTGGAGCCGCGGCGCACCGCAACGCTACGACGTCGGCACCATCAACGCCATGACCTCACCCTGGTTGGGCAACATGCCGGGCTGGCAGGAGATCGGCTTCTGGCAGTACGAACTGCCCCGGCTCGACGAACTGGGACAGCGGCTCTTCCGCGGCGAGTTCGGCAGCCGCGAGGAGCGCGACGTCATCTACGCCGAGATGACCCGTCTGGCCCTCGAGGAGTCGGTACGGGTCTGGCTGGTTTCCGTTACCAACAGTTTCGCCGCCAGCACGGAGCTGGAGGGCGTGACCAACGACGTCGTCGCCGGGCCGCGCACGCCCTGGACACTGCGCGAGGCGTACATTCCGGGGCGACCGGACCTGACCGTGGGACACCTGTGGGTATGGACCGAGCGCACCACCTGGAACCCGGTGGCGGGATTCGGCGACGTCTACGGCGTCGACATCTGGCGCAATCTCACCGACCCGCCGCTGTGGAACCACCCGTTCACCGGCGTGCCGGGGGCGTTTCGCGCCGAGTACCAGGTCGAGACCGCCGGTCCGGGCGATACCCTGGAGGTACCGGCCGACGCGTTGCTCTGGGACGTGGCGGCGAAGCACTGGGAGCCTTTGGGGCCGGGCGCCCGCGCGCGCAGCAAGGTGACCTTCGACTACTCGCGCTACCTGGGAACCCCCTGGCATCACGGTCAGCAGATCACCCTTGCCGACGCCATCTACGGCATCGCACAGGCCTTCGAGCTGGCCTACGACCCCGACAAGGCGCGCACGGAGGTGGCGCTGGCAATCACCTCACGGCCCTACCTCGAGACCCTCCGCGGCTACCGCCTCACGGAAGATGGTCGCCTCGAGGTCTACGTCGACTTCTGGCACTTCGATGAGAACTCCATCGCCTCCTACGCCAGCCCCGCGTCGTTCTCCACGCCGTGGGAGGTGCTGGCGGCGATGGACGACCTGGTGTTCTCGCAGCGCCGCGCCGCCTACAGCGACACCGCCGCAGCGCGCTTCAACGTCCCCTGGCTCAGCCTAGTGATGAGCCGCGACGCCCGGCTGGTGGAGCGCACGCTGCGCCAGTTCGCGCGCGGGCGGCACGTGCCAGAGGGCGTATTCGACTTCAGCGGGAGCACGCTCGTGACGCCCGAGGAGGCGCAGCAGCGCTATCAGGCGGCGCTGGACTGGTTCGACCAGACCGAGCACCTGGTGATCGGCAACGGCCCCTTCTGGCTGGCGCGCTACGACCCGCCGGCCCAGTTCGCCGAACTGCGTGCCTTCCGCGACGAGGCCTACCCCTTCCACCCAGGCGAGCACTACTTGGGGCAGGCCGAGCTGATCGCCATAGAGGCCCCCGCCACCAGGGAGCTGCGCCCCGGCGAGGCGAGCGAGCTGAACGTGAACGTCGCAGCCCCTGGCGAGCTCGCGCTGCGCTACCTGCTGCTCGACGCCGCTACCGCTGAACTGATCACGAGCGGGGAGGCGACGCCCGAAGCGGGAGGCGGGTTCCGCATCACGTTGCCGTCCGAGGTCACAGAGGGGCTCTTCCCGGGCCTCTACCACCTCTATCTGGCCGCCTCGTCGAGCGAACTCGCACTGATCTCCGAGCGGCGCGTGGACGTCGAGGTGTTGCCGTAGCGTGACGCCTTCGCTGCTTCGCCCGCTGCTGGTGCGGGCGGCCAGCCTGATCGCTGTGCTGCTGGTGGTGCTCGTGCTGTTGGTGGTGAGTCTGGGTGCCACGGGGTTCAGCGAGCGCATGCTCGGCGCCATCATCGGCGAGGAGCTGCGGGCCCTGAGGCCGGCGCTGGCCGAGACCATCACCGACCCCGAGGCGCTCGAGACGGCGGTGGCAGCGCGGCGCAGCGAGCTCGAGGCGGCGTACGGTCTCGACCGCGCCTGGCACCAGCGCCTGCCGAGCATGGTGCTGCGGGTGTTCACCCTCGACCTCGGCGTGGCGCGCACCATGCGCGCCACCGACGGAAGCAACCGCATCGCCGACATCGTGCTCGAGCGACTCCCCCCCACGGTGCTGCTGCTCACCACGGCGCTGGCAATCACCGCCATCATCGGCCTGACGCTGGGGGTATGGCTCTCCACCCAGGTCGGCAGCCTCGCCGACCGCGCCATCTCGTACCTGGCGTCCGTCAGCTACGCCCTGCCCGCCTGGTGGACGGGGATCATGCTGATCCTGTTGCTATCGTTCCAACTCGGGCTGCTGCCGGCGGGCGGGATGTACAGCACGCCGCCGCCCGAAGCCGGTCTGGCGCGCTTCCTCGACCTCGCCCTGCACGCCATCCTACCGGTGCTCACGCTGGTACTCGTGAGCGTCGGGCCCTACATCTACGTGGTGCGGACCATCACGCTCAATGTGGCGCAGGAGGATTTCGTGACGCTGGCACGTGCCAAGGGGTTGCCAGGACGTGTGGTGGAACGGCGCCACGTGCTGCGGGTGGCGGCGCCGCCGATCGTCACCGGCCTCATTCTCGGCCTCGCCGGCTCGCTCGGTGGGTCGATCCTGGTGGAGACGGTGTTCGACTGGCGCGGCATGGGAAGGCTCTATTACGACGCCATCGTGGGCACGCCCGACGAGGGGCTGATCATCGGGCTGACCTTCATGTTCACGTTGCTGTACGTCGCGGCCCGCATGGTGCTCGAGGTACTGTACGTGCTGCTCGACCCGCGTGTGCGGTACGAGGATGCGCAGGCGCTCCGCCATTAGCCAACTGCTCGCCTCGGTCCCAGGGCGCCTGGGGCTGGGCCTGCTGGCGGCGCTGACGCTGGTGTCGCTCTACGTCGTGGCCACCTACCCACTCGACTTCGGGCCCGCGCGGTGGAGCAACCCTGCAGTGTGGTCCGACTTCCCGTCCGCCGTACCGCCAGCCTGGACCAACCAGCTGTCGCGCGAGCGCCGGCCGGTCCACCAAGTGGTGGTGGCGCACGAGCCGAGCGAGGTCGCCGCCGCCGGCTCGCGCGAGACGCGCGTCTACGAGCTCGCCTTCGTCCAGGACGCCGACGAGCCTCCGACCTTCCTGTCGTTCACCCTGGGCGAGGTGCGCTACGCTGTGCGGCCGCCGCAATACGCGTTGGTGCTCGTCCGTCCCGACGGCGTACGCGTACCTCTGGCGCGTGAAGCGGTGACGGGGCCGCGGCCGGGTGAGAGCGGGCCGTACGTGCGCTACGCCCAGACACCGCACCGGCTGCTTCTCAGCGGGGAGCGGAGGCTACCCGAGGCGATCGCCCAGGCCCTGTCTTCCATCTATGCCGAGGCGGTGGACGCCGAGGTCGTGCGGGAGGCCCTGCGCGCCCGGCCACTGGTGGGGCTTTTCGGCGTGCCCGCCGCCGACGGGTCGTTCGAACCGCTGCTCGGCCGCTACCTGCTCGAGGCGCGCTTCGCGGTGGCGGACCCCGGCGACGTGGTGTCGAGTGTGAAAGGCGTGGCCGGCGGGGCGGTGTACGGCCTGTTCGGCACCGACGCGATCGGCCGCGACCTCGCCGAGGGGTTGCTCTTCGGGCTGCCCATTGCGCTGCTGATCGGTGTTCTGGCATCGACGCTCAGCACCGCGATCGGCACCGCCCTCGGGTTGGTGAGCGGTTTCGTCGGCGGCCGCACCGACCTCGTGATCCAGCGCGTTGCCGACGTAATGAACAACGTGCCCGTCCTGCCACTGCTGATCTTTCTGGTGTTCATCCTGGGGTCGCGACTGTGGCTGATTCTGGCAATCCTGGTCGTGTTCGGTTGGCCGGGGCTCACCATCATGGTGCGCTCGATGGTGCTGCCCTTGCGCGCCAGCCCCGAAGTGGAGGCGGCGCGCACGCTGGGGGCACCGACAGCACACATCCTGCGTCACCACGTGTTCCCCCACACCGCCCCCTTCGTGTTCGCCCAGCTCATCTTCTCCGCGCCCGGCGCGATTCTCGCTGAAGCGGGGCTATCGTTCCTCGGGCTCGGTGACCCCAGCCTGCCCACCTGGGGTCAGATCCTCGAGCAAGGATTCCGTACCGGTGCGGTGTTTCTCGGCTACTGGTGGTGGGTCGTGCCGCCGGGGCTCCTGATCGTGCTCACGGCCGTCACCTTCATGCTGCTGGCGCTGGGGATGGAGACGGTCGTGAACCCCCGCCTGCGGGAGGCGTGATGGACCGGCTCACCGTCGAGGACCTGCGCCTGACCTACCACGGCGGCCGCGGCGCAGTGCGGGCGGTCGACGGCGTGTCGTTCGAGCTGGCGCTCGGCGGTGAGGCGCTGGGGGTGATCGGCGAGTCGGGCAGCGGCAAGAGCAGTCTGGCGCGGGCGCTGATGCGCCTGCTGCCAAAGAGCGCGAGCGTCACCGGGCGCATGCAGCTCGGGGAGCTCGACCTCGGTGCCATGAGCGACGAGCGCTTCCGCGTCGAGGTGCGCTGGCGGCGCCTGGCGATGGTGATGCAGAGCGCCATGCACGCACTCAACCCGGTGCTGCGCGTCGGGGAGCAACTGGCCGAGTGCTGGCGACTCGACGGGGTGGGGCGCCGCGAGGCGCTCCGGCGCTCCGGCGAGCTGCTCGAGCAGGTCGGCCTCGGCGCGCGATCCGCCATGCGTTACCCCCACGAGCTCTCGGGCGGAATGCGCCAACGGGCGATGATCGCCATGGCGCTCGCCCTCGAACCCGCGGTGCTGATCCTCGACGAGCCCACCAGCGCGCTCGACGTCTCGATCCAAGCCCAGATTATGAACCTCCTCAAGCGCCTGCGGAGCGAACGCGGCACGTCGATGCTCTTCATTACCCACGACCTGGCGCTCGCAAGCGACCTGTGCGACAGCCTGGGGGTTCTCTACGCAGGGCAATTGCGCGAGATCGGCGGCGCCGACGAGGTCCTGACGGCCCCGAACGATCCCTATACCAGGGCGCTACTCGCCAGCATCCCGCGCCTGCACGGCGGCACCCGCCCTACCTTCCTGCCCGGCGCCCCACCCGACCCCCGTACCCCATCGCCCGGCTGTCGCTTCCAACCCCGCTGCCCTGTGGCGTTCGAGCCGTGCCGCGAGCATGCGCCCGCCCTGGTCGAGGTGGGCACGGGCCCGCGGGCCCGCTGCTGGCTGTACCAGCCGCTGCCCGAAAGGGTGGGGCCTGCGAGTGGCGAGTCCGCGAACGGCTCCGGCGCCGGGTCCCGACCTTCCACGCCGCCCGTCCCCGGGGGAGTGCCAGCTCCCGGCAGCGGCAGCGCCGCCTCTCCTGCCGCACAGCCCCTGGCGCGCCTCGAGGGGGTGAGCCTGTACTACTGGGTGCGGCGGGGTCTCTTCGGCAACGCCCCAGTGAAGGCACTCGAGCAGGTCGATCTCACTCTCGGCCGCGGCGAGAGCGTTGCCGTAGTGGGCGAGAGCGGCAGCGGCAAGTCGACGCTGGGGCGGGCGCTGCTGCGGTTGGGGGTGCCGTTGCGGGGCCGTATCGTGTTCGACGGCCAGGACATCACGGCTCTGACCGAAGCGGAGTTGCACGGGTTCCGAAGGCAGGTGCAGGCGGTGTTCCAAGATCCCTACGCCAGCCTGAGCCCGTACATGCGCGTCTTCGACCTGGTCGAAGAGCCGCTCCAGATACACGGGCCGCCTTCCCACAAGGCCCGCCAGGAGCGGGTCCTGACGGCGCTCGAGCACGTCAAGCTGCAGCCCGCCTCCGAGTTCTTGGAGCTCTATCCCCACACCCTCTCCGGCGGTCAGCGGCAGCGCGTGAGCATCGCCCGCGCCATGGTGCTCGAGCCACAGCTGCTGGTGGCCGACGAGCCGGTGTCGATGATCGACGCCAGCAGCCGCGCCGAGATCCTCTACCTGTTGCGCGAACTGCAGGAAGGGCGCGACCTGACCCTGCTCACCATCACCCACGACCTCGCCAGCGCGCGGCACTTCGCCGACCGCATCGCGGTGATGTACCTCGGCCGCGTCGTCGAGCTCGGTCCGGCGCGGCGCGTCATCGAGTCACCCAAGCACCCGTACACCCGCGGTCTGCTCGCCGCCGTGCCCGAACCCGACCCCGCCAACCGTCATCAGCTGCGGTCCGTCATCGAAGGGGAGCCGCCCAGCGCGCTGCAGGTGCCGAGCGGCTGCCCGTTCCACACCCGCTGTGCTGAGGCCATCGCCGGTGTCTGTGACGCCACCTTCCCGGCTGTGACGCACCACGGCGAAGGACACGACGTGGCGTGTCACCTGTACCCCGCAGGGGACGATGGCGCGACAGCGGAGGTTCGGGGGCGGTGATGTCCGCGCGTAGGCCGCTGCCGGCGCCCGAAGGTACGGTGGCTTCCGGGCCAAACAAGGAGAGCACGATACGAATAGTCCTGGACGGGTTATCCTGGCTTAGCTCGGAAGGCTTGGGAACACCGCGGGAGCGCGGTGGACACCCCCTCCGCCAAGTTTTCCAAATCCTCTGAGGTCTACACCTCAGGGCTTTTCTTGGGCAGGTGTACCGAATGCATGTCAGCGTAATCGACCATCCCCTGATCCAGCACAAGCTCTCGCTCCTGCGCGACCGAAACACCAACATCCGCGATTTCCGGGCTCTATGCACCGAGATCACCATGTTGATGGCGTTCGAGGCCATGCGGGACCTCCCCCTCGAAGAGGCCTACGTGGAGACCCCGGTCGCCCCCACACGGGTGCGCCGACTGACGGGGAAAGAGCTAGCCCTGGTAGGCATCCTCCGGGCCGGACTGATCATGGTCGATGGCATCCTCAGCCTCGTTCCCAACGCCCGGGTCGGGCATGTCGGACTCTACCGGGACCCCAGGACGCTGGAGCCGGTGGAGTATTACAGGAAGCTACCGTCGGACATCTCCGAACGTGGCGTATTCGTACTCGACCCGATGCTCGCAACCGGGGGGAGCGCTGTGGCCACCATCAGGATACTGAAGGAGAGAGGGGTGAGCAGCATCCGGTTGCTCTGCATCCTCGGGGCACCCGAGGGGGTGGAGGCGGTCCGATCTACTCACCCTGACGTCGAAATCATCCTCGCGGCCCTCGACGAGCGGCTCAACGAGAAGGGCTACATCGTCCCTGGACTCGGAGATGCCGGAGACCGCATCTACGGGACCCAATAGATCTCACATCCACATCTCGGACCATAAGCGTATGATAGGGGTTGTGCAGTTGAATGCGAGCTACCTGCCATTAGCGGTCTTGGCTTTCGTGACAGCCCTCGTCGCCGTGGCCCTCTTCGTCCCCAATGTGCGTTCGTTCGCCGAGCGCATCGGCGCTGTGCAACAGGGTGGCGGGAGGCGAGTGCACCGTGGGACCATGCCTAATATCGGCGGAGTAGCCATCCTCGGTGGCTTCCTGCTAGCCCTGGTGGTAGGGAGTCTGCTGCAGCCAGCTCTGATCAACACCTTCCGGACCGAGCTGTTAGCCATCGTTCTGGGTGGAGTCCTCATGACCCTAGTCGGATTCATCGATGACATCTGGGAGGTACCCGCCGCGATGCGCCTCGTCACGCAGTTCATGGCGGCGGGTATCCTGGTGGTAAACGGCGTCAAGATCGACTTCATTACCAACTACTTCGGTAGCTCTCGCTATCTATTCATCCCCGAGACGCTCGCGATAATCCTGACCCTGGTGTGGGTTGTAGGGTTCACCAACGCCTTCAACTTCATCGACGGCCTCGACGGCCTCTCCTCGGGCATCGCGACGATCGCGAGTCTAAGCCTCCTCGCCGTGGCGCTGCAACTCCCCGACCGTGGCGCGACCGTACTGCTCCTAGCCGCCCTCGCTGGCTCCTCTCTCGGCTTCCTCCGCCACAACTTCAGCCCGGCCAAGATCATTATGGGGGACTCCGGTGCCTACCTTCTCGGCTACACGCTCTCTGCGGTAAGCGTCCTGGGCGCCCTCAAAGTGACGGCCGCCGTGACCGTGGTAGCCCCGGTCCTGGTGCTGGCACTCCCAGTCGTCGACCTTACCCAGGTCACGGTCCGTCGTCTCTCGCGGGGGGTAAGCCCGGCCGTTGCGGGCAACGACCACATCCATGACCTCCTCCGGCAGCGGAGCGGGTCGAACCGCCTGACAGTAGTGCTGTTGTGGGTCGCCACGCTGATACTAGGCTTCCTCGGAATGATGCTCTCGAGCACCCCACCCCCCCTTATGTACCTCACCATCTCGACAACTATTATCCTGATTGCGACCGTGAGCCTCCTGCGCCTTTACGAGGTGCGCCGAGAGCGGCTCTCGGCGCCGTGACCCGGCGCATCTGCGTCGCATTCGGCACTCGACCCGAGGCCTCCAAAATGGGGCCCGTTATACACGCCCTGCGGAACTGTCCCGACCTCGAGCCCATCGTGCTCGTCACCGGGCAGCACCGGCAGCAACTCGACATGATGCTAGAGGTGTTCGACCTCAAGGCCGACGCTGACCTCGGCGTGATGACCGAGAGGCAGTCGCTCGCCGACCTGACCGCCCGAATCGTACCGGCCTCAGCGGAGGCGATCCGGCGGCTCAAACCCGACTACCTGCTCATTCACGGCGACACGCTCACCACCTTCGCCGTGGCCCTAGCCGCCTTCTTCGAGGGCGTCCCCATCGCCCACGTGGAAGCGGGGCTACGCTCCCACGACCTTGGACAGCCCTTCCCCGAAGAGGCCAACCGGCGGCTCACCGACGTGCTCACCGATCTCGACCTCCCCCCTACCCCCCGCGCCCGCGACAACCTCCTCGCTGAGGGGAAGTCAGCGGAGCGAATGGTGGTGACCGGAAACACCGTTGTGGACGCGGTTCGATACTTCTCCGACCGGGTCGCCCCACCACCCTCTCTGCCAGAGGGTCCGCTGATAGGGATCACGCTGCACCGCAGGGAGAATCTGCCGGTCCTCGCCGACCTCGCTGGAGCGATCGCGGACGTGGCCCGGGCGCATCCGGAGATCACCTTCGTCTACCCTGTACACTTCAATCCGGCTGTGCGGGAGGCGGTCTGGCCCGCCCTGAGCGACCTCCCCAACGTCGTACTCGACGACCCCTGGGACTACCCAGCCCTGCTCGCGCTGTTAGGGCGCTCTATGCTGTTCATTACCGACTCGGGGGGTATTCAGGAGGAGGGGGCCACCCTCGGCGTGCCCGTAGTGGTGCTTCGCAACGTCACCGAACGACCGGAGGGGGTGGAGGTGGGCATCCTCACCCTCGCCGGCACCGACCCCGATCGGGTCCGAGATCTACTGCTCAGACTCCTCGGCGATGATGAGAGGTTACGAGCTAAGCGCAGTGCCCCGAATCCGTACGGGGACGGGAGGGCGTCCGAGCGGGTAGTCCAGGCAGTAGCCTGGCGGCTAGGGCTGGCCGAACGTCCCCAAGATTGGCGACCCGACGCCTGATACCATAATCCCGTGAGGGCTTTCGAACTCCGCTTCCGGCGACCGGTCCCGGGGGGCGAACCCTCTGGAGAGGGGTTTGCCCTGCGCTGGCAGGGCACCGCCGTCATGGGCATCGTGAACGTCACTCCGGATAGCTTCAGCGACGGTGGTCACTTCGCCACTGCCGCCGCCGCCATCGATGCGGGGCTGGCCATGGCAGCGGCCGGGGCATTGCTGGTCGATGTGGGAGGGGAGTCGACCAGACCCGGCGCCACCCCCGTCCCCGCACACGAGGAGTTAAGTCGGGTTCTACCTGTCATCGAGGGGTTGGCAGCGGGAGAGGTGGCGGTAAGCATCGACACCTCCAAGCCCGATGTCGCCAGGGAGGCACTCTCCGCAGGAGCCTGCCTGGTGAACGATGTAAGGGGGCTCCGGGACCCCGCCCTGCGCGCGGTCTGTGCGGAGGCCGGGGCGCCTGCGGTCCTCACGCACATGCAGGGAACACCGGAGACTATGCAGCGCGCGCCCAGCTACGGCGACGTGGTCGAGGAGGTGTCCACCTTCCTACGCCGTGGGGCCGAACGGGCCCTCAAGGAGGGGATCGTGGACATAATCGTCGATCCCGGGATCGGGTTCGGCAAGCGACTAGAGCATAACCTCGCCCTACTACGAGCCCTGCCGCGACTCGCCAGCGGACATCCCCTGCTCATCGGGGCGTCTCGGAAGCAGCTCATCGAGTCTCTCTCCGGCGAGACCGCTCCGACCGCCCGAGATCCGGGCAGTCTGGCGCTCCACCTCCACGCGGCCGCGTCAGGAGCGGCTATGGTTCGGGCGCATGATGTCGCAGCGCACCTTCAGGCGCTCAGAGTCTGGGAGGGGATCGGTGGATAAGATCGTACTCGAGGGGCTCGATTTCCACGGCCATCATGGGGTGTTCGAGGAGGAGGCTCGGCTCGGTGCCCGCTTCACGATCGATGTAGAGCTCTACCTCGATCTCCCCAGAGAGGATCTGCTGGCCTGTACCGTCGACTATTCCAGGGTGTATCGCCTGGTTCGCCACGAGGTCACGGAGCAGCGCTACCGCTTGATCGAAACGCTGGCTACCCGGATAGCGCACCAGCTCCTCGAGACCGAGCCTGCGGTAGGTCAGGTGGTGGTGCGGGTCCATAAGCCCCACGCCCCGCTACCGGGCGTTCTGCGCAATGTGTATGTCGAAGTGCGTAGGGACCGGGCTGCTGACTGAGACCGATCTCGCCTACATCGGGGTGGGGAGCAATCTCGACCGGCCCCTCGAGCAGCTCTCTGCAGCCAGTATGAAGCTCGCCACCGTCGGAGAGGTGCAGGCCCGGTCGAGCATATACCTCACTGAACCGGTAGGCGGGCCACCGAACCAGCCGCTCTACCTCAACGCGGTCCTGGTGCTGGCCCCGGGAGCGGGGCTCGACCGACCCGAGGCACTCCTGGAGGCACTCCTCGAGATCGAGCGAGGGCAGGGACGGGTGCGCCGCGAACGGTGGGGCGCCCGCAGCCTCGACCTCGACCTGTTGAGCGTCGGCGGTCGCAGCGTCGATTGCCCGCAGTTGACACTGCCCCACCCCCGGATGATGGGGCGGGCCTTCGTCTTAGCCCCACTGTGCGAGGTCGCGCCGGGCTGGCGCCACCCGGTCACGGCTGAGGGTGCCTGTGAGGCGCTGGAACGGGTCGGGAGTGAGTTCGTGGTCCGGACCGACCTCGCTTGGCAGCTGGGGTAGACTGCCTCCCGATGCGCCTATTCGCTATCGCCGATCCCCACCTGTCGAGCGCCCAGCCTATGCCCATGAACATCTTCGGCCCGAACTGGGAGGGGCACCCCGAAGCATTCTTCGAAGGGTGGAGTTCGCTGGTGGGGCGGGATGACCTAGTCCTTATTCCCGGTGACCTGTCCTGGGCGAGAACCCTTGAGGGGGCGATGCCCGATCTCGAATCGATTGCGGCGTTGCCGGGGCGGAAGGTCATCCTCCGGGGAAACCACGACTTCTGGTGGCCCTCGATAAGCAAGCTCCGCGCCGCCCTCCCGGACGGTATGTGGGCCATCCAGAACGACGCCGTCGCGATCAACGGTGTTGTCATCGCCGGTACCCGCGGCTGGACCTGCCCCGGGAGTTACAGTTTCAGCGCAGAGGATGAGAAGATCTATCAGCGGGAACTTACCCGCCTAGACCTCTCACTGGCGGCCGCCTCGAGGCTTTCGGGAGAGCGATTCGTGGTCATGCTCCACTACCCGCCGACCAACTCCCAGCTCGAGCCGTCGGGCTTCACCGAGAGGCTGCTGAGAGCTGCCCCAGACGCCGTCATCTTTGGGCATCTCCATAGCGGGGAGCCGGTCCAACTCCCCGATCTAGGGGAGATAGCCGTCCACTTCGTGGCGGCCGACGCCCTAGGGTTCAGACCGAAGCGGATTGAGACCTGCGCCCTACCTCTGAGTCGGTGAATCCTGGCCGCTGCGACTCGCGCCTCAGGCATTGGCTATGGTGGCACCTACGTTCAGGTCCGGCAGCGGTTGCGGTGTGCTATCCCCGGTGAGGCGCCGGAAGTGGGTGATGGTGTCCTGCCCCCGTTCCCAGGTGAGCAGGATCATCTCGGCACCGAACTTGCTCGGAAAGTCGACCAGGCCGGACTCGACGTCCTCCAGCTGCACGCCGAGGCGGTCTAGGTCGGCCTTGCGCTCCCGGATTACCGAGAGGAGGAAGTTGATCTCTTGGGAGACGTTTCGGGCCTCGGGGCTATCAGGATCCAGGGAGACCAGAGACTGGCGCAGACTCAGCATATCACGGATGGCCTCCTGCATCTCGCCGAGGCTTGTGTCGACCACCGGAAGGAGTCCGGTGGCTTCCTCAAGCGTGAACAGTCTGTACATCCTCAGAGCATCCCTTCTACCGCCCATTCTACCCCTTGTGGTCACAAAGCGCTGTATTGGAGCCCGATCACAGCTATTATCCTGCGAAAGCGAGTGTGCTCGCAACCCTCCAGATAGCTACCAGCCACCGGGATAGTCCGGCGTGGCGCCTTCGCAAACTGCCCTACCACCCGAGTACGGTGGCCAGCAAGGACCTCAGCCCGGTTCGGGGTGGAGGTAGGGCGCGATTCAAGTGAAGAGCTCCCGGAGGCCACCGAAGCCAACGACCGGGTTCTCTCCCCCTCAGGGGCGTAGAGCGCAGCGTGGCCGGCCGAACTGCACATCGTGGGCGTGCACAAGCGTTGGCAACTCACCCCGCCGAGTGCAAAGCGCCCAAAGGCGGGGGCCGAACCGCTCCTGGCCGGTGTGGCATGGCCCAGGCGCTTGCGAACAAACTCCTCAGACCGGACCCCCCAGGTCAGTCCCGTAACGCCCGCTTCGCCGTTGCGGTCTGTCGACCGGGGAGATCCCCACCAAATCCAGAGCGCCTTTGGCCTCGAGCACGTTGTCGTGGGCAGGGATACCATAGTGTCAGGGCAATGGGGCGCGAAGAGCGCGGCGTCACGCCGGCACCGCAGCGCCAATCCCCGAAAGTGGGAAGCGAGGGGAACTATCACATGAACTACAACTTCGATACGTTCCGCGGGGACCTCTTTGGCGGTATCACCTCTGCAGTGGTGGCCCTCCCGGTCGCGCTAGCCTTCGGAGTAGCGTCGGGCTTGGGAGCGGCTGCCGGCCTCTATGGTGCGATCGCAGTCGGCTTCTTCGCGGCGGTGTTCGGCGGCACCCGCTCCCAGATATCCGGCCCCACAGCTCCGATGACCGTCGCCATGGCGGTGATCATCACCAGCCACGCGACCAACCTCACCGAAGCCCTGACGGTGGTCGTTCTGGGCGGTCTGCTGCAGGTGCTCCTGGGCGTCTTGAGGGTCGGCCGCTTCGTGGCCTACACACCCTATGTGGTCGTCTCCGGCTTCATGTCCGGTATCGGCATCATCATCATGCTGATTCAGGCCCTGCCCGCTCTCGGAGCGCCCAACGCGCTAGGTGGGCCTGTGGGGGCGGTTCGGGCGTTGCCGGCGGCGGTGGGCGATATCAACCTCAGCGCCTTCGCTATCGCCACGCTCACGCTCGCTGTCGGAGTGCTCTGGCCCCGCCGACTGGCACGCCTCCTGCCCGCTCCCCTGATGGCGCTGATCGCCGGCACGCTGCTAGGAGTGCTCTGGCTAAACGACGCACCGATCATCGGCCAGGTGCCGACCGGCCTACCGGGAGTGCAGTTCGGGTTGCCTTCCGCCAGCTTCCTGGCGCATGCTGTGCAGCCAGCGCTCATTCTTGCCCTGCTCGGCTCGGTAGACAGCCTCCTCACCTCCCTGATAGCCGACTCGCTGACCGGTACCCGCCACAATCCGGACCGGGAACTTATCGGACAGGGTATCGGCAACATGGTTGCGGGAGTATTCGGGGGGCTGCCCGGTGCCGGGGCCACCATGGGTACCGTGACCAACATACGTGCCGGCGGACTTACCCAGGTATCGGGCGCGTTGCGGGCGGTACTCCTGCTGGCGCTGGTGCTGGGTCTCGGTCGCTATGTCGAGCCGATCCCCCTTGCCGCCCTCGCTGGCGTCCTGATGAAAGTCGGCTGGGATATCATCGACTGGCGCCTGCTCACCCGCATCCATCGCATCCGGCGAGAACACCTTCTCGTCATGCTGATGACGTTGGGCCTGACGGTGTTCGTCGATCTGGTAACCGCTGTAGCGATAGGGCTGATCGCTGCAGGGATGGCCCACGCGCGGCAGTTAGAGCAGTTGGAGCTCGACAGCGTGGTCTCGGTACCGCTGCTGGACCGAACCTTCCTCTCCCTGCCCGGAGTAGACCCCTACGCGGCACGGGTCGGCCTGGTGGCGCTCAGGGGGAGTTTCACCGTCGCATCCTCGCATAAGTTGGTCGGGGTGATAAGCGCGGATATCAAGGATCATGAGGTCGTCATCTTCGATTTCTCCGGCGCCACCTACCTCGACGACAGCGCAGCCATGGTAATAGAGCAGCTCATGGAGGCTGCCACCAAAGAGCAGACCGAGTTCATCGTGATGGGTCTCTCGGGCTCGGTTGCCAACACCCTTCAGACACTCAATATCCTGCAGCAGGTACCCGAGGATCAGATCGTCGCAACTCTGGACGAGGCGCGACAAGTTGCGAACGAACTCCTCAACGGTTGACAGGTCGCCGGGCGAGGTATGCCGGTCCCGCCTGCCCGACATCCACGCGACTGTCCGCCAGCTTGTTACCCCTGTTCGTGACCTGAGGCGTCTCCAAGCCCGTTCGACCACCGATCCGCTGGTCAGCTCAGGCATTCTGCCGAAGGACTCAAGCAAACTGGCAAGGGGCCTCCCGACCGATCTGGCCTCTGGCACGACCGCAGCAAGGTCGGACCGAACGAAGCCGCAGGATGAGTAAGCACCAGGACCTCTCCGGCCGAGCAGCGCTCAACATGGCTGCCCCGCGCCTCACCCCCCTCTCGTCGTCGACGCAATCCCAGTGCGCACCGAGCCCGTCCCCGCATTCACGAGACCAGCCTGCAGGACATCCCAAACCGTTTGAGCGGGTGCCGCCCCGACTCCGCAGCGGGCGTCGACCGAGGCGACAGGCAGGCCTCCTCCCCGACCGCCCACCCCACCCGAGCGGCATAACCGGTAGACTCGAACCTCAGCATGCTCACCACCCCGAGAGACCGCTTCCTCCTCACCACCCTCACCGGCTCCATCATGATGGTGGCGGCGCTCGCGACCGACGCCATGCTGCCGGCCTTTCCCACCATGGCCGAGCACTTCGGCATCGGCGACGCCGCCGTGCAGCAGGTCCTCACCCTGTTCATGTTCGGTTACGCCCTGCCCCATCTGCTGCTGGGCTCGCTCGCGGACCGATTCGGACGACGCCCGGTGCTCCTCGCCGGACTAGGCGTCTACGGCCTCGGGGGCGCCCTCTGCCTGTTCGCTCCCAACTTCGGCTGGCTGCTTGTCGGCCGCTTCGTCCAGGGCATGGGAGCGGCTGCCGGCCCCATCCTGGCACGGGCTATCCTCCGCGACCTCCTCCACGGTGCCGAACTGGGCCGCTATCTGTCGTTCGCGATGGTGGTCTTCACCGCCGGCCCGGTGTTCGGCCCCAGCATCGGCACGCTGATCCTAACCATCGCCGGCTGGCGGGAGATCTTCATCTTCCTCGCCCTGGTCGGCGCCGCCCTGATATTCTGGGTGGCGCGAGGGCTGCCCGAAACCCTCGCCACCCTGGACCCGCAGGCACTCGACCCGAGAGCGGTCGTGAGCAACGCCTGGATCGTCCTCCGGCACCCCCAGTCCGGCGCCATGGTGCTGCTGCTCTCACTCGTCTACGGGAGCCTGGTCGCCTACCTGGGCTCATCGCCGGGTATCTTCATCGGCTTCTTCGGCGTGAGCGAGATCACCTTTGCCCTGATCTTCGCCATCATCGCCGGCCTCTCCTTCTTCTCCCAGGCGATCAACGCCGCGCTGCTCAAACGCTTCCCCCCCGCCCGGATCCTGGAGGTCGTGCTCAGCTTTCACCTGGGGGTCACGCTGCTCATGCTGTGGCAGTCGTATGCGGACCGGGCGAGTGTGCTAAGCCTGACGATCAACCTAGCCGCCTTCTTCGTCTGCTTCTCGTTCATTCTCGCCAACGCCACCGCGCTCGCCATCGACCCCCATAGGGCCCGAGCAGGGGTGGCGTCGGGACTCCTCGGCTTCCTGCAGATTCTGATCGGCACCCTGCTGGGATCGCTGATCGGCAGCTTCGTCGCCCAGGGACCCACCCCCCTGGCGCTGGGCATGTCGCTGATCGCCGCCGCAATCCTGATCGTGTTCTTCGTCACCCGGAGGCAGTTCTCGCTGTCGGCAGCCGTGACCGTGAAGGGGTGACGATCGGCAGACCCGGAGAAACCCGCCTAGAGACCGACAACTCGAGTACCCTCCCCCCAATCGCAGCTTTAGAAGATCTCCGCCTGCGGTGCGAGCCGACCGCCCCCGCGACGGCCTCTCCCGCTCCTTCCGGCTCTACCGCGACCCGAGCGTCGGCGCCAAGGTCTGCCGCCGCTCGCGTGGGCAACGCTGGCTCGCTCCCCACTCCAGCTACCGCGACACCCGCCCGTGCCCGGTCGGCAGCGCCACCCTGGATAGTCGGAGGATCAACCCCAGTCGGTCGCCCCAGACTGCGGAATGGTGGTATGAAGATGTGCAGACCGGCTCAGTCATGACAGCGCCTATTACCGCCGCCATGCTCTACGACCTCGTCACCTGTCCGCACCGGGTGACGATGGACCTCTTCGGCTCCGCGGACGACCGGGAGCCTCCGAACCCCTTCATCAAACTCCTCTGGGAACGCGGCACCCGCCACGAATACGAGGTCATGGCGGGGCTGGACCTACCCTTCCTCGACCTCTCCCCCTTCGCTGGAGAGGAGAAGGAGCGGCGGACGCTGGAGGCCATGCGTCGCGGGGAGTCGCTGATCTATAGTGGCCGCATTCAGGCTGACGGGCTCCTCGGGAATCCGGATCTTCTGCGCAAGGAGGGGGCTGGCTACGCCGCCGGTGACATCAAATCGGGCGCAGGCAGACAGGGGTCCGAGACAAAGCCCAAGAAGCACTACGCCTTACAGCTGGCACTATACACGGACATCCTGGAGCGTAGGGGCCTCTCCGCCCGACGTGGCGGCTTCATCTGGGATATTAGCGGCGAGGAGGTAAGCTTCGATCTCACCCAATCTTATGGGGTGCGCAGCTACTGGCAGGACTACCAGGTGTATCTTGCCGAGGCGCAGGCGATCGTTGCGCGCAAGTCGGAGACGCTAGCGGCTTTCAGCGGGGTCTGCAAGCTCTGCCACTGGCACCAAGCCTGCCTCGCTCAACTGACCGCAGCCGATGACCTCACCCTTATTCCGGAGTTGGGTCGTTCCAAGCGGGACGTCATGAGGGGCGAGGTGGCGACCATACGGGACTTCGCTACGGCCGACCCCGCCCGTTTCCTGATCGGCTCCAAGACGATCTTCCCCGGCATCGGCCGAGCGACCCTTGAAAAGCTGCATGCCCGCGCCAGGCTTATCGCCGCCGGTGAGTCCGCCAGACCGTATCTTCGGGAGCCGGTAACGCTACCGACTGCGGCCCTGGAACTGTTTTTCGATATCGAGGTCGATCCCCTCCGAGATATCTGCTACCTGCACGGCTTTATCGAGCGGCGCGACGGTGACAACGGGGCAGAGCGCTTCGTAGCCTTTTTTGCCGAGGAGCCGACCGAAGCGGCCGAGCGGGAGGCGTTCGCCAGCGCCTGGCGCTACCTGCAGAGCAGTCGACCCTGCGTCGTCTACTACTATTCCAACTACGAGCGGATCTGCTACCGGAAGCTCCACGCCAAGTATCCAGACATCTGCAGCGAGGAAGAGCTCGAAGCGCTGTTCGACCCAGCCCAGGCGGTGGACCTCTATGCCGATGTGGTGCGGAGGTCCACCGAGTGGCCGACGCGGGATCTCTCGATCAAGACGCTCGCCAGCTATCTCGGGTTCACCTGGCGGGACACTCATCCCTCGGGCGCAGCTTCGATCGAATGGTTTGACCGCTGGATCGAAACCGCCGACCCGGAGGTGCGCCGGCGCATCCTCGCTTATAACGAGGACGACTGCCGGGCTACCAGGGTCCTTCGCGACGCGCTTCCCACCCTTCCGGTCATGCCAGGGACCCCACCATGGTGATGCGGCCAAGCTTCTGGCGGACCTGCGGGAGCAGTTGGCGCGGCTTGACAGACCGATTACGTCGTCTGCCGGCTGATTGCCCTCAATCGTGCCAATCTCACATACTTGGCTCACTCGCCAGCTATCCGGTTTGTAATGGAAACTGTAGAAAACTCTCCGTTTTACAACCAAATAGCTTCTGCAGTCCCGTTCCCATCGTGCGCCCCGCTTCTAAGTCGCAAGGATCACCAAGAGCACGATGATCATGGCCAGAAGGAAGCCATAGAAGATGCCGACGGACCAGGATAGTGCAACCCGCTAGACAGAATCGACCTCGGTAGCGTACGGACGGTAGTCCAGTTCAAACGGTGTCATCTTCCTGCCCACTACGACTGCCTCGTAGAGCCTCACGTAACACCTCTCGAGGTGAAGATATCTAGCGTCCATACCCCAGAGGGCGATGACTGGAACGCAACCACCCACGCCGACCAACCAATGCGGATCATCCGATAGCCCCGAGAAGACAAAGACTGCGGCGACCAGCGACACGGCCCACATCTTCATCTGCGCGCTGTTCCCTGCCATGCGAGTGATGACACCCTGCACCAACTTCAGGTGCTCAGCCATCCTCTGGAGGTCAGCGGTCATGCTGACAGGATAGCGCCGTCCGAACGGCGGGAGAGACAAGCAAGGCACAACGCGGAGATCACCGGGCAAACTTATGCAGGGCAGCTCAAGATCACTAGGCTGGCTTTCGAGGCAAGAGGAATCTTGTCGCTGCCCACCTGCCGCTGTTCGCGCAAAGGAGGGCTGTGCATGCCCGACCGGATACACCAGCCGCCTGCTCGAGAACAAGCCGTGGCCCCTTCTGTAGTGGTGAGGTGGTACCCATTTTCAGAGACAGAGTCCATGATTCTGCCCCCACGCCCGTCCCCGAACAGGGTCCCGAGGCGATAGGATCCAGGGCCCGGCCAGCCGAGGGTAACCCGGCCAGCGCGGCGACGGGGCCGACGCCAAAGCGAATGGAGGACGATTCCGGTCCGCAGCGTCCGGTGAGGTCTGCTCCGTCATCACGGCCACCCGGTCAGATGATTTCGAAATAACGTTCCAGCTCCCAATCGGAGATGTGTTTGCGGAACTCGCGCTCCTCCCACTCCCGGGTGGCGGCGAAATGATCGACGAAGGGATCGCCAAATAGCTCCCGGGCGACCTTGGAGGCCTTGAGTCGCTGGGCCGCCTCCCACAGGGTCGCTGGCAGCGCGAGCCGCTTGGGAAATCTCCTATCGTAGGCGTTGCCTACGACCGCTGCTTCCGGCTCAACCTGCTCGGCGACGCCCCAAAGTCCGGCGGCCAGCGCGGCGGCCAGCGCCAGGTACGGATTGGCGTCCGCCGCACTGACCCGGCATTCGATCCGTTGCGATTTGGCACTCCCCGGGACGACCCGCAGTGCACAGGTCCGGTTATCGATCCCCCAACTCGCCTCGGTGGGTGCCCAAAAGCCCGGTATCAGCCGCCGGTAGGAGTTGACGGTCGGCGCCAGCAGCGCCAGCAGCTCCGGCATCAGCCTCTGCTGCCCACCGAGGAAGTGGCGCATGGTCTGGCTCATTCCGTGCGGCGAGCCAGGGTCGTGAAAGACGGCGCTGCCGTCATCACTGCCAAGCGACAGGTGGATATGTCCACTCTGTCCCGGCCAGTCGGGAGACCATTTGGCCATAAAGGTGGCCATCATCCCGGCCCTCTGGGCGAGGACCTTGGTAAAGGCTTTGAACAGGGCCGCCTTGTCCGCAGCGGCGATGCCATCGGAGACGGCGATCGCGGCCTCCAGAACACCGGGACCGGTCTCCTCATGCAGCCCTTCCAACGCCATCTCCATGGTGCGACAGGAGTCCAGTAGCAGGTTATAGAACTCGGAGTGGACGGCGCTGCGCAGCAGCGAATAGCCGAAGAAGTCCGGTGCCATGGGGGTGAGATTGCGGAACCGCTTATCGCGCACCGTCTGCGGCGTCTCCCGAAAGAGAAAAAATTCGTACTCGAAGCCGGCACGGCAGCTGAAGCCGGCTTCAGCCACCCGCTCAAGGACCCGGCGCAGCACACCGCGCGGACAGACAGCCTCGGCCGGCGGTGCGAATTCACCGAGGAAGAATAGCGTCCCTTCCTCCCACGGAATCTCACGGCAGCTGGCGGGGAGCAGACGGACCGGCGCATCCGGATAGCCGGTATGCCAACCGGTGATAGTGACGTTGTCGTAGAGTTGATCCCGCGAGTCCCAGCCCAGCACCACATCGCAGAATCCGAAGCCGCCCTCGAGTGCCGACAGGAACTTCTCCCGCGACATGTACTTGCCGCGCAAGATGCCGTCGAGGTCGAAGACCCCGACCTTCAGATGATCAAGACCCCGCTGCTCGACGATCTGCTTGGCATCGGCGGCGGTTGTGACATCCGCAGGATCCATAAGTCACCTCAGAGCCGGTAGAGGGGATAGCTCAATCAGGACGGCAGACCGGGAGTATAGCACGGCTTCACCTGCTCAGCCCCGCAAGAGGGGAATTCACCGAAGCGGCGAGCGGTCGCCCTCACTACTCACAGACCACCCCGTCTCCGTCGGCATCACGCATGAATCGGTAGGCCGGATGATCTCTGGGCACCGGCGCGATGCCATGCTCCCTCGCCTCGGCACAGGTGATCCGGCCATTACCGTTGCTATCCCAGAGTTCTAGCGGATCGGTAGCCGAACTCGTCGGCTCCTCCTCTAGCTGAGGCATGGACAGGTCGATCACCAACTCCGTCGAGCTGCATCTTGAGAGGACGGCCTCCAGGGCGTCAGCTTCGCGTCGGTCGATGGTGAGGTCATACTTGCGCCGGACCTCCACGATCCGAGCGGCGAACCAGCAGCGATTCAACTCCGGCAGCCAGTCGGCAGCATCGTGGGCACGCTTCACATAGCGGTTGAGGTCTGGAGCGGCCAGGGTAAGATTGAGAAGGTCTGAGGCAAACCGACGCTTCGTTGCATCATTGACTGCACAGAGCCCGCTGTCGTGGGCTTCGGAGACGGCGACCATATGCTCGATGTCGGTCTCTCTTTTGCTAGCGAACTTCTCCCCGGTATAGGGGCTGTAGATCCCACCCAGCGCAGCGATGATCCGATCCTCCAGTGACTGAGGGTAGTAGTAGTCGTCCCGGTCGTAGGGTGAGCAGCGATGCTCCGCAGCAACCACCAGACCGCGCCAGGTGTCGCTTGCTTCGCCGAACTGGAAAGCGAGTAAGGTGACGATGAGGATGGGCAGAGTGAGCAGTGCCGCCAAGGGTGGCCTCATAGTCTGTCTCCCCCTAACTCGGAAGCTGGCAGTATAACAGATCTGGCGAGCACCTCACCGATGGGCAAGGCGCTACACTAGGGCCAAGGGAAAAACCGCGAGGAACAAGGTTTGCGCTCCACATTTCTCCGGGAGAGTGAGTTGGCGATGATTCTAGCCCGAACTGCACAGCGGACCCGAAGGGTCTGGCCTTCAGCGACCTTGGCCCTAGCCGGGGTCGTGGTGCTCGGTGCGGTGGCGACGGCCACCGCCGAGACCGGCACCTTCAGGCTGATCCAGGTCGAGATACACGACTACACCAGCTTTGAATTGGCAGACCAGACGATCACCGGTGGCGCGCTCGAGGGGACGAGCACGATCATCGAGAGCAGCGGCGGTCCGTTCGTGGCGGGCGAGAACAGCCGCTCGACCTGCATGGTCTATGCGAAGCGGAGTGAGGCGGGGCTAGAGCTCGAGTCGTCGTGCGTCACCACCAACGCCGAGGGCGAAAAGCTGTTCCTGTTGGCGCAGCGGACCCTGGGTGATGTCGAGGTCGGGCGAGGGGGCGAGGGCCGCCTGCAGCTCTTGGGCGGCAGCGGCAAATTCGTCGGTGTTACCGGGAGTTGCAGCTATGAGAGCAAGTACTTACCAGACAACTGGATAGTAACGACGGCGGAATGCGAGTGGGAGCGGCCCTAGAAGACGATTTGGGGCATCATCTGCCCTCCCACCCGGCCTGATACCTGAGCGCAGGCACCAAACCGCCGCTCGCGCGGACCTGCCGGCTCACTGCTCTTGCATTTACTGCGACCACCACGTTGCCCTGGTCGAGGTACGGAGCGGGCCGACGCCTGCGAAGACCGAGGCTATATCTCGGATTCCGGCCAGTGCGTGCCAGCGTGAGGCCCTAGCGCCTGTTCAGTTCGAAGATTGTGCGCAGGTAGACACAGGTCTCGCCGGCCTCCAACTCGACGGTGAAGTCACCGGAGCCCAAGGAGGGGGGCAAGACGCTTGCGAAGTCGGACGGTTTTCAGGTTGTGGAGGCTCTCCTCATCGAGGAGGGTGAGGCGGCAGCCGAGGCCGTTTTCGGCGAAGGTGAGCTATGTTCGGAGGTTCTTAGGACTGCGGGTGACGGTGAACTCGGTACAGCCGAGCTTCTGGCTAGCGAACAGGGTGCAGATGGCCTCGATCGCCTAGAGTTGGAAATCGAGGTTGGGTTCGCAGTGGAGTTTCGCCGCGCGGTTCAGGAGCCGCCCTATACCACCTTCAGACCGAAAGCCTCGAAACGGCGAAAGTCGGCCACATTCTCGGTCGCGATAGCCGCGCCGTCGGCGAGCGCCACCGCTGCAATCATGCAGTCGATCAAGGAGCCACGTCGCCGCCCCGTCCCATTGAATAGACGGGCGGCAATCGCCGCGTGATCCGAGGTGAAGTCACTATGCGACTCGACGATCTGGGTTGCCAACGCTAGCTCAGATCCATCAAGGGGGCCGCACAGGAACTCCGCCCAAGCGACCGCGCTCATGCTTAGAGTCTCGCCTGCACCGATCCAATCCCGCAACTTGCGGTCCTCGGGCGACCCCGAGTCCAGCGCCCGAATCAGAAAGCTGGTATCCAGTTGGATCATTGGGGCTCGGAAGGCAGCCGCCGAGCAGATGCGCGGCGCTCGGCCTCCGAGTCCCGCTCCCACTGTGCGAGATCGACTCTGCGCGCACGTAGCGAAGCTTGCAATCGGTCGAGGGCGCCGAGTGCCGCAGCGTCATCCGGGTCCCCTGCTGCCGCAAGCCGAATGGCGCGCCGCAACACTTCGGACTTCGGCACATTCCAGCGCTTTGCCAGCCGCTCGATCGTACGCACGGATTCGACATCCAGCGAGTAGGTCGATTTGATGGTTGTTACGGCCATATGATTAGGATATGGCCATACTCAGAGTCGCGTCAATCCCCCGTGCCGCAGGAGTTCGCGAGTCTTTGGGCTCAGAGTGTCGGCAAGTCGGAGCCGCTCCCGAGATCCTCAACAGCCACCCGCTACGCCGCTACCGATCTGAATCAAGCTGTGTTAAGCGCCAGAGACACGCCCGCACAAAATATGCCCTCACTCGTCTGGGAAGTAATCTTGAGTCTATTCCCCTCAATATCGTAGGTAGCCTCGGGTAGCCATATAGTCGATCAGGTGTTCGGCGAGTCGAGTCCCCAATCAGCATGATCTCGGTCTCTTCGGAAACCAGGTTGCCGTGGGATGGATCCAGAAGCTGGCAGATTGCGGCTCCTGGATAGCATCAGGTATCGTGCTACGGATCTTGGCGGGTTACCCGGCATCTTGGCATGACTGCGCTGACGGGTATTGCGATCCCCCGGCATGCGCGGGGAGGGGATAGACCTTGATGGCGGCACCTTGTGGTGGGGCGTGGCAAAACAGGTGTGCGGAGGGCTACCTCAGGGTGTTGGCTGACCAGGTTCAGGAGGAGTTGCGATATGAAGCACAGGGTGGAGTTCGCCCCGGCGTACTCGATGATCACGGTGGAGCTGGAAGCTGGCGAGTCGGTGAAGGCCGAGCCGGGAGCGATGGTCGCGCAGAGCAATGTGCAAATGCGCACCGGTATGCCATCGGGCTTGATGAAGGGCTTCCGGCGGATGCTGGGCGGCGAGAGTTTCTTCATGAACACCTTCACCGCTGAGAGCGGTGGCGGTTGGGTAGCGCTGGCCCCGTCATTACCGGGGGACCTGGGAGTGCTGGAGCTGCAGCCGGAGCAGCCGGTGCATATCCAGGGCAGTTCGTTCCTGGGCGCGACGGTGGACGTCGACGTGGACACCAAATTCCAGGGTTTCCGGGGGATCCTCTCAGGAGAGTCGCTGTTTTTCGTCCGGGTGGAGGCGCGAGGTTCCGGTGAGCTGGTGTTTTACAACTGCTATGGCGCCATGAAGGAGCTAGCGGTAGCGCCCGGTGAAGAGTTGGTGGTGGACACCGGTCATGTGGTGGCCTTCACCGCCGGGGTCAGCTACGACATCGGCAAAGTGGGTGGCCTGGGCTCGCTGGTACTGGGTGGCGAGGGCCTGGTGATGAAGTTTCGCGGCACCGGAGTGGTGTGGGTGCAGACGCGAGCCTTGTCGGCGTTGGCGGCGATGCTGCAGCCTTTGCTGAAATCGAAATCGAACTGATGCGACGTGGCAGCGCCTGGTTTTTGCGGACTGGGACGGGGCGCCAGGCGCGTCTGAGTGAGCCCGGCGGCCTGGATTTTCGGTCGCTTCGCCGACCGTCAGCCTGGCGTTGCAGTGGCGACAACAACCCAGACCGTGCAAGCACGCGCCAACCCGACGAAGTCATTCCATGCTGACACCGAAGACCAGTGAAAGCGATCCACTCCGCATCGCCGCGGTGACCCCGGGCGATGGCCAGGGCCGGATCGGCATCACGCTCTGCCCCGGCAAGACCGATCCCGCCACGATTTCGGGAGCCTGGGCCCGCGATCTGGACACCGACCTCGACGCGATTCAGCGCTGGGGGGCGACCGCAGTGGTCAGCCTGATCACCGACGAGGAGATCGACCACCTGTCGGTACGCGATCTCCCGAAGGGGGTCCGGGACCGGCACCTGGAGTGGTGGCACGCGCCGATCCCGGACGGGCGGCCGCCGGGACCCGAGTTCGAGGCCGCCTGGGCGGTCGCCGGCGAGGCCATCCGGGACCGACTGCGGTTGGGCTTCGACGTGCTCATCCATTGCCGGGGTGGTCTGGGCCGCGCCGGAACCATCGCCGCCCGCCTGCTCGTGGAGCTGGGCGCGCGCCCGAACGACGCGATCCGCCGCGTGCGCGACGCCCGATCCCGCTACGCCATCGAGACCATGTCCCAGGAAGTCCATGTGGCGCAGTGCACGCTTCGAGCGCCGCTGGCTCCATCGCGGAGCGCAGAGGATATCCGCGACCGGGCGCTCGGGGCCTTCCTCGGTCTGGCGGTGGGCGATGCAGTCGGCACGACGCTCGAATTCTGCTCTCGCGACGCGCAGCCGCGCCTGCAAGACCTAGTCGGCGGCGGCCCGTTCGAGCTGCCGCCCGGCGCCTGGACCGACGACACGGCCATGGCGCTGGCGCTCGCCGACAGCCTGGCGGCCTCCGAGACGCTCGACTGCCGGGACCTGATGGACCGCTTCATCAGGTGGTGGCAGGAGGGTGACTATTCATGCACCGGCCACTGCTTCGATATCGGCAATACCACCCGCCAGGCACTGGACCGGTATCGACGAACCGGCGACCCACTCGCCGGTTCGACCGATCCCCCGAGCGCAGGCAACCGCTCCCTCATTCGGCTCCCCCCCGCGGCCCCCCCCGCCGGTCCGACCGACCCCCAGAGCGCAGGCAACGGCTCGCTGATGCGGCTCGCCCCGGTCGCCCTCCGGTTCTGGCACGACCGGCCGCGCCTGATCGCCGACGCCGCCGACCAGTCCCGGACAACCCACGGAGCCGAGGAAGCCGTAGGCGCCTGCCGGGCGTTCGCGGAACTGCTGGCGGAGGCCATCGCCGGGTCACCGCGCGCCGACCTCCTTGCCCGGAGATCGTTCGAGGGAGCGCCGGCTGTCGCTCGGGTCATGGCCGGCAGCTGGCGCGGACGCCCCAGGAACAGGATCCGCTCCAGCGGGTACGTCGTGCACACCCTTGAAGCCGCCATCTGGTCGGTCGCCCGTACCGGCGACTTCCGCAACGCGGTGCTGCTCGCAGCCAACCTGGCCGACGACGCCGATACGGTAGCGGCGGTGACCGGACAGCTCGCTGGCGCCCTTTACGGCCTGAGCGGCATCCCCGACAGCTGGCTCGAACGGGTCGCCTGGAAGGATCGGCTCCTGGAAGCGGCGCAGCGGCTGTTATCGGCATCCCTCGCCGACCGGGCGGAGTCGGCAGAGTAGTCGAAGCGAGGCGACCGGTAGCCGGCACGTGAGGAGCGGCGCGCTACTCCGGCGGGCATATAGGCGAGCCCGTCACCGTGGCACGATCCCAGCCACAGTCGCGATCCGAATCATGGTGGTGGGCGAGACGAACCCGTCGATGGCGGGGTGCACGAACACCCGCTCGAAATCGCGGGGCTCTGGACCGACGACCGCCACGCTGCTCGTCTCCAACGCCTGCTCCCGCGGGTCGGTGACCTAGTTGCCCTCCCTGTCGGCATGACCGGCGACGAAGATCACGGGACTGCCAAGCGCAGGTTGCCGGGTCGGAACCCGAGCGACATCCTTACCGCACCAGCCTGACTCCACGCGACAGACGCATCAGCCTCTCCTCGGCTCAGCCGGCGATTGCCTGTCCGCCAACACCTCGATACGGGAAAGTGCAGCGCTTTTGGGTCCCGAGCTAGCTGGCAGGCGGCGTCAGAGGCACGTCCCAGCTAGGCGTCTCCCAGGCTGGGAAGCAAGGGAATTACCAACTTGACAGCCCACTCTAACAACAAACGTTGGAGATAAGGCATTCGCTTTTACTCAGCCTTTTTCTTCTCACTCAGTTTTTTGGCTGCTATCTTCTCAACACCTTTGAACATGGCTCGGGCCAAGTCTTTGGGGTCGGTAGGCATGGGTCGGCGAGCCGGTTTCTTCTGCTCACCACTCATAGCCAATCTCCTTGGTATCCTAGGCCCTGCCAACAGTGTACAGTGGGTTTTGGCGCAAGTACCGAAACAATACACGGTCACTGAAATCGATTATTCAAGGACTTGATGGTGGCAGTTCACTATCACACGGGCCAGTTCCCGCCTGACGAACGGCTCGATTGGCAAAAGCTGATCCCCCTCATCGGCCCGGCCCAAGCAGCGATAGCGCGCTACGATGGGATGCTCGCCGCCATTCCAAATCCCGGCGTTCTGCTCGCGCCCCTCACCACCCGCGAAGCGGTGCTCTCGTCGCGCATCGAGGGCACCCAAGCCACTATGGGGGAAGTTTTGGAGTTCGAAGCTGGGCAGGAACCGGACTCCCCTGCGCTCCGCGCTGACATCCGCGAGGTGCTTAACTACCGTGCCGCCCTGCGGCGGGCGGAAGAGATGCTTGAGAATCTTCCCCTAGCCGGGCGGGTCATCCGCGAGGCGCACTCCGTGTTGCTGGCCGGGGTTCGTGGCGAGGGTAGAGCACCTGGTGAGTACCGACGAATCTCCAACTGGATTGGGCCGCCCAACTGCACCATCGATGAGGCTACCTTCGTGCCCATCGGGGCGGACAAGCTCCCCGACGCCATGAGTGCGTGGGAGCGCTACCTTCACCGGGATGCCCCCGACCGACTGGTGCAACTCGCTATCCTTCACGCCGAGTTCGAGGCCCTACACCCATTCCTGGATGGCAATGGCCGCCTGGGGCGCTTGCTGGTGCCTTTGTTTCTGTGGCAACGCAACCTCATCCGGGTGCCCAGGTTCTATATCAGCGCCTACCTTGAGCCACGCCGTGACGCTTACTACGACGGTCTACTTTCTGTCTCGCGCGATGACGATTGGACCGGCTGGTGTCAGTTCTTCCTAAGAGCAATGAAAGAGCAGGCAGAGGACAATATGGTCAAGACACAGAGCATTATCGACCTCTACGACGACATGAAGCGGCAGGTAGCGGACCTGACCCACTCCCAGTACGCCATTCGTGCCTTGGACTGGCTATTTGAACGCCCGATCTTCCGCCTCCCCGATTTTGCGGTGAAGACAGATACTCCTCCACGAACGGCGCGTCGGATTCTGGAGGTGTTGTGCGAAGGCGGTGTGCTACGGGTAATCATTCGCGGTCGCGGCAGTCGGGCATCCCTTCTCGCATTTCCCGCTCTCTTGAGCCTTGTTGAAGGGCAGCAAGTATGGTGATGGTCACGTATGACACACAAATCTCTTTGTGTGTCATTTATATACCAAACTGACCAACAATGCGGAGTGAAATCGATTCCCCACTAACCCTCGCCAGGTAAGCCGCTTCCCGCTCATTCCTACCGCTAACGCCCCCATCTGCTTTATCGCGTCCCAATCCCTGACGTTGTGACGCCCCACAAACTCACTAATGTAGCGGTGTAAGTGCTTACTCATCTTGTGGTAGACGCCACTATGTGCCCATTGCTGCAACCGGTGCTGTGCTAACTCGGTTTGTATCTCTCCCCTTCACACCGACTACAGCAGCCTTAACCTACCGCGCCCCGGCCAGCCCGGATCTATCAGCGTGTTTGTTACCTTCCCGACCGCCCATGTACGTCTCTTTAACCTCGGCAGACCCGGAGAGGCTGATAGGTCCATCCTCTTCCCACGCCTTGCGGATTCGATGAATCATGAACCAAGCGGTCTTCTGAGAGACGCCTAGATCCCTGTGCAGTTATCCACTTGCGCAAGGGGAGTCTGCTGCACTCCATCGGAGTACCCGTCTTGACGCTGAAGTAGCTCTGGCAATCCCTACACCAGTAGGGCATCGGCTTCTCGTTCTTAACCGGACTGGCACGGGCGCTGCCACAGTAGCGCCCAGCACTCCAAAAGACACCTTCGAACCACTCTCTAGCAGCCCCTTCATCGGGGAATATTTCGAACAGTTCAAAGGCCGTTAAACCGTTGCGATAGCTCTTTCCAGCCGCAAGTCGACTCGAACCAGACAGCTTAACAAGTTAGGTTAGCAAGTCCCACGAGTAACTCATCGACAGTGGTCGCCTCCGCATATTGGGCCGGAGACTGCCCTGCCCTGAGCGCGTCGAAGTGCGCCCTGCCGCATCTGATCTTGGCGCTCTCGGTGGTGCGAAGATCGCTGCTGAACAGGCTGCCCTTCGTCTCAACTACCAGGTAGAGCCGCTCCCCCTCTTCAGAGTCGACCAGCACGGCCCAGTCCGGGTTATAGCTCCCGAGCGGCGTCGGCACCTTGAACCAGCTGGGGAGCTTGGCGTACACCTTGACGGCGGTGTTCTGCTCTAGCTGCTCCGCAAACTTGGCCTCGGTACCGGACTCGTAGACGACCTGTTCGTAGACCGATTTGGTCGAGTCGAGCATGTTCCTCAGGTAGCCGGTCAGCTCCTCCTCTTCGAAGAGTTCCTGGGCGTAGTAGCTATCCTCCCCGAGGCGGCGGTAGCTGATGCCGTCGACCAGCGCCTGCTGTTTACAGCGGTTGATGGCCTGGGCAGCGAGTTCGATGAACCGTTGGGGATTGCGCTTGAAGTCAGCGAGGCGTCCGCTCTCAGAGAGGATCCGCTGGATGCTGCGTCGGGTGAGCTGGGTCCGGTCCTGAAGTTCGGTGAGCAGATCGGGCAGTTCGGTCTCGGTCTCATCCAGGCCCACGGGGGCCGAGACGGCCCGCTCGGTCGCCTCCACCCCGGCCTTACCGATGGCGATATCGGCCTTGCGCTACTGGAGGCGGGTCCTCGGGATGGCTGGAGCCTCCCGAAGCGCCTGGGTGCACTGGGTGAGCAGCTCTTCGTTGTCGAACGCCACCCGGTAGGTGGTCTTAGGTTTGATCCGGTCCCAGAGCGCCCTGAATTCGGGGCTCTGGAGCAGCGCCTGACGGGGGCGTACCTTGCGCCGTTCGTCGGCATTCTTGATCTCGAAACGGCCAGCCAGCTTGCGCAGCTCCGCGGCGATCTCAGCGCGCTGTCCGGTGAACTTCTCCGGGACGATGAACGGTTCCTCGTTGAGCGCCAGCCGGAGCAGGTCCTGGATCCGCCCCGTCCCGTCGATGTAGCCTAGCGACTTCAGGTGGCTCCACAGCTCCTCTGAGGCTTCAAAGCCGAGCGCCGTCACCGCCCCGTCTGTGCTGGTGACCGGGATGGCGGCGAACTGGCCTGGCTCTACGACGCCGAAGCGAATCCCGGTGTCGGCCTCGATCTCGTGCTGCAGCTTCTCGGCGAACTCCTCGTAGCTCTCGTTCGCGACGACCGTGAGGGTGTTGAGGCCAGAGTCGCGCAGGCGTCTACCCTCCTGGTCAACGCAGAGGCGGAGGCCGCGGCCGATCGTCTGGCGCCGCTCCCGCTCGCTCCGAATCTCGCGCAGGGTGCAGATCTGGAAGACGTTGGGGTTGTCCCAGCCCTCGCGCAGCGCCGAGTGGGAGAAGATGAACTTGAGCGGCGTCTCCAGGCTCAGGAGTTTCTCCTTCTCCTTCATGATCAGGTTGTAGGCCCGTTCGGCGTTGTCGCGACCAGCCTGGTTCTTCTCGCTGGTCTCAGTCCAGCTGCCCCGCTTGTCGATGGAGAAGTAGCCGTTGTGAGCCTCCTCGGCGGCGCTGGCGGGGTCCTTTCCCTTAAAGAGGTCGAGGTCCTGGTAGTCGGGGTGCTGGGCGAGGCGCCGGTACTCCGCTTCGAAGAGCTGGGCGTACTCCCCCTTGACGGCATTGCCCTCGGCGTCGTAGCGGCGGTAGTACTCTACTCGGTCGATAAAGAAGAGGCTCAGCACCTTGATCCCTTGGGGGCGCAGGCGCCTCTCCTTGTCGAGATGTTCCCGGATGGTCCGGCGGACCAGCTGGCGCTGAACGGTGCGGGGGTCGACGTCGCCGTAGGTCTCGCCTAGGCGGAGGTAGTGCTCACTGCCGGGCAAGCGGAGTTCGACGAACTCGTTGCGCTTCTCAACCCGGATCTCACCGATGCGGAAGTCGCGGTAGACGGCGCGACCGGTGGTCTGTTCGAGGTCGTCGCCATCCTGGACGATCCTCTCCTGGCGGCGGACCGACCCTCCGGCCGTCTCGACGTCGAGTTCGAGCTTGGCGCTGATGGTCCCGCGGCGGTTGCTCGTCGACAGCAGCCGGAGGTAGGGACGATTGTGGGCATCTTGGAGCGTAGCCGACGCCACCTCGATCTGTTTCACCAGTTTGCGTTCGTAGGCGTCGACGGCGTCGAGCCGGTAGATCATCTGATACCGGTCTACATGGGTCGCCGAGTAGCGGAGGGTGCAGAGGGGGTTCATCGCTGCCAGGGCCTCTTTGCCGCGTCCCTGCAGGCCGCCATCGACACTCTGCGGTTCGTCGACGATCAGGACGGGGCGGGTGGCCCGGATCAGGTCGATCGGTTTCTCGCCGCCGGTCTTCTCGTTCGCTTGGTAGATGTTGTTGACATCTCTCTTGTTGATGGCGCCGACCGTCACCACCATGATCTGGATCTGGGGGCTGGTGGCAAAGTTGCGGACCTGACCGAGCTTGGCAGAATCGTAGAGGAAGTGGTTGAAGGGGGTTTCTGAGTAGAGGGCCTGGAAGTGATCTTCCGTGATCTGGAGTGATTTGTAGACGCCCTCTTTGATTGCGATCAATGGGACTGCGATGACGAACTTGGTGAAGCCTCAGCGTTTGTTCAGTTCGAAGATCGTGCACAGGTATGATGTCGGTCTTGCCGGCCCCGGTCTCCATCTCGACGGCGAAGTCGCCGGAGTCCAAGGCAGCAGGGGTCAAGCCGTTGCGGAGTTGGACGGTTTGCAGGTTTTGGAGAATCTCCTCGTCAAGCAGGGTGAGGCGGTTGCCGATTGCGGAGGTTGAAGCCGATCGAGTGCCGGGATTCGGAAATCATGGGGTTTCGGTGGGAGCTTCCGGATCCACAAGCTAGCAACCTACGGCTTCTGGGCAGTACCAAGGTGGTATCGTGATATGGATTTTGGCGGGCTACCCTACCGACATCTTGACATGACTGTGGTGACGATATTGCGACGAACGAACAGATGACGCGCAAAGCTTGGGGCAAGACTGACAGGGAGAGGGGCGGCGCCCACCCACTGGCGCATCACTGTATGGATGTGGCAGCGGTATTTGCGCGGATGACGGAGTTACCGACCATCCGTAATCGGTTGAATGTCGCAGCAGACGCCCCGCTAACGGATTCGGCTCGCCAGCGGCTAGCAGCCTTGGTGTTCCTGCATGACATTGGAAAGTTGCATCCGGGATTTCAGGCGAAGGGCTGGCCCTCAAAACTGTGGAACAGGTCTTTGAGGGGGCATCTGAAGGAAGGATGGGAATTCCTGACACTGGCCTTGAAATGGCCGGAGCACCCGTTTCACGAGACGATGAAGGAGATTATGCAATGGGGAGCGGTCGCACCACTCATTGCAGCGACTATTGCGCATCACGGGCGGCCCGTAGAACCATCGTCAGCTCCGACACTCAAGGATTGGCCTTCCTTGCCCCATTACGACTGGCGGGTAGAAGCATGCGTAATGGACGAAGCATTGCATTGCTGGTTCGCCGGAGCCTTCGAATCCGGGGGGGCATCTCTGTCGGGCAGGCCGCAGTTCCACCACGCAGTTGCCGGGCTAGTAGCACTAGCGGATTGGATCGGATCGGATACGAGATTCTTCTGTTTCGCGGAACCTCTGGACCGCAGCTACGACTCCACAGCCCACAATGCTGCAGCCCAAGCCCTAGCGGCAATCGGCTTGGACCCTGGCACGTTGGCCACTCACCCAGTACCGGATTTTGCGAAGCTGTCAGGCTTCCCCAAACCCAACTCGGCACAGATCACAGTCGGGAATGTGGAGTCGACAGCACGACTCCTAATTCTTGAAGCCGAAACTGGATCGGGCAAGACGGAGGCCGCACTGTGGCGCTTCACTCAGCTCTTTGCTGCAGGAGAGGTCTCGGGCCTCTACTTCGCTGTGCCGACGCGCGCCGCTGCCAGACAGCTTCATAGCCGTATCGTTAAAGTGCTGCACCGGGTGTTCGGCGAAGCTGCACCCGAAGCTGTCTTAGCTATCCCCGGCATGCTGCGTGCGGGAGAATTCGAAGGCCAACGTCTGCCGCACTGGCGCGTAAGGTGGGATGACGATGCACAATCGGCTCCGCAACGATGGGCGGCGGAGCACGCGACACGGTTCCTAGCAGCATCGGTCGCGGTCGGCACAGTGGACCAAGCGATGCTCGCGGGACTTCAGGTTAAGCATGCGCACTTACGGGGCAGTGCGCTAACTCGCAGCCTTTTGGTGATCGACGAAGTTCACGCCTCCGACGCCTACATGACCGAGATTCTAGTGCAACTCCTAGAAGGTCATCTCGCCACTGGGGGCTATGCAATGCTGATGTCTGCAACGCTGGGTGCACGAGCGCGGGTGCGCTGGACTCGCGACACATTACCGGAGTTCGGAGTCGCAAGTGCGGCACCCTATCCGGCGGTCTGGGTACAAGGGGAAACCGAACCGCGTGTAGCGACAGGAGCAGGCCGGCCTAAGGCAGTACATCCAGAAACTGTGCCGACGATGGATCCGGGGGAAACAGCGGAACGAGCAATCTCGGCAGCGAGGCAGGGTGCACGAGTCCTGGTGATCCGCAACACAGTCAGCAAGGCGGTGGCCACTTGGCGCGCTGTACAGGAGGCTGGGGCCGGATCACTACTGATGCAGGTGGCGGCCGGGCCAGCGCTGCACCACGGCCGCTTCGCAGTCGAGGATCGCTCCCTGCTCGATCAAGCCGTGGAAACGGCACTTGCCCCCGACAAAGATCGAGAACGACGAGGTTGTATCGTCATTGGAACACAAACTCTGGAACAGTCTCTCGATATTGATGCCGATCTACTGATTTCCGATCTCTGTCCGATGGATGTGTTATTGCAGCGCATCGGGCGTCTACACCGACACGACTTGCCCCGGCCTGAGGCCTTCGAGGCTACCCACGCCGTCGTGCTCCTTCCAGAAGATGGGTTAGATCGTCTTACGGCGCCGGCTTTCTTTAACGGGCTAGGGGGGTGGGAGGAGGGAGGAGGGTTTAACGGCATCTATCAGGACCTCGCAGGACTGGAGTTGACCCGCCAGTTGATCGAAGAGCATTCTGTTTGGCAGATACCGGAGATCAATCGCAGACTTGTAGAAGGTGCCACCCACCCCGACCGAATCGCCAGGCTAATTGCTGAGAAGGGGGAGGATTGGGAGCGCTATGACAGGATAAACGGCGGTGCGAGAGCAGCGGAAAGGATGATTGCCAAGTACAACGTGCTGGATCGCTCGACAAGATTCGAAGACCTGCGCTTCCCCAGTTCCGATGAACGGATCATGACCCGCCTGGGGGAAGAAGGTGTGATCCTGTCATTCGAGCCACCGCCCGAAGGTCCCTTTCACTGCTCCATAACGCGGATTGCCCTGCCGGCACGCTGGTCCCACGGGATCGCGAAAGATGACCGAGTGGAGATCACGCAGGACAAAGCCGGCCTGATCCTGTCGGTCGGAGAATGGCGTTTTCGCTACTCGCGTGAAGGGCTGGAGCAAATCGCCTCTTGACAAGCTTGACAAGGTATCTCTGGATCTGGTTGGATAAGGAACTATGTCACTGGTTGTAAAGTGCGCTTTCTGGTCATGAACCACCTTTATACGTAACGAGCTTTATTTGGAGGAACAGATGATGTGGCTCAGAGCAAGCTTGGAGCTCGAGTTTCCAAGGCGACTTGGTAACTGGGGCGGCACTCGCCGATGGACGTGCATCGCGATGCTGGCTTTTTCCCGAAAGCAGTCTCGGGATAGACCCGATGTGACTGGGTGTGGGCCATTCGGTCAGACAGGTTCCCCATCGCTCATGGGGTCGCCAACGGTACCGGATCGGTAAATGAACCTTTTGACCGATCCGGTCCTGACTCTTTCTGGAGGCAACCAGGCTTCGCTCCCCGCCCTGTTTGCAGCGATGGCCAGGGGGGAGGTGCGGGATTTTCCCGTATTGCGTCCGCACCAGCGCCCGGCCTGGCACATGTTCCTTGTGCAGCTTGGTGCGCTGTCGCTTCGGGCAGCGGACATTAATGAACTCCCAAAGGATGCAGAGGAATGGGCCAGTGCCTTGCGTGGATTGACGCCGAACCATACTGACGACGCGCCCTGGCGGCTCATTGTCGACGAATGGGATAAACCGGCCTTCCTACAACCGCCGGACCCGGGTAGCCTTAAGTGGTCCAAGGTGGAGACGCCTGACGCTTTGGACCTGCTCATCACCTCCCGCAACCATGACCTGAAGCAGACCGTGGCAAGGCAGGCGACGGCGGAAGATTGGATATTCGCGTTGGTATCGCTGCAAACGTGTGAGGGCTTTGGTGGCAGAGGGAATTATGGTATCGCCCGCATGAACGGTGGATCATCCAGCCGCCCGATGCTGGGACTCGTCCCAGGCCGAGAGAAGGACGTGTCTGTAGATCCTTCCGCGTGGTGGGCACGGGACGTTCAACGATTAGTCAAGGCGCGCGCAGTAGAGGGAAGAGAAGTCGGCATCGTGGGCGGACCTGCCCTCCTATGGTGCCTCGACTGGCCGGGAGGTCAACAACTTGACTTGCGCAACCTAGACCCTTGGTTCATCGAGATATGTCGCCGGGTGCGGTTGGTGGGCGCGGACGGTGTGATCTCTGCTCGGCGCACCACATCGAAATCTGCACGGATCGACGCGAAGGTGCGCAAGGGCAATCTTGGCGATCCTTGGGCACCGGTCCACAAGATGGAAGGCAAGAGCCTTACGATCAGCGGCGGGAATTTCGATTACAAACGGCTTTGCGAACTTCTGTTCTCCGGCGATTGGGAGGTGCCACTCCTCGCTCGGCCGGAAAGTAGCGAAACCGGCGATATGCTTCTGGTGGCCGAGGCTCTTTCGCGCGGCAACAGCAAGACTGAAGGTTTCAAATCCCGTGTCGTCCTAGTGCCAGGACAGGTAATATCGCTTCTTCCGTCGGAGACCACCGCAACTCTTTCCAAAGCGCAAATGCAGGAGATCGAAGGATTTGACGGAGCTATAGGGAAGGCACTTGCACTGATGGCTGCGGGGGGTGAGCGCAGTGCTGTCAAGAAGGAGCATTATGCTCATGCTAGACCAGCACGCGCGCGCTTCGACCGCGCCGCCGATCAATTGTTCTTCCCCAGCCTGTGGCGGCGAGTCGCAATCGCTTCACATAGCGACGATGCGGTTTTCAAGGCTAAGTACGACTTCCTCGACAATTTGATGAAAGCGGCGCAGGCCGAATTGGATGCCGCGCTGCCCGCAATCTCCTGCGCCGCGATTCACCGACCCAGGGCAGAAGCACGAGCACGGCAGGTCTTCAGGGGAACCCTGCGAGGCAACCCTGCTTGTCGCGAACTGTTCATCGGAGAGGAAATGAATGTCGCAGTGTAAGGAAACCCCAACGCAGGCAGTGATGGCCGCCGCCGCAATGATGCGAAACCTTGACCCTGGCCCGCTGGCAGAGTTACGCCGGATGGACGCTAGCACAGGCGCACCTGCATTCTGGCGACTCGCAGCGAAACATCCAAACACTATCGGGGGAAGAAAAACGCAGGAGCGGTGGATCGAAATCATCCGCATAGTCGCCATCCTGACTCCAAAGGGCGACCCTGCTACTCGGCCTCCCTTGCACGACCCCAACCGCCGACTCGGTGCAGTGTTATGTGATGGTGGCAGTCCGTCTTGGCCCGGTGGTGGACAGCCGAGGCCAGCTTTCAGCGAACGCCGGCTAGCGCAGCTCATGGCCGCGCGCGGGCCACAGCGCGCGATACTCCTAGAACGCGCAGCCCGAATGCTTGCAGGCAGCCGAGAATCGGGCAGCGGAGTCGATGTTGTCGACATAGCCTGGATATTACTCAAGCCTGACAACGGGCAGCGGCTGGCCGAACCGTATTACCGTCGACTCGACCGGGCCGAACGGGCCATCGAAGAAGGGACTGCTTGATGACAAGACCGCGTTTCCTGCAAATCCACACGCTGAGCCCCTATACGGCCGCGCTTCTCAATCGGGACGACAGTGGGCTGGCGAAGCGCCTGCCCTATGGCGGCGCGCTGCGCACGCGAGTGTCATCCCAGTGCCTCAAACGGCATTGGCGCATCGCCGACGGCCCCCATGCATTGCTTTCCATCAATGGCGTGGAGAAATCCATCCGTTCGCGCGATCTTGTGACGGACGGTGTTGTTGCTGAAGCCCGTAGTCGTCTCGGGGAAGAACTCGTGGAGGAGGTCGCCTCAGCGCTCGAGCCCTGGTTTCAATTCGCAGTGTATGGCTCAAAGAAGGAAGATCGCCCGAAGGAGCGGGGGGGCAAGACATCCAAGTTCATGGAGAAATCCAGTAGACAAACCCTCCTGTTCGGCAAGCCGGAGGTTGACTGGCTCACATCGGAGTTTGTACGTCTCTGCAAGGAGGCGGATGGCGATCCTGATGCTGCGTTCCGCCTAGGGGGTGAATGGGTGGATGGCGCTGATGTTTCCAATAAGGCACAAGGGGAAAAGAAGGCATTCCTGAACAACATGAAGGTGATGCGCGAGAACGCTGCACTACCTGCTGGCCTTACATCGGCGCTGTTCGGGCGAATGGTCACATCGGATCCAGATGCGAACATTACTGCACCGATGCATGTCGCCCATGCGTTTACAGTCCACGCGGAGGAAGCGGAGAGCGATTACTTTACCGCTGTCGATGACCTCTCGGGCGATGAGCCGGGGGCGGACACGATTCAGGAGACCGAACTGACTTCCGGCCTATTCTATGGCTACGTCGTCATCGACTTACCGGGGCTGGTATCGAACCTCGGCCGTGATGCGGAGCTAGCAGGACAGGTACTGCATAATCTGATCTACCTGATCTCTGAGGTTTCCCCTGGAGCCAAACTGGGATCCACTGCCCCTTATGGTCGGGCATCTTTCATGCTGCTGGAGGCCGGGGACAGGCAACCCCGTAGTCTGGCCGAAGCCTATCGCACTCCCTGCGACCCTCATACCGGACCAGCGGTTGCAGCCCTGTCACAGCACCTTGCGGCGCTGGATGAAGCCTATGCGACTGGGGAGGAGCGGCGCATGATGTCGCTGACGAATACCGAGGTGCCGGGAGCCGAGAGCGGGTCGCTAGCCGATCTCGCAAGTTGGGTGCAGAGCCTGCCGGGGGCGGCATTGTCGTGAACCCTTGCTGGCTGGTCCTGCGACTCGAAGCACCGCTGATGGCCTTCGGGGGTGTGGCGATAGATCAGGTCGGCCCGGTGCGGGATTTCCCAGCGGCCTCGATGCTAACCGGACTGATTGGCAATGCACTCGGCTGGCACTGGTCAGACAGCGCTGCGCATCAAGCAATCCAGAACCAACTGATCTTCGCAGCGCGTCGCGAACGGGAAGGGGTGCTGCTGACCGACACACAGAATGCGCAGCTTGCTGGGACCGACAAGGGCTGGACAACGCGTGGAGCACCGGAGGGACGGGGCGGTGCAAGCTATGATGCTCCTCATCGGCGATTGCGGGACTATCACGCCGATCTGTCGGTACGTGTCGTGCTGCGTCTCGTCCCGACAGAAGGGGTCCCGACGCTCGAAGATCTGGCAGAGGCCTTCGATCGGCCTGCACGGCCGCTGTTCCTGGGGCGCAAGCCGTGCCTACCTTCCGCCCCTCTGCTAGCAAACGAACCGGCCCGCTGGGTAACCGGCAACACGGCTCACGAGGCGCTGCGCACTGTGCCCGGACAGGGAAATCTCCGCGCGCTGTGGCCGGTGGGACAGGGCCCCGAGGCGGGTAATGGTGTTGACCGTATCACCGACCTAGCCGATCTACGGAACTGGCACACCGGTCTACATAGCGGATCGCGCCGCGTGGTAGAGGGCCGGGTCACTCCAGAGGTCACCGGATGACGTCACTGAACCTGATCCGTGTGCCGGTGGCTACTAACGCGCTCGCGCGTTGGGCGGGAGAGCGTGGCTGGGCCCGAGGACATGGCAGGGTCGCCGCCTTCGACGAAGGACGCGCGTTGCATCATCTGCTGAGCGAGATACTGGGGCCAGGTGTGCTCCGTCCTTTTCGAATGCTTGTCCCACCCCGTCGGACTCAAGGCAACCTTTATGGATATTCCAAGCTAGACGCAGTGGCGCTGCACGCGGCCGCTCGGGCTCATGCCCTGCCAGATCATCTGAGTGTCCTGTCTCTTGATCGGCTGGAGGGCAAGCCCATGCCTAATATCTGGCGTGTCGGGCAACGGCTGGGGTTCGACCTTCGTGTGCGTCCCATCCGGCGGCTGCGTAGTGAATGGTCTACCCCGTCGGGAGAGAAGATTAGCCAGGGGTCTGAGATTGATGCATTCTTGCTAGAAGTCCTGCGCCAACATCCCACTGCGCCCGACGGAATGGTGGAAGAGAATCGGACACGCGAAGTCGTCTATCTGGACTGGTTGGCCCAGCGGCTAGCGCCCGCCGCCGAGCTCAATCGCTCGACAAGTCGCCTCGCGCGGTTCCGACGTACCCGCGTCTCGCGCGGAAACAGTGGCCTTGAAGGACCAGATGCCACGATCCACGGAACCCTGACCGTGACCGACTCTGCCGCTTTCGCCGGACTGCTAGCGCGCGGAGTCGGACGGCATCGCGCCTATGGCTACGGCATGCTGCTGCTGCGACCTCCAAACCGGCCAGCACCGGAGCGCTGAGTGCTCAAGGGCCGACTCGGCATCGACAGCGCGAAAGTCCCTCATAAGGACCGAGCAGGACTGCTCTATCTCGCGCGCGGCGCGCTGACCGCGCGAGACGGCACGCTTGCCTTTATGCAGAAGGAAGCGACAGCGGCCGACGCACTCACACCCGGCGATCATGCGATCCCACTTCAGGGCATCTCAATCATCCTGCTTGGACCGGGTTCCACAGTCAGCCATGACGCACTACGACTACTCGCTTATGCACGTACAGCCCTCGCTGCAGTTGGAGAGGATGGCGTGCGGTTCTATACCGCACCGCCACTGATCCCGGACCAGTCCGGACTGGCACGGAAACAGGCACGGCTTTGGGCCAATGATGGTCTGCGCGTGATGATTGCGCGACGCATGTATGCTTGGCGATCAGGGGAAGTGCTACCGCACAGCTCTCTGGACAAGTTGCGCGGGATCGAAGGTGCGCGGATGAAGGAAAGCTACCGTCTGCTCGCCCGGCAGATCGGGGTAGACTGGCACGGGCGGCGCTATGACCGTGCCCAGCCACAGGCGGCGGACTTTGCCAATCAGGCGCTCAATCATGCATCCAGTGCAGTGGAGGCTGCAGCTGCCATTGCTGTTGCTGCAACAGCGACAATTCCGCAATTGGGCTTCATTCATGAAGACCCGGGACAATCATTCGTTCTGGACATTGCCGACCTCTACCGCGACACCGTGATCATTCCTTGTGCCTTCCGCGCCGCCAAGCGTGTCGCTGAACAGCCGGGAGAGAATATCGAACGCATCACCCGCCGTGTCACAGGACAGACACTAGCCCGAGAACAGATCATCCCTGCAATGATCGGTCGGATTAAATCTCTGTTCTCGGATTAAGTCTCTGTCCGCCGGATGAAACGGAGAGGGACAAATACCAATGCCGACGACTCTGGTTGTCACTCGCAACGTCGAGGCCCGCTATCGTGGCTTCCTCACTTCGATCATGCTAGAAGTTGCGCCCGGCGTCTATGTGGCGCCCGATCTGTCGGTGGGTGTCCGAACGCGAGTGTGGAATGTGCTGTCCAGCTGGTGGAGTGTACTGAGGAATGGGTCGATCGTTATGGTCTGGCGGGATACACAGGCTGTTGGAAACCTCCGAATCGAAATTCTCGGTGAGCCCCCTAAAGAGATCGTGGACGCGGACGGAGTTCTACTCGTAAAGCGACAGTAGACATAAACTCAGCACGCTTCACCACGCTTTAGGCTATTGTAGAGAGATATTGAGGAGTTAAGGGTCGTAGTGTGAGATTATCTCATACCCCTACCTGGATAAGTAGGTGAGCGAATCCAGCGAATCCGTCCTTCCCTGAGGTTGCCCTGTCCTATCTGGCCGTAACTGGGGCACTCATGATTGACACAGGCTAAACTTGCTATTGGAGGTCGGTTTGTTTTTTCCATCCGGTGCAGGATGCACCAGGACTGGCCTCCCCCCTTTGGGGGGCAGAGATGATCTCACGTTACGACCGGAGTTAAACATGAGGGTTTTTCAGAACGCACAGGGATCGATTATCCCCAACAGCCTCCTCTACTTCCTCCCCATAGTTCCTCAGAGCGCGCAGGGAACGACACTTTTCGACACTCCACGCTAAGTTATCCACAAGAGGTTCCCCCGCACACGCGGGGATAGACCCTGGATCGGCACCAAGGTGTCAGCTGGCTGGGGGGTTCCCCCGCACACGCGGGGATAGACCTGTTGAAGGGTTCCACGTCCTGCTGAATCAGAGGGTTCCCCCGCACACGCGGGGATAGACCCTGTTCCTGCTCCTCTAGCTCCTGCTCTACCTGGGTTCCCCCGCACACGCGGGGATAGACCCCGATGACCTCAGCCCTGGGCATCCCCCTTCTGGGTTCCCCCGCACACGCGGGGATAGACCCTTCCCCTCCCCCATCAATCGGTAGATGGTGGCGGTTCCCCCGCACACGCGGGGATAGACCCACCGTAACAGCGGTGCAGGCTACCGAGGCGCAGGTTCCCCCGCACACGCGGGGATAGACCCCCTTCTTTGTGGTGCCCCGGAGGGCGTTTGAGGGTTCCCCCGCACACGCGGGGATAGACCCCAGCTGGAGGCGGCTCTGTGGAGAGGAGTGCCGGTTCCCCCGCACACGCGGGGATAGACCCGGGTTGCAGACAAGGTGGCTTGGGCGCGGCGAGGTTCCCCCGCACACGCGGGGATAGACCCCAGGGATGGAGACGAGGTGACTCTGGAGCCCTGGTTCCCCCGCACACGCGGGGATAGACCCAAAAACGAGATTGAGATGGCTGCCTATGACCAGGTTCCCCCGCACACGCGGGGATAGACCCTTTGGCAAGTACGATGTGCCCGAGGGCATCAGGGTTCCCCCGCACACGCGGGGATAGACCTGGGGTTGGGCAACCACTTCCCCCGCAACGTCGGGTTCCCCCGCACACGCGGGGATAGACCCACGCTCTATCACTTCCAGGTGAGGGCGGTCAAGGTTCCCCCGCACACGCGGGGATAGACCCCGAGTTGCGGGCCCGCACCCTGGCTTGCACCGGGTTCCCCCGCACACGCGGGGATAGACCCCCCGTGAGACCCAGACGCCTGGATGAGAAGTCGGTTCCCCCGCACACGCGGGGATAGACCCGGTACGGTCCCGCAACCTCAGCTACCGCGAGCGGTTCCCCCGCACACGCGGGGATAGACCCATCGACCGCTACGACGCTGAGGACTCGGCAGTGGTTCCCCCGCACACGCGGGGATAGACCCCGGCCGTCCGCGATAAGTTTGCCCGGGCCATGGGTTCCCCCGCACACGCGGGGATAGACCCTCACTGGTACTCTGCCGGTATCGGCCCCAGGTGGGTCCCCCGCCCACGCGGGGATAGCCCCTCTCTGGTCCTCTGCCGTTACCGGCCCCAGGTGGTTCCCCCGCACACGCGGGGATAGACCCCAGGGCCTGCCATCGAGCGCGGGGCCCATGTGGGTTCCCCCGCACACGCGGGGATAGACCCGGGATCCAGACCAACGGCGTCCTGATCGACGCGGTTCCCCCGCACACGCGGGGATAGACCCCCGTGCCAGCCCTGCTTACCACTGCTGCCCAGGGTTCCCCCGCACACGCGGGGATAGACCCGTCAGGTGGAGCCGAGGCGCCGAGATTGAAGTGGTTCCCCCGCACACGCGGGGATAGACCTGATGCACTCGCCTCGTGCCTGATCCTCAGCAGGGTTCCCCCGCACACGCGGGGATAGACCCCTCTTTGCGATCGCTGATGCGCTGCGGGAGTTGGTTCCCCCGCACACGCGGGGATAGACCCGTGATATGCCGCTCGAGGTCGTCCCAAGCAGGGGTTCCCCCGCACACGCGGGGATAGACCCTCAGGGAGGGTGACAGCCTCTGGGTCCGCTGGGGTTCCCCCGCACACGCGGGGATAGACCCCAATCGAGCACCCCGCGCCACGCATTGCCCACGGTTCCCCCGCACACGCGGGGATAGACCCGTAGTGCCAGCGGTGGCGCGGTTTGACCCCCAGGTTCCCCCGCACACGCGGGGATAGACCCGGATATCCCGGAGCCTAGCCGTTCACGCGGTCGGTTCCCCCGCACACGCGGGGATAGACCCTCTTTCCTCTCAACCTCGCTCATCGCGCCTCCGGTTCCCCCGCACACGCGGGGATAGACCCTATCAGTGGTTCGTAGCCCTGTCCGATCCAGAGGTTCCCCCGCACACGCGGGGATAGACCCCACCTCTGCCGCCGCATCCCAATCCCAGGCCGGGTTCCCCCGCACACGCGGGGATAGACCCGAGTTCGGCGCGACCTTCCTCAGCACCTTCTCGGTTCCCCCGCACACGCGGGGATAGACCCGACAGTGACTGGAGCTGGAGAGCGCGGAACCCGGTTCCCCCGCACACGCGGGGATAGACCCTTCGGCGGCGAGGTCGGCGGGAAGCGGCGCCAGGTTCCCCCGCACACGCGGGGATAGACCCCTGGCAGCGGATCGAGGGGCACGCCGAGCCCGGGTTCCCCCGCACACGCGGGGATAGACCCTGGTACGCCTACGATGCAAGCCTCACCGAGGCGGTTCCCCCGCACACGCGGGGATAGACCCATTACCAAGGCCAGCGGCGAGGGCGAAAACACGGTTCCCCCGCACACGCGGGGATAGACCCCCGGATGGAGTTCAGGGGCAACCTTGGCCAGTGGTTCCCCCGCACACGCGGGGATAGACCTCGAGGCTGCTCGGCTTCTCGCCCTCCGCGCCGGGTTCCCCCGCACACGCGGGGATAGACCCTATGCCGACATAGCCGGTGACGCCTGGCCCACGGTTCCCCCGCACACGCGGGGATAGACCCTCGGTGTCGTCCACCAGAGTGTCGAAGGCGTAGGTTCCCCCGCACACGCGGGGATAGACCCAAGACCGAAGAGGTTCCGACCGCTGCTGAGGGGGTTCCCCCGCACACGCGGGGATAGACCCTGATCGGCGGCAACCGCGCCCACGCAGTCCTGGGTTCCCCCGCACACGCGGGGATAGACCCGCCCGCTGCTTATACGACAAGGCCACGCAGTAGGTTCCCCCGCACACGCGGGGATAGACCCGGCACCTCAGATGTGATCGCGCACGAGGTCGAGGTTCCCCCGCACACGCGGGGATAGACCCTAATGCCTGACATTTTTGGGCGCAACGAGAACGGTTCCCCCGCACACGCGGGGATAGACCCCAATCACTCGCTTGCATGGCTCGCCGCCTTCTGGTTCCCCCGCACACGCGGGGATAGACCCCACGCTATGACTGCCGATGTCGCCTTTGCCGAGGTTCCCCCGCACACGCGGGGATAGACCCCATCACCTTCTTTGGCTGGCTGCTCATCAAAAGGTTCCCCCGCACACGCGGGGATAGACCCTCGATCGCGTCTCCGGGTCATTGGCAACAATCTTTTCCATGCGGTCTCCCTGTTCACAGCCTAGCGCCTCAGCAGTGGCAGTCAAACCCCCAGGGCGCACAACGGATGTTCACCGACCTGCCTGAATAGACAAGTAACGGTAGACTCCCCGTCGCTGCGCACAAGCACCACAAGCGCGCCGCCGAGCATCTCACACACTATGTGGTGATCACCAATGCGCACCCGGCGAAATCCTGCCGATCCCTACGGCTGTACCGGCACCGCCTTGAGGTAATCGAATATGATCCCGGCAATACGCCGGCGTTCCGGTTCCGGCAGACGATCCGAAAGCGCCGGCATCGTCGCGCCGCGTCGCGCGGAAGCGGGCGTCAGGACCAATCGAAGGAAGTCCGCCTCACGATATCCCTTGACAATCTTGGCCAGATCGCCCTCGAACTTCGCCCCGCCGAAACCGTTCACCTTGTGGCAGGCGAGGCAATGGGTTCGGACGAGTTCGGCGCCCTCGCGGAAACGGGCATCGAAACCTTCCGGCAACAAGGCGGCATCCGACACCGAAACGAGGTCGATCTCCGTCACCTGGTACGGCCAGCGCCCAGCGCCCTCGGCCAGCAGCGCCGGGTTGGAGATGTTGTCCCAGACCAGATACCAGGGGCCGAGCGGCACATCGGTCTGGTTCTGCCGGATGTTATCGATGGTGAACGGGGCATTGTCCTTCCGCGCAAAGACGAGAAAGGCTCTCTCTTCCAGAAAGCGGTGGGCGTCGATCTGCACAACGTAGCCGTCCAGTGCCCGCAACTCGACCGTTTCCGCCCGGCCTCGCCAGTCCTTGCCGAAGACATGCTCGAAAACGTCGACGGCCGGATAACCGACATACTGGACCTCGACATGCTCGTCGCCCACGCTCAGATGCGCTTCGTAGACCGACACCGTTTGCGGCGGGAACCCCATCTGTTGCCGAAGCTGCTCAACAGAAGGCAACTCCGCCGCCTGCGTCGCGCAAGCCAGCAGAGCGATCAGGCCGGCCAGCCCGCTGGCAAGAGAGAGGGCGGTCCGCATGTTCCCGTCCTCCCGATGAAGGCCTCGCAAGAATTCCAGCCGACCGCTGCCGCTGCCCAGATCCCTGCCGACCGCGATGGCGGCTGTTCCAGCTTCCCGATCGCGCGAGTGTACATGTAGCCGAAACAGCTGCCGACGCGCCAGCATGCTCTGCCGACCAGGCGGCAAGACTCTGGTTCCGCCGCACGCTCGGGGTAGAGACCTTCGGCAAGGTAACCTTGGAACAAGCCACTCCAAATGGGCAAACCGCCCCAAAAGGCCGAGACTCTGAAGGACAGGCAAGAGTCTCTTCACGCACCTTCGCTAAGTATCTGGACGATCTCATCCTTTGCCCTTTTTGTCTCCCATGTGACTCTGGAAAGGGTCTGTTGCTCAAACATGTACTGGGAGCCAGTCACGTAGACTTTGAAGTCCTTGGTGCTGACAGCGGGCTCCTCTCCCCAGCGAAAGCAGGCCACCCAGTTGCCTTCGGCGTTTCGTACCGGCTGACCCTCTTCGGGCAGCAGCTGGGGCTCTAGGATTTTGATGAGGGCCTTGGCCCTCTTGTAGACGGCCTGACCTGCGTCTCGCTTGATCCACTTTAGGTCCATATCGATCCTTTGGCGCTTTGGGTACTCAGGCATATAGCCATTATAGCCACCGCATATGCGAGGATTCCCTGCATGAGGGGGATAGACCTTCAGGCCCAGCGCTTGCCTTGCCAGTCGAGACCACACCTCTCCTCACGCTCCTCCCGTCACCAAGAAGTCGCCCGAGCACCTTGAGGTCGACCTCCCGGCGAACCCCGCACGAAACTGGCGGTCCAACACTCTCCCCCACAACACCTGCCGAGCGCACTTCCAAGCCACCGGCGGTAAGCTCCTCCACCCGGTCTCCCCCGTCTGCTGTCAGGCTGGTCCCTCGCACCCACGGAATCGCGGCCAACCCGCAAGCGCTCAAGTTCCAGACTCACCTCTATCCAGCGGGCTATCTGCCTCTCCTTGCCAGCAGCGGCGTGCAGGTCGGCGACCCCAGGGCCGAGACATCGGTACTCCCGCAGCGCCACCCTCCGCTCCGCCACCAGGGTGAGCACGATGGCTTGCCTGCAGTTGAGCAAGGCACTACACTGGGGCCAAGGGGAGAACCGCAAGCTTCGTTCCTCGCGGTTCAAACTCCCCCAGGAGGGTAAGATGGAGATTGCCGAGCCAATGTCATCACGAGCTGCCCAGCGGACCCGAAGAGTCTTCCCTGTAGCGACCATGGCCCTAGCCGGGATCGTGGTCCTCTCTCTGGCAGCAACAGCCTCCGCCGAGTCGGGCACCTTCCGGTCGATCATCACTTACCTGCACGACTACACCAGCTTCGAATTCGCCGACCAGACCATCACCGGCGGCGCGCTCGAGGGAGTGAGCACGATCATCGAGAGCAGCGGCGGCCCGTTCGTAGTGGGAGCACACAGCCGCATAACCTGCATGGCCTACGCAAAGCGGAGTGAAGCGGGGCTGGAGCTCGAGTCGCCGTGCGTCACGGTCGATGCCATGGGCGATAAGCAGTTCACGCTAGGGAAGCGTACCCTGGGCGACATCGGCGGGGCCGGACAGGGGGGCGAGGGCACTGGACAGCTCCTAGGCGGCACCGGCAAGCACGCTGGTATTACTGGGATTTGCAGCTATGAGACCGAGTACTTGGCGGATAACTGGATAGTGACGATGGTGGAATGCGAGTGGGAGCGGCCCTAGAGGACGATTCGGGGCATCACCAGCACTAAGAGTTGAGGAGGCAGGTGTCGAAGGTCGGATCTCTGGATCCCAAGAACGGACTGGGTGGAGCTGCGCAGTCCTTGGCCACCTACGGTGCAACAGCCACCGAGATGCAGCAGGTGAGCCGCTGGCAGTCGCCCTCGCTGCCGGAGCGCTGCGCCCAGGCGCACCTCGCCGGTCGGGACACGGTAGCGAGATTGAGGGAAGTAAGGGTGTGGCGCAGAGTCGACAGGCCTCGAGCGCATAGGTACTCACAATCCTGCAAGGACGGATCCTCCGGGTCCGGCGGCTAGCGGAACGAGTGGAAGAGGGGAAAAGGCCGCGGGAATGAGACACTTGGTGGTGACTGGGATCGTGCTCGCGCTCTCTGCACAGACGTTCGCAGCGGACTGTGCGGAGTGGAACACGGCGGGGTTCTTCGAGTCGGCGACGCTAGCGGAGGTGGTCGGTTGCCTTGCGGCTGGGGCGGAGGTGAGCGCGCGGGACGAGTCCAGCAATACACTCCTGCACACCGCAGCCGCAAACGCCAACAGCCACACCATCATCTGGGCGCTGGTGGACGCCGGTGCAGAGGTGAACGCCCGAGGCTGGTTTGACAAAACCCCCCTGCACACTGCGGCCGCGGTCAACGACAATCCTCTCGTCGTCGTCGCCCTGGTGGCTGCTGGGGCAAGGGTGAATGCTCGGGACAAGTACGGCCGGACCCCCCTGCACGATGCGGCCGCATTCAACGACAATCACCTGGTCGGCAGCGCCCTAGTGTTACATGGGGCCGATGCGAATGCGCGGGACGGGAGTGGCGCTACCCCCCTCCACCGGGCGGCCTGGAGCACCGCCAACGACAGATTCATCTGGGTTCTGCTCGGTGCCGGGGCGGACGCGGCTGCCCGAGACGACTACGGCCTGACGCCCTGGGACCACGCTCAAGACAACCAGGCCCTCAGCGACACAGGTGCCTGGTGGCGACTGCACGACGGGCGCTTCGAGTAGACGACCACTCCACCGATTAGTTCGCATTGAGCGCCGCAGCGTGGCGGGGGCAACCCGTACCAGGTGGTTATTACGTCGTTTGCTACTTGATCTGCAGGTATAGAAAGGGGGATGGTAATTGACTACCAATCCCTGATACCAGAGGTTGGCACCCTTCGTTTCACGTCCTCTTGCGCAGCAGGTACAGGCCCAGCACGCTCGAGAGCAGCGGCAGTGCGGCGTCTATGAAAACCCACGTCAGGCCGACCACCTCCACCGGTGGCCCGTCGTAGGCAGGGCGCAGGTAGTCAAACCAATTCCGAAAGAAGAGGATGCCGACGAAGAGGAAACCGTAGAAGAGGATATTGGCTGCCAAAGCGGCCTCGCCAGCAGCGCCCCGCTTGTGGAGGTAGCTGAAGATCACACCCAGCACAACCGCCGCTGCCATCAGCGCGTCGATGGTACCCCAGAGCGGGCTAAAGGGGTTGGCCTCGGTGGAGGTGTGAAACAGGGGCTCGAGCATCGTGTGGGCCGCGACCACCAGCGCAATGGCAAACAGGATCAAGCCGACCAGGGACCGCAGAGTTGCCATGGGTTCTCCTCCTTAAAGTATAGGATACCGGGTGTCGTATAGCCGGTTGTAGCCTTCCCCCCTGATGGTGTGGTCTGCGACCGCCATCAGAGCATTCTGGATCCGCTACTCCCCCTCTCTTGGCCGGCAGAGTAGGTGAACGACATAATCGGGGCACCATGATCCGCCAGACCATCCCCCTGGAACCGCGCCCGCCGTTCGATCTGGCGAAGACCCTCCGGGCACTCGCACACTTCCAGGTGACCCAGGCGAACCGCCTGGTCGAGGAGGGTAAGCTCATCGAGGCGCTCGCCACCTCGGCAGGTCCCGTCATCTGTGAACTGGCAGCCTGCACGGCGGAGCGGCCGCGCCTCCGGCTAACCACCCACGCCGACCGTGAACTCCCGGGAGAGGTCGTTCGGGAGGCCGGTGCCGCCCTCTCCCAGCGGCTGGGCCTCGACGACGACCTGTCGACCCTATACCGGGCCGCCCGCGCGGACCCGGCCTTCGAGCCGGTGCTCGAGCACTGCCTCGGCCTGCGGCTGATCCGCACCAGCACCCCGTTCGAGGCCGCCTGCTGGGCGCTGATCCAGCAGCGGACGCCGAACGGATTCGCCTACCGGACCATGGCCCGCCTGATCGACCTCTTAGGCGAGCGGATCGACTTCAGGGGCCGGACCTATACCCTCTTCCCTACCCCGGAACGCCTCGCCTATGGCGCTAGGCCCGCGCTGCTGGCGGCCACCAACAACACCCGCAAGGTGGACCGGCTCGAGCCCCTCGGCCAGGCCTTCAGTCGCCTCGAGCCCACCTTCCTCAGCGAAGCTCCCTATGCGGAGCTGGCAGCCTGGCTCCGGCGGATCCCCGGCGTAGGTGCCTGGTCGGTCGATTACATCCTCCTGCGAGGTCTCGGACGGACCGAGCGGACCCCCTGGAACGATACGGGGCTGCTCGAGGCGATCTCACAGGTATACACCCAGGGATTTCAGATCAGCAGGGGTTCGGCCCGCGAACTAGCGGAGCGCTACGGCTGGCTTCAAGGCTACTGGGCCCACTACCTCAAGGTGTTCGCGTTCGGAGAGCTGAGGAGTTACTAGCTCCTTCCCCAGACAGCTACGGCAGAGCCCGGCCCCAATCGGAGCCGGAGATGGATCGGGAGGAATCATGCTACCAGGGATCAGACAGTTCGAGCTCACGGGACGGACGGCCATCGTCACCGGTGGGACCAAGGGGCTAGGCCGAGCGATGGCCGAGGGTCTGGCCTCCGCGGGCGCCGATGTCGTCGTAACCAGTCGCCACGGCGACGAGGCTGAGAGCGTTGCCGGAGAGATCGCGAACGACTATGGCGTACGCGCAGTCGGCATGGGCGGGGATGTCACCGCCCCGGACGAGGTGAACGCCGTGATCGAGAGGACTGCCAGCGATTTCGGGAAGATCGACGTGCTCATCAATAACGCCGGCATCAACATCCGGGGACCGATCGAGGACCTCTCCTTTGAACAGTTCCAGCGGGTACAGGCTGTCAACGCCAGCGGTGTCTGGCTCTGCTGCCAGGCCGTGATCCCCCTGATGAAGTGGGCGGGGTACGGCCGGATCGTCAACGTGGCCAACGCCCTCGGCCTCGTCGGTCTGGGCGAACGGAGCCCCTACGCCGCCAGTAAGGGAGCGGTCGTGCAGCTCACCCGCACCCTGGGGCTCGAGCTCGCCCCCTCCGGAATCACCTGCAACGCCATCTGTCCGGGGCCGTTCCTGACCCCGATGAACGAACCTATCGCCGGCACCGAGGCTGCCAGGAGGGTCGTCGAGGACGTCGTAGCACTCAAGCGCTGGGGCCGGCTCGAGGAGATCCAGGGGGCGGCGATCTTCCTCGCCAGTGACGCCTCGAGCTATATGACCGGAAGCCTCGTCACTGTCGATGGCGGTTGGACCGCTAGGTAGCCCTACCTCGGTGGAGGTCACCTCTCCTCACGAGACTCTGGGGTTGACGGCACGAGGTCCTGAGAAGGGTCCTGGGTGCCCCTGGTACCAGGCCAGGGACGGTAGTGGCCAGTTGGCTACCGAGTTGGATGAAGTAGAGTCAATTGCACCCTGCCAGAAGAACCGGCTGAAGGGGTGCATGCAGGGTGGCGGAAGTTGCTGAACCGCTCAAAAGACAACCTGCCAACCTGCAGCCAGACTGAAGATCGGTTCGGTCTCGAGATGACCCGGATCGCTCGATAGGGCTGCCTCTGCCCGCAAGGTGCCGCCAAGCAACTCCTCCCGGTGCCAACTAGCCGCCAGATCGAGCTGCCTCCCCGAGGGGGTC
>MPNL01000074.1 GCA_002239005.1 Truepera sp. bin119
TTCGGGCCCGAAGAGCCCCTCCTGCCCCGAAGACGAACGGATTGGTGGAGCGCGGTCCTGGCTGAGTTCTTCCGGATCAAGCTAGCCGAGACCTGCTATGAGAGCGTCGATCTGCTCCCAGCCGATCTCGATACCTGGCTCCACCACTACAACTCTGAACGACCCCATCTCGGTTACCGAAACCAAGGTCGCAGGCCCATGGAAACTATCAAGCTGTTTGGTGGCTAAGAAGGTTAAGAGGACACCGGCGATCTCTGAGCTTCTCAGCGAGCAGGCCGAACAGGTCGGCTCGGGTCACCAGACCCAGGTCTCGAAGTTCGGCCTTGACCCGTTCGAAGATGGACCAGAGCCTCGAACGCTTCTCTACGGGCAGGCGCGTCTTGCGTCCGAGTCGCCTCACGTCTCGGTAGACTTCCCAGCTATCCAACTGCCAGGCGTCGACGACATCCTCCCATTCACTCAGCAAGAATCGGGGACTGAAGTCGTTCGTCTCCGCTGCTCCGGAGGCTTTCGTCAGGACCTCCTGAATCAGTTGCCGAGTCGCGATCTTCGGGGGGCCGAACTGCGCCTGGTAGAGTCGCTCGCCAACCGTGTCGATAGCGTCGACTTCCACGCGCTCTGCCAGCCGGGGTCGGTTGTGAAGCAACCGTTGGAGCTTCGTCCGTAGGAGAGCAGCCAAGGTGTCGGAGAACGTGGTGAGCAGGACCCTGGCATCCGGGTTGGCAGTTGCGAGGAACGCGGCGCGGTGGATTGCCACTATGGTCTTGCCCGTGCCGGCCGTACCGAACACCCGGAAGGGGCCACTGTAATCCTTCTCTACGACTTGCCGCTGGGCCGGATGCAGGAACACCGTCCACTTCTCCCAGGGGAATTCGAGGGCGCGCTCCAGCTCTTCGATGTCGTGCATGATGCGGAAACGACGTTGCGCGTCGGGGTGCTCGAAGGGGTCGGTAGCGGCAACTGGCCGCACGGACGGCGGCGTTCCACCGACAGCCAGAGCGTCAAGACGACCGACCCGAAGCTCCAACGAAGCCGTTCTTGTACCCCCCAAGGGGGGACCCCGCCGTCCTTGAGTGGTGGTCCTCGTGGCTATGACGCTGGAAAGAAGGTCAAGGGCCGCAAGCGCCAGCTAGCGGTCAACGTGGAAGGCTCGCCGCTGGCGATCCAGATTCACGAGGCCTCAGTTCAGGACCGGGACCGTGCCCCGCCCCTGATCCTGGAACTGTTGGCGAAGAGCCCGACGGTAAAGAAGCTGTTTGCCGATGGTGCCTATGCAGGTCCGAAACTAGCGAGGAGGTTAAAGAAGTTTAGGACTCGCCGAACTGCTCGAGATCGTGGTCAAACCCAAGGGAGAGACCCGAAGAGTCCGTCTTTAGGGCTTTACCGTGCTATCTCGTCGTTGGGTAGTCGAAAGGACCTTTGCCTGGCTGGGTCGCTGTCGGCGTCTAGCCAACCCGAAGAGTCCGTTTTTGGACTTCGAGATCCGAGCGAAAGCGAGAATCCGCCCTTCGAACTGTTGCGAGTTCGGTAGCTTGGGTGAGGCTGGCTGGCTGCCGATTCATGATGCGGCGGGTTGCCAAGAGTCTGAGCAGTGGAAGCCATCCGGAAACTCTCTCAGCATGACTTATGGAACAGACTCTTAGAGCTGTAGTCGGGGTGGCTCTGACCCCGGGGCGGACAGCTCGCTGGGTATGCGGGACCGGATTGATCGGATGCTGCCGAGCTGTGTCCAGTGGGCGACGTTCGTGACCTTGAGTACTGCCGGTCGAGCAGTAGCTGCTCGGCCATGGGAGCTGCAGCGACGCCAGGTACGGCTTGGAGGGTATAACAAGGGGTTGTGGCCCCCTGGCTCGGGAGTCGGGATGGAGTGTAGGGTTCATGGGCGGAGTTCTCAGAGTGGGCGTCATCGGCCTGGGTGGGGTAAGCAAAACCCACATGCCGGGCTGGAAGGCCTCCGAGCATGCTGAAGTGGTTGCGGGTTCCGACATCAGCGAAGAGGCCCTGGAGCGGTGGGGGGGCGAACACGAGGTTGCCGATCTCAGCACCGACCCGGCCGACCTCCTTAAGAATCCCGACATCGACATAATCGATGTCTGCACCCCGAACATGTACCATACGCCCCTGGTCGTGGCCGCACTCGAGGCCGGCAAGCATGTCATCTGCGAGAAGCCGCTGGCACCCACCCCCGACGATATCCGCACGATGATCGAGGCCCGGGATCGCTCCGGCAAGGAGCTGATGACCGCCCAGCACTTCCGCTTCGCCGGGACCTCTCAGGCGATGAAACGGGAGATTGAGAGCGGTGCACTTGGCGAGGTCTACCACGCCCGGGGGTGGATGCTTAGGCGGAACTCCTTCATCCCCACTCCGACCTTCATCCACAAGGGGCAGAGCGGTGGGGGCGCCTGCATCGACATCGGGGTGCACGTGCTCGACCTGACTCTGTGGCTCATGGGAAATCCGAAGCCTGTGGCGGTCAGCGGGGTGGCCCGTACGGAACTCGCCCTCAAGGAGGGGCAGTTCGCCCGCTGGAAACGCGATCTGGAGATCCCGAAGAGTTGGGATGTGGAGGAGTTCGCCTCGGCGTTCGTGCGCTTCGAGAGCGGCGCGACGCTAGTGCTCGAGGTCAGCTGGCTCCTGCACCACGACACCCTGGGTGAGGACATGCAGGTCTGGCTCTACGGTACCGAAGGGGGCTGTCACTGGCCCAGTTGCCGGTTCCTGAATACCAACTATCAGACCCGGGAGCTCTACAACCGCGAATTGAAGATGACCGCTGACCGGATGGAGCCGCACGCCCTCGAGTGCCTCGAGTTCGCTAGGGTGATCGCTGAGGGGAAGCCCTCACCGGTCCCCGCCGAGCAGTCGCTTCAGGTGCTGAGCATTCTGGATGGCATCTACGAGAGCCAGCGGCAGGGTCGAGAGGTTCGCCTCGATAGCTAAGGGTTCGGGAGGTAGTTCATGAGGACCAGGACAGGTGGGTTCCCTATCGGTATTCGGCGCGTGCGAGGGGACTGGCAGGAGGATCTGGCTGGACTCATCGAGTGGGCCCGGCTGGAGGGTTTCGAAGTCATCGACCTTGGCAGGGATGGAGATAGTTCGGCTGGGGCCGTCGCTGGGGCGGGCCTTCGGATAGGATCGGCCGATCTCCCCGAGTGGCAGGGGATGATCTCGTCCGCCGCCGGTCGGCGTGAGGCAGCTGTCGCCAGAAACGCCGACTACATTCGCGCCTGCGCCCGGCACGGGGTGTGCAACTTCTTCCTCGTCATGCTCCCCGAGGAGCCTGACCGCTCCAGGGCCGAGAACTTCAGCTTCATGGTGGAGGGCTTCACCGCGCTGGTACCCGTCCTCGAGGAGGTGAACGGGCGGGTCGTGATCGAGGGGCATCCCGGCCCGGGCGCGCTCTGTTGCACCCCCGAGGGCTACCGGGCGTTCTTTGAACGGTGTCCCTCCCCGGCTATGGGGATCAACTACGACCCTTCGCACCTGATCCGGATGGGCATCGATCCCCTCCAGTTTCTTGAGGAGTTCGTCGACCGCGTCTATCACGTTCATGGCAAGGACACGGAGCTGCTGCCCCAGGGCCTCTACGAGTACGGTAGCGAACAGCCCCCCACCTTCGCCGAGCGGGTCGCCTTCGGGGGGATGCACTGGCGCTACACTATCCCCGGCCACGGCGTAGCCCGCTGGACCCGGATCTTCGAGATCTTGGCCACAGCCGGCTATGATGGCTGCGTAGCGATCGAGCTCGAAGATGCCTATTTTAACGGGACCGAGGCCGGTGAGAAGCTCGGCTTTATCCAGGGCGGGACGTTCCTGAGCGGTTGTTAGGGGGGCGTGCCGTTACGGAGCTTCCGGCCAGCCGAGCGGCAGCGCCGGATATACTAGCCGGCATGTCCCTGCCGACCGTGGGTCTTCTTCACCCTGGAGCGATGGGGTCCTCGGTCGGTGCTGCGGTGAGGGCGGGGGGTGCCGAGGTCATCTGGGCCTCGGAGGGACGCTCTGCTGCGACCTGCGAGCGAGCCGCGGGCGACGGCCTGACCGAGGTCGCCACCCTCGCTGGCTTGGTTGAGGTAAGCGACATCGTCATCTCGGTCTGTCCACCCCACTCCGCCCAGGATGTTGCCAGCTCCGTCGCTGCCCTGGGTTTCGGTGGCACCTACGCCGATCTCAACGCTATCGCTCCCGCCAGCTCCCGCGAGGTCGCGGGCATCATCGAGACTGGGGGGGGCCGCTATGTCGACGGCGGAATCGTCGGCCCGCCTGCTCGGAGCCCCGGTACGACCCGACTGTACCTGTCAGGCCCTGGTGCGGAGAGCGTCGCAGCGCTGTTCGACGGTTCGCTCCTGGGTGTCGTGAGCTTAGACGGGGGTCTAGGGGCTGCCTCCGCCCTTAAGATGGCCTACGCGGCCTGGACGAAGGGGAGTGCGGCACTTCTGATGGCCGTCCGTGCCCTCGCTGCAGCTGAGGGGATCGAGCAGGATCTGGTGCGCGAGTGGGATCTCTCCCAACCCGGCTTAAGCGACCGCTCAGCGGATGTGGCTACCCGAACGCCCGAGAAGGCGTGGCGCTTTAGCGGGGAGATGCGGGAGATCGCCGCCACCTTCGCGGCGGCCGGCCTGCCCGACGGGTTCCACCGTGCCGCCGAGGCGGTGTACGAGGGTCTCAGCCCCCTCCGGGATCGCGAACACTCTTTCGAGGAGGCTCTGCTGGCACTGTGTGAGACTGAGGGCGATAACTAAACGCCTTGGCACCCGCAGCCGGCGCTCGATTCCGTGAAGGCCCGGCTCGGATCGCACTGCTACCAGGCGTCCTTCTCGGTGCACGAAGGGGCGATCCTGTAGCTGGAAGCCTCGAGTGAAGACAATCACCTGATGGTAACTGCTCCGCTAGGGCATCGGCTACTTGCGGGCTTCTCGGGGGAGAACCGGGGTGAGTTCGCTGGCCTTCACCTAGAGCGCTGCTCAGCCGACCGAGACAACGCTGCCGCCCTGCCTGCGGGCAACCCTGGAGTACTTGGTCCCTGTTCCGCTCGGCCTCGACACCTCAGCGGGCTTCGGCGACAGACTGGGTACTGCCACGCCCGGGCATGTTTTGGCCCTCGAGCCCATCTCTGAGGAGAGGGCCGGCCTGATCCGCCCGGTCTTCGCCCAGCAGTCGGCCCGCGAGATGGTCCGCACCGCACGTACCACAGGGAGGTGCTCGACGACGCCACCTGGGGCACCTTCGAAGCCAGTTGGAGGGGTTGTGTCGGGGCCGATGCCGATCACCTGAAGACACCAGAGGACATAGATGCTTGTGTGGAGGCGGGGTTTAGCTTTCGACCCGGGCGATCATGTCGACGATGCTGCGGAGATGCATGAAGCTGCGGGGCTCGCCGAGACCTTCGCTGCCCTCCTCCGGTCCGAGTTGGAGACGAGTGCCTGTGAGTGTGCGCCGCGTCACGCGGCATAGGATACCCGGCTCAGTCGGAGGAGCTCGGAAGATGTTCCTGGGCCAACCGACCTACCTCAAAGCGAAAGCCGAGGGGGAAAACAGCATGTCGGTAAAGCGGCTACAGCCTGAAAGCGTTGTAGGGCTGGTTCAGCAAGGCCCGCGCGATACGGTGAAAGCTCGATTGCCTGAACCCCAGTTCCCAGTCGGTGCTCACTTCACCCGCCGGTAGAACGCTTGTAACCCGGCGCCACTCATTGCCTCGGCTTCAGTAGGGGGTCGTCGCACTTCCGATGAGTGGACATTGACCGATGCGGTTAAGTCAGGGGAACGAACGGGGCACCTACAGTCGCGCTAGAACGTCCTATGTCGAAAGACCAAGGGATAGGTTGGGGTGGGCCCCTACCTTAGTCACCAACACCTTTACTCCTGGCCCACTGCCTCGCGCTTTCCCAAAGCGCCTACCACCTTCAATAGCTGGTATGCGTGCGCGAGGACTACGGCCACAATCAACCCGGTGATCACAAACTCTGTGAGCTTCACGACGATGCTATTGAACGACAGTTCCATCATCTGCTCCCTTCGGGAGTATACGTGGAGCCTAGCAGGGCCACACCCCTGAAGTCAAAGGAACGCGGGATGGCCTACGGGGGGAGATCTCTATGGTCACGGAGCCCTCATAGTAGTCCGGTCCGGGGAACGCCCGGCACATGGCGAAGTGAGGGCAGGTGTCAACGACGGAATACGACAGAGAGGTATGCACAATGCAGGAAGCCGAAACTGTACTGCAACGTCATACGCAAGCGCGGAGAACGAGGATTGCCGCTGGAAAACATCTACGGAATAAGCGGTTAGGGGCTTAAATTTCGGAGCCATTCATGCCACAATAAGGGTATGAACATCGTCTCGGTTTTCAAGAGATTTCCCGACCAGCGCGCTTGCATCGCGCACTTGGAGCGAGTGCGC
>MPNL01000075.1 GCA_002239005.1 Truepera sp. bin119
TTCGGGCCCGAAGAGCCCCTCCTGCCCCGAAGACGAACGGATTGGTGGAGCGCGGTCCTGGCTGAGTTCTTCCGGATCAAGCTAGCCGAGACCTGCTATGAGAGCGTCGATCTGCTCCCAGCCGATCTCGATACCTGGCTCCACCACTACAACTCTGAGCAACCCCATCTCGGTTACCGAAACCAAGGTCGCAGGCCCAGGGAAACTATCAAGCTGTTTGGTGGCTAAGGAGGTTAAGAGGACAGGTTATCGATACAGGTTCCATCTACCACACTGTGGGCCGGGCGAAAGCCCGAACAGCCTCAGGACTTGGGGAAGTTGGGCAGTGTGCAACGTTAGGTCGTGGTGTGAAATTATCTCATACCCGGACCCGGATAAGTAGGTGAGCGAAGCGACTCCCGAACACTCCATATCCGATCTCCGCCCCGCAGCTGTCGCTGGAGAACACCTCTCATACACTCAAGGACGGATTCGCTGGATCCTCACACTTGTCGCATCCATACCCAGAGCTGGACCCCAGGAGTTGGGCAGTAATCGGGACTGATAAGTGGAATCTTCTGCCGTACAGTTCTCCTAGGGAGCAGAAGCTGACCCGAAGGAAGCGACGTAACCATTCACCGGCCTTCAAAGCGAGGGTCCCCTGGCAGCTCTGAAGGGAGAGAAGACTCCAGCCGAGCTTGCCGAACAGTCTGATCTACATCCGAACCGGATCCAGGATCGGAAGAGAGACCTGGTTGAGGGAGCGGAGGGGGGGTCCGCTGCGGCTGCAGCGCGGGCCCAACATCAAGAACAGGAGCTCGAGAGGCTGCACGCCAAGATTGGCCAACTGACGATGGTCGCAATCGCTGAGCGAGCGCCGAACCCAGATTCAGCTGCCTCATCGGTTGACAAAAAGGCGTCGCTGCAACTACTCCATGTCGCACCTTCGACAGCCTACTACCGACCCAACCCGGTGGGTGAGGCCGACCTTGCCTTGATCCGCCTCAGCGACGAGATCCAGCTCCAACTCCCCTGCTATGGGAGTCGCCCTGTCGGTGACGAACTCAAGGATCGTGGTCTAGCGGTCAACCGCAAGCGGATTCGACCTCTGCTGCGCCTAGCCGAGGCGGTGCACAAGTAGCTGCCGGGCAGGGGGCATAAGGTCTACCCGTAGCTGCTCAGGAACCTCACTGCCTTAGCAACCCAACCAAGTCTGGGCGGCAGCCAGCTGTTAGCCACCGATGGCCAAGGGGTTCATCGATGGCCATCATGCTCCCGCCGAGTGCTTCCCTGGTGCCTATCGAACAGGCTCGACACCGACCTCTGCGTAGAGGCGGGGTTACACTGCTTCGGCAAGCCTCCAAACACCGATCAGGGTGAAGTGTTCACCGGCCTTCTCAGGGGCCACAACATCGAGATAGGCATCGACAGCGAGGGCCGCTGGTTGGACAGGTGTTCGTTGAACGGCTGGGGCGGATGTGGACTGCGAGGATCGCTACCTGCGCGCCGATGAGAGCCCAGCCGAACTACGTGTTGGGCTGACTCAGACTCCTGAGTTCTACAACACCTGCCGCTGCCACAGTGCCTTGGACTGACACACCCGGATGCGGTCTACTATGACTTGGCTACCTCCGAAATGGCAGCCTGATATCCATGGGAGATTCCACTTAAGGTGCTGTCCTATGGGGGGCTCCTCTCCCCGTGCCGTACCGTCGCTCGATGGTGCTGGTGTTAGCCTGAGAGAAGCCCTGCCGAGAGAGTGGCTAGGCGCTTACTATTTCCAGGGGCAATCTGAGCCTCAACTCTGATGCAGCACCGACTCTGCTTGGTTTTGTGCACTCTTACCTGTGCCTGACGCCTGGTGACCCGAAGCAAAAACGGCCAAAAACGGACTCTACGGGTCTACAGGCCCAACGAAGCCGTCCTTGTCCGGTCTCAGGGTCGCTCATAGCTCGGCTTCACCATCAGTGAATAGCACCACCCCCTGGGGGTAAGAGACCCGAAGCTCCAAAGAAGCTGTTCCTCTCCGACCTTGCAGTGCCCTTGATGGAGATTGCCTTGTCCTGACTGGCCGTGGCTGGGGCACTCATGGTTGACGCAGGCTAACTCTCAAGTGGAGGTTGATCTCTCTTTATTCACATGGTGCATCCTGTACTAAGACGCCCCCCCCTCCGGGGGGTAGACATAATCTCGCACTACGACCCAACATTGGTGTCGGACACTTTGATGACCCGTCAAGCGATATACGGTGAGTCTGTACCTGCTTGCGTAGAATCGTATATGATGTCCCTTCGATAAAGCCACACCCTAGACCCGGCGAGTGAACCGCGCTCGACAGTCAACCGCTTTGCGGAGAGATTGACAGCATGACCATGTTGCTGGGAAAATAGTGGCAAGGTTTAGGGTGGCCATAAAGAGGTCCGGCCCCATAGCAAGCCGGGACCTATCGTTAACTGAGAGCCAACAGGAGCTTCTTTGAATGGCTATTTTTATCTTTCGCCGAGCCTCCTTCGGAATCATCACCATATTCCTGGCATCAATCCTCAACTTCATTATTATTCAGCTTCCCCCAGGGGACTACATCTCACGCCTTGAGCAACAGATGCGGGCCGCAACCGGCTCAGCAGATCTCGCAGCACTCGAGGCCATGCGGGTCCGCTTCGGCATTGGCGAACCCCAGATCGTCCAATACTGGAAATGGATATCGGGTTTCGTTCAGGGCGACCTTGGCATCTCATTCCAGTACAACAGAGAGGTCACTGACCTCATCGGCCAGAGGCTTCTCCTGTCGCTCATCCTCTCCTCCGCAACGCTGGCGTTTACCTGGGCAGTAGCTATCCCCATCGGTGTCTTCGTCGCTGTGCGCAAGTATGGCATTGCCGATAACGTACTCACCGTCATCGGCTTCATCGGGCTCGCCCTGCCGAACTTCCTGCTGGCACTTGTCCTTGTCTACATCTCCCTGTTCTGGTTCGATGCCACCTCGGTCGGCGGGCTGTTCTCTCGTGAGTATCAGAACGCACCCTGGAGCCTCGGCAAGATCGGGGATCTCCTCGAACACCTGTGGATCCCTGTAATCGTTATCGGAACAGCGGGAACTGCAGGCCTGATCCGTATCATGCGCACTAATCTCTTAGAGACCTTCGGCGAGATGTTCGTCCTGACAGCGAGGGCCAAGGGACTGCGAGAGAGAAGTGTGGTCTGGAAGCACGCCGTTCGGGTCGCCATCAACCCGCTGATCAGCATCCTGGGTCTGTCGCTACCCTTTATCATCGGGGGTGAGATCATCGTCTCCATCGTACTGAACCTGCCCACCCTCGGTCCGCTATTCTATGAGGCCCTCGAGATCCAGGACATGTTCGTAGCTGGCGGTATCCTGATGCTGCTTACCACCCTGCTGATCATCGGCAACTTCCTTGCGGACCTCCTACTCGCCTGGTCAGATCCCAGGATCAAGATCTCGTGACCACGGCCACGGGTGAGGTCATCGCTGGTCCCCGCCAGAAGCCGAAGGGAGTAAGCGTACGTGCGGTGCAGTGGCGGATCTTCCGCCAGAACCGCTTGGCCGTGTTGGGACTGGTGGTGCTGTCTCTCTTCCTCATCACGCTGGTATTTGGCGACTTCATCGCCCCCTACCGACCATCGTCGCGGACCTCCAACTCCCTGGCGCCCCCTCACCGCCTCCACTTTGTGGATGCCGAGGGGAGGTTCCACCTGAGGCCGTTCTACTACCCGGTCAAGAAGGAGCGGGATCTACGGACGTTCCGGACCACCTACGTCGAAGACAAGACCCAGCCACTTCCACTCCGGTTCTTGATCCGAGGTGAGAGTTACGATTTCTGGGGACTGTTCGAGACCGACCTCCATCTATTCGGGGTGATGGCCGACGAGAAGATCTTCATCATCGGCAGCGACGAACTAGGGCGTGATCTCTTCTCCAGGATCGTCTGGTCGACCCGAATCTCGCTGACCATCGGACTGGTCGGCGTCATCATCAGCCTGATCCTGGGTGCCCTCCTAGGGGCTATATCGGGCTTCTACGGAGGCTGGACCGACGTCATTATGCAACGCCTCATCGAACTGCTGATGTCGTTTCCTCACATCCCGTTGTGGATGGCGTTCGCCGCGATGATTCCACTCCGCTGGGATCCGTTGCTGGTCTACTTCCTGATCACCCTGATCCTCGCCCTCGTCAACTGGACGGGGCTCGCTCGGCAGATCAGAGGCATGACCCTCTCCCTGAAGGAGCGGGAGTACGTGGTCGCTGCCCAGGCCCTAGGTGCCAGCGATCTCAGGATCATGGTCCGGCACATCCTCCCGAACACCTTCGGGCACATGATTGTGATCTCGACCCTTGCGGTCCCGGGGATGATCTTGGCAGAGACGGCCCTCTCGTTTCTGGAACTCGGCATCCGCGAGCCGATGCTGAGCTGGGGAACACTCCTGCAGCAGGCTCAGAGCCTCCAGGTCATGGGGCAGCAGCCGTGGATTATGACCCCAGCCCTCGCGGTGGTGATCTCGGTACTCGCCTTCAATTTTGTCGGGGACGGACTCCGAGACGCCCTGGACCCCTACGAGCGGTGAACGGCCAAGGCAGACTGCAGCTATACCCAAGTTGGCGAACTACCATCCTGTGAGGTGGTGTAGACTAGCGAGTATGGTCCTCAGAGATCCTGGACTTGGCTACACAGTCAAGATCAACCCTAGAGGCGGGTGCATGAAGAGCCGGCTCGCCCGAAACCCTCGGCCTCTGGGCACGTAAAGAGATCTAGTAGTGGGACCGCCAAGCAGCTACACTTACGCTACTCAGAGTCGGTGTAGGGGATCCCTCTCTTACACCGCCCCCTCGTCTGCACAGTGAAGGCGCTCACCTGGTTGGGGCCTAAACAGATGGAACTCCGCGACACACCGGAGCCCAGCCCCGGTCCCGACGATCTTCTCATCCGGGTAGCGGCTGTCGGCATCTGCGGGTCGGAGATTGAGGGCTATCTGGGCGAGAGTTCGATTCGCGAGCCACCTCAGATATTCGGTCACGAGTTTACCGGGACCGTTGTCGAGGCGGGTGCGAACACGAGGCGCCTGACACCCGGGACGAGGGTGGTGATCAACCCGCTCATCTCCTGCTATAGCTGCCCGATGTGCCGCCGCAACGAGCCCAACCTCTGCGTCAACCGAGAGCTCATCGGTGCGCAGCACCCTGGCGCGATGGCCGACTTCGTGGTCGTTCCCGAAGCGAACGCCTTCGAGGTCCCGGACCGGATCACAGATATCGAGGCCTCGTTGGTCGAGCCGCTCGCGGTCACGATCCGCGGAGCGGAACTCGCGAGCCCCACCCTCCTCGACCGGGCCGTCATCGTCGGTGCCGGCAACCTGGGTCTCCTCCTACTGCAGGTGCTGCTGGCGACCGGGGTCAGCGAGGTCCTGGTCCTCGACACCCACCCCGACAGGCGTGCTACCGCCAGCGCGCTGGGGGCGAAATGGGTCACCGATCCCCTGCTGGAAGCTCCCGAGGAGCTACTGATGACGCTCGGCGGGCTCGGCGCCGACACGGTCTTCGACTGCGTCGGGAAGAGTGCGACCCGCAAGCTGGCCCACACTCTCACCCGGCCGGGTGGCCGAATCGTCTTGTTGGGTCTTCACGACACCTTTTCAGAGCTGGACTGTAACGCTGTCGTCCGCTGGGAGGTGAGCATCGCCGGCTCCTATGCCTACAGCAGCGGGGACTTCCACAAGGCCTTGGATGCCCTGACACGGGGGCTGATCGACATCAAGGATTGGCTGGCCGTGCGGCCCCTCGCCGAGGGGGACCGCAGCTTTGAGGAGTTGGTGGCGAACCCCTCAGTGGTATCGAAATTCGTCCTCACCCCATGACCGCCACCCAACACCTATCTCTCCGGTGTATCCCTCCACAATCCGAAGCGACCGACCCTGCACCCAGGTCCAGCCGAGACTAGGTCCGTTTACCCGCCTTGCACCACGCCTGGAGGAAGCCATGCATAACCGCTCAGCCGCACCGCAACGCCCGAACTCCGACGAAGGCCCTGGCAAGAGATATGCGTGACCGCTCAGTCATCCCGCAACGCCTGAATCCCGACCTCACCCCCGAACTAGAACAGGAGGTCCGCTTCTTCCAGAAGTGGGGCTACCTTATCGTCGATGACGCCATCACCGATGAGCAGGTAGAAGCCTTACGGGCTGCCCTCAGCGACACCTTCGCCAGGACCGGTACCATGTTCACCCACCAACTCCTTGAACAGGATGACCGCTTCGCCTTCCTCCTCGACAATCCCCCGGTCTTAAGGCGCATGAAGGCTATCCTCGGCAACGCCCT
>MPNL01000016.1 GCA_002239005.1 Truepera sp. bin119
TATTCGAGAACCGCCCCTTCACTCTTCATCATGACCCCCCTACCGGCACCAATTCCAAAACCATGGGCTCTGCTAAGGTCTGGTACACATCTCCAAGGACGGATTCGCTGGATCTGGTAGGGGTGCGGGATAATCTCACGTCACCACCCAACACACAAGCAAGCAGAACAATTTTGCATTCAAGCAGGGTCAGGCTCTCCGACATCAGTCCGGGATGGCAGGGATGGTGACACCGTTGCTCGACCATATGCCATCGATCTCTTTGCCCCACTTGACTTCTCCTGATCTCTTATGCACCTCCCAGTATGCCCAACGCCGGAGCGAGTCGCTTCAGAAGCACGATTGCGAATGCGAAGAAACGAAGCCCCAACAGCACCTCTGGAATGCACTCTATAGTCTTTGACCAATCTCTGGAACCGTGCTATCCAGGCGAAGCGCCGCAAAGTCGGACTCTTCGGGTCCCCCCCTCACCTTCTGGGTAGCGATACCAACCCCCACTTCGCCTCCCCATGCTTCACCACCAACAGCTTAATCCCCTCCCCCACCGTCGCTTCCAAGGTCGGACGAAGGCGGCTCCATTGGACCGGACCCGTAGAGTTCGTTTTTGCTTCGGGTTTAAAACCAGTTGTGACAGCCCTAGTGGCGGCTACTTGCCACCGGGGAGGTTGTGCGGGTTCTCCTATCCATAGAGGTAGTTGAGGACTTCTCGGCAGTCTTCCCAGGTCCGGCTACGACCGTCCGGTCGTCTTGGTGGCTGAGGGATGAGTGGGCGGGTCCATTGTTCGTCGGTGGGGTCCACACCTCAGCATGAACTAAGGGTTTATGAGAGAGCTTCTGGTAACCCTTGCGGTATGATGGTGGTGATGGGGGCCCCGACCATCATTACCCTCGACGGTCCGGCAGCCTCCGGGAAATCGAGTGTGGCCCGGAGCCTCGCTTGCACCCTGGGAATCCCTTTCGTGTCAAGCGGCCTGTTCTACCGCGCCGCTACCCTGCTGGTGCTTGACTGCGAGGTCGATCTGAGATGCGAGGACCGGATTCTGACGTTGCTTCGGGGGCACGAGGTGGTTCTCATGCCAGAGCTTGGGGGCAACCGGGTTCTCGTCGACGACTCTGAGGTGACGGAGCAGTTGCACACCGACCGGATCGACGAGAATGTGTCGGCCGTTTCGATCCACCCGCAGGTCCGGACCTGGGTACGGACGCTGTTGCGCCAAGTGCCGCCGCCGTTCGTCGTAGAGGGTCGCGACATGGGTTCTGCAGTGTTTCCCGAGTCAGGTCTCAAGTTCTACCTCACGGCGTCGCCGAAGGTTCGGGCAGAGCGCCGGGTCGGTGAGCGGAGCGCCGACCTGTCCGCGGTTGCCGAGGCTATCCGGCGTCGAGACTGGCTCGACGCCCGTCAGCTCAAGCCAGCGCCGGAGGCCATCCACATCGACACGGAGGGATTGACGCTAGATCAGGTGGTCCAGGTCCTGCTTCAGCATGTGCTGGTCGTGGGTCGGGGGTGATCTTGTTCGACACCCCTGCGATGGACCTCCACCGGGTGGTCGTGACCAGCACCCGTTTTAAGCCCGAGGCCCGCGCTCTGGTTGGGGAGATCACCACCCGACTCGAGGCTTTGGGGACGGTCGTTGAGGCTGATCCCGACGGCATCATGATCCTCTCAGAGGTGGCGACCAAGGCGGATCTGGTGATCTCGGTCGGGGGGGATGGGACCTTGCTCTCCACAGCCCGGAGACTTGTCGGGGTCCACGTGCCAGTGCTAGGGGTGAATCTCGGCAAGCTCGGCTTCCTGGCCGAGCACAGTCCAGAAGAGGTGATCGCTTACTTAGGTGGAGGCGATCACAACGGCTGGCGCCTCAACCCAAAGATGATGCTCCAGGCCACCCTTGTTGGCGACCTACAGGTAACCCGGTATGCGTTGAACGAGTTTGCCCTGTCTCAGGGGGTGATGACGCGTCTCATGGATATCGATATGAAAGTCGATGGTCAGCACGCTATTCAGTACCGGGCCGACGGCCTCGTGGTGTCGACCCCTGTGGGGTCAACCGCCTACTCGCTGTCGCTAGGGGGGCCGATCCTGAGTCAGGGGCTCAGGGCATTCGTGGTAACCCCGATAGCCCCCCATTCGCTCACCAATCGGCCGATCGTGTTGGACGGCACCTCCAAGGTGAGCTTAGAGTTGAAAACGCCCGTTGAGGAGGTGGTCCTGCTAGTGGATGGTCAGGAGCGCCTCGACCTGCGCAGCGGTGACCGGGTCGTGATCTCCGCCGCACCCACGGATTTCATCCTGATTTCTAGCGGGCGCAGGAACTCCTATGACATCCTGCGCCACAAACTCGGCTGGGGCACCACCCCCAATCTCAAAGGAGACTAACCCTCTGCCCTCTCCACTGGAACTGGACCGCCGTCCATCGTCGGTCCCCGTTCCCTGCAGACGCAGAAGTGGCGTTTTCCCCAGCGCCTGCGCGTGAGAGACGTGGAAGCCGGTGCGTGTAGAATGGTGTCGGAGAGACCGCATAGTGGCCAAGGTCACGCTTCTGTCGAACGGTCATGGAGAGGATGCCATCGGGGCACTCCTTGCGTCCGAGTTGCGTCGAGCCCGCCCCGACCTCCAGCTTCGGGCCTACCCTACAGTGGGTGAGGGAGCAGCGTATCAGGAGATTGGACTCGAAGTCCTCGGTCCCCGCAGAAAGATGCCGAGTGGAGGTCTTACCCTCCACTCGCCCGCACTCCTATGGCGCGACCTCAGGGCTGGCCTCCTCCCCATGACGTTGCGGCAGTGGTGTGACCTGGGTCGACTGGAGACCGACCTCCTGGTGGTCGTTGGCGACATCTACGCCCAACTGTTGTCAGCCCTAGTGAAGACCCGGGTGCGTTTCGTCTACCAATCTCTGGTGTCGGCCCGGCTCAGAAAGGGGCCGGGGTGGGGGAGCGGCCTTCGGCTGTTCATGGAGGTGATCACCCCGCCCGAGAGGGTGTTGATGCGTAGGCTGGCCACCCGTATCTACGTCCGCGACAGCCTCACCGAGACGTTCCTGAAGGCGCGGGGGGTGCCTCACGTAAGAGCGCTGGGTAATCCAGCCCTCGACGCGCTGGATGGACGGCCCATCGAGGCGCTGGCGGGAGATGCCAGTGTGGTAGCTCTCCTGCCGGGGTCGCGCGGGCACACCCCTGTGGCATTGACCCTCATGCTCGAGGCGCTCGCGCTAACACCGGAGTTCACCGGTGCAGTGGCTTGGTCCGGGGGAGGTGTGCCGGCCGCACAGGGGTGGGGGTGGGAGGGCTCTGGAGGAGAGGAGGGCCTGCTCGGCGTCTACCGACGGGGTGAACAGCGGGTGTGGGTGTTTGAGGGACGCTTCGGCGATGTACTAGCTAGTGCCCAACTGGTCCTCGGAACGGCTGGGACCGGTCACGAGCAGGCCGCAGCCCTAGGGCTACCAGTGATCTCTTTTCCGGTCCCGCCCAACCACACATTGGCGTTTCTTGCGAATCAGCACCGCCTGCTCGGCCCGGCCCTCACCCTCTCCCCGGCGGACCCCGTTGCAGTGGCAGGACACTTGGAGCGACTGAGCCGTGATCTTGCGGCCTATAGGGAGGCTGCTCGGGCTGGGCCGACGAGAATGGGGAGTCGGGGCGGGTCGGCGGCGATCGTGAGGGATCTCCTTGAGCAGGCGGTTGCTCTCGGTGCACTTCCGCTGGCACTGCGTTAAACCCTAGTGATGCACTAGGAATTTTGCTACACTTCCCGTGCCACTCTACGGCGACAGGCTATGACTCGAATTCTCCCTATTGAACCTGACACTGCCGCAGCTACTACCGTAGAACCTACCGTGCTCCGCCTGGAAGGACTCACGAAGAGCTTCCGGGGCCACCCACACCCTACGGTGGCCGACTTCGACCTCGAAGTGGCACGAGGTGAGTTCGTCGCCCTGCTAGGCCCTTCGGGTTGTGGTAAGACCACCCTATTGCGGCTGATCGCTGGCTTCGAGGCGCTCGACCGGGGGATCGTGGAGGTTGGGAACCACCGGGTGGCTGGGCCCGGCACGTGGGTCCCTCCTGAGAAGCGGAGGGTCGGCTTTGTCTTTCAGGATTATGCTCTGTTCCCCCATCTAGATGTGCTCCACAACGTCGCTTTCGGTCTAGCAGGTCGGTCCCGACGCGAGCGCATGGAGCGGGCGAGAGAGGTTCTTGACCTCGTCGGTCTGACTATCTTTAGTGGTCGCTACCCCAGCCAGCTGTCTGGAGGGCAGCAGCAGCGTGTGGCCTTGGCGCGTGCGCTTGCTCCTGCCCCTGACCTGATCCTCCTGGACGAACCGTTCAGCAGCCTCGATGCTGGCCTAAGGGATAGCACCCGGGAGGAGGTGGGGAGGATCCTCCGTTCCAGCGGGACCACCGTTCTCCTCGTCACCCACGATCAGGAAGAGGCTATGACCTTCGCTGACCGCATCGCGGTGATGAGGGCTGGCTGGATGGAGCAGGTAGGACCCCCCGAAGAGGTCTACCTACGGCCCCGGACAGCTTTCGTGGCGACCTTCCTCGGCACCACTAATCTCGTTCGGGGCTTCGCCCGTGGGTGGCTGGCCGACACCCCCCTAGGGACTCTCCGGCTCAGTCAGTGTGCTGAGGACGCTGTTCTGCTCTCGGTTCGACCCGAGGCACTGGCCTTCGACGAGGCCGACGGGCTGCCCGTCGAGGTGGTTTCGCGGGCGTTTAAGGGGCACGATCTCACCTTCCTCTGCCGAACGCAGTTCAAAGTGGGTGGTTCCTTGAAGCAGTTCACGGTCCAAACCGGTCCTGCTTGTGATTTGCGCTCCGGGGATCGAGTGCGCCTGCGTGTGAGGGGCAGGGCTGCCCCCCTCGTGTTCGCAAAGGGAGGACCATCCTAAGGTAGCAGTTCCTCCCAGCTCTCTGACCCTCTCTGTAAGGTCGCGAGAGGTGGCAGCGATGCTTCTTGACGTACCCGCTGTTGTGATAGCTGGGACTAGTTCATGAGCTTGGTTGACTGAAACTAGGAGGGTGATTGAAGGTTGGCGCCTCGACTACGACCAGCAGAGGCTGCACAGTGGGGATGCCTGACGCCAGCAGAGTTCGCTCTGAACTCTCAAGCTCAATGTAGGCTGGACTTGAGGGCGGAAGTTTGATGTGGCCCTCAAAATGGGGCGGCTTCAAACTCAGTAGAGTTGAGAGTGCAGATTGGGTCGCAGTGAGCTAGCATGGGGCTATGTTGTACCGAATCGAGAAGGATACCCTTGGCGAGGTGAAGGTTCCGGCGGACCGATACTGGGGCGCTCAGACTCAGAGGTCACTGGAAAACTTTCGCATTGGCGGGGAGAGGATGCCTACCGAGATCGTGCGGGCATTCGCGATCCTGAAGAAGGCTGCGGCCCTAACCAACGCCGAGTTCGCCGGGCTTGAGGCGGACAAGGTCCGGATCATCGTCCAGGTCTGTGATGAGATCCTTGAAGGCAAGCTTGACGATCACTTCCCGCTGGTGGTGTGGCAGACTGGTTCGGGCACCCAGTCAAATATGAACGCCAACGAGGTAATAGCCAATCGGGCGAACGAGATCCTTGGTGGGGAGCTCGGGGCGAAAGTGCCCGTGCATCCGAACGACGACGTGAACCGGTCACAGTCGTCGAACGATACCTTCCCCACGGCGATGCACATCGCTGGCTACACGATGCTTGTCGAGCGGGTCGTTCCCGCCGTCGCGGCGCTGCGTGACACCTTATCTAGGAAGTCGGAGGCGTTCGCCGATGTGGTGAAGATCGGTCGGACTCATCTCATGGACGCCACCCCTCTCACGCTGGGGCAGGAATTCTCGGGGTACGCTGCGCAGTTGGATAAGAGTCTTAGGGCGCTCCGGAACGTCCTCCCTCACCTTGCCGAGTTGGCTTTGGGGGGGACCGCCGTCGGCACGGGGCTCAATGCCCCTCAGGGGTATGCTGAGGCGGTAGCTCGCTGCGTTGCCGAGTTGACGGAGCACCCGTTCGTGAGTGCCGACAACATGTTTGAAGCGCTGAGTGCCCACGACGCTGTAGTCGAGGCATCGGGGGCGCTCAGGCGGTTGGCAGTGAGCCTGATGACGGTGGCCAACAACATCAGACTCCTCGCCTCGGGACCGAGATCGGGGATCGGCGAGATCCTGATCCCTGAAAACGAGCCGGGTTCGTCGATTATGCCGGGTAAGGTCAATCCCACACAGGCGGAGGCGCTGACAATGGTGTGTGCAGAGGTGGTCGGCAACGACACAGCTGTTGCGGTTGCGGGTGGCCACGGACACTTCCAACTTAACGTATTCAAACCGGTGATGATCTTTAACCTCCTCCGGTCCGCAAGGCTTCTGGCTGACGCGTGTGTGTCGTTCGATTCAAAGCTGGTTGCGGGTGTCGAGCCGAACCGGCAGCGGATTGAAGAGCAACTCAACCGGTCACTTATGCTCGTGACCGCCCTGAATCCCCACATCGGCTACGATAAGGCGGCGGAGATAGCCCGGAAGGCCCACACTGAGAACACAACTCTGAAGGAGGCAACCTTGGCGCTCGGCTACCTAACCGGGGAGGAGTTCGATCGGATCGTCGTACCGAGGAAGATGGTCTAGGTCGGACTCAGTTACGCTCGTCGATCACCTCGGCGTCGGCGGGGATGAAGGTGACATCCTCTTTGACTAGGCCTTGGTCGCGCCGAAAATCCTCGAGGACGAGGTCGAAGAGCAACACTCCATCTGCCTGAAAGTAGGTGAGTCGATAAGGGTACCAGTCGCCATCCACGATCTGAGCCTCTACATAGCCGACCGCAGCCTTGGGGTCAAGGTTATCGAAGCGCATCAGGTAGGAGTCGCCTGCCGGGGTGCTTATGTAGTCCATTACAGTGGCCTTGAAGCCTGCGAGGATCTCCTCGAGATCCAAGGAGGGTTCGAAGGCCTCACCTTCCTCGCTCTGGGGCAGGAGTCCTCCGAGGGCATCGGGGTCAGTCGCATCTAAGAGCATGACCTGATTGGTGAGGAATAGATAGTTATAGATGATATCCCCGTCGAGCACAATGAAGTTATCGGCGAGAGCGTCCGGCTGGATGAAGTAGGCCCTGACGGCGCTGGCTTTGGGGATGGCTTCCACCTCAATCTCGAGGATGATCTCGGTGCCGTCAGGGTCGATTAGGCGGCCGGTCAGAAGGAAAGAGGCGTCCACCAGCGTTTCACTGCTCTCCTTAAGCCTGTCGAGAATGGCGTCCACGCTAAGATCCTGAGCCGAGGCGGGGAGACTCAGCACGGTGAGGTAGAGTAGGTAGATCCAGGGCGAGCGAACCCGGCCGGGACGCCTGAGTCTCTGGGGATTGCGGTGGAGGTATTGACTTCGCATCTTGCCCCTAGCCTATCGTGATCTCCACGAAAGATGTTCAAGTTCGGCGATGAGAGCGCTGTAGAGATAGCCCACACCCTCCGGTGTGCGGTCGCGCTACTTTACAATTGCAGGATAAAGAAGGGAGATAATGGACGATCGCTCCGGTCTTGTCGCGGTGGTTCTCGCCGGGGGGGCTCGCGACCAACTTGCCGAGGAAGCGGGCGTCGCGACGAGGGCCCTGGTACCGGTGGGGGGGAGAGCGATGGGAACGTACGTTCTTGATGCCCTCGCGGCGAGTCGCAGGGTGAAACGGGTAGTGCTGGTAGGTGCAGAAGGTCTCTCAGGCCTCACCGATGTGAGACTTCCAGGCGGGGAGGGGCTTATGGCTTCTCTGTCTCATGGCTGCGCAGCCGCTGCCCAGTTCGGCCCGAAGCGGCTCCTTCTACTGTCTGCGGATCTGCCCTGGCTGACGGGCCCAGTGATCGACCGTTGGGTCGAGAGGGCTCCACTTGGAGACCTCGTCTACCCAGTGATACCCAAGTCCGCTTCGGTAGAGCGGTTTCCGGGTCAGAGGAGGACTTTCGTCCGCTTCCGGTCGGGACGCTACACCGGGGGGAACCTCTTTCTCGTCCTGCCCTCGGTGCTCCCGCAGCTTCTCCCCTGGATTGATCGGGCCTACAGGGTGCGCAAGAATCCCCTTGCCCTTGCCAGGATGATCGGTTTCTGGACTGCTGCCAGCCTCGCTATGGGCTTGGCGACGCTTCAGGGGCTGGAGCGGAGCGTAGGTCGGAACACAGGGCTGGATGTGCGGGTCGACGTGACCGAGGAGGCCGCGATCGGTGCCGATGTAGATCACCGGGAACACCTGGCCGCCGCAATGTTTCCCAGTATGCGGAGTCCGACGTGAGGTGGCCGTGTCAGCCCCCTCTTCGCTCTCGCGGAGGATCCGCACTGACTTCCCGGCCACTCGGACGTAGCGCGATCAGGGAGTACGCTCTGTATCCTGCTCCTGTTCGGGATCGCGGCACCTCCACTGGTCCGGCGGATAGCGTCGAGGTGCCCATCTTCGGTGCTGCTCAAGGGTCTCCAGAGTGCTGTGGAGATGCGGGTCGCCAGCGTGTAAGAGCGAGTGGGGGTGCTGATTGTCTGATGTCGACACCCTGTAGCTGGCCTAACCATCCAAGGCGCCAGCTATGCGCTGCCACGAAGTGCTGTTGAGGGGTCGACGGTGTCACTTGACAGCGATTCACTACGTTGCCATGGTCAAGTGACCTAGGGAGACAGACAGTTTGGGTTGTCTCCGTTCACAAACCTTTCGGGTTCTGGGTCGAGATGTTTCCAACGGGTTGGAGACGGTCCCGTTCAGGGGGTGCCGACGGGTCCGATGTCGAGGCGAGCGGGAGGTAGGGTTGCGCGTCGACGGTCCAGTCGCTTGTGGTACCGAGGTCGAGTCTGAGTTGAGCGGCGAGCGCGATCATGGCGCCGTTGTCCGTTGTCAACTCTAGGGGAGGGACGTAGACTTTGAACCTTTCGTTCTGGAATCGGGCTCTGAGGCGCCTATTGGCCGCCACCCCGCCTGCAACCACCAACCTCTCCCTTCCAGTGGCCTCTGCCGCCCTCCGGGTCGTCGTGACTAGGCTGTCAGTAACGGCTTCCTCAAAGCTGGCGGCGACATCGGCGGGGTCCGCGTCTGACGTTTGCTGTAGCAGGGTCACTATTGCCGTTTTGAGGCCGCTAAACGAGAAATCGAAACCCCGCTGATTGCGGAGCGGCCGCGGGAGGTCGAAGGCCTCTGGTGAGCCCCCCTCGGCGAGATGGCTGAGGGCTGGACCTCCCGGGTAGGGGAGTCCGAGAAGACGCGCGACCTTGTCGAAGGCCTCGCCAGCGGCGTCGTCTCGGGTGGCTCCGACCTCGCGGTAGGTGCCCCAGGTAGGGACATCGAACAGGCTGGTGTGTCCGCCCGATGCAATCAGGCATAAGAAGGGCGGTTGCACCTCCCCGGAGGCGAGGGTCGACGCGATATGGCCCTCAAGGTGGTGGATAGGAAGGAAGGGTAGCCCCCGAGACCAGGCGAGCGCTCTGCCGTACGTCAGGCCGACAAGGAGGGCGCCGACGAGTCCGGGTCCGTAGGTTGCAGCGACGGCGTCCACGTCGTCGAGGGTGGCCGTAGCTTGGGCGAGCGCCTTGTCCAAGACAGCGTCCATGACGTTGAGGTGTTCACGGCTCGCTTGCTCGGGAACCACGCCGCCGAAGCGGTTGTGGAGCGAAGTCTGCGAAGCCACTACGTTGGCCACGACCTCACTCCCCCTCACCAGACCGATGCCGGTATCGTCGCACGACGTGTCGATGCCTAGGACGAGCGCCACGGAGAGACCCTACCATCCAGCTAGATTTAGGAGAAAGGGTTCAGGACACCGTAGACTGGACCATGACTTGGTTGGAGCGCCACTTCGAGGTGAGGGAGGTGGCGATTCCCGGTGCGAGACCGCTGTTCACCAAGCCGGGGGTGAGAGGTTATCCGGGCCTGGTGCCCGGGCTCGGGGCCTTGCTCGAACGGGTGGACTCCAGGGGCGAGGCGATGATCGACGCCACCGGTTCCGCCGGAGGGTTCGCCCTGGGGGTAGGTTGGAAAGGCCCTGTGTGGGTGTATGAGCCCTCTCGTGGGGCCGCCCTCTGTGCCGAGTGCTTGTTGAGGGCGGTGCGGGTCGAGGTCAGGACCGGAGCGATCTGGAACGCTCCCCAGGGGGGTGTCGACCTCGTGGTGCTGTTGCCGCAGGCTGATCGCGGCAGCGCGCGGGTGACGGCGGAGTTCGAGGGAGCGTTCCGGGCCCTCCGGCCAGGCGGGCACGTGGTCTTTGCCATCCACCGAGACCTCGGTGCCAGGCGCTACGAGAGGTGGGCCGCGCGCTGGTTCGACACTGAGGTGGTGGGCAGAAGCTCCGGCTGGAGGGTGGTGGAGGGGAGGCGCCGATCACTCTCATCGGTTACAGAGCCAGCCTGGCTCACCTTCGAGGTGGCCGGTTTGGAACTTTGCGCGCGGCCCGGGGTCTTTGCGGCGGGCAGGCTCGACTCGGGCTCGGAACACCTCCTCTCAGCACTTCGGGGAGTGGATTTCGCCGGTCGCCGGGTCCTGGATCTAGGCTGCGGGTACGGGATTCTGGCGCTTGAGGCGGTTCGGAGAGGGGCGGTCGTTACCGCCCTGGACGATGACTGGCCGTCGGTCGAGAGTGCCCGTCGGAACCTGGAGCGCCACGGCCTGGATGCTGTGGTGCTTCACTCAGACCTCACCAGCGACCTCGGGCCGGGTGACACCTTCGATCTGGTCCTCACCAACCCGCCTTTCCATGTGGGCAAGCAGGTTCGGCTGGAGCTACCCTCGGCCTTCGTTGAGGCAGCTCATACTCGGCTTCGGCGCGGAGGTGAGCTTTTCCTAGTCGCCAACCGGGCCCTGCCCTACGGGGCCCTGTTCGGTCAGTTCTCGCGTGTCGATACGGTCATAGACGAGGGCGGGTTCAGGGTCTACCGGGCGCGAAAGTGACCTGAGGTTCTACACTGTATCCGCGACCGGATTCCAGTTCTAGTACACACCCATCCGGGCCGGCGAACTCCTGCAGCACTAGCGTGCACGCCTTGATCGCCTTCGCGTCACAGATCACTCCGGCGGTAGGTCCCGCGCCCGACAGGTAGGCGGCGAATGCTCCTCTCCTGTAAAGCCTCTGCTTGGTGCGGATAAAGCCGGGGACTAGACGAGCGCGGTACGGTTCGTGGAGGACATCAAGCGAGGCAGAGCGCAGCAGTTCGGGGTTCGCCTCAGCCACCGCTAGAGTCCACAGTGCCACGCGACCTGCGGTAAGGACGGCGTCGTCCCGGCTATAACTTCCGGGCAGGACTCTTCTCGCCACCGGAGTTGGGAGCTCGAAGGTGGGTATGCCAAAGAGCAGGCGCCAATCTGAGGGCAGCGGGAGATGCCTGTTGACGAATCCCCCTGTCGCTCTGGGGGTGGACACTGTGAAGCCACCAAAGACGGCTGGTGCGACGTTATCCGGGTGGCCCTCTAGCCCCGCTGCGAGTTGGAACACTCCCTCGCGTCCTAAAGCTCCCTTGAGCAGATGGTCGGCGGCCGCAATTCCGGCAACTAGGGCTGCAGAGGAGGAGCCGAGACCGCGAGCGAGCGGGATCGGGTTCTCTGCCTCGAACGTGACCGCTGGCGGAACCTCGCCCACCTCGTCGTAGGCTGCTCGGAAGCCGGTGTGGATGAGGTTGGTGGGGTTCTCGGCGACGGACCCCTCACCCCGGTAGCAAAAGCTGTCCCGCTCAGACAGGGTCAGGTGGACGACGAGATCTAAGTCTAAGGCAAGCCCCAGGCAATCGAATCCCGGCCCTAGGTTGGCGCTGGTTGCGGGCACCCGGATCTGTATCACCGCGGGAAGCCTATCACGCTATGTCAGCACGGGCGGCGGGGATGAACGCCGCCAGATCGGAGGCGGAGAGCCCCAATCCGAAGCTGCGAGCGGCAGCTTCGCCCGCGAGCCCGTGAAGTCCCACGGCCGCGCAGCAGCGAGCGAAAGGGTCAGGAGCGGAGGCTTGCCAGGCTCCGATGAGGCCGGCCAGGACGTCCCCGGTACCGCCCGTCGCCATGCCTGGATGCCCGAAGGTGTTCACCGCCCGTCTCCCGTCTGGAGCGGCGATGACCGATGATGCCCCCTTGACTACCACCAGTGCCTGGTAGGCGTTCGCCAACTCCTCGGCTGCGGAGATCGGATCGGCTGTGACATCGGCAGCCGACATCCCTAACAGCCTTCCGGCCTCGCCCGCGTGCGGAGTCATAACGCAACGGCCGTGCCGCCGCACAGCGTCTTGCAGGGCTGGCCCTGGAACCAGGGAGCCGGCATCGAGCACCGTGGGGACGTGCCCCGAGGCAAGCAACTCGGGAACTTCCTCGGCACGGTCAGGGTCGAGGCCGGGTCCGATTACCCAGACTTGGGCCTTCACAGGCTCGATGGCGGAGGTCAAGGAGGCGAGGGTCTGTGCACAGTTCCAGGGGTAGCGGACGATATCGGGAAAGCCGCTCGGGGATTTGCCCTCTGAAATGGTCGAGACTAGGCCTGCGCCGCCTCGAAGGGCCCCACGTGCGGCGAGTTCGACCGCTCCGGCGTAGCGCCTCGAGCCTCCGACGATGAGGACGGTTCCGACAGCATACTTGTGGGCGTCTCGAGCAGGATTAGGGGCGTGCACACGGATGTCCTCACAGGTAACTAGGTCCGTTTCGGAAACATAGTCCAAGATTTCCGAAGGGATTCCGATCCGTACGACGGTGATTTCGCCGAACGACTCCCGCGCTGGGAAGAGGGCGCTGGCAACCTTCGGTCCTGCTAGTTGTACCGTTCGGGTGGCGCGGAGGTGAGGACCGGGAGGGTGTGCCCTGTCGGCATCTACGCCGGTGGGAACGTCTGCGCTGAGCACCGTACGCCCTGCAGCGTTGATTATGTCGACGAGTTCTGCGAGGCGGCCCCCTAGAGGCCGACTGAGGCCGCTCCCAAGGAGGGCATCCACTAGGACGTTCGCTGTCAGGATCGATTCCGGGCTGTCGGAACCCAGCGGCACGCATTCGATGCCGTGAGCCTGGGCTGATGCGCGGGCAGCTCGCACGTCGGTCCCTGCGCCCTCGAGCGAGGGGTCGAGTTCGATGATTCGGACACCTACACCGGCCTCCCGCAGGTGCCGGGCGGCCACGTACCCGTCCCCACCGTTGTTGCCTCGCCCGCACAGGACGATCACGTTCCTGACTCCCGGCCACCTCCTATAGAGGTCGGCGGCGATTTCCCGTCCTGCATTCTCCATCAGAACCAGGGAGGGTACTCCGGCTTCGATGGCTGCAGCGTCTGCTGCCCGCATCTGCGCGGCTGTGTAGAGCCTCATGGGGAAAGTTTACCTTCGCCGCTCGAGGCGCGAGACGCCTATGGCTCCTTTCCGCCTGTGTGCGCCTGATTTAGCTGCTCCGATGTTCCCTTAGGGGCTTCTACAGGATACTGTGCTTTACAATCCTTGGCCTAGCCGTCCAGGTATTAAGGGTGTGAGGAGGTTCCCTAAGCGGCACTTGAAAAGTGATGCTGAGTCGACTCCTACTCGTCTCGGGTCTCCCCAACGTTCCCCTGATCGCTCCAGAGCCGAGCCGCTTGTTACCTACCGACAGAACAACCTCGTTTATCCCCTCTTGAGAATGAGATCCTCGAGCCTGCGGGTCAGGCGGGTATGGGGTAGGAGTCCGGCTGTGAGCGGCCGGACAAGGATAGAGAGGATGCCAGCCAAGTTGGCCCCAAGAACATCCGTGAAGAGCTGATCCCCCACCATGGCCGTTTCGGAGGGGGACATCTTGAGCCGTCTCAGGCCACGGGCGAAGGCGAAACTGAAGGGCTTGCCGACGAGTGCCAACCCCTCCACACCAAGGATGTTGGCCCAGTGATCTACCCTTGCGGGCCGACCATTGCTCAGGATCAACACTCCGACTCCGCCCTCCTCGAGTTGCTCGAACCAATTGCGGAATGGTGGGGCCATCGTATTGCTGTTGGAAGGAATCACTGTGTCATCCAGGTCAACCATTAGCGCACTCCTGCCATGACTTCGCAAGAGGCTAGGGCTAACATCGTAGGCCGTCTCGACCGTCAGATCGGGCTTGACCAGCATCTAAAGGACTGTAGCATGGGCTGCCGGGCCTGAGGACTCCATGTTCTGGAGTCGCGGTATGGCGTACATCTCTCACACACAAGTGCGCCACCCACCCCTACGCGATTCTCACGACGCTCTGTTGGTTCCCTTACTCTCGGGGCCTATCGGTGATCTTGCCGAGCAGGTTCAGGAAAGTCTCTGGATCGTCGAGCCAGGGGTAGTGTCCCCCCTCCAGCAGGCTCATGAGAGCCCCAGGCGTTCGCCTCAGTCCTGCCTCGAGCTGATCTGGAACCACTGTCCGGTCGTCCTTCCCCGCCAGGATCACTAGTGGAAGGCTGAGCCGGTCGAGTTCCGCAAGCGCATCGAGTTCCCACGGGTCGATGAGCTCTCCACTATCGTGGGGTCCGAGCAGCGCGGTGCTATCGCTGTACTCGAGGCGAAGGCGCGCGGCGGGGTTTGGAAACTCGAGGGTGTCAAAGAGCTGCTTGGGTTTGACCCATTCGAATGCCTGGGCGATTACCTCTGCCGGATCGGGAGCCCCTGTTGCGTCCAAGATCTCCTCGGGTGGCAACGCCTGTTCGACCCGACCGCTCAGGGTCGCCGCTAGGCGCTGGAGGGTGCGGGTGAGGAGCGGCATGGAGAACCAGGGACTGACTAAGATGAGCCCCGAGATCCGTGTAGGGGAGGTACCGGCCGCCCGAATGGCGATCTGGGCACCAAATCCGTGGGCGAGCAGGGAAGCGGATTCGATCTCGAGAGTGTCGAGGATCGTCTGGATGTCGTCGGCCAAATCATTGATTGTGAAGTCGGCACTCGCGTAGCTTCGTCCAGATCCCCGCTGATCTGCATAGATCATCCGGTATCGAACGAGATCTTCACCGATCAGATCGCGGAAGGAATGACTGTTGTAGCCCGGTCCCCCGTGCAGATAGAAGATGATGGGGCCATCCTCGGGTCCGACCTGCTCCACGTAGAGATCCGCATTGGAGCGGGTGAGAGTATAGGGGATGTCGAGGTACATGCCCTAGTTCCCGGCTGGCGATTCGGCGCTCACAAACCGCCACACCTTAGGTCCCACAGGCAGGTTCTCGAGCGGTGCGGGGAGGGTGCACTGCAAAAGATAGAGATCGGGCTGGTCTGCGCTCTGGAGGAGCTCTTCTGTCTGCAGCCCTTGGTTGGAGAGGTCGGCCGCAACCCGCTTGAGAGCCTGCTTGGCACCGGCTCCCCGGAGTTCGAAAAAGTAGGTCCACATCGGTCCTAGTCTAGCGCTGCGTCTATATCCTTTGGGGATCTGGCCTACGCCAAGGTGTGTGCTAGTCTGTAGAGCGTGCCCGATTGAGAGCAGGGGCCTGTCTCTATTAGCCTTTTTAAGCCAGCAGCCCGGAGGTGCCTGCCATGAGCGATTCAGGGTGGAATGGCCGACTTGGGGGTCTTGCCCCCAAGAGTGGAAGAAGGTCTGGGGTCAGGAACCTCAGCGATCTGCGGCCGCTCGTCCGAATTGGGAGGTACCGGCTGGGCAGTCACGCTATAAAGCACGCTGCCAGTGAGGGCTTCACCGAATCCGACGTCGTGAACACTGTGCTCTACGGGAGGGAGCTTGCCCGCTATTGGGAGGATGAGCGCCTCCTCGTGCTCGGTCATATTCCGGCAAGCCCCACCGTAAAGATCCCCCTCCACGTGGTCCTCGAATACAGTAGGCCTCGGTGGGTGGATATCGTTACTGCCTTCATTCCGCTCGTGCCACATAAGGTCGTGTCTAGGGCACGGCTCGCGGAAATCCTCCGCTACGACCGGAACGCCGCTCGGAGAACGATCATCAGTCCCCGGCGCTAGGAGAGACCGAACAGCCGGGCGGCGTTGGCGTCGGTCAGACTCTCGAGCTCGTCTGGGGGGCACCCCCTCAACTCTGCCAGAAATCCCGCTGTGAGGCGAACGTTCGCGGGGATGTTGCGTCGTTCCCGCTTTGGGTGGGGACTGAGATAGGGGCTGTCAGTCTCCACTAAGAGCCGATCTTCTGGGACCCGGCGGGCGGTCTCTTGGATCGGTGTTGCGCTTCTGTAGGTGAGGTTTCCGGCGAACGAGACCATCCAGCCGAGTCGGAGACCGGCCTTGAGAAGCTCCTCGTGGCCGTTGAAACAGTGGAGGATACCCTTGTGCCAGCCCGCACGCTGGATGGCACGGGTGGCTGCACTGGAGGCGTCGTCGCGACCCTGCCGGTCGCGCACGTGGAGGATGAGTGGTTTGTCGAGAGCTCTGGCGAGTCCTGCGTGCCATTGGAAGAGTTCCTCCTGAGCCCCCAGAGGTTGCCGGTCCCAATGCGTGTCGAATCCGGTCTCACCGATCGCGACCACCTCCGGCTCCTCTGCTAGGCTGGCGACCCGGTTTCGGGCCTGGAGGTCTGCACCTTCCTCAGACTCGTTTGGGTGGATACCGACCGCCGCCCAGACGTTCGGCAGGACGCGCGCAAGGTCGAGACAGGTCTGACTACGCACTGCCGTAATGCCCACCGTTACGATGGCCGCCAGATCTGGATCGGCAGCGCTGAGAGGGTCGTCACAGAGATCAAGATGGCAATGACTGTCGGTCATAAGGGATAGCTTACTCTGTCTCTCCGGCGGTTCAGAGGGGAGGCCTAACCCTACTCTAGGAGAGCAAGCCCCCTCTTCGACCGGCAGCCTCCGCCCCTGGATTCAAAAGGAAACTTCACAGCTGCAGCGTTGCACTTCGCCTAACATGACCAAATGCGAAATTTGCTTGTAGTTGGTGTGCTGATGTGGGTCTTGGCTGCCTGTGCACCATCTCTCACTGGCCTAACTCTTCCGGTTTTAGGCTCGGCCCAGACCCAGGCAGCCGTGCAGGAGGTAGGTCTCGCCTCCTGGTATGGTCCCGGCTTCGTGGGTCGCAACACCGCCAACGGGGAGATATTCGACCCGGCGCAGTTCACAGCCGCCCATAAGACACTCCCCTTCAACACCATGGTCGAAGTGACCCGGCTCGATACCGGCGCGAGCGTAGTGGTCCGCATCAATGACCGTGGTCCGTTTAAGCCGGGCAGGATCATCGGCCTCTCTCGAGCCGCAGCCGAGGCTATAGACCTCATCGAGGTCGGTGTGGCCAGGGTCGAACTCGGACTGCTGTCGACCAGGGGTGGACAGGCAGCCGTGCAGGAGGTAGGTCTCGCCTCCTGGTATGGTCCCGGCTTCGTGGGTCGCAACACCGCCAACGGGGAGATATTCGACCCGGCGCAGTTCACAGCCGCCCATAAGACACTCCCCTTCAACACCATGGTCGAAGTGACCCGGCTCGATACCGGCGCGAGCGTAGTGGTCCGCATCAATGACCGTGGTCCGTTTAAGCCGGGCAGGATCATCGACCTCTCTCAAGCCGCAGCCGAGGCTATAGACCTCATCGAGGTCGGTGTGGCCAGGGTCGAACTCGGACTGCTGTCGACCAGGGGTGGAAGGGTACCGCTTGTGCCGGACCCCAGCCTGAGTGGGTTCCAGGTTCGCTCCTGGACCCATGCTCCAGGAAGTCTGTTCGTGCTCGCTTCCAAGCGGCACCGAGAACCGCTTGTGGTTCGCGCGGTTGGTCCAGAGCTGGTGGGAACGGGTGCAGGGCTTCTGGTCTCCTTGGAACTCTTCGAACTGCTTGGCAGCGACGCCTACCTGCTCTCCGAGTAGGTCGCTTCCTATCCGGTGGGGCGGCGGCAAGCCTCTACGATCTCCACGGCTAGCTCCCGCACAGAGCTTCGCTCCTGAATCGCTCTGATCAGGGCAGAGCCCACGACGACCCCGTCGGCTACGGCTGCTACGGGTTGGGCTGTCTCGGCGTTAGATACGCCGAACCCCACCGCCACCGGAAGGTCCGTCACCCTCCGCGTGCGTCGCACGAGGTCTGGGACCTCGGGCGGGAGTTCACTGCGTTCCCCTGTTACTCCTGTGACCGAGACCGCGTACACAAAACCGCGGCAGGCCGCAGTGACCTTTGCGAGGCGTGCCTCCGTCGAGGTCGGAGCCACTAGGAAGACAGTGTCGAGACCGACCTCCCGGGCGGTCGCGCACAGGGATTCGGCCTCGTCCGGGGGGAGGTCGGGCAGGATGAGTCCGTCGGCACCCGCCTTCCTGACATCCGCGACGAAGCCACTCTCGCCCGTCGGGTAACAGTAGATTGGATTGTAGTAGGTCATGATTACCAAAGGTTTGTCCGTCGTAGCGCGGAGCTCCCCGACCAGATCAAAGGTGGTCGCTGTAGAGACCCCCTGGCTGAGGGCGACCTCCGAGGCCTGCTGGATGGTGGGTCCGTCGCCTAGGGGGTCGGAGAAGGGGAGGCCCACCTCAAGTAGGTCGGCCAACTCGAGTAGCTCGGCCGCGTGACGGAGAAATCCATCGCTGTCGGGGAAGCCGGCAGTAAGGAAGGGTACGAATGCCGCCCGCTCCTCGCCGGAGGCGGTGGCGAAGGCCTTAGCGATCCGACTCACGAGACCGTCTCCTCCCCCATGACCCTCATCACCTCGGTGGTGTCCTTGTCTCCCCTTCCAGAGAGGTTGACGACGAGCACCTGCCCTCGGTCCATCTCAGGCGCCACCCTGGCCGTGTGGGCGATGGCGTGGGCGCTCTCGAGGGCGGGGATGATTCCCTCATGTTCGCTCAGGATCCTGAACGCCCTGAGGGCCGCCTCGTCATCTACAGAGACGTATTCGGCAACGCCTTGGTCTGCGAAGTAGCTGTGCTCGGGACCAACACCCGGATAGTCGAGGCCTGCCGACACCGAGTGTGCCGGGGTGATCTGCCCCTGATCGTCGGACATAAGGTACATCAGGGCTCCGTGAAGGACCCCTCTCTTGCCCGCCCCAATGCTGGCGGCGTGGGCGCCACTGTCCAGCCCACGCCCAGCCGCCTCCACGCCGATTAGGCGAGGCCGCTCCCCCTCGGGCAGGTAGGCGTAGGGGGCGAAGATCCCTATGGCGTTCGAACCACCCCCTACACAGGCGATCACCGCGTCGGGGACGCGCCGCCCTTCGAGTTCATCGAGTTGAACCATGACCTCGTTCCCGATCACGCTCTGGAAGTCGCGAACCATCATCGGATAGGGGTGTGGCCCTACGACCGAGCCGATGATGTAGAAGGTGGTCCGGACATTCGTTACCCAGTCGCGGATCGCCTCGTTGGTGGCGTCCTTTAGCGTCCTACTCCCGCTCGACACCGGGCGGACCTCGGCCCCTAGGAGTTTCATGCGGAAGACATTGAGGGCCTGCCTTCGGACATCCTCCTCACCCATATAGACGACGCAGTCGAGACCGAGAAGCGCAGCCGCAGTAGCGCTGGCGACACCGTGCTGGCCTGCTCCGGTCTCTGCGATCACGCGCTTCTTGCCCATCCTTCTGGCGAGCAGCGCCTGACCGATGGTGTTGTTGATCTTGTGGGCACCGGTATGGTTCAGATCCTCTCGTTTAAGGTAGATGCGGGCTCCACCCAGTCTCCTGCTGAGGTTTTCGGCCCGGTAGAGGAGGCTGGGGCGCCCTACGTAGCTCTTGAGGTAATCGGCGAACTCGGCCTGGAAGATATCGTCCTCCGTGGCCTCAAGGTAGGCTTTGGTCAGTTCGTCGAGTGCGGGGATGAGCGTCTCGGGCACGTAGCGACCGCCGTAGGGGCCGAACCGGCCACGTTCATCTGGAAGGGGAAACATTATAGAGCCACCTCCCTCGAGGATGTTCCAGCGTTGTTTGTGGGTTGTTCTAACGTGAGACGACCGCCAGGCACCGCCGCCAGCGCTGGTGGTGCCACTTGAAGCTGCGGGGGGTACGGACGCGCAGCCTTGGCCTCATGGCCCCAGTGTAGCCGACCGCTCCTGTCTGCGCCAGCGCACCGGACGACACCGTGGCCACCCCCTCACTTCGGGCGAGCGCCGAGCCAGGCGAGGTGCGGTTCAGCGAGTCGGAATGGAGTCCAGACGATGTGAGAGGGGTCGAAGTGCCTGAGCGCCTCTGCCGCTGAAAGCTCGGCAGGATTCTCAAGTAGCCCCAGACTGTATGCGAGGAGGCCCACCACCCGTCCGGCTGGCACCCCAACCTCACGCAGCGCTTTAAGGGTGAGCGATCCCCTCCGTTTGGATAGCCGTCCACCATCGGTGCCCTTGAGGAGGGGGAGGTGGGCGAAGCTTGGCGGCGCAGCACCCAGAGCACGGTAGAGGAGGATCTGAGCTGCGGTGCTTGGCAGGAGATCGTCACCCCGGACTACCTCGGTCACGCCCATGGCGATATCGTCTGCCACCACCGCGAGCTGATAGGCCCATGCCCCGTCGGCCCGGTAGACTACGATATCCCCGATATCGGTGAGGGCGGAGGCTGCCTGTGGCCCCGCCCAGGCGTCCTCGAACTCGATGACGGTGTCTGGAACCCGGTAGCGGAGGCTAGGGGACTTGCCCCCTTGGACCTTCCGGCGGGTGGCCCTCTCGTTGGCCGCCCGTTCGCTGGGGCCGTAGGTTGGGGTCTGGCCGTGCGGGGCGGAGGAGAGCTCGCGCAGTTCCTTGCGGGACAGGTAGCACTCGAAGATCGAACCCTTCACCCTCAGTCTGTCGAGGGTGGCCCGGTAGAGGTCTTCCCGCTCACTTTGGAGGTAGGGCGCGTGGGGTCCACCTACGTCGGGACCCTCGTCCCAGTCGATGCCGAGCCAGCGCAACTCATCCAGGTTCCCGCTCACGGCCTCTACAACGGTGCGGGGTCTGTCGAGGTCCTCAACACGGAGGATGAAGCGGCCCCTGAGACTGCGGGCCCGCCACCAGGCGACCAGAGCTGTCCGGGCATTTCCTAGGTGCAGCCACCCGGTGGGGCTGGGGGCGTAGCGGCCGCGATAGAGCACAGGTTTAGGGGGCGAGGCGGATGTTGCTTCCGTCCATCTCCGTGATCCTTACCAGGCTTACGACCGGTACTCCGAAATGTTTGAGCCGTTCTCGCCCCCCTTCGAAGGTCTTTTCGATCACGCAGCCGATGCCGAGAAGCGTGGCACCGCTCGCGCGAACGAGGTCGGCAAGAGCATCTACGGTGCGGCCGGTGGCTAGGAAGTCGTCGATGATGAGGACCAGGTCCGGAGGCGTCAGATATTCGGGAGAGACGATCAGTTCAATAACTCCCCCCTTTGTGTGGCTCGGGGCCTGGGTCGAGAACACCGTGTCGGGCATGGTGATGGGCCGCCTCTTGCGCGCATAGACGACCGGGACACCGTAGGCCATCCCGGTGGCTAGGGCGGGGGCGATACCGCTAACCTCCGCTGTAACGATCTTGCTGACCTCGGTGATTCCGACCACCTCGAAGGCTGCGCGGAACGACCTGCCCATCGCTCCCGTCAGTTCCGGGTCGAGTTGGTGATTGAGGAAGCTATCGACCTTGAGGATACCTCCCCCCAGGTTCCTCCCCTCGGTCAGGATGCGCCGCCGGAGTTCATCCATGGTGGTCTCAGACCTTCCCAGCCCTGCGGAGTGCGTCCAGCATGGCTTCCCCCATGTCCGTCGGGGTGGGGGCGATTACCACCCCTGCGGCCTCAAGGGCGGAGATCTTCTCCCTAGCCGTGCCCTCTCCCCCCGAGATGATAGCGCCGGCATGTCCCATCCGCTTGCCTGGGGGGGCGGAGGTGCCGGCGATGAGGGCTGCGACGGGCTTGGACATATTCTCCGCAATCCAGGTGGCGGCCTCTTCCTCGGCGGAGCCGCCGATCTCACCTATCAGAATGACCCCCTCTGTCTTTGGGTCGCGCTCGAACATCTCCAGCGCGTCCACGAAGGTGGTGCCGTGAACGGGGTCGCCACCGATCCCGATAGCGGTGGTCTGGCCGAGACCGTTCTGGGATAGCTGATGGACCGCCTCGTAGGTGAGGGTTCCAGAGCGGCTCACCACGCCGACCCGCCCCTCCCGGTGGATGTAGCCGGGCATGATGCCGATCTTACACTGGTGTGGTGTGATCACCCCCGGGCAGTTTGGGCCGACGAGTCGGCTGCCCTTCCCCTCCAGGTAGCGCTTCACCCGGACCATGTCGAGGACCGGGATGTGCTCGGTGATGGCGACGATGAGGTCGAGCCCGGCATTGGCCGCCTCCATGATGGCATCTGCTGCGAAGGGGGCCGGTACGAAGATCATCGAGGCGTTCGCGCCGGTCTCTCTCACAGCGTCCCTAACGGTGGCAAAGATAGGGACCTCGACCCGGTAGCGGTCGGGACGTCCGGGGACCCCGCCAGGGTCGGTTTCACCCTCGAATGTCTCGCTCTCCCCAGCTCGGATCGGGTGGGTCGCGGCCACCACCTCGGTGCCGTAGGCAATGCACCTATCGGTGTGGAAGCGCCCGGCCCCGCCTAGGCCCTGTACCAGCAGTCGGGTGCTGCGGTCGATGAGAACACTCATCGCGCCAGTTCCACGATCTTCTTGGCCCCGTCCTTCATATCTAAGGCGCTGATCAGGTTGAGCCCCGACTCATCGATGATCTGCTTGCCTAGCTCCACGTTCGTTCCTTCCAGCCGTGCCACCAGGGGCACCTCGAGCCCGACCTGTCTCACAGCTTCGACGATGCCTCTGGCGATCACGTCGCAGCGCATGATGCCGCCGAAGATGTTTACGAAGATGCCACGCACGTTCGGGTCGCGGGTGATGATCTTGAACGCCGCCGTTACGTTCTCGGTCGTGGCCCCGCCACCCACGTCGAGGAAGTTGGCCGGCTCTCCCCCCACGTGCTTGATGGTGTCCATGGTAGCCATAGCCAGCCCGGCGCCGTTCACCAGACAGCCGATGCTCCCCTCGAGCTTGATAAAGCTCAGATCGTACTTGCTAGCCTCGATCTCTGCCGGGTCTCCCTCAGACAGGTCGCGCAGGTCGAGAAGGTCCTTATGGCGGAAGAGGGCGTTGTCATCGACCGACACCTTCCCATCGAGGGCGACCACCTCGCCAGTACCGGTCACCACCAGTGGGTTGATCTCGACGAGGTCGCTGTCGAGACCCTCTGCGGCGTGTGCCAGCGAGGTGATGAGGCGGCACCCGTTCCGGTAGCTCTCTCCCCTGAACCCCAGTTTCCAGGAGAGAGCATGTGTTTGAAAGGGGAGGAGCCCTACCGCCGGATCGATGAACTCCCTTAAGATCTTCTCTGGCGCCTCGGCTGCCACCTCCTCGATGTCCGTCCCCCCCTCGGTGGAGGCCATGACTAGGTTGCAGCCTGCGGCCCGGTCGAGCACTACGGAGATGTAGAGTTCACGGTCGATGTCGACCCCCTGCTCGATATAGAGCCGATTGACCTGCTTCCCTTCCGCGCCCGTCTGGGCCGTCTTCAGGGTGGATCCAAGCATCCTCTTGCTCAGCTCCCGCACACGCTCTTCGGCAGCCTTGATCCCGCCGGCTCGGCCCTCTAGGACGACGTTGACACCGGGTAGGTCGGGGTGTTCTGCGAACCGACCCTTACCCCTGCCACCCGCGTGGATCTGGGCTTTCACCACCACTACGGGATTACCGGAACCTTCCATCAGAGGTCGAACTGCCTGAACCGCCTCCTCGACAGTGTGGGCCATTCGGCCCAGAGGTACTCGGATGCCATAACGCTTAAGCAGCTCCTTGCTCTGGTATTCGTGAAGCCTCACTCGGTATTCCTCTCCCACCTTGGCTCCGGGTGGTCCCGCTGTCAGGAGGCAGACCGCCTCCGGCCGGATTCGGGGCTCCGCAGCGTCTCGGGCAGCGGTTCTGAACCGGTGCGGAGCACCGTGAAGCGAGGTGTAGGCGTAACGGGGACTGGAGGTCGGACGTCGATGCACTAGCCTAACGCGCGTCTTGCACCGTTGCAAAGGTGGTCCCGCTCAAGGGCTGACGAGTGGAAGAGGTGTTGCCCAGAGTGCAGCCCCAGCGGACCGAACGCTACGAGGATTAAGGTGAGAGACCGCTGAACGGTGGAGGTGTTGACCCCGCTGTGGACCTATTGGCCCAGTCCGTTCAGCTGTTGAGGTCCCTGTCCAGGATCTGTACGGTCTAGCCGATCCTCAATGAGTAGGCTGTCTCCCGACCGGGACTGTGGACCCGGTCGGATAGGGGGAGGTCGGTCTGGTGCTTAAGGATGTTGGGCCTGCGTGCCCATACCCGGACGCGACGCTCGCGAGAACCTGCTGGAAGAGCCGGGGGGCTTGAAGTCATTGGGTGGTGTGTAGCTTCTGGGGAGACGTAGAGACTACGGTGCTCCGATCTTTGGCTGGACTCCTCCGCAATGGGGGTGACTTACGTCGCCTTACACAACACCTGAGATAGCATAGGGCGTGACCATAGTCGCGCTCCTCATCTTCTCCATCGCCCTGCTGGTGGCTGTCGTCGGTCTGGTTCTGCCTGTCCTGCCGGGGGTTCCGATCGCTGCTGTGGGGGCTCTGGTAGCGGCGTGGATCGTGGGTTTTGAGCGCTTCGGATTCGTGGCAGTGGCGTTCGTGGTCGGTCTGGCCGTGCTGGCCCAGCTAGTCGACCTCGCCGCCAGTTGGGTCGGTGCAAGGGTTTACGGTGCGGGCCGTGCCGGCCTGTGGGGTGGTGTTATTGGGTCGTTTGCAGGTCTCATTCTCTTTCCCCCCTTCGGATTCCTTCCCGGTGCGCTCGCCGGGGCGTTCCTCGCTGAGCTGGTAACCGGGCGCCCAGGTCCTGAAGCGCTCCGTTCCGGGTTCGGCGCCCTGGTGGGATCGCTCGGTGGGATCTTTGCGAAACTTCTGATCGTCGTCGCGATCGGCGTGGTGGTGTACCCCCGGCTAGTCTGATCCGCTGTGCCGGTTGGAGTGGCGCCCGCGCTCGCAACTGGTAAGCTTGGCGTCATGATTTCCGCGCTTTAGGGTGGGAGGTGGCAAATGGATCCTGTGATGATTCAGATAGGCCCCTTGGCGATCCGCTGGTACGGCTTCCTTATCGCCCTGAGTGTGTTGATCGGCTCGCTGTGGGCTGCACGGTTGGCCGTACGGCGCGGGCTTGACGCCGACAAGCTATTCAACATGGCCCCTTACCTGGTGATCGCGGGACTCGTTGGGGCCCGGCTGGTGTACGTTGTTACCAGCCCCGGGGCCTTCTTCGGTCCGGGAGGGGATCTCCTCGATATCATCAGGATCTGGAAGGGTGGCGTCAGCATCCATGGTGGGGTTGCAGGGGTGATGGTCGCGGCCTGGATCTGCAGGGGCATCAATATGTGGTCATGCCTCGATGTCATGACGCCGCTGGGTGCCCTCGGGATCATGGGGGGGCGCATCGGCAACTTCATGAACGGTACCGACAGCGGGGGTCGGCTGACCGACTGGATCGTCGGTTTCACCTGGCCCGAGGTCGGTACGCCCACCCTTGGCGCTTTCGGTCGCGTCGTGTTTGGCGATGTCCTGTGGCGCTTCTCTCCACCCATTTGCAGCAGCGTACCGATGGGTGAAGCGTGTACGCTTCACCTGACCCCCCTCTACGGCTTCCTAGTCGGTTTTCTGCTGCTCTTCATCGTCCTATGGGCGCTTCGGCGCAGCAGCACCCCTGGATTTGCCTTCGCCCAGTTCGCCCTCTGGTATTCGGTCTTTCGCAGTCTGATCGAGGAGCCTTTCCGTGACAATCCGCTCTTCTGGCAGTTGCTCCTGAACGACAGCGCCGGGGTCGGGGTCCTGACCCTCACCCAACTGGTCAGCCTCCCTATCATCCTGGCTGCCCTCTATGCGCTCTTGGTGATCGATCCCGATCGTGAGAAGAAGAGGGAGCACCTCGCTCGCAGGACGCGTGGGCGCTGAGGGCGGGGAGGTGCCGGGCGTGCGACCCGAGACGTTGGGGATACGGGGCGAGTCCGATCGACGCGCCCCGCCCGATCCGACAGTGTCCGCCCATACCCCTTCAGAGGCTTATGCGCCCTCGTCGGAACTGCGAGCGGAACCCTCTACGCTTGGTCCGGACCTGGCGCTGGTCGTGTTGGCGGCAGGCAAGGGGACGCGGCTGAGGTCGCGCCTCCACAAGGTGCTGCACCCCGTGGCGGGACGCCCGATGCTCGAGCACGTCCTTCGGGCTGCGGCTCCGGTCCGACCGGAGCGCACCGTGGTGGTGGTCGGCCATGGCGCGGCTGAGGTTGAGGCACGCTTCAGCGGGATGGGTGTCGAGTTCGTTTTTCAGAGGGAACAGCTTGGGACGGGCCACGCCTTCCTGCAGTCGCGGGAGCTATTAGAGCGCTTTGGCGGGGACATTATGGTTCTGAATGGGGATGCGCCACTGTTGACGGAGGCTCCCCTCCGAAGCCTCCACGAGCACCACCGCAGAACCGGTGCGGGCATGACTCTCCTCGCCTACAGGGTGGCTAAGCCGTTCGGTTTCGGTCGCGTCGTGCGCTGGAGAGACGGGAGTGTAGCCCGAATTGTCGAGCAGGGGGAGGTCGATGAGGTGACCAGCAGTATTCGCGAGGTCAATCCCGGCTTCTACCTGTTCGATCGCCGAGTCTTCTCCGTCGCAGCGGGTTTGCGGAACGATAACCCCACCGGTGAGTACCTCATCACGGATCTTGTGGCCCTCTATAACCGAGCCGGGTACTCGGTACAGGCCGTCCTCGCGCGGGACGATGCCATATCTGTCATCGGGGTCAACACTCGGGCTCAGCTTGCGGAGGCGGAACAGATTCTCCGAGATAGGATCCGACGCGGCTGGCTCGAGGAGGGGGTGACCATGCACTGCCCCGACCAGACCTTCATCGACGATACGGTCGTACTCGGGCGGGATGTCCTCTTGGAGCCCGGAGTCGTCCTCCGGGGTGCGACGAGGGTGGGGGAGGGCGCTCAGGTGGGCGCGTACGCCTGCCTGACCGACTGTCTTGTCAACCCTGAGGCCGTGGTAGCTCCGCATACGGTTGCAGTGGGCGTGTCGTTCTGATGGGTTCCGCCTGCCCCTGACACCAAGGCCTTGCCGAGGACGTGCTACAGTTGCCCGGACTGCCATGGCGATGCTTGGCAAACCCCCGGCCATCCTGGTCCTTGAGGACGGCACTATCTACCGCGGCTACGCCTTCGGATGCCCCGGTCGGACGGTGGGTGAGGTGGTCTTTAACACCTCTATGACCGGCTACCAGGAGATCCTGACCGATCCGAGCTACCACGGCCAGATCGTGACGATGACCTATCCCCACATCGGTAACTACGGTGTGTCGGTCTACGATATGGAGTCGAACAGGCCGTTCGCCAAGGGGTTCATCGTTAGGGAGTTTAGCCGCACGGCGAGCAATCACAGGTCGAACCAGGATCTTCAGAGCTTCATGGAGCAGCACCAGATCGTGGGCATTGAGGGCATCGATACCCGCGCACTCACCCGTCGTCTCCGGGACGGCGGTGTGATTAAAGGTGTCATCTACCACGGAGACGCCGACGAAGAGGAGGTGACCGCTCTCGTAGCCGACGCAAGGGAGCACGAGGATATCGACGGTCGTGATATGACGCCCGAAGTCACCACTCCGCTGCCGTACGCCCGCCCGACTTTTAAGGAAAATCCGAGGGTGGTAGTGGTCGACTTCGGCATCAAACACTCCATCGTCTACAAGCTCGAGCTAGCCGGTTCAGAGGTTATTGTAGTGCCCGCACAGACGACGCCGGCCCAGATCATGGCGCTCAACCCCTATGGACTAGTCCTCTCGAACGGCCCTGGTGATCCGGACGGCCCGAAGTACGCCCACGACACGGTCTGGCAGCTCCTGGGGCTGTTACCCACCTACGGCATCTGCCTCGGACACCAGCTCCTTGGCTTGGCGGTGGGTGGTCAGACCTTCAAGTTGAAGTACGGTCACCACGGCGCCAATACGCCGGTTAAGAATGTTATCACCGGCGCTGTCGAGATCACCAGTCAGAATCACAACTATGCGGTGAGCATGGATTCACTACCCGGACAGCAGTTCCAGGCCACTCATATCAATCTTAATGACGACACCCTGGAGGGGATGGCGCACGTGCGCTACCCTGTGTTCAGCGTCCAGTACCACCCCGAGGCCAGTCCCGGACCGCACGACGCGGGCTACCTCTTCGACCGGTTCATCGAGGAGGTAAATGCCTTCGAGGGGGCATCCGCACTACCTGCCGTAAAGTTTGAGGGCCGGGTCTGAACGATCGCTACCTCCGCCGGCCTCGGTGCTGTCAGTTCGGCTGCTCCGAGGATTCGTTTCGCTGCCAGCGCTGCCGGACCAGGAGGTAGATTCCTAGACCGAGGGGACCTGTGAGCAGGGTGAGGAGCAGGAACAGCCTGGAACCGACCTCCCAATACTTTGCGTCGCGGAAGATCCAGACCGCTGTGAAGAGGTTGAGGGTGAGGTAGTAGGTCCAGCCCAGGAGGAAACCCCACTCCCTGGCCAGCTCCGCCCGGAGCGCGTCGAAGCTGCTGAGACTGAAGCTCCCAGCGCCGGTGGCCACTGCGGCGACCAACATCAGTCCAGAGATGCCGCCGAGCACGATGAAGGGCCAGTAGCTGGTGACGAGGTTCTGGGTAAAGCGGGTCTGTGGAAAGAGGAGCATGCCGACCCAGAACGGCAGGGGCAGCAGATTCAGAGTGTTGAATAAGGTCTCGGCCATGCCGCAGTGTAGTCCACACGCCTTAGGTCAAGCGCTCCAGCTAGGTTCTTACTCTGTGTCGGCGACGATGGTGTCGGGATCGTTCCGGTGGCAGACTGTAGGGTATGGCTGGCGAGCGGATTCTGGTGATCGAGGACGACCGCGACATCGCCCACCTCACCGCGATCAACCTTTCGGACGCCGGGTACGAGGTCGAGACCACCGTCGACGGTACCTCGGGTCTCGAGTTGGCCCTCAGCGGGCGCTTCGAGTTGGTGGTGCTCGACCTGATGCTCCCCGGTGTCGACGGCCTCGAGATCTGCCGGCAGGTGAGGAGCGAGCGCCCCACCACCCTGGTCCTCATGCTGACTGCGAAGACGAGTGAGGTCGACCGGGTTCTCGGTCTCGAGATCGGGGCTGACGACTACTTGAACAAACCGTTCAGCATGCGCGAGCTCCAGGCTCGTGTCAAGGCGCTCCTGCGCCGGAAGGCCCTCTTAAGTGCCGGCTCCCATGCGGAGGGCGAGACGGTCATCGAGATCGGCGATCTTCTCATAGACGTAGCTGCTCGCGAGGTAAAGCTGGCAGATGAGAATGTCAGGCTGACCGCCCGCGAGTTCGACCTTCTGGTCCAATTTGCCCTTAACCCCGGGCGAGTCTACACCCGAACGCAGCTCCTCGACCTCGTTTGGGGCTACGGTTATGACGGATATGAGCACACGGTGAATTCGCATATTAACCGGCTCCGGGCCAAGATCGAACGCGATCCGGCCCACCCGGTGTATATCCAGACCGTGTGGGGGGTCGGCTACAAATTCGGGCCCCGGGAGGGCTGAGTGGCGCGAACCCTCCACGGTCGCCTGCTACTGGTGCTTGCAGGATTGCTGGTACCGATGGGTGTCCTATTCGTAGCGATCACCCTGGCCTCGGCGCGCGGCTACTATCAGGAGATCACCCAGGAACAGAACGCTGGCTTGGCGGCCTCGCTGGTCGAGCAGAGCGACATCATGCTCGGCTCGACCGTGGATCAGGAGAAGCTCAAGAGCCTTACCGAGATGCTCGCCATGACCAACCCGAACGTAGAGATCTACGTGCTGGACGAGGATGGGGCGATTCTGGGCAGTGGGACGACGGATACTCGGCTCCTCGCCGACACAGTGGCGTTGGGCGCCATCGAGACATTCCTGGCAGGTGGGAGTTTCCCGCTGCGCGGCACCGACCCGCGGCGTCGCCAGCGGACCATCTTCTCGGCAGCGCGGCTCGCCGGGGGTCTAGGCTACCTCTACGTCGTGCTGACAAATGAGGTGCAGACCTCGTTCATCCGCAACGTGCAGACCAGTACGGTGCTGAGGTTAAGCCTCTGGGGGAGTGGAGTGCTCCTCACCATCCTGCTCCTGGGAGGTTCCCTCGGGTTTGCTCTGCTCACCCGTCGGCTGCGTCGGCTCAGGGCGGCTATGACCGCCTTCGAGCGGAGCGATCTTGAGACCGTGGAGATGCCGCTCGCTCCGGTTCGGTGCTCTTCAGACGAACTCGACGAAGTGCAGAATATCTTTCTGAGGATGGTCGACCGCATCCGCAGGCAGGTCGGCGCTCTTCGTTGGGCCGATGATCAGCGCAGGGAGTTGGTGACCAACATCTCTCACGACCTGCGCACGCCGCTGGCAGCGCTCCAGGGATACCTGGAGACGCTGCAGATCAAGCACGACTCCCTAACCACAGCCGAACAGGCCAACTACCTCTCTGCGGCTCGGCAACATGGTGAGCGGCTTGACAGGCTTATCGCCCAACTGTTCGAGCTATCGAGGCTCGATGCCGAGGCCCTGCCCCAGATCGAATCGTTCCCGCTCCAGGAGCTAGCCCACGACGTGATCCAGAAGTTCAGGATCCCGGCCGAGGTGAAGGGTGTGGCTCTGGAGGTGTTTGGACCTACAGATCTTCCCTTCGTGATCGGGGATCTGGGACTGATCGAGAGGGCACTGACGAACCTGATCGACAACGCCATTCGCCATACCCCGGCGGGGGGGACTGTTACCCTGCGCCTGGAGCCGACCGGCGAGCGAACGATCCGCGTGATGGTGGCCGACACGGGGGAGGGCATCCGATCCGATGCCCTGCCGCGCATCTTCGAGCGCTTCTATCAGGTCCCGTCAGCCGAACGACCCCGGGGCGGCTCCGGGTTGGGGTTGGCCATCGTCAAACGGATCATCGAGTTGCACGGATCCTCCATCGAGGTGGAGAGTCGACCGGACAAGGGGGCGCGCTTCTGGTTCGAACTGGCGCCATCGGCCTAGTCGGGGAGCGGGCAGCCTACAGTTCGTCCGTGTCGTACCAGAGCGTCACCGGGCCCATATTGACGAGTTCGACCTCCATCTCCGTGCCGAAGTGGCCACTCGCTACCTCGAAGCCCAACGCTTCGAACTCGGCTATAAATTCGTGATACAGAGCCTCTGCCCTCTCCGGTGCGGCCGCCTTGGAGAAGCCTGGACGATTCCCCCTTTTTAGATCGGCGAACAGGGTGAATTGGCTCACGACGAGGACCGCTCCACTGAAGGCCTCGAGGTCGCGGTTCATGAGGCCCCGCTCGTCTGGGAAGATGCGCGCTCTGGCGATCTTTGTCGCCAGCCTCGTGACCTCCTCCTTCCCGTCAGCGGGGCCGACTCCGAGGAGGATTAGCAGCCCCGGTCCTATCCGGCTCACCCGTTCACCAGCGACCCGGATTTCGGCCCGGGCGACCCGTTGCACGAGCGCGCGCATCATCCCCTCTTAGGCGTGGGCTCGCGCGACCGTCGCAGTCGTGCGCTGTCCAGATCTGCTCGCTGCACTACGCTTCCGTCCGACTAAAACAGTCCACCCTGGCGCGAGGTGTCGATCACCGGTTGCTGATTCGCTCCCTTGGAGCCGAGTTCGTCAAGGCGCGCTTTGAGCACCTTCATATCCTCCCACATCTGCCATTTGGAGCTGCCCCGCTCGCGGCTCGGATTCCGCAGCAGGTAGGCGGGGTGGTAGAGGGGGAAGATGGCGATGCCGCGCCACTCGTACCAGTGGCCGTGGGTACGGGTAATACCTTCACGCGTCTGTAGAAAGTGCTGAGTGGGGACGTTGCCCAGGGTGGCGATGATCTGCGGCCGAATCAGCCGGATCTGTTCCATCAGGACCGGTTCGCTGGCCGCGATCTCTTCGGGCTTGGGGTTTCGGTTTCCGGGTGGGCGGAACTTCACCATATTGGTAATGTAGATGTCATTCCGCTCGATGGTAACGCTCTCGAGGATCCTGTCGAGGAGCTGTCCGGCTCGACCCACGAACGGGCGCCCGCTAAGATCTTCCTCTTCACCGGGCCCCTCACCGATGATCATGAGGTCGGCGTCGGGATCGCCCTCCCCGAAGACGAGGTTATCGCTCAGTTCGGCGAGCGCAGTGGGCTTGTGAGCAGCCAGGCGTTCGAGTTCGTCCAGGGTCACGGATCACACCTTACCAGGGCGGCTAGGCCCCAGGTGCACAGGTAGCGAAGTTGTCGTTAGTTGAGCGGTGTGCGTAGGCTACGGACCTCGCGGCGGACCTTGGGTTCGAGGCCGACCATGAGGAAGAAATTCTCTAGGGCGTTCTCACGCCCTTTGATATCGGTGTGCTGTGCGATGTCGGGGCCGGAGACGAAAGGCAGGTCCTGGTACATTCGCAACGCCTCCCGCACAACATCGGCCGGACTCCTGGTCTCAGCGACCGCTGTGAGGTCGGCATAGATTCCGCGGCGTGCTTCAGCGTGCCTTCGGAAGGCTTCGGGGTTATCGGTCTCGGTGGAGCGCAACAGATCGTCCTTGGCGATTCGTCGGTAGTGCTTAAGACCTCGAATAATCTCCTCCGAGCTGAGAACCACGTTTACGTCCATCTTCACTCCCTCTCCGCCCGAGTCGACCGGTCCGGTCGTTGCGGCCACAGCAGCTAAATCCGGGGGCACAGGACCGCGATGAGGAGGTGACCCCCATTCCGGGTCTATCATACGGTAAATGGGTATGGCAGGTCACGCCTTACAGGGGTTGGAGAGGGATGAGAAGCCCAGGGTCCAGACGGGACTCTAAGGAGGGCTGCTCGCGACATGCTCTGCAACGGTTCCGAGCCTGCCGTTATCAGGCTCGCTTCTGTCGTTGCCTAGCAGGGTGCTTTACCGTCCGCTTTTCAGCGCGGCTCTAGAGATCGTTTGGGCGGTGATGGAATCCGACTAGTCGACCAGGTGGGCGAGCAGGAAACACAAGATCAGGCTGGCCGTGTGGGTGGCTAGCGCTCCGCGCCAGGTCCCCGGCCTGATCCACAGCATAGTGATTGTGCTGAGGATGAGTTGACTCGCCCCAAGGGGACCGACCCAGGGGAGCCCTGTCCGCTCTAGTGCACGTTGCGTAAGGTCGTGAGCCAGCAATACTCCCCAGATCGGTGTCTGCATAAGGAGCAAGATGTAGTGGCGAGGAACCCAGACCGACACGGTCTCATGATGCGCGTGTCCGGGCCGGGTGCACAGGGAAAAACTCACACTCTGGGCCCTTTGGAGTGGGGAGACACTTCTGCGGATCCTTCCAGGGCACTCTTGGTACCGGCTCCGGGCGGGCGCCCACTCGCAATGCCCGCCGCCGGCGAGTGTGCGCAGTGCCAAAGGTTGAAAGCCCCCGGGCTTTAACGCCCTCTTACCCGGCAGGCTACGGTCGGCGGAGTTGGTGTGCCCGGTGCGGGCCGCTTTCAGCGCATCGCCAGTTCCTGAGTTGTCCTGCTGCGCAAGGGGGTCGAGGCGGGGTAGCGACTATGATACTGTTAACATTCGATTGGGAGGGTGTCCCTACCAGGGTTCTGGAAAGGTTGCATCCTCAAGCTTTCCGACTCGCTAGGCAAAGCCCCTGCCGCGGTCGGGATCTCTGCGGACCGAGGGGCTGCGCGGACGCGGTTCGGGGGAGGGTGGAACCGGTGCGGGAGCGAGGGCAGAATAGAGCGGTTCTGATCAGTGGGGCGAGCCACGGCCTCGGACTCGCTATCGCCCGACACTTTGCCTCGTCTGGAGCCAGGCTGATCTGTCTGGCCCGCGATGAGACCCGCCTCGAGACCGCGACCTCGGATCTGGTAGAGCGGGGAGCGTCGGTGCTACGGATCGCCTGCGACATAGCTGATTCAGGTCAGGTCGCCTCCGCACTGGAGGTGGCCGAAGGCTTCACCGATCGGCTGGATCTGCTGATCAATAATGCCGGTATCCCGGCCCCGCGTACCCTCCCTGAGACGGGGGTCGAGGACTGGAATCGGGTGGTCGGTACGAACCTGTCCGGGGCGTTCTATCTGACTCGGGCCTTCTGGCCTCTGCTCACGGCGAGTGCCTCACCCTACGTCATCACCATCTCCGGGACCGCCGGCTTGCGCGGGAGCGCGAGCCCGGCCTATGGCGCTGCCAAGTTCGGCCTTGCCGGGTTGTCGAGTGCGATCGCCGCTGCGGGAAAGGAGCATGGACTCAGGTCTACCATCCTCTACCCCGGCAGTATGGACACCGGCTGGCGTGGGGCACCGATCGGAGAGAAGCCGCTTACCGAGACGATGGATCCTGCAGAGGTCGCCAGGTTCATCGCCTACCTGGTAGATACCCCGCCGCAGTTCGTGCTGAACGAGGCGGTGCTGAATCCGTCGGGGAGCAGCTGGTCGTGACGGGGATCCGACGGCTGGCCCTAGACGTGAGGCAGTTCTGGTGACCGGCGCCGACGGCCCCTCTGGGGGCCTGCCCGCATCGGGAAAGCGCCTCTGGGCACTTCGGTACCTCGGTGCAGGTCCCCACTGGGTCGATCATCCTCTTGGCCTATGGTCGCCACCACTATGCTAACGGAGGTAGCACTGAGCTTCCTGGTCCTCGGAGTTTAGCCACTCACGGTCACCTGGGGTCTGATGCGGTCAGATGGTAGGGGGTACCTCGGCAGTGCCTGGTGGATATCGGCCTTTCCCGGGGTCGCCATTGCATCAGACAGTTCTGGGGGTGGTATTCCTGGGTGATGCAGGAGCCACTCGACCCAGGGCTGTGCGGTCGCTGGAAGGAAAGGGGGTAGTGCCCGCGGGGGTGGGCGGAGTGGGAGTCGGGACTTTAACTGCGAGGGAGGTTCGGCAGAACGTATGAGGCAGACCACAAAAGGGAGGATTCTTGCGGGGCACGGAGCCAACACGCTGCTGCGAACCCCGATCATCGCGCCGGTCCCCGCAGGTCCTGGCGATCTCCGTTGCGATCAGCCTACGGCTGCGCTCCCGGCCGCGGCCCTCGAGGGGACCATCGGTGCACTCGAACAGGGGCAGACCCACTACGTCGATGTTCCTGGCATCTTGCCTCTCCGCGAGGCGATCGCGGCTGGACTCGGAGCGGACTACCGGGCCGATGCCGTCGTGGTGACAGCCAGCGTCCAGGAGGCGAGGTTCCTGACGTTGCAGGTCCTGGGCCAGGACTCTGGGCCCCTGGCACTTCCCAGCGTCGTCCACCCCGGAGTGCGCAAGGCGTTGGGCGTCCGGCCACTCGTGCATCGGTGGCTGGAGGTCGGGGACAGCGCCCGATTGCTGCCCTCGGTGGCGGCGGTTGGGGCGGCACTGGCCTCCGGTGTAAAATGCATCTTTCTTGAGTCGCCTAGTCGCCTGACCGGCGCGGTCTATGACGCGGCAGAGGTCGAGCACCTCAGTCGACTGGTTATGGAGCATAGCGCCCTCGTCGTCTGGGATCAGGGCCTCTCGCAGTGGACCGCCTCTGGTGCCTCGCTCGAGGCCCTCGGCGCCGGTGCCGAGCGGGTGACGCTGATCGGCGAGGTGTTTCCGGGTGTGGGGCTCGAGGGTCTGGCGATCGGCTTTATCGCCACGAGCGGGGCTTACGCGGCGAGCCTCGCCTCAGTGAAACAGATCGTCGCCATCTGCACCTCCACCGCGAGCCAGTACGCCGCGTTGGGGGTGGATGAGAGCTACGCTGCACGCCGTGACGAGATCGAGCGTGAGCTTCGGGAGCGGCGCTCCCGGCTGCTGGAGTGGCTCGAGTCGATCGGGGCCCAGGTCCTCGAGGGCGGGGCGGCCAACTTGGTGGCTGTCAGGCGCACCGACGCCGTGTCGGCTGCTCTGCAGGAGCGGGGTCTGGCGGCAGCCGAAGGGACGGCCTTCGGCGCCCCCGACGTTCTGCGACTGGCCGTCGCCGGCGAGGTGCTGCAGTGACAGCCGCTTGCAGCCAGAGGGAGTTGGGCCCCGGACCCGTCGTTGGGGGAATCGCATGACCCAAGAGAGACGCGGCACCGAGGTGTTTTACGACCTGATCGTGCAGGCCCAGGGGTACGACGACGCCATCGTGCTTGGCCGTGGCGACCCCGATTTCGATACGCCGGCCCACATCATCGCTGCAGCCGAGGAGGCTATGGAGCACAGGCTCGGGGAGCCCTCCCCACCCGAGGGCATCTTGCCGCTGCGGGAGGCTATCGCTGAGCGGGTCGAGCGGGTCAACGATGCGGTGTTCGACCCCGAGACCGAGATCGTGTTCACCAACGGCGGGCAGGAGGCACTCTTCCTGATGGTGGTGGCGGCCATCGCTGAGGGCGATCGTCTGCTGGTCCCTGAGCCCAACTACAATACCTACAAGGACTCGGTGGCGTTCGCCCGGGGCGGGATCGTCGGCATGCCCACCTACCCGCAGGAGGCGTTCCGGGTCGATCCCGAGCGGGTGCGGCGGACGCTGATCTCGGGGGTCCGAGCCCTCCTTCTGGTGTCGCCCAACAATCCTGCCGCCAGCGTGATCTCGCGCGAAGATCAGCAGGAGTTGATCGCCATAGCCCAGGAGCACGATCTGCTGATCCTCGCCGACGACATCTATGACCTCCTCGTGTACGACGACTTCAGTCACACTAGCCCCGCTGCGCTTCGCGGCGGCAAGGAGCGCACGCTTACCCTGAACGCACTGTCGAAGTCCTACGCCATGACCGGCTGGCGCACCGGTTGGGTGACCGGCCCGGCCGACCTCATGGTCAGGGTTCGGGATCTCAAGGCTGCCATCTCGGGACCGAACTCGATCGTGTCTCAGTATGCCGCTCTGGCGGCCCTCACCGGTCCCCAGGAGGAGATGCACGCTATGCAGGGGGCCTACCAGAGGCGGCGCCGCATCGTCCTCGATCACCTCGACGCCATGGGATTCTCCTACGGCGTCCCTCAGGGGGGGCAGTTCGTCTTCGTCGATGTCAGCCATACGGGCATGAGCTCCATCGAGCTCTCGCAGAGGATGCTCGACGAGGCGCACGTGCTCGCCTACCCCGGCGGCGCCTTCTATGAGGGGATGGATGACTTCCTTCGCATCACCTTCCTGCAGCCGGAGGACAGGCTTCGCGACGGCCTCGGTCGTATGCAGCGGGTGATGGAAGCTCTCGGCGTAGGGGAGTAGCCGGAGATGTCGGGCGACCGGGCGAGCTGCTCGCTGAGCTGGAGCGGCTCCGAGCGGGGGAGATCTTGAGTGTTAGGGAGAGGCCATGGCCTATGATCTGACCAGTAGCGACCCTGTCACCCTCTTTCCCGAGGCGGAGTTGCGAGACTTCGTCGAGGGATTCCTCTTGGCCCTCGGTGCTACCGGCGAAGAGGCAGGCATCGTCGCCGACGGCATCGTCACCGCCTCGCTCTGGTACCACCCCGGCCAAGGGCAGGGGGTCGAGAAGCTCGTGCGCTACCACCGACGCGTCCGGGACGGCGGCATTGTCGTCGACGCCCCGATGCGCTGGGAGCGCGAGGGGCCCGGCTACGCCCTGCTCGATGCGGCCAAGGGGTTCGGCTACGTGGCAGCCCAGCGCGCCATGGCCAAGGCGGTCGAGAAGGCCCGGGTCACCGGCTTCGCCGGATCCTGGGTTCGCAACAGCAACCACTTCGGTATCGCCGGTTATCACGCCCTGACGGCTGCCAAAGGGGGCATGATCGGTTGGTCGATGACCAACGCCCGGGCGGAGATGGCGCCCTGGGGCTCGGCCAAGCCGGTCCTGGCCACCAACCCCTGGGGGATCGCGATCCCCTATCCCAAGGGAGACCGGAGTCCGGTGCTACTCGACATGGCCCTCACCATGTCCGGGAAGGGCATGATGCGCTGGTACCTCGAGCAGGGCAGGCCGATCCCTGAGACCTGGGCACTGACGCCTGCAGGGGAGAAGACCACCGACCCCGCTGCGGCGATGGACGGTCCCATGCTGCCCATCGGTGAGTACAAGGGCTACGGCCTCAGTTTCGTTACCGACGTACTGACTGGGGTTATGAGTGGGGCGAGTTTCGGCCTGTCCGTGTTCCAGAACGAGGACCGCTACGATGTTGGGCACGTCATGATTGCGCTGGACCCCGCCCTGTTCATGCCCCGCGACCAGTTCGACGAGAGGCTTGCCCAGTTGATCTCGGAGGTGAAGGGTGCGCCACCGATCGATCCTGCCCGACCGGTCATGCTGCCCGGCGACCTCGAGCACGAGCGTGCACTGCGCCGTCGCCGAGAGGGGATCCCTGTGGCCCAGGACACCCTGGAGGCCCTGCGCCCGTTGGCACTCGGGCTCAACGTAGAACCCTTGGGCTAAAGGTGCGGGGGGAGTGGTCGGATGGGGGTTGGTATGGGGATGCGCACTACAGTGGTCCGAGCGGGACCGTAAGCAGGCGCAGCATCCGGCGCGGACCCGAAGACCCGGTCAGGTTCCGCTCTAGGTGGCTCTCGACCCGGCCAGCGGGTCACGTTTACTGTCAGCGGGTGGATGCGCCTGGGAACGGCTACCGTACCCACCCCTACCTGAGCGATATCGAGAGGGACGAGTTGGCCCGGGTCACGGGTAGTTCCGGGCGCACCTCGAGCCCAGCCTAGAGTGGCGACGGCGAACACCTCGCCTTCGCTTGGAGCGACGGGGGGCAGCGTAGCGTACACATCTGGTCGGTTGCGCGCTGCCAGGCCGAGGTGTTCGGTGTGGGCGACGCTCCGTTGACGGGGCTCGACTGGTCACCGACCAACGACCGCATCGCCGGGGTGAGGTGGACGCCGTTCCGCTACGAGCGCGATTCCGGCCACCGTCCTGGCATTCTCGCCCCGAATGTGAAGGTGATCCGCCGTCTCCGCTACAAGCAGGATGGGGTCGGCTTCGTGCACGATCGCTACTCCCAGGTCTGGGTGCTCGAGCTCCCCCGCGGGGACCTTGTGCAGGTCACCGATAGCGAGTGTGACTACTCGGAACCGAGTTGGAGCGGCTCCGGCGACCGGCTCGCCTTCATCGGCCTCGCCCGGGAGCAGAACGAGGCGCTCGGGCAGGGCCAGATCTTCGTCTGCGCCTACCCCGAGGGTGCCCCTGTGCGCCTGCTCCCGGACTGGCAGGGGGCCTGTCGCAGCCCGGTCTGGGGCGACCTTGATCGTTGCATCGTCTTTGCTGGTCACGACTACCCCGCCCCTACCAACCGCCGGATCTTCATGACTCCCCACTCGGCTGATGTCAAGGCTGGGACAGCGCGTCGGCTTGCGGTCCTGGATCAGGAGGTCGGCAACTACGCCGCGTCGGACTCGAGGACGAGCCTCTCCAACATCACCGTGAAATGCCCCCCTGGGGATCCCTGGGTCTACTTCCTGCTCACGGTTGAGGGCAGCGTGCAGCTGTGCCGCATAGGCTTTGAAGGCACCTCCTATGAGCAGCTGGTAACGGGGCCGGGGGTCGCCTTCGACTTCAGCCCCGCCGCTGGGGGGGTGGTCGCCTACGGTTGGGCCGAACCTACGACTCCCGGCGACCTGTTCGTGTGGACGCCAACCGGGAGTGAGCGACTCACCGCCCTCAACCCCTGGCTCAACGATCATCGGTTGGCCAAACCTGAGGAGCGCTGGTTCGAGGGTCTGGACGGCGCTCTTGTCCACGGCTGGTTGCTCAAGCCTCCTGACCTCGATGAGACGAAGCGCTACCCGACCGTCGTCTATGTCCACTGCTCTATGTTCTCCTGGGACTTCAGTCACGAGTTTCAGTGCCTGACCGAGGCGGGCTACTGGGTCCGCTACTTCAACGCTCGCGGAACCACCGCGGGCTACGGGCAGGCCTGGACCCGAGCCAGCGAGGGCGACCAGGGGGGCAAGGATTTCGAGGAGACGATGTTGGGGGTCGATGACCTGATCCGACTCCCTTACGTCGACGCGGAGCGGCTAGGCGTCACCGGAGGTAGCTGCGGCGGGTTCATGACCAACTGGATTGTGGGTCACAGCGATCGCTTCGCTGCAGCCGTAACCCGGAGGTCGATCGTCAATCAGGTCAGCTTCTTCGGCACCTCGGATATCGGCCCGGAGTGTACCGAGGGGGAAACGGGGGCCAACCCCTTCGGGGACCTCGAGACGACCTGGCGACAGTCCCCCATCACCTACGTGGACAGGATTCACACGCCGCTACTCATTATCCATAGCGACGAGGATCATCGGTGCCCACTCGAGCAGGCGGTGCAGCTGTTCGCCGCCCTGCGTTGGCTCGGGCGTGATGTCGAGTTGGTCGTCTTCGAGGGTGAGAGCCACGGGCTGTCGCGTGGGGGCTGGCCGGGGAACCGGATCGAGCGTCTGCGGAGGATTCTGGGTTGGTTCGAGCGCCACTTGGGAACCCAGCCACCGTGATCGAGAGGGCACCTCCCAGGAGGCTGCCGTCGGAAGGGGGTCAGATGCATGCGTGCAGGTAATCTGGAAGCCAAGCCCGGGGAGCACACCTTCGGGTACCTGGAGGGCCCGAGGTCCCGCTCGGGCCTGGCGCCCGACGTACCGGTGCACCTGTTCGCCGGTGCCGAACCAGGGCCGACGCTACTGGTGCAGGGGGCCATCCACGGAGCTGAGGTGATCGGTTCGATCGCCATCTTGAACTTCATCAAGGGGCTCGATCCGACCACGATCCGTGGCAACGTGATCGCGGTACCTGTGGTGAACCGGGTCGGCTTCGAACTCGGCGAGCGCGGCTCGAGCGTCGACGACAAAGACATCAGCCGGCTCTTTCCCGGCAAGCCGAATGGGAGCGTCTCGGATCAGATCGCCCACCTCTACTTCCGCGAGGTGATCGAGCAGGCCGACGTGATGATCGACTTCCATGCCGGGGCCCGAACCGCCTACGAGCGCTACGTGCTCTTCAGCGCCGAAGGGGATCCCGACCACCCCACCGATCTGGAGCTGAAGCGGCGCAAGCTTGTGGTCGCCTTCGGGCTCGATCAGGCCGCCTTCTTCCCCCCGAACACCTTCGGTGCGAACCGGGCCAAGGAGGCTATTGAGGAGGCGGGGGTAGTCCAGATCACGCTCGAGTTCGGTGGAGGGACCGGCTGGTTTAAGAATGGTGAGGACAACGTCGCCGACGCTGAGCGCGGCATCTGGAACATCATGAAATCGATGCGGATGATCGACGGGGAGTTCGAGGCGGACGGTCCCGAGTGCACGGTCTACAATGCCTGCGTCGTCCTCTGGAAGCCTGCGGTCGACGGCCTCTTTGTCCGCAAGCGTAGGTTCGGTGAGAGGGTCGCGGCGGGTGAGGTCTACGCCACCCTCGTCGATCCCTACAGTGGTGAGACCCTTGCCGACATCCCCAACACGCAAGACGCCATCGTGATCCCTAGCGGCCAGGAGTGGGTCACCATCGGGGCGACCTCGATCGGTATCCTGGGCGAGATCGACCGGGTCGAGAACCGTCGCACGGCCGATCTCTACGTCTCCTTCGACTTGGAACAGGGGGGTTGAGGTGAGGATCGGATCGATCGAAGCCCAAGCTGGCGAGAAAGTCTACGGCAAGTTCGAGGTCGGTAGGACCCAGGCGCGATTCCCCGTCCATATTCCGCTGCACATCGTTCGAGGCGCGTCTGACGGGCCCGTGCTGCTCGTACAGGCCGGCCTGAGCGGTCTCGAGGTCGAACCCTCTCTGACCCTACCCGGAGTCGTAGCGGAACTCGACCCCGGTGAGTTGGCCGGGACGCTGATCGTGGTTCCGCTGCTCAACACCTCAGGCTTCGAGTTCGAGCAGGTGAGCGCTGCCTGGGATGGTAAGGACCTGACTGCCTTGGGTCGTGGCGAGGCTGCCGGCACGATCAGCGAGCAGCTGATCCACCGCTACTTCACCGAGGTCGTCTCCCGGGTCGACGCGCTGATCGATATCCGCACCGGCGCCCAGTGGGGCTACTTCCGCTACGCTGGGGTCTACCGGACGGGCGCGGTGGAGGCCTCGAGGGCTCTCGCCAGCGCGCTCGGTCTGCCGCAGGTCCTGTTAGGGCAGCCGGAGGACAGCTCCACTGCTCTCGAGGCGGCCCGCGACGAGAAGGTGGTGGTCTCGGCCTGGATCGGCGGTGGTCCGGGGCTACGCGACTACCGGGAGGAGGATATGCGTCGCGTCCGGAACGCTGTCCTGAACGCCCTGAGGCACCTCGGAATGCTCGCTGGCGAGCTTGAGTTCGAAGGCGGTTCCACCGAGGTGATCGACGGGCACACCTTCCTTACCCCCAGTGGGGAGCGCGGCTTCACCTTCATAGATAAGGGCAAGCGAGGCTGTTCCGTCGCCGCAGGCGAGCAGCTCGGGTATGTCATGCACCCCTACACGGGTGAGATCCTCGAGGAGATCAGGGCTCCCCGGGTCGGCGTCATGCTGCACGCTGGGGCCTCATGGCCGCTCCCTCCGGAGGGGGCCATCCTGGCTATCCTCGGAGACCCGGTCGCTTGAGGCGCAATGGTACGGGATCTGTCGCTGCGATCTGGATCCCGACGACGATCGAGGCAGCCGTCGAGGCAGATAAGGACAGAAGATGCTGACATACGAGTCCCTTAAACGCGACGTAGCACAGCGTATCGAACGCGTCCAGGCGATGATGGCCGAGCTGGGGTTGGGCGCCCTCATCGTCGTGGCGGGGGGGGCACCGGGGGGGCTCGGTGCGCTCCGCTACATCAGCAATCTGCACCTGTGGGGGGGGGCGGCCTACGGCGTGCTCGGCAGTGAGGACCCCGACCCCTGGCTTCTCGTCTGGAGCAGCTACCAGGGGGTCTGGAGTCGCAACGAGGCGACCCTCCCCAGGGAGCGGGTCATCTCACCTTCCGACATCGTCGGGCGGACCGCAGAGCTCGCCCGCGGCTTCGCAGAGAAGGGTCGGCGCGTCGGCATGGTGAACATGAACAAGCTGCTGAGCGTCGGCGAGCACGCCAAGCTCATGGCCGCCCTTGACGGCTTCGAGGTGGTCGAAGTTACCGACGCCTACAACGCCATCCGCCAGATCAAGACCCCGTTCGAACTCGAGGCGATCCAGCAGAACGGTGCGATCCTCGACGGCTGCATGGACATCTTCCGCGAGAACGCCCGGGTCGGCGCCCGCTACTGGGATGTGTGCGCTGCCACTGAGGCCTTCGCCAAATCCCGCGGCGCCTTCTGGGGCAGGACCAAGCTGTCGCTCGACCTCACCCCCTACACGGTGCCCACGGCCAAGGAATTGACTATGGGCCGGGACGATGTCATCAACTTCGAGATCGTGTACGAGTCCCCCTGGGGGTACTGGCTCGAGATGACGACCATCTTCTCGTTCGGTGACCTCCCCGACGAGGCCCACGCCCTGCTGCAGGGCTACCTCCGGGCGGTCGAAGCCTCTTCCGCAGCGGCCCGGAGTGGCAACACCTACGCCGATATCTCCGAGGCGAACGACACCACCCTGCGCGGGCTCGGCTTCCCCGTGGTGGGCAAGCACACCCCCGACTGCCACAGCACGGGTCTCGACGGGAGCGACGGACCCAACTCTATCTCGACACCGGGGTTTGAACTCAGGACGAACATGGTGCTGTCGTTCCATCCGGGGACCGTTCTGGAGGGTGACCGCGGCTTCCTGGTCTCCGACAACTTCCTGGTGACCCCGGAGGGTGCTGTGCGTCTCTCACCCCACAACGCGAGCCGCTATCACCTCCAGATCGACGGCTAGGGGACCTGCCCGGTCGCTGAAGGGGGGTTGAGCATGGCCGCCACTTTCCGGGTTCCCCGGTCGCGCGTTCACGAGACCCATCGGGCTCTGAGGGAGGAGATCCTGACGGCGCTCGAGCCCCTCCTGTTCGGCCCGGTGGAGGGGGAGGGGCGCGAGATCCGCCAGGCGCTCGAGCGGCAATTTGCAGCTGCGACCGAGCGGGCCCACGCCACCGCTGTCCACTCGGGGACCGTCGGGCTCATAATCGCCCTGCGGGCCTGTGGGGTGGGTCCCGGAGATGAGGTCATCACGGTAGCGAACTCGGACATCTCTACGACCGGTGCGATCTCGCTGTGCGGGGCGGTACCGGTGCTCTGCGACGTCCTCGAGTCCGACTACACGATGGACCCTGGTCTCGTCGAGGCGCTGATCACGGAGCGCACGACCGCGCTCCTGCCGGTCGACCTCCACGGTCACCCGGCCGATGTCCGGACGCTCCGGGAGCTGGCCTCCGGGCGCGGCCTCAGGATCGTCGAGGATGCCGCCCTGGCTACCGGGGCCCAGGAGCATGGGAGGCCGGTCGGGGCCTTCGCCGACGCCGCCGTGTTCAGCTTCGCGCCCTTAAAGCCCGTGGGCAGCGTGGGGAGCGGGGGGATGATCACCTGTGACGATCCTGAGCTCGCCGAGCGGATCGTCCAACTGAGCGGCTACGGTCACGACCCCACTCCCCGCAGCGATGGCTACCAGAGCTACGTTGAGGAGGGCTACAATGTTCGCCTCGACCCCCTGCAGGCTGCGCTAATCGGTATCAAACTGCCCCACCTCGAGGCTTGGACTGGGAGACGCCGCGCGATCGCCGAGACCTACCGGCAAGCTCTGGAGGATACCGCCGCCGTCACCCCTGAGTTCCGGCCAGAGTCGGGCCCGACCTTCCGCTCCTACACCATCCGAGTTCCCGATCAGAGGGGGGCCCACGACGCGTTGCGGCGGGCGGGGGTGGAGGCGGTGCTGCACTACGCCCCCCCGATATATCGCTACCCCGTGTACCGGTCCGGCCTAGCCGGCTCCGAGGCACTGCCCGTCACCGATACCCTGGCCACCGAACTGCTCTCGCTACCGGTCGCCGTCGAACTTGCCGAGGAAGAGATTCGCTACGTGGTCGACACCCTTCGCTCCTACCTTGGGGCATAGTGGGTGCCGGTCCGGCCGCCGTAGCGACCGCCAGAGCGCTCACCCACGAGGGGGAAAACCATGTCCGACCGCAGTCCGCTGGTTCAACGACTGGTCGATCACGCCCTGCAGCTCCGTTACGAAGATATCTCGGAGGGGGCCGTCCGCATCGCGAAGTGGCTGGTGTTCGACTCGATCGGGACCGGGCTAGGCGGTTACCAGACCCTGAGAGGGCGGAAGGCTGTGGACTACGCCGCCGCGATGATGCCCGGCGACCAGGCCACGGTTCTAGGGAGCGGCCACCGGTCCACCGTCGAGGGGGCGGCGTTCGCCAACGGGACCATGATCAAGGTCTTGGGTATGGACGATTCGCACCGCTCCGCCGGCCATATCGCTGCGGGGGTGGGGGGGGCGGCTTCCGACAGGGTCACATAGTGCGGTGTTTGGGGTGGGCCGCTCCCCCCCCCCCCCCCGGCCCTTGGGGGGGGGGGGGTGGTCCCCGCCGTACTCGCGACGGCCGAGGCCTACCGGACCTCGGGGAGGATTGTGATCGAGGCCATCGTGGCCGCCTACGATCTCGCGGTCCGGCTCGGCAAGGCCGTCCGTACCGAACAGCGCCGCCGCGGCCTCGATCTGAAGGGGACCTTGGGCCCCATCGCTGCGGCTCTGGCCGCCGGGCGCTGCGCCGGCCTCGAGCGCCAGATCCTGACCCACGCCGTCAGCATGGCCGCCGACATGGCGTCGGGCACAGAGCAGTATGTCTACGAGAGTGGTGACTGCGACACCAAGGATCTGATCTCCGGGTTCGCCGCGCGCAACGGCGTGTTCGCGGTCCAGCTCGCCCAGTCGGGCTTCTTCGGCCCCTCTGGCGCCCTCGACGGTGAGTATGGGTTCCTGCACGCCTTCGGGGACGGTGCCGGCGCCGAGGTCTTTGACGATCTGGGTGAGAGCTTCGCCATCACCTCGACGGCCTTCAAGCCACACGGCGGCTGCCGCCACACCCACCAGTCGGTCGATGCCGTGCAGCAACTACTCGCTACGGGGCCGCTCGAACCTTCCGAGATCGAGCGGGTGGTGGTGCGCACCTACCGCTCTGCCCTCGAGCCGTTCTTCCGGGTCGATCCGGACCCGGGCTCGCGCGAGGTGGCGAGCCTAAGCATTCGGGTCGCGACGGCCGTCGCCCTGAGCCGCGGCAGCACCTGGCCGAGCGATCTCGCTCACTGGGACGATCCCGAGGTGCGGCGCCTGCGGCGGTTGGTGGAGCTTGAGGTCGACCCCGAGATCGAGAGCCGCTACCCCGACGGCAACGGCGCCCGCATCGAGGTGCAGCTGAAGGATGGCCGACGCCTCGAGGGGAGCGTCCCCTACGCCAAGGGTGAGCCGGAGTTCCGCATGACCGAGGATGAACTCCGGGTTAAATTCGAGGCGCTGACCTCGGAGTTGCTCCCGCCAGGCTGCGCCGACGAGCTATTCACGCGCTGCCTGAACCTGGAGAGCGAGCCGGGAGTCGGCCCGATCCTTGAGCAGACAGCGCCCCGGCTGGCGGTCGGAGCTGCTGACTGAGTCGCGACCCCATTCCAGCCTGGGACCAGACTGCTTGGCAGCGAGCCGGTAGTGCGTTTAAGCCTCCTGTGCTGCGGACTCGAAGTCGAAAATGCCACGATCAAGCTGAAACGCAAAGCCAGCCGCTTCCGACGGTTACGGTAACGGGACCCTTCGGGTCCGTCTCCTGAATACCTTTAAGAACCGAATCACACGCTCAAACGCCTCTGGCGACAGGTCTTTGAGCTTCTGATAGGACATAGCCCACATTGGCGTTGAATTTCTATGCCCTCCGTAGCCGGGTGAAGCGTAGCTGTTTCCTGCTGCTCGAGAGAAGCCGAGCGGCGCGGTGTGGACGGTTGCTGGAGCGTAGCTGTGGCCGGGTATGCTCGAGCAAGCGGTCTGAGAACTCGAGCAGAATGAGCGTGCAGGGCAGGTGAGAGCGTGTGTAGAGTATAACTTCTCCTGCTCTCGGTAGGCCTCGGCTACTCGCACGTCCCCGTTGGCTCCTTCCGGGCACACCACTAGCCCCGTATCCTTGAGCTCATTCAGTTCCGGGCTAGAACGAGTGGGTATCGGCTAAGACAGCGGTGTGCATGACTATAGACCGATGTCGGTATACGCTGCGTAATCGACTTGCTTGGCCTTAATTATTAAGGTATACTGGTGTGCAGATCATGACCGATGTCGGTATACGCTGCGCAGCGGTCGCTGGACCGAGCAGGTGCTCGAACCTGAAAGTTGGCCTCGAAGCCCGTCGCCACCAGAAGGAGAACTTGACATGGCAGAAAGTGTACTGATGCAAGCCGCAACGGCCGTCCATGAGGGCAACCTTGACGGACTGCGCGAGATCATCGCCCGGTCGCCAGCGGTTCTGGCGGCTCGGGACGAACGTGGACGTACCCTGCTCGACTTGGCCTGCCGTGCCGCGACCGGCGATATCGCTATTCCCCTCGTTGCAGGTACCCGGGAGCAGCACGCCGCGGTCGATCTCCTGCTTGCGGTCGGTGCCGATCCGGCAACCGGCGACGACGACGGCTGGACGCCGCTGCACACAGCGGGCATGGCCGGTCATTCCGACCTCGCAAGACGCCTGGTCGGCGCTGGGGCTTCCGTATACGCGAACGCCTACGGAAGGGACGGCGGCTCGGCGCTGTCGTATGCGCTGTTTTACGCCAAGGCGTACATGGGCGATGTGCTAGCGCCGGTCTATCCCGACAACCTGCGTTCCGCCGCCGCGCTCGGCACCGACTTGGAGCGCTTCGTGGCTGGCGAAGGATTGACGCCTGCGGCCTCTGCGGGCCTCGACTTCTATGCGCCGGTGTTTTTTCCGATGTGGGAGCGCACCTTCAGCCGTCAGGAGATCCTCGACGAGGCGTTGTCGTGGGCGGCGCGCAATGATCAATGCGAGTCGATGGCGGCGCTCGTCGATCTCGGTGCCGACGTCAACGCCAGCGCGTTTCGGGGCACGCCGCTGCTCTGGGCCTGCTATAGCGACAAGGTGGCTGCCGCGGCCTGGCTGCTCGACCACGGTGCGGACCCGGATCTGCGCCACGATTGGGGCGGCGAGGGCCATGGCGTCGCTGCTGTCGCCATGCACCTCGCAGCGCAGCACAACTGCGTCGGCTGCGTGAACCTACTGCTTGACCACGGGGCTGATCCAACCATCGTCGACGGTGCCTACGGTGGCACGCCGGCCGGATGGGCGGAGTACAGCGGGGCTGCGGACACGCTCGAGCTACTCAGGCGGCGCGTCGGATAGTCGCGGCACCGTCCTCGTCGACCTGCTCGGCCCGCCAGAGACTATTCTCGACCCACTCGGCCTCCTGCGCGAGTAGTGGTGCTCCGATCCCCAGCGTCTTCGCTGAGAGGGAGTTCCTCCCCAAGACGGCAAAGAGCGGCGGTGAGGTGCCACCGCCTGCGAGTGCCCAGCGGAGCACCTCGCATCCCCTACGAGCGAGCACGCCGGGTGTTAGTCTCCGAACTCCGACTGAGGATAGGTCTGCGACAGTGAGGAGCGGTATCGGGGGCCCGAGAGGCGGATCGTCCCCGTCGAGTTCGACCCCGGCAGAGGGGATCACCTAGCGGGCTACCGCGACCTCCACGCGGCCATCCGGGGGGACGCGTCGCTGTCGACGGGCCGGCCGGGGTTGATGTCGCTTGAGCTTGCGAACGTCATGCCTTGTACCAGGGTGGCGAGGAGGTCACGCTCCCGGTGGACCGGAGAACTATGCTAGGCTATTGACCGAACTGCAAGAGAGGAGCATCGCTTGGGGAGGCTAGCCGGGACCGTCGCCCTCGTGACCGGGGCCAGCAGTGGGTTTGGCTGGGCGATCGCCCGCTCGGTCGCGGCAGAGGGAGCTGCTGTCGCCCTAGTCGCGCGCCGGGCGGAGCGGCTTAGGGCTCTAGCAGAGCAGATCGAGGGGGAAGGGGGGAGGGCGGTAGCCTGTCCGGCCGATGTCGGCTCTGAGGCCGAGATCCTCGCAGCGGTCGAGCAGGCTGAGACCTCGCTCGGCCCGATCGACCTGCTAGTTAACAACGCTGGCACCAACATCGGTGCGCGCAGCATTGCCGAGACTGACAGCGGTGCGTGGCGGGAGCTACTCGAGGTCGACCTCACCAGCGCGTTCCTGTTCAGCAAGGGGGTGCTGCCGGGCATGATTTCGAGGGGGCGTGGCACCGTGATCAACATCGCCTCGAGGGCCGCCAGCCACCCGAGCCTCCAGGCCGGCGTGGCCTACAGCACTGCGAAGAGGGGGATGGAGGCGCTCACGGCGGTGACCAATGAGGAGGGCAACCCCTACAACGTTCGGGCCAGCGTTGTGAACCCGGGCGAGGGCAATACCCCCATCCTCGACCACCGTCCCGAGCCGCCCGATGAAGTGCAAAGATCGGTGATGATTCAGCCGGAGGACCTGGCCGACCTCGTCGTGCTCATCGCGTCACTTCCCCAGGCCGTCACCGTCGAATCCGTGGAGCTCAGGCCGACGCGCCGCTGACCCACCCGCTCCCGCCGGGCGCTTGCTGCGTCGCTCAGGCAGCCCCCAGGGATTCCTCTCAAGCGGTTGCGAGGGAGTGTGACAGGCCGCGCCGAGCTGCCTGACGCCCTCCGATGCGCTCTCCCCCGGGATGGCGCGGGCGGGTCTGGTTCGCCATAGACAATCAGCCACTAGGAGGCGTGAGCGCCCTGGTCGCGGAGGTGGGCTCCTGAGCACTACCTCCGCACCGCCCGATCAGCCTTTGCACAGCCTTGGATGTCAGATAGGTGTTTGAGGGGGGTGTGGACTAAAGACGCGCCAGAGAGGAGAGAGATGTCTGTAGGATTCGCGATCGTCGGCGCGGGCAATATCGCTGGGGTTCAGGTGGAGGCGACCAGGCACATCCCGGAGGCCCGGGCAGCGGGTCGGGTCGATCCTATGGAGATCGGCTAGGAGCAGCACCGGAAGCAGATCGTCGACCTGATCTCGGCGCTTCGCGAGGGGCGTGAGCCTGCCGTCTCGGACGCTGAAGCCTGGAGGTCGGTGGAGATCATCCTCGCGATCCACGAGTCGGGCACCCCGATCTCCCTCCGAGTGGGGTGATCAGAGCTCGAGGAGCGCGGCGGAGTCCCGGTCGAGGAGGAGCCGGGCGTGAGGCGCGCGCCGTAGGACCGAGCCCGGGCGCTCCTCGCTTATCGGTTCGACCAGGCAGGCCCGCACCGCCTCTGCCTTTCTGGCCTCCGGGGCGATGCAGAGCAGCCGGTCGGCCGCCAGCAGGGCGGGGATCGTGAGGGTGATGGCGTGGGTCGGCACCTCGTCGAGGGAGCCGAAGTGCCCCTCGCCGACCTGCTGGCGGCGGCTGACCTCGTCGAGTCTGACGATCTTGACCCAGAGGGGGTCGTCGAACCTGGCGTAGGGCGGGTCGTTAAAGGCGAGGTGACCGTTCTCGCCGAGCCCCAGGACCACCAGGTCGATCGGCTCACGCCGCAGCGAGGTCTCGTAGTCACGGCAGGCCTGCTCAGGGTCGCCAGGCCGGCTGGGGATGGGGTGGAAGGCCCTGGCGTCGATCTGATCGAGGAGGTGACGGCGCAGGAAGCGGGGGAAGCTCGCCCGGTGGGTCGGGTCGATGCCGAGATACTCGTCCAGGTGGAAGATGGTCACCTTCGGCCAGGCGACGCCGCCGAGCCTGAGCAGGGTCCGGAAGAGGGCGAGTTGCGAGTTCCCTGTCGCCAGGACGATCCGGGCACTCCCTTTCGCCTCGACGGCCCCCGTGATCGCTTCGCGGGTGGCCAGGGCGGCGGCGGCCCCGAGCTGCTCGGGACTCTCGTAGATCGCGACGGGGAGTCGGTCGATCTGCAGCGTTCTGATCGCCTCGGCCATGGGCCCTCCTCTAGCTATGCAGCGCCTTCTGAGCGCTGAGCGGATGGCGCACCTGGCCAGCGACCACGGTGGTGACGACCTCGAGCCTACCCTCATTCCAACGCAGGATGGTGAAGCTCTCGGGGCTGAACACGTCTGGTTCGATGCCTGTGTGCCTCTTCCGCAGCGTCTTCGGCTGTTGCGACGCCATGTCGACCGCCAGCTCCGGCTCGAGTCGGGCGAACCGCGCCGCCTTGTGCGCCGCCTCAGGAATCGTGAGCGCCGCCCCCACCAGATAGTCGCTGCCGGAGAGCCTTACGGCATTGTCCTCGGTGAGTTCTTGCGACCCGGTAGTGACCCGGCTTAAGGTCTGCGACGGTGGCGGCGTCGCAGACCAGGATCGACCTTGCGGTCCCCTTGGCCCGGATCATGACCTTGACGACGTTGGGAGATGGTAGCCGTCGACGATGAGGCTGGCCCAGAACTGGTCGTCGGCGCGCTGATCCCAGATGTGGTTGGGGTGCCTGCGGATCTCGGAATGGGATCCGTTGCCGAGGTGGGTCGAGAGGAGAGCACCGGCCTCGATGGCCCTCTCGAGCTCCTGGGTGAGGGTGCAGGCCCGGTCGAGGTCGCTGCTGATCTCATCGCTGATGATGCCGAGCTTGAACACTTTGCTCCCTCCACGGGACTAGACCGTCTGACGGTCTGCCCCACGCGCTCGGTGCCTGCCGCCTAGGCGCAGTCCGCTTGGGTAGGGGATTGGGGTCTCGCGCGGCGTCGGGGGAGCGTTCGAGATCCCACGCCCGCCCCCGAGCGCCATGGAGTCGATGTCGTTCACGACCGAAACCTGATTCTAGGTCACGGAGTGACTCCGGCCCGCCGAGTAGCTTAAGACCCCCGGCGAGAATGGACGGGAGATACCCCCGCCTCCGGGCGGAGCATCGAGCGCCCCCTTGCGTCCTGCAGTGATTGTACTTTGACGCTTATTGTAGGATCAACGGCCCGATAAGGGGGTCTTGCACACTGCGCGGAGGGAGAGGGTAGGTGAGTTCGTTCGAGCTGCAGGGGAAGAGCGCGGTGGTGACTGGCAGCAGCGGTGTCCTGGGAGGGGAGGTGGCCCGCGGCTTGGTGGCGGTCGGGGCCAGGGTGGCTATCCTCGGGCGCCGCCCGGATACGACGAGCTGTGGACCGCCGGGAAGGTCATATATAAGCTCGAGCCCGCCCTCGCCGAGGGTGGGGAGCTGATCATCTACGCCCCCCACCTCGCTGAGGTCAGTCAGATGCACGGCAAGTTCATCTACGAGATCGGCTATCACGTGATCGACTTGGCTGAGTGGGACCGGTTCCGGCACGTTCCCCTGGGGGTGATCGCCCACAGCACCCATGTGCGTGGCGCGGGACGCTACTGGAGGGGAGTGGAGCGTCCCCGCGCTCAGGTCACGCTTGCCGCTAGGCTCGGTCCGGAGACCTGCGAGCGTCTGGGCCTCGGCTACCGCGACCCCGCCTCCATCGATCTGGAGGCGTGGCGGAACCGTGAGGCTGAGGGGATCCTGCTCGTACCCGAGGCGGGGGAGATCCTCTGCCGGGTGGGGCAGCCTTGAGGGGGTCGGGGCTGCTCCGATGAGCCCTGCGCCAGTGAGCCCCCTGTCGCTAGGGATTCCAGGACCGTTGGCGCTCGTCGTGATGGGTGTCTCCGGCTCGGGCAAGACCACCATCGGCCGACTGCTGGCAGTTCGCCTCCGCTGGCCTTTCTTCGACGGGGACGACTACCATCCGGAGGCCAATGTGGCGAAGATGGCGGTCGGATGCCCGCTTACCGACGCGGACCGGCAGCCTTGGCTGGGGCGGCTCCGCGACCTGATCCAGGAGCGCCTTGCACTGGGTGAATCCTCGGTGGTGGCCTGCTCGGCCCTGAAGCGGAGCTATCGCGCCACCCTTAGAGCCGGCGATGAGCGGGTCCGGTTCTTGCACCTTGATGGCGACTTCGACCTGATCTTGGGCCGGATGCGCTCCCGAGCAGGGCATTTCATGAAGGCCGGCATGTTGCGCAGCCAGTTCGAAACCCTCGAGCCGCCCGCGCAGGCCATAGTGATAGCTGTTGACGCTCCCCCTGAGACTGTTGTCGAGGCGGCTATTCGGGCCCTCAGGAGCGGTTAGGCGGAGTGTCTTGGCTGGCTGTGTGTCCGAAGGCGGCACTGCACTATCGATTCGTTCGCTGCGAACGAAAGGCGGGGTGACAACGGTCGTGACCGCTCTCGGAGCATGATTGGAGCAGCGTCCTGGAGCGACCGTTCATCGTGTAGCGGCCCCGTTTGACCCGGCCCCGGTCCCATAGCTCAGGGCCGGTCCAGTCTTACTCGCCGTGGCGGAGAGAAGCACCCTTCTCGCCCGAGGGGTTGTTCGAGACCTGGGCCTAGGAGCAGATCCGGCTAGAGACGACTTCCCAGGCTAGCCACCGATCTCGAGGATCGGACCCGCCGGATCTCTGCTGCGGCCCCGTGGTGCTGCCGAGTTAGTCCGGCTAGGATATAGTGCAGCTGGCATTGCCGATGACTAGGAGTAGGTGCCCGTCACGGTGTATGCGAGCGGTCGGTCTCTTTGGGTGACGGTCGGCCCCGGGGGCCAAACCGGCTGATATTTTGGGCGCGGGAGGAACGTGGCATGGGTGCGACCTCGTCACACGGCGCGATCGAGACGAGACTGGCAGAGATTGCCCGCCAGGCCATCAACTTGGCCGACGCCCGCCTGGGCGCCGCCGGTATCTCCTGCACGGACGAGTTCTTCGCGCCGCTGGCCCGGATGCTCGAGCCGACGGAGCCGGTTTTCATACCCGGCAAGTATGATGATCACGGCAAGTGGATGGACGGATGGGAGTCCCGCCGCCGCCGCGGAGGTGGCCACGACTCCTGCGTCGTGCGGTTGGCGGCACCGGGTGAGGTCATCGCTGTAGAGATCGATACCCGCCACTTCACCGGCAACTATCCCCCCGCTGCGTCGCTAGAGGGTTGTGACGGGGACCCTGACGCCGCCGCATGGACCGTGTTGGTGCCCCCGTCCGAGTTGGGTCCCGACGGGCAGCACCTGTTTGAGGTCCAGAACAGCCACGCCTTCAGTCACGTGCGTCTCAACATCTTTCCCGATGGCGGAGTGGCACGCCTGCGCGTTTACGGCCGGCCACGTCCAGACTGGCGGGTGACCTCTGGAGGCGAGTCGGTGGATCTCGCCAGCGCGCTATATGGTGCATTGGCGTTGGCTTGGAGCGATTCACACTATGGGCATCCCAACAACATGCTTAGACCCGACCGGGGCCGGGATATGGGCGACGGTTGGGAGACCCGGCGCCGCCGGGAACCCGGCAATGACTGGTGCATAATCGCCCTAGCGCACGCTGGCACGATCCAGCATGTCGTGGTCGACACCTCCCATTTCAAGGGAAATTATCCGCATCGTTGCTCGCTTCAGGCCGCCCTTCTTCCCGCAGAGCATACGAGCTTGGCGCAATCCTTAACGACGCAATCCATGTACTGGCCGGTCTTGATGGCCGACCGACTGCTCGAAGCCGACCGGGAGCACGGGTTCGCGGATGCGGAACTGGAAGACCTGGGGTCGGTATCCCATGTGCGCCTCAACATGATCCCGGACGGTGGCATCAGTCGGCTGCGGATGTTTGGAACCCCGACTGAGGAGCCCGGTTAGTAGCGGTTGCCCGGCACCGCTGGCACGATGCAGTTTGTCCCGTTCGGTGACGTCGTTGGGGCCGATGGCGCGGAATGGTTCAGCATCGACGACGAGGCCGATGTCTTTCATGGAGAAGTGGTGGACACCCGGGACGTGATCGTCTTCGAGGGAACCTCTGTCGCCCAACTTAAGAAGGAGTTCAAGTTCTCGGTCGACGACTACCTGAAAGTTTGCGAAGAACGGGGCCGAACTCCAGATAAGCCCTTTTCCGGCAAGATCCCTCTCCGAGTTCCGCCGGAGGTCCACCGGGCTGCCACCGCAGCCGCCAAGGCCTAGGGCAAAAGCCTCAACGCTTGGATCGCCGAGACGGTGGAGGTGGCGGCTAGGAAGAGATCAGGTAGAGGCATGTCCTACTCCGTTGGCCTCCGCGAGCACATCGTTGACGCCGCTCTCCACGAGAAATCCACCATCATGTAAGCCGCCGAGACCTTCAGGGTCAGCAAAAGGCAAGCACGTAGACGATCTCCATGACAACAGCTTCAAAGGTGGCGAGCCACGCTGAAAAAGATCTCCGGCGCCCCCGGCCTCCTCATCGCCCCGCTGCTCATCGGCCTCACCCCGCCTATAGGTCTACGATTCTGGCTCCCGCTCCGACGGTTATCAGGTCAAAGAGTGTCTCGATGAATTCAGAGGAGTCGTTCGGCATTGCTATACGTGCCAGATTCACCCCGAGGGCGGTTGCCGCTTCTAGGGCCTCTATGTCTATGTCGGACAGTATTTCCAGGTGATTGCAGACGAAACCGAACGGGACAACCAGGATGTTTTTCTTGCCCTCGCGCGAGATCTCCTCGATGCTATCTAGGATGTCCGGTCCCAACCATGGCGTTACGGTCTTGCCCGCGCTCTGATAGGCGAAGCGCCAGGATTCAACCCCCGCTGCTCGGGCTACCACCGTGGCACTCTCCATCAATTCTTGAGGATATGGATCCCCATAGTCCAGGATTCGTGCGGGCAGGCTGTGCGCCGTGAACACCACTTCCACATCGGCCGGTTCGGCGCTGCAATTCCCCATACCATCCCTGATTCTCTGAGCTATGAGCTCTATGAATCGGGGATTGGCGTGCCAACTCTCTATGAAGCGCGTAGCTGGGGGCGACGCTACCTTTTCCAGGTTGCGCACTACCATCTCTTCATATCCGGCGATACTCATTTTGGAATAGTGTGGAGCCAGCGGCAACGCGACAAGCTCATCCACGCCGTCGGCCACGATACTGTCGATAGCTTCCGAGATGTATGGGTGCCAGTGCTTCATCCCGACATAAACGCGCCATGGGGTGGCGCTGCTTTCCCAGTTCAGACGCTCCTCCAGCAAGTTCGCGACGCTCAAGGTAATCTCCAGAAGCGGCGTCTTACCGCCCACCATGCGGTATCTCTCCGTGAGTTCATTCACCTCTTCTGGACTGGGATCTCGTCCCCCACGGATATCGCGGTAGTATGCCGCGACTTCACTCAGGTTTCGCGGTGTGCCGTATGCCATCAGCAGAACACCTTTTGGCTTGGGCACCTGACTACTCCGTTTCCAGTTCGCGATTAGACATTCAGGGTTTGCGCGGGTCTTCGTCTGGAGTCTTGGAGCGCAAATGCGCGGATGCGCTCTGCGGTGTCGCGCCCCTGGCGAATGCAGTCGGGAACGCCTATACCCCGGTAAGAGGCTCCGCACAGGAACAGGTCGGGGTACTCGGCAGATTCCTGGTCCACTCCGCCTAACCATTCTGTATGGTCCACCCGGTACTGTGGCATTCCCTCTGCCCACCTGTGGACCCAGGCGCGTTCCGGTGCGCCCCGTATTCCGAGCAGAGGCCGCAGCGTTTCGGTCGCAACTTCAACTAGTTCGGGGTCGCCATATTCCAAGAATGAATCGTCCTTTGATCGGCCCAGGAACGCGCGCAGTAGCACATAGTCTTTCGGGCTGCGGCTTGGCCACTTGGAGGATGTCCAGGTGCATCCGGTCACCAGCCCTGTTTCTGAGCGCGGCATCAGAAAACCCGACCCATCCAGGGGATGGGAGATCTCCTCGCAGCGGAACGCCATATGGATGCTGCCGGTGGCGGAACTCCGCATCCGCTCCAGCAATCGGGTCAGTCCTGGAGCGAATGACCTGACGAGACTTGCCGCGTCCTGCGCGGGAGTCGCAAGCGCGAGGACATCCGACTCGAACGACTGCAGGTCGTCCAGGGTAACCCGGTAGCGGGGTGGGTATCCAGCTTCCATCCGATCGACCGCGACGGCCGCCCGTCCCCTGATGATCTCTGTCCTCTCAAGACTGTCCGCGATCGCCCGGACTATCTGGTGTGCGCCGGTGCCGAAAGAGAAAAGCGGGCTCAGAGGCTGTCTGTGGCCAGGCGCAAACTTCTTCGACTCGCGCATCCCGCGCGTTATGCTGCCATAGCGTTGCTCCCATTGCTCCAGCATCGGGAACAGTGCGTCCAGACTCATGTCGTAGGAGTTGCCCCCGTATATTCCGGCGGTCAGGGGTTCTAGCAGGGTGTCGGTAAGCTCTGCCCCGAGGCGTCTTCGGAGGAAATTCCCCAGGGACTCGCGTCCTGCGGCTTTGCGTCTTCTCACCAGTGGTTCGAGATTGGCGCGCAGCTTGCCGCGCCACGATAGGAATGTCGCACTCCACACGTCCCGCCGACTCGTAGGCGCGGGCCCCATCAGGCCGCGGGGGATGGGGTGAAGCTCTCCGTTGCGAAGCAGCGACGTTCCTGCAGCCTGTATGTAGACCACATCATCCGAGAGACCGAGTTCGTTCGTGAGGTCTAGTGCCCAGGGTTTTCTCGTCAGGAAACCGTCCGGCCCCCCCTCGATGATGAAGCCGTCCTCGTTCAGCGTGCGAATTTTGCCGCCCAGCCAGTTCTCGCGCTCCACCATGACGACTGAAAGGTTCAATCCGTCTTCGCGGCCCGCTTTTTCGAGGTACCACGCGGTCGCAAGTCCGGTGATTCCGCCGCCGATGATGATCGCCGAAAGACGATCATCGTCCGTTAACGGGTGGTCAGGAACCAAGAGAGACGTCCCATTCCCTTACGCAATCGATCATGTGAAAGATACTATCCAGCGGAGTCTGGGGCAGGAAACCATGTCCGAGGTTGAAGATGTGCCCCGGTCGACCTCCCGCCCGTTCTAGCACGTCGCGGGTCTGATCCTGCACCACAGCGGGCGGCGCCAGTAGAACGGCCGGGTCCAAGTTCCCCTGTACGGCGACGTCCCCCAGAGATTCCCAGGCCTCGTCCAGCGGAATTCGCCAGTCTAGTCCCACTACGTCCGCACCCCCGTCTTTGATGATCTTGTTCAGCCCTCCCGCTCCGGTTGCGAAGTGTACGACCGGAGTCCCACCTGCTTTGACCGACCTGATGATGTTGCCGGTGTAGGGAAAGACGTAGTCGAGATAGTCGCGCCTGCTCAGCCAGCCGACCCAGCTATCGAATAGCTGAAGGACTTGCGCTCCGGCTCTTGCCTGAGCCAGAAGATAGCCGATAATCATATCGCTGAGCCGGTTCATCAATTCATGCCACAGATCGGGCTGCCCATACATCAGCGACTTGGTCGTGGAGTAGTTTCGGGACGGGCCGCCTTCGATCAGATAGGTGGCTAGCGTGAAGGGGGCGCCGGAGAAGCCGATGAGCGCCTTCTCTTGGGGCAGCTCGGCCCTCACCAGTCTAAGCGCCTCCATCAGGTACGGCAGGTCCTGGTCGGGTTCGAGCTGGCGAAAGCGTTCGAGATCGCTCCTTGACCGGACCGGTGAAGCTATTACCGGCCCCACCTGCTCGACTATCTTCAGATCCACGCCGACTCCGACCAACGGGGTGACGATGTCCGCAAAGATGACGGCGGCATCGACATCGAACCGTTCGACCGGCTGGAGCGTGACCGTCGCGGCGAGTTCGGGAAGCCGGCAGATCTCCAGGAGACCGTAACTGCTGCGCACCTTTCGGTACTCGGGCAATACCCGTCCGGCCTGGCGCATGAACCAGACGGGGGTGCGCTCGGTCTGCTTCATCCTGGCAGCTTGTACCAGGGCAGGCTCACATCCTCTGTCCATCGTGAGAGCTCTCCTTGGGGGCCGACTAGCCGAGCAGGTTCAGGATCCGCTCGGGGCTTCTATGTACACAGGTGAAGATCGGGGTGTCCTGCAGGGTGTACCGCCTGGCCTCGGTGGAGCGGAGTTCGATGACGAGATCCTGAAACTCTGCGAGCGAATCGGTCTCGTAGCCGACTATGAATTCCTGATCTCCCAGGCCGGTCGAGTACAGGAGTAGCTGGCTGATATTCGGAAAGGTCCGTCCCACCCGAATATGCTCATTCATCATTCCCTGCCTCGCCTCTCGAGCCATGAGATACCACGCTATGGTCTTGGTGAAGGGGTAGAGGACGAAGTATCTGCCCTTGTCCTCTGACTGTTCCGCATGGTCCTGCCTCGTTCGCGCCTGGCCATAAGTGGAGCGTCTGAGCAGCCCGAAGTAGGCGTGGCTGACTTCCAGAAACGCCCCCAGTTCGGTGGCAAGCAGGTCGCTGAGAGTATCCTCTAGGTCTTCAATCCCTGGAGCTGTTCGCCACAGCATGAAATCGGTGTCTGCGCGCAGTCCGAGGGTGCTGAACGAATGGGTCGCAACCCCGGCTTCCGTCTCCTGCAGGGTATTCAGGAACTCCTCTTTGTGGCCGGCCCTCGTTTCAGCGGGCAGCCTTCGCCACGACCTATCCACCTTGAAGAAGACGAACTGGACACAGGTATCGCCTGTCGCTGTGGCACTGTCTTTCAACTTGTGCTGTCCTTTCCTGGTCACAGTGGAATCAGCAGTTCGAGGTGTAACGCGTTCAGCCGTGCTGCCCTGGTGACGAGGTAGCCTGGAGAGGCTGGGTCCCTCGGCGCTCTCAAGCTGAAGCAGGGAAGCCATGGGGACTCTACCACGTCGGCGTGGTGTTTGAGTCCGCTCTCCGCGCGGTCGGTCAAGCTTCGCGGATTCTCCGTGAGGTTTGCGTGACAAGCCCATCGCCCGCAACTGGTTCCGCCCGGAACGTAGGTTGCGGCTTACCCTGTGGCCTGTGGGGGACTACTCTTGAGAGGCTGCTTCCTGCCTGGTCATCTTCTCCTGGTGATTGCGCTGAAGCTCCGGCCAACTGCTCTTGATGAAGGCAAGGACGCCTAGGATCTCGTCATCGGTGAGCAGGTCGCCGAAGCCGGGCATGCCGCTGTTGAAATTGTCTACTCCTCGCGCCGCCAGCGTCGCTTTGCCGCCGAGTTTGGTGTAGTCGAACAGCAGTTGGTCGCCATGGTGCCAGGTGTGGCCAGTCTCATCGTGGGGCGGCGCAGGGAAGCGGCCGTCGGGTCCTCGCCGTTGCCAGTTCGGAGCGCCTTCCAACTCTGCTCCGTGACATGAGGCGCAGTGGGCCGCGTAGAGCGCTGCACTCTGTGAAAGATCGACCTGGGCCGTCGGTGCCGGGAAAAAATACTTGAACAGGATCCAGCCGCCGAGAATGGCACCTGCCCCGGCAATCATGAGCATAACCGGCCGCATGGTGCTGCCCCCCTCAGATCCGTGCCGACCGCAGGCGCAATGCGTTGCCGATGACCGAGACATCAGACAGGATCATTGCCGCGGCTGCGATCATCGGTGACAGGAGTATGCCGAACACGGGGAAGAGCACGCCGGCTGCGATCGGGATGCCTGCAGCGTTGTAGATGAAGGCAAAGTAGAGGTTCTGGCGAATGTTGTTCATGGTCGCCTGCGCCAGCAAGCGAGCGCGGACGATCCCCGTCAGATCGCCTTTGACCAGCGTCATCCCCGCGCTCTCCATGGCGACATCCGCGCCGGTGCCCATGGCGATGCTGATATCCGCCGCTGCCAGCGCGGGTGCGTCATTCACGCCGTCTCCGGCCATGGCGACGTTCGAGCCTTGGTGCCGGAATGCTTCGACGAGCGCGCTCTTTTCCTCGGGACCGACCTCGGCGTGCACCTCATCTATACCCAGGTCGCGGGCGACGGCCTCGGCCGTGCGGCGGCTGTCGCCGGTCGCCATAACGATGCGCAAGCCCGCCTCCTGAAGTGCCCGGATAGCGCTGGGGGTGGTCGCCTTGACTCTGTCGGTCACGGCGATCAGACCTGCTAGCGCGCCGTCTACTGCGACGAACATCGCTGTCTGGCCGCTGGCCTGCAACTCGCCAGCCTGCTTCAACTGACCACGGAGATCGAGGCCCAGTTCCTTCATCATGGCGGCGTTCCCGAGGGAGACCCGATCTCCGTCGACCGTACCGCGTACGCCCTTACCGGTCACCGCTTCGAAATCGGTCACCTCGAGGCGTGGCGCTCCCTCTGCCTCGGCACCTTCGACGATCGCTTCGGCCAGCGGGTGCTCCGAGCCGCGTTCGAGCCCTGCTGCGAGCGCCAGGAGCCGCAGGCGGTCGAAGGTGCCCACCGGAGTCGCGTTTGCCAGAGTCGGGCGTCCCTCGGTCAGGGTGCCGGTCTTGTCGACGATCAACACCTCCGCCTTGGCGAGGAGTTCGAATGCCTCGGCGTCGCGAACGAGCACGCCCGCCTGCGCCCCGCGCCCGGTCCCGACCATGATCGACATCGGCGTGGCGAGGCCCAGTGCACAGGGGCAGGCGATGATCAGTACACTCACCGCCGCGACCACTCCGTAACTGAGCGCCGGGGAGGGGCCGAGGGCCAGCCAAGCGAGAAAGGTGAGGAGGGCAATGCCTACGACCGTCGGCACAAAGTAGCTGGCGACCCTGTCGGCGAGCGCCTGGACCGGCGCGCGGCTACGCTGCGCTTTTGCAACCATATCGATGATGCGGGACAGGGTCGTCTCAGTACCGACCTTCTCGGCCTGCATCACGAAGCTGCCCGACCTGTTAAGCGTCCCTCCGGTCACCGGATCACCCTCGGCCTTCTCCACCGGGAGGGCCTCGCCCGTGATCATGCTTTCGTCGATGGAGGACCGGCCCTCGGTCACGACCCCGTCCACAGGCACACTCTCACCGGGCCGCACCCGGAGCCGGTCGCCCACGCGAACTTTGTCGAGCGGTACGTCAGCCTCGCTCTCTGCCTGCAACCGGCGTGCGGTCTTGGGCGTGAGCCCCATCAGCGCGCGGATCGCGTCGCCGGTCCGCTCCCGCGCGGTCAGCTCCATCACCTGTCCGACCAGCACGAGGATCAGGATCACCGCAGCCGCCTCGAAGTAGACGGGCGGTTGTCCTTCCGCACCGCGGACCGCGTCGGGGAACAGGCCTGGGACGAGCAGCGCCACCAGGCTGAAGAGATAGGCCGCCCCCGTGCCGAGCGCGATCAGCGTCCACATGTTGGGTGACCGGTTTACGATTGAGGCCCAGCCACGCCTGAAGAGGGGGTGTGCGATCCACAGCACCGGCGTCGCCATCAGGAATTGCAGCCAGGCGTGTAGGCGCGGCCCGAACCAGATATCGAACGGGATGCCGACATGGGTCCCCATCTCGAGGGCGAACACAGCCGCCGCGAACGGCGCGCCGATCCATAGCCGGCGCCGGAAGTCGATCAGTTCGGGATTTGGCCCGGTGTCGATCGAGGGCGTCAGCGGCTCGAGCGCCATGCCGCAGATCGGGCAGTCTCCCGGTTCCTCGCGCACGATCTCGGGATCCATCGGGCAGGTGTAGAGCGTGCCGGCGGGCATCGGTTCGGGTTCGGTTCGGTCGCCGAGAAAGTCTGCTGGCTCTGCCTCAAAGCGGGTCTGGCAGTGCTCCGAGCAGAAATAGAAGCGCTCACCCGCATGCTTGGCCAGGTGGCGGGCGCTGGCACGGTGCACGGTCATACCGCAGACGGGATCGGTCGCCTCGATATAGGCGTCGGGGTCGGCCTCGAACTTGGCGCGGCAGCCCTCGGCGCAGAAGTGGTAGCGGTGGTCTCCGTGGGTAAGTGACGGCTTTCCGGCTGCGGGATCCACAATCATCCCGCAGACGGGGTCGCGCGTCCTGCTCCCCATCGACGTCTCGTGCTCTTTCATGGACTCCTCGTGGGCCATGCCTTGTAGCAAGATTACAGATTCCAGTAACTGGAAGGTCAAGGAGGTATCATCTCTTTAGGCTTTCCGGCTGCGGGAGTCTTGTAGCCTTTAGGTCATGGAGCGGGTCATGAACATAGGTGATGTTGCGGAGGCGAGCGGGCTTCCGGCGAAGACGATCCGCTACTACGAGGATATCGGTCTCATTCGGCCTGCGCGGGGCACGAACGGGTATCGCAATTTCGGCGAG
>MPNL01000076.1 GCA_002239005.1 Truepera sp. bin119
TTCGGGCCCGAAGAGCCCCTCCTGCCCCGAAGACGAACGGATTGGTGGAGCGCGGTCCTGGCTGAGTTCTTCCGGATCAAGCTAGCCGAGACCTGCTATGAGAGCGTCGATCTGCTCCCAGCCGATCTCGATACCTGGCTCCACCACTACAACTCTGAGCAACCCCATCTCGGTTACCGAAACCAAGGTCGCAGGCCCAGGGAAACTATCAAGCTGTTTGGTGGCTAAGAAGGTTAAGAGGACAGCTTAGTAGGGGGGAGCCCAACCACAACACGTCTCTACCCAACCCTAGTATATCACGTCCTGCACGACATATCTAGCCTATTTATGTATCATGTGTAACTTACTTATATTACTGTAATATACCTAACTTGTGTCTAGGGGATAATCACCGAAACATTCCCCTGTGGTCGAGGTAAGCACCTTCAGAGGGAGATCCGCTCAACCAAATTCCGGCTGACGGGCCGGCGACCATCCAGCGTCCGGGCCTCCTCCAGAATCTCCTTCGCCCGGCGGCACAGCGGCACCCGGTGCTCGCGTTTGGACTTCATGCGCGTCTCGGGAACCGTCCACATCCCTTCTGTCTGATCGATCTCCGACCACTCGGCCCACCGCACCTCGCCCCACCTCGCCGCCGTGAGCACCAGGAACTCGAAGGCCAACAGGGCCACGGGCGCCGCGTCCGAGGCCCGCAGCTTCTGAAGCGCCGAGGCCACCTCGCGATGCGGCAAGGCCCGCATGTGCCGCACCACGGCGTCCTGCGGTCCGAGGACCGACCCGACGCGGTCGCAGGGAGCACATAACGTTCGTCCTGCCCTTCGGATTCAGACGCCACTCCGGGATAGGGGAGGCACTATAGGCACCTGACTCAACCTCGCTCCACGGCCCTCCGTGGTCGCCGGGGTGCGGAGATGGAGGTCAAGAATCTGCTTTGTAAAGGGGATTTCCTGCACCTTGGCTCGTGGAAGATTTCACACGGGTCCGATGACTACCCTCCTACACTTAATGAAGTAGACGGGTTTTCCGCCCCTCACGCCGACGGTAAGCGTCGATGAACCACGGTTACGTGGGCGAACGACCATCTGGAGGCAGGGTTTATGGGCAACAAGATCGGGTGGGCTGGGAAGCTGCTCCTCGTTGTCCTGGCGACGTTCCTTCCAATCTCCATTTCTACCGCCCGGGAGATTGCGGACCTGCTCCGGGCACTTCAGGAGCAGCCGGACGATGTCAGCGCCTGGGTTGCGCTAGGCACCGCCTATGTCGGTGCGGGGCAGTTCGTTCTTGCCAGAGATGCGTTCCTCGAGGCTATCGCTGTCGACCATCTCGCTGGCGATGCGCACTTTGGGCTGGGCCTCGCAGAGTTCGGGCGTGGAAATGTCCAGGCGGCTCTGCACGCCTTCAACGAGGTCGTGCGGCTCTATCCGCAGCGTTTCGACGGGCACTACAACCGGGCTGTGACCCTGGCTCGGCTGGGAAATCCCGACGAGGCTGTCCAGGCCTTCCATGACGCGATCACTCAGGCCGGTCCCGAGGCGACCGGTAGCGACAAGGCCAACGCCTGCCTCGGGCTCGCTAGCCAACTCAAGGCGGCCGGCCGCTTCTCGGAGGCGGCCAGCTTCCATGGTAGCGCACTCAACATCGCTGCAGAGGGCGTTGACCTCACCCACTCGGAGGCCGATGCTCTCTATCAGGCAGGTTGGGGACTCGAGGTACTCTCTGAGTTGGCTGAACTCGAAAGCTGCTTCTCGGACTACCGGATTGGCATCCTTGTTTCTGATATCTATGTCGATCAGGGGCAGTTCGACTACGCCCTTCAGTCGCTCGACCGGACCCTTCACCGTGTCAAGGATTCCCAGGATCGAGCCAACATCCTGGTGAAGCTGGGGCTGCTTCGGCGCGAACTTGGCCGTGCTGATGAGGCAATACTCGCCTTTCAGCAGGCTGCTGAGGTGAGCCCTGGTTTTTGGGAGGCCCACTATAATCTTGGTGTGATCTACTACGAGAGCGGTCAAAGCCGCAACGCAGTTGAGGCGCTGGAGGTTGCGGTGGAGGTGAATCCCGAGAGTGGCGAAGCCCTCCTGGCGCTCGCGATGGCGTATGATCAACTTTCGTTGGGCGCCCAGGCCCTTGCCACGACGCGGTCGGCGCTTCAGTTGCTGACCGATCCCCTGTTGATCTCGGAAGCCACTTTCATCCTCGGCCGGGCCATGTACCGGCAGAGGGATTATCTTGGCGCCGCCCAAGAGTTCGCTCAGGTGGTCACTGCCCAGCCTGACAACGCCTTGGCGCAACTGTGGAGTGGCCTGGCCGAGTACCAGCAGGGCAACTACCGGTCCGCTGTGCAGTACTACGAGCGTGCTGTCCAACTCGACCCAGGAAGCGCCGAAGTTCAGATCAACCTCGGCAGTGCCTATCTGGCTGTCGAACGCTACCAGGATGCTGAGCAGGTCTACCGGCTTCTGGTACAACAGAACCCGGGAGATGCCGAGAGCTTCTACAATCTCGGCTGGGCACTGCTCTCGCAGAATCGGCGCGGTGCGGCGCGTGACGCCTGGGAAAGGTCGCGCGACCTAGGCTACCAGCCGGCCCTCGAAGCGCTCGGCGAGTACTTCTGAGTGGTTGTGTAGGTGGGCGGAATGGACTGGATTCGACGGAACTGGCCTGATCTCGCGATCGGCGTTGCCTTGCTCCTCGTCATCTGTGCCATCGTTGCCACGCTGATTACAGGAGGATCGATCTTTTCCCTAAGCCGTTCGGCGGATCCGCCATCCGTCACCGATCCATCGTTGGGGCCCAGCGAAATCGGGGGCTCCGAGGCCGCCGACGTCGGAGGCCCAACGATTACTCCCCTTCCCCCTGTTGATAGAGATGGACCTGCGGACGACTCAGTCGCTGCTGTCCCGGCTGACGATCCCGTGGTTGCCTCTCCGGTCGCCACACCTGCTCCTGAAGCGGTCTCCGAGTCGATTTTGCCCCTGCCCGACTCCTCAGCGGGGAGTGGGCGTTACCGCGTTTCGGTCGGGGCGTTCGGGAGTCGGGAGAGTGCGGAGGCCTTGGCGGTGCTCGTTCGATACGAGGGCTACCCCGTGTTTCTGGCCCCTGAGGGGGATCTCACGCTGGTTCTCGTCGGGCCCTATAATGACCGTGCCGAAGCTGAGCGGGTTGCAGAGCAGATCCAGGCCTCCGACAATGGTGTGGACAGCACGCTCATCTACACCTTTGATCCCGAAGAAGTTCCTGAGATCGAAGAAGTTTCCGAGATCACCGATCCCCTGCCGGGTTCATTCGAGGAGGGGGTGGTCGAACCCCAAGCAGGTGCGGAGGCCGCGAGAGCTGCCAGTCCCCTCTTCCTCCAGGTGGGGGCCTACGGTTCCGCGGAGAGTATGGGGCCGCAGGTCGACCGCCTCTCCGAACTCGGTTTTAAGGTGACGCCTCGTGAGGAGGATGGACTCATTAAGCTCCTGGTTGGCCCCTTTGGGCCAGAAGAGCTTGACACAGCAAGGGCGGCGCTTATGGCCGAAGGAATCGAGAGCTTTGTCGTTAGGTAATGTCGACCATACCTACCGCCACTATCAGTCGCCTAGTCACCTACCTCCGCATTCTCGGACAGCTCGAATCTGTGGGAGTTAAGAAGACCTCCAGCGATCACCTTGCTGAGGAGGCGCAGGTCTCAGCATTTCAAGTTCGCAAGGATCTAGCCTACTTTGGGCGCTTTGGAACCCGCGGAGCGGGGTATTCGGTGCCCACGCTGCGACGTGAGTTGAGCCGGATTCTGGGGCTCACTCGCCCCTGGAACGTGGCCATCGTAGGCATGGGGCACCTGGGTCACGCTCTGGCGGGCTACTCTAGCTTCGAGCAGTACGATTTCAGCTTCAGTCTCAAGGCTTTTTTTGACAAGGACCCGGCTAAGGTGGGGAGGAAGGTATTGGATACCGAAATCCGGCATCCGCGCGAATTGCCCCGGGTGGTTAGCGAGAAAGGGATCGATATCGGTTTCGTTACTGTGCCTCGCGCTGCAGCTCAGGGGGTTGCGGACCAACTTGTGGCGGCCGGAATCAAAGGAATCCTCAACTTCGCCCCTACCCTCCTCAATGTCCCTAACGAGATACACGTCGAACCCGTGGATTTTCTGGTTGGGCTGAAACGACTCTCTTTCTATATTCAGAACCCGCAACTCAAGGAGGAGTTCGCATGAAGCGGGGCGGCCACGGTTCTTGCGCTCTCGAGTTCGTGATCCTGCTTGGTGGTTGTGGAGTGCCCTTTCTAACGACCAGAGTCTGGTTTTGGCTTCAAATCGTTCCTTGACTGCCAGGTGGTGCAGCTTCGTGGTGCCGTTGGCACCCTGGTCATCGGCTGCGTGCTCGGGCTGTTCGACGAGAGTGACACCGCCGTTGGCGACGGCAATAGTTTCCGCTCTGTCGGCACCCCTGATGTCGTGCCGCTGAGAAACCAGTGAACAGGGGCCCCCTAGTGAATAGATCTAGCACCGACTCCCTCGGTGCAGGGGGCCCGGAGGTCGTCACGGTGTGCTGCACGTGAACGCGGACGAGCCCATGGGCTGGTACGGCGGACCACCTTCCCCTGAATAGCCGTCTTCGGGTCGGCCTTCACAATCTGTGAGCTTCAGTTCGAGACCGCTCCATCCAACCAACCTTGGGTTTTAGCCTTCCGATCCCTCAAGACTTGATTGCGCGGCGTATACTTGATTGGGTGTTCGAGCTCATTCACACCGAGTTGGAGCAATTCGAGGCACGACTCGCGCGCGAACTCCACTCCTCAGTCGCCTTCATTGAAATTATCGGTGAGGACTTGGTGTCGGCAGGAGGGAAGCGCCTGCGACCTAGCCTTGCGTTTCTGACCGGCCATCTGCTGGGCGTGGAGTTCGAGACGAGCATGAGGGTTGCGCTTACCGTCGAACTGCTGCATTCGGCCTCCCTCCTCCATGATGACCTCATTGACGATGCGGACACCCGACGCGGTTTCGAGGCCGCCTTCCGGCGCTACGGCAATGTGGTGAGTGTGATGTCGGGTGACTTCATGCTAGCTAGGGTTCTGGGGCTCCTAGCAGACCTTGGGCACGTTGGCTTCACCCGACTCATGTCTGAGACGGCGGCCCGGCTTTGCGAGGGAGAGGTGCTGCAGTTCCAGATGGCTAGCCTCGAGGCCTGGGATTTTGATAGCTACCTGAAGGTCATCGAGGGAAAGGCCGCAGTGCTATTCTCCGCAGCACTTGAGGGTGTGGCGCAGCTTGCGGGCGCGTCGGTTGCCCAGTGCGGTGCCCTCCACTCCTTCGGGATGCACTATGGGCGCGCCTTCCAGATGCGGGACGACTACCTCGACCTGCTGGGAGATGAGGAACTGCTTGGCAAGCCAGTGGGCGGCGACCTCCGCGAGGGCAAGGCCACCTACCCCATTCTCGTCCTCCTTGCAAAGGGCGTCATGGAGGCGCGGGAGGTCCTGCGCCGCCACGCTTCGGAGGGCGGGGATGTCGATCTCATGATAGATCTGGTGCTCAGCCACGGCGCCGACCGGGCGACACAGGCGAGGATTGCAGAGGAAGTGGGAGAGGCCATCGCCTCCCTGGGGGGATTCCCAGACTCCGAGGCCCGATCTTGCTTGGAGGAACTGGCGGCTAGGGAGATCGAGCGAGTTCGGTAGGCCTGAAGATCGGCAGGTGTTGGGGTGTATCTTTGACTTCCCCCACAATTAGGGCCGCACAAGACTGGAATTCAAGGATGGACAAGGGCGGTTTCGTTGGATCCGTAGAGCCCGTTCTTGCTTCGGGTCCAGTTTGAGGGCTGCAGGGAGCACCGGCGCTTGAGCCTGTTGAGGGCTCGGTGCCGACGGGGTGGTCAACGTGAGATTGCCTCGCACCCCTACCAGATCCAGCGAATCCGTCCTTGGAGATGTGTACCAGACCTTAGCAGAGCCCATGGTTTTGGAATTGGTGCCGGTAGGGGGGTCATGATGAAGAGTGAAGGGGCGGTTCTCGAATA
>MPNL01000017.1 GCA_002239005.1 Truepera sp. bin119
TCTACCGGAAGCAGAAACAACTGCGACTGATCACGCTCTACGAACTTCCCCATCAAAGGACTCCTGACCAAGGCCAACGTCTTGATTGTATAATCTCAAGTCTCACACAAAGTCCGACAGGCTGCTAAAATGAATAGTTGTGAGCAGGGTGGGCTGTTCACCCCGATAGTACTTGGGAGGTTTCCCTCACCTTTGGAGGCGTGTTTTGGCTACGTACACCGCTGAAAGTATCAAGGTGCTTAAAGGCTTGGAGGGGGTTCGCAGACGACCCGCCATGTACGTCCAGGGTGGGACGGGGGTCGACGGATACCATCAGCTTCTAACTGAGATTGTCGATAACGCCGTTGACGAGGCCCTTGCTGGCTTTGCCGACATGATCGCTATTTCCCTCGAAGACGACGGCTCGGTCTCGGTTACAGATAACGGTCGCGGGATCCCTGTCGAAGTTATGAAGAAGGAGGGACGTCCTGCTATTGAGGTGATCTTCACTGAGCTCCACGCCGGGGGCAAGTTCGACTCATCGGCGTACAAGGTGTCGGGTGGTCTGCACGGTGTGGGCAGTTCCGTCGTGAATGCCCTCTCGACCTTCCTCGAGGCCGAGGTGCGCAAGGGGGGCAAGTGCTACCGGATCCGCTTCGACCGTGGCGAAGTGACTTTTCCGATCCAATCCGTTGGGACCGTCAGGAAGTCCGACACGGGTTCCACCGTCGCGTTCCTCCCGGACCCGGAGATCTTTAAGGATGTACGCTCCTTCGAATACCAGCGGATCCGACGCCGCCTCCGCGAACTTGCCTACCTGACGGGCGGCGTTCGCTTCCGTCTCCAGGACCGCCGGGGTGGGGAGAACCGTGAGGAGGAGTTCTGCGAGGAGGGTGGTGTCGGTGCCTTTGCTGCAAGCGTTGCTGGTGAGCCCAAGCCTCTCTACACTACCCCGATCCTTCTTAGGAGTCGATGTACTGTTGAGGTCCAGGAGAAGGAGGAGGAGATCGAAGTCGAGGTCGGCCTCGTCCACACGGGGGGATATAGTCAGACGCTCCTTACCTACGCCAATATGATCACCAATCGAGATGGGGGCACCCATCTCACGGGCTTCAAGACCGCCTATACCAGGGTCCTCAATAACTACGCGCGGACTAAGAACATGATTAAGAAGGGCGATCCGGCCCCGACCGGAGAGGATTTCCTCGAGGGCGTCTCCTGCGTGATCTCGGTAAAACTATCCGATCCCCAATTCGAATCTCAGGCCAAGGTCAAGCTGCTGAATCCTGAGGCGCAGACTGCGGTTCAATCCGTTGTCTATGAGAAGCTTGGTGAGTATCTCGAAGAGAACCCTAGGGTCGCTAAAGTAATCATTGAGAAGGCCGCCAACGCTGCCAAGGCGCGAGAGGCGGCGCGCAAGGCCCGTGACCTCGTCCGCAGAGCTAATCCCCTCGACAATGATGAGTTGCCCGGTAAGCTCGCAGATTGCCAGGCGGAGGATCCCAGCGTGAGCGAGATCTACATCGTTGAGGGTGATTCTGCTGGGGGAAGCGCCAAGCAGGGGAGGGAACGGCGTTTCCAGGCTATCCTCCCTCTTCGGGGCAAGATCCTCAATGTAGAGAGGGCCAATATCGCTAAGATCCTTAAGAACACCGAAATCCGGGCTATGGTGGCCGCGATCGGGGCAGGTATTGAGGGGACCGGTGACGACACCCATTTCAACCTTGAGGATGTCCGCTACCACCGCATCATCATCATGACCGACGCCGACGTGGACGGTAGCCACATCCGCACCCTGCTTCTCACCTTTTTCTATCGGTACATGCGTCCCATGATCGATGCCGGCTATCTCTTTATCGCCCAGCCACCACTCTATAGGGTCCGTTTCAGCCGTAGTAAGGAGGTCGCGTACGTCTACGACGACGCCTTGCTCCAGGGGTTGTTAAAGCGGAACAGAGGGCGCCGCTACGAGATCCAGCGATTCAAGGGGCTCGGCGAGATGAACCCGGAGCAGCTGTGGGAAACTACTATGAACCCAGAGACGAGGGTGCTACACCGCGTGACCATCGCTGATGCGTTCGAGGTGAGCGAGACGTTCGAGATGCTGATGGGGAGCGAGGTGCTGCCTCGAAGGGAGTTCATCGAGGACAATGCCCACTTGGCAAAACTGGACCTGTAGACTTGCGGATTCAGGAGACCTTTGAATCCATGAGTTGTTCTGCAGATGATTTTAAGGTGTGATCATTAACCGGTCGTTTTTGGACGGTCACCCGGGTTCGGTGTGCCGTGGGTGCTAACGCCAAGTGCTTATTATCTTCGAAATCCGGGTCGAGAGAGGCCCGGTCCGACATTTATTGCGGGGGAATGTCTGTCCCCATGGTCCCAGGACGCCTTGGGACTTGGGTGGGGATGCGTAACACGGACCCGCCGCAGTCAGTCGGGCGCAGATCGCCTCCAGATCATAGCTCATTGGGACGCTGGTGATTGCTAAGTGTGGGTGCACCCCGCTCGCGGGACAGTAGTTCGCCGGTGTGGGGGTCCATAACGCTGTCTTGGGAACTCGTCTCCCTTTGACCGTTGTTGGGGACGGTTGTTGTCCGGTCTGGAGATGAATTTCGGTATGCTCGATTTGGGATGCTCAGAAACCGAAGAGCTCGCCACGACTACGAACTCCTTGACAGGTTTGAGGCTGGCATCGTGCTCACGGGGAGCGAGATCAAGTCCCTCCGGAATGGGGGAGGGTCCCTTACCGAGGCGTACGCCCGGTTCAGGGGTGGCGAATTGTACCTGGAGGGTATGAACATCCCTGTCTATCGGAACGCCAGCCACAACAACCACGACCCTGTGAGGAGCCGCAAACTCCTGCTACACCGGGGCGAACTGCGGCGCATCAAGAAGGCCCTGGAGCGACAGGGCCTGACCATGGTCCCCACCGGCCTCCACTTCAAGAACGGCTGGGCGAAGCTCGGCCTAGCCCTCGCCCGCGGCCGCAAGAACTATGACAAGCGTCGCAAGGAGGGGGAGAAGGATGCGCGCCGGCAGATGGAGCGGGGACTCAAGGGTTCCTCATGATCCACACCGCCCTGGTGGTACTGGTGTCGCTCCTCGCAGTAGGATTCGTTCAACCCCAGCTTAGGGTGAACGGGGTATCGGTTTCAGGACTCATGCTTGACCTCATACCCAGCGTGTCCTACGCGCCGGCGGAGGGCCTCGCAGGTGCACTGGGATCGTCTTACCTACTTGACCGGCAGTCGGGACTCGCCACCTTCCAACTTGCGGGTCGCATTCTTCAACTTCGGACCCTCAATACCGTGGAGGAGGCTCTGGTGAGCGGGGACGGCCTCCGCCTGAATGGTCAAGTACTCCGTGGTCCTGCGGGAATCTTTGTGGGGGGCGTTCTGTTTGTCCCTGTTAGACCTGTGGTCGAGGCTTTCGGCGGCCAGGTGTCGTTCGTTTCCGCTGAAAGCACCGTCGTGGTAGTCCTCCCCCGAGCTTCTGTGGATCTGGTTACAGTCCAGGCGTCTGCTGGCGGCGAGCGCATCATCCTCCGGCTCAGTGGACCGGTCCCGTACAGGGTCTTTAATCGATCGCCCAATACCCTGCAACTCCGCTTGGACCGCACCGATACCACCGGACCCCAGTCCTACAGTGGCGACTCGTTTCGTCGGGCCGACCTTCTGCCGGGGGGCGGATTCAGCGACTTCCGCCTGACACTGGAGGCCGGCACGAACTACCGTCTGTTCGAGACGGTTGCCGGTGCTGGCTTCGAGATCATCATTGATCTCCTTCCCACTAGCGGGGAGGAGGCGCTGGTCGCAGCCGTGCCTGTGCACCTCGTAATCGACGCCGGTCATGGTGGGGCGGACACCGGGCAGATCTTCGCGGGTTTCGGCAGCGAGAGCAGTCTCGTGCTCGCCTTCGCCAAACAACTTCGGACGGAGCTGGTCGGTCTAGGCTACCTCGCGGAGCTCACCCGAACCGGTGACACCGACTTGGACCTCACTACGCGCTCGAGTCGCGGCATCGGGGCCGACCTATTTGTATCGATCCACGCAGCAGAGATCCCGCGTGGCCAGTACAACATCTATTTCCTGGAGGAGACTGACGCTTTCAAGAGACCGATCCCGGCCATTCAGGAGAATGTTGACCGGGTCACGCCGGGACTCGATCCGGGCAGTGTGCGCCACAGGATCCTGCTTGGACTGACCTCGAACCTGGAGTTGGGGCGCCGCTACGCCCAAGCCCTTGCAGACACCCTGTTCCAATCGAGTGGCTACCGGGCATCTCCCCCTCGGGCCGCCCCCCTCATCATCTTAGCTGGGGCGGGGGGGAAGGGCTTGCTACTCGAGTTCAACCCCGAAGACCTCTTCTCTGAGCACTTACCCGGGGCCCTTGCTGCTGCGCTGGCAACCCTGGCCTCCGGTGCTTTCTAGGGTGGAGGGATGATGGGTTCTCTGCTGAGGGTGCTTATGACGCCACAGATTCTCGTCTCCACCTTTCTTCTCATAAGTTCCCTAGCGTACCTGTTCTCAGGTCTCCAGCGTGACGCGCCACCTAGCCTCATCCCGAAGACCTCGTCGCTGGCCTCAGTTGAACGGGCCGTTCAAGAGGTTAGATTGGTGGTGATTGACGGCTCTGGCCTGGAGCGCTCCTCACTCGTACCCATTGACCTCCCCACGGCGGATTCTCTGAGGTTGGAGGGTATCCTTGGCGCCCTTCGGGACGCTATGATCGAGGTTGGCGTCTGGCCCGAGGTGCTCGCAGCCCCGAAGGCCTTCGTGCAGCGGGTTGACCTGCTCCTAGTTGCAGTCCTCGACTTCGATGTCGAGAGTGGTCTGGGTCTGGATGTCGAAACGGAGGAGATCCTCTACCGATCTATCTCGAAGACGGTGTTGAGTAACGGTCTGGAGCACCTCCTGATCCTGCGGAGTGGCAGACCTGCAGAGACCTTCCTCGGACATGTGGCGATCCCCTCCTCACTCAGTAGACTCAGTAGTCCGTGACGGTCTGGATGGACTACGGGTAGAGGCGTGTCAGCGTCCTCGGGAAGGGGATGGTTCCCCGGAGGTGGTGCTCTCCGGTGAGCCAGGCTAGGGTGCGTTCAATGCCGAGGCCGAAGCCCGAGTGGGGGACGCTCCCGTACCGCCTCAGGTCGAGGTACCACGCGAACGGCTCGGTGGGGAGGTTGTGCTCCGTGATGCGCTGCTTGAGCAGTTCAAGGTCGTGGATGCGTTGTGAGCCGCCGACAATCTCGCCATACCCTTCGGGGGCGATGACATCGTTGGCCTTAACCCGGGTCGGATCACCCTCGAAGGGTTCCATGTAGAACGCCTTGGTTCTAGTAGGCCAAGCCTCGATGATGACCGGTCGATCGAACAGATTCCCGAGGGCCGTCTCGTGAGGGGCTCCGAAGTCCTCGCCCCAAGCTAGGCCTAGATCGAGACCCCCGAGCAGTTCGAGGGCCTCATCGTAGGTCAGGCGCGGATAGGGTTCGGAGGCGGCCGGTTCGAGCTTGGAAGGGTCCTGCCCAAGCATCTCGAGTTCGGCGCTGCGCTCGTCGAGGATGTGGGCGACTAGGTAGGTGAGAAGCTCTTCTTGTAGCTGCATGTTACCCTCGTGGTCGAGATACGCGACCTCGGGCTCCATCATCCAGAACTCCAATAGGTGCTTCCTGGTCTTACTCTTTTCCGCTCGAAATACAGGCGAAAAGGTGTAGACCTTGCCATGTGCCATGGCGCCAGCTTCGGCGTAGAGCTGTCCCGACTGAGAGAGGTAAACCTCGTCAGTGCCGAAGAGGTCCACTTTGAACAGATCGGTAGTTCCTTCGACCACAGTGGGCATGAACATAGGGGGATCGAAGCGGATGAAATCGCGCTCATAGAAGAAGTTGTGAATGGCTCTGATGAGGCTGTCGCGCACCCGCAGCGTAGCCCAGGGGCTGCGATGTCTGAGGTGGAGGTGGCGCCTTTCGAACAGGAAGTCGACCCCGTGCTCCTTTGGGGTAATGGGGTAGTCCTCAGTCCGGGAGATAAGTTCGAGGCCGGCGACTCCGAGTTCGACTCCGCTGGGTGCACGGGGATCTTGGCGCACCACACCGGTGACTTTGAGGCTCGATTCCTGGCTGAGACTTGTAGAGAGGTTGAACACCTCGTCTGGAACCTCCCCCCGCACGACGACACCCTGCACGAACCCGCTGCCGTCGCGCAGCTGGAGGAAGGCGATCTTACCGCTGCTCCTGACCGCAGTAATCCATCCGTATAGCGTTACGGTCTGCCCGACTCGGGCCGGAAGCCCACCGATGCTGTCCCGGCTCATAAGTCGGAGTGTAACCTGTTGTTTCGAATGTCGACCTGAGTGCTTATTCACCTGCACCGCCACTAGCCAATGCCTGCTCGAGGGCGACCGCAGCCCCACAGTTCTCAACATCTGGAACGATAGAGGGAAAGCGCTCCTTGAGTTCCTCAGGAGCTCCACCCATGACAACCGGGAACCCGACAGCCTCGAGCATGGAAAGGTCTCCAACGCTGTCGCCGATGGCCATGGCCTGCCCCGGATCCACCTTGAGAGTTCGGGTGACCTGTCGGACAGCGCTGCCCTTGGACACCCCGGCCTTGGTGACGCTCACGAAGTAGGTGTCCGCCATGGCAGGTGAAGTGGCCACCCCGATCTGGGTCTCTTCTGCCTCGACATTGCGCACCTCCCCTAGGTGTTTGGACTCGATAACCCACTGTGCCCGGATCACCGGTTCGTTGGCCGCGATGTCGTTGAGATCGGAAACGAGGGCGGTAATGCCGATCAGCTTCGAGTGGGCCTCGCTGATAGCGGTCTTGCGCTCCACATAGAGACTAGTGGGCGTGTAGAGTTCCAGGACCAATCCGAGGTCCCGTGCCCGCTTGATGAGCGCCCGGGTGGCTGTCTCCTTTAAGCCGATGACTTGGAGTAATTCTCCATCCGGGTAGGCGATGACTGCGCCATTCTGGAAGATGTGGGGCGTGGTGGGACCGAGGCGCTTTGAGATGCGCTGGGCTACTCCGAGACCGGGTCTACCGGTGCAGGCGCTGAGACGGATGCCCGCCTTTCTGGCGCGGCTGGCGGCCTCCCATACACAGTCGGCGGTGGTTCCGTCGGCACCGATGATGGTCCCGTCGAGGTCGAGGAAGATCAGGGCGATCACGTACCCTCCCCTACGGTCGGGCGCAGCTCTAGGCCCAACTCCTTTAGCTGCTCCTGCTCGACCGGCGCGGGCGCCCCGGTGAGAGGATCGATTCCACGCTGATTCTTCGGGAAGGCGATCACATCACGCAGGCTTGAGGCCCCCGCGAGGATCATGATGAGGCGGTCGAGACCCCAAGCGATCCCACCGTGTGGGGGTGCCCCGTAATCGAGTGCTCGGAGGAAGAAGCCGAACCTGCGCTCCGCCTCCTCTTGGGTGAAGCCGAGCAGTTCGAACATCCGGGATTGGACATCGTGTCTATGGATGCGGAGCGAACCCCCGCCGATCTCATTGCCGTTGAGGACTAAGTCGTAGGCCCACGCCCGGACCCGAGCCGGGTCTGTTTCGAGCAGCGGCAGATCCTCATCGCGGGCGCGGGTGAACGGGTGGTGCATGTAGCTGAAGGTGCCATCGGCCTCTACCTCAAGCAGGGGGAAGTCCACCACCCAACAGAACGAGAGGGCGCAATCATCGAGTTCTACCCCGATGACTGCCGGGATCTCGGTACGAATGGCTCCGAGCGCAGTACAGGCGGTGGTCCAAGAGTCGGCCACAAGCAGGACCGTCCCCCCCTCCGGCACAAGCGCCTGCAGGGCCCCCACCTCGGCCTCACCGAGGAACTTCGCGATGGGGCCCTTCGGGGCCGAACCGTCGAACTGTACCCAGGCGAGCCCCTTCGCCCCCCGCCTCTTAGCGACCTCCTCGAGTTGGGTGAGCTCTCTCCGACTCAGTCTTGTGCCGGTGAGGGCGAGCGCTCTCACCACGCCCCCAGCCTCAAGGGCGCCTCTGAAGGCTCGGAACTCAGTGTTGGAGAAAGCGGCGCTCAGGTCGCTAAGCTCGAAGGGGTTGCGGAGGTCGGGCTTGTCGCTGCCGAAGCGATCCATCGCCTCGCGGTAGCTGATCTGCTGAAAGGGGAGGGCGAGCTCCCGGCCGAGGACCTCTCTAATCAGGTGGTGCATCAGGCCTTCGCTCAGGGCTAGGATATCCTCCTGCTCGACAAAGGACATCTCGATGTCAAGCTGAGTGAAATCGGGTTGCCGATCAGCGCGGAGGTCCTCGTCACGGAAGCAGCGCGCTAACTGGAAATAGCGGTCGAAGCCTGCCATCATCAGCAGCTGCTTAAACAGCTGGGGCGACTGAGGCAACGCGTAGAAGCTTCCCGGCTCCGTTCGTGAGGGAACGAGGTAGTCACGAGCACCCTCGGGCGTCGAGAGTGTCAGTAGGGGGGTCTCTACCTGTACGAACCCCTCGCTGTCAAGGTAGTCCCAGATCGCCTTGGTGATCCGGTGCCTCAGCAGTAGAGGGTGGGCAGCTTCGGGTCGTCGCAGATCCAGATAGCGGTGTCTTAGGCGCAACTCCTCATCGACCTCGCTAGCGTCCACAGTGCCATCTATGAGAAAGGGTGGGGTCTGCGCTTCGGCGAGCACCGTAAGCTTCTCGGCGACCACCTCGATCACGCCGGTGTCTAGCCCCTCAGACTCGGAGAGCCTGACCCTGCGCTGCTCTTTGGGACGCAGGCGGACGATGCCTTGAACTTCGATAATAAACTCGCTCCGCACCACCTCCATATCTCCAAAGGTGGCTGAGTCCGGTTCGATAACAACCTGTACTAGGCCGCTCCGGTCGCGCAGGTCGACGAACACCAAACCGCCCAGATCGCGGCGCCGGTTCACCCACCCTTGGAGGATGACCCTCGCTCCTGCAGAATCGGTGCTGAGTTGCCCGCACTGGTGGGTTCTTCGCACGCTACGCCCTACCAGCCTTGCGGAGGAATGCCGGGAGGTTGTCCTCGAGGATGTCGCGCTGCTCGCCAGAGACTAGGTCCTTCACTGTGAGACTGTGGGTCTCGCGCTCGGCCGCTCCGCGCAGGCCTGCGAGCGGCGCGCCAGAGCGTTCGGCGTCACGCAGCCCCCGACCGGGGTTGCGACGGCGGTAGGAGTGCTCCACCCGGAAGGCGGCTCGCAGGTGCCTTGCCAGTCGGGCGACCTCCCCTACCGCCTCTTCATCGAGGGGGATGAGGAACAGGTCGGGTCCAGACTCTTTAGGGATGCCGACCTCATCAACGGTAAGGGCGTCAAGGACTCGGTCGACACCGAAGGCCCAGCCGACACCTGGGAGGTCGGGGCCGCCGAGGTGGCCGATAAGGCCATCATAGCGCCCTCCTCCCGCCAGAGCTGACTGGGCACCGATAGCGCTGTGATGGATCTCGAATGCGGTCCTCCGGTAGTAATCGAGTGCCCGCACTATGGCGGGGTCGACCTCTACTGGGATCTCCCAGTCGTCGAGGTAGCTCTTGACCCCCTCGAAGTGGTCTCTTGCCTCGTTTGAGAGGTGCTCGAGTGGAGGAGTTAGGTCCTTCAGGAGTTCTTGGTCACCTGGGTCCTTGCTGTCCCACAGTCGGAGTGGATTCAACACGAGGCGGGTCTTGCTCGCCTCGGACAGAGCCTCCCGGTGCGGGTTGAGGGCCGCTCTCAAATAGTGGTTGTGACGGGCACGATCCTCCGGGTCGCCCACCGAGCCGAGGCGCACCACAAGGTCCTTAAGGCCGCAGGCTCGGAGGGCGTCGTACAGGAGGGAAATGGCTTCCGCGTCGATGAGTGGGCCTGGTAATCCGACGAGTTCGCAATTCACTTGGTGGAACTGTCGATAGCGGCCGCGTTGCACCTGCTCGCCACGAAAGATGGGCCCGTGACTCCACAGCTTCACGGGTGTCGGCCAGTTAACCATGCCGTGTTCAATGAAGGCCCGTAACACACCACCTGTGAACTCTGGTCTCAGGGTGATGGAGCGGCCCCCCCGATCTGTGAAGGTGTACATCTCTTTTTGCACTACTAGATCGGAGCTGGCTCCGGCGGAACGGGTGAAGACCTCAGTGTGCTCGAAGATCGGGACATCGATCTCGCGGACTCCAGACCGTGCCATTACCGACCCCACACGCCCGATCACGTGGTGCCAAAAGGCCTGTCGGTTGGGAAGGATGTCCCTTGTCCCTTTAACGGCCTGCAATTTCATAGCGATCTGTTCATAGCGATCTGAGTGTATCCCCCGCTGTGCAACCGACGCAAAGATTAATTTACTACGGCGACTGTCTAACCACCATGTGGGACCACATGAGGGTAGACAGTGTGGACCTGATTTACCTGGCCCCGCCATTGAATAGCGGGGTACAACGCAATCTACAAGGGTGAGACCGGGCGACCGCTCCCAGACCAGGTAGAGGTGTTCTGCGACCTCTGGGAGCTAGACTGAAGAGCGCGAGCGAGCGATACGGCACTTGCCTGTCGTTATGCGCGAGCAGGTGAATTATTGATAACTCGGTAGCAGAGCAGGGTGTGGCAAGTCCTCTAGAGTGCCCCTCACCGATCTGGCTCTACTGGGTATAGTGGAGCTCGCCGGCCCGGTCGATTTGCGGCCCTTGCCATCCCCATGTTCATCCCTACCGACAGACTATTGTGAACATCCTGTATCGATCCCCGCATCGGTTATATTATGATATCGGGTCCAGGCCACTGTTCGCCTCACCAGATAGCCGCAGACTGGATCCTCCGTAGACTCCGTAGGGATGGTGTCCTTAGATCCTTGTACAATTCGGAGTTATGATAGTCTGCCTGGGTAGCATTTAGGAGGGGTTGCTTGAAGGTTGTTTGGATCCCGTGCTAGAATCAATCCTCAGTAGTCACTGACTTAAAACATACACGTCACCGACTTAACTACATGGGCATTAGGAAATCCGCGACTTAAGATTGTGCTCGGTGAAAGGAGCAAGAGTGATGATGCGGAAAACCGTTCAGACTGTAGTGGTATGGGGGGCTATAGCTGCCTCTCTCTTGCTAACGAGTCAGGCATTTTCCCAGGAGACCTTAACGGTCCGTGTCGGGATGCAGGCCGTGGGCACCTTCTCCTGGGTAGTCCACGCCATGGAATACTTCGGCATCGACGACGAGTTGGGCCTCAACATTGAGGGAATCACCTACGCCACCAAACAGGCGACTGAAATTGCCCTGCGGGCTGGTGAGGTCGATGTGACCGTCGACGACTTCGTGGGAGTAGTGCTGATGCGAGGCCGCGGCCTACCGGTTCAGGCGATCTACCCCTACGGCAAGGCCGTGGGCGGCGTGGTGGTTCCGGTCGATAGCGATGTTCAGACGCTTGAGGACTTAAGGGGTAAGACCATCGCGGCGGCCTCGCTTGATGACAAGAGCCTGCTCATCCTTCGCGCTCTTACCTCGACCCAGTATGACTTCGACCCCCAGGTCGATGGCGAGACCCTTGCGGCCGGCCCCTGGCTAATGGCCGGTCTCATGGATAACGGCGAGATCGATGTTGCCATCCCATACTGGCACTACGTTGCCCGCATGACTGGCACTGGGAGATTCCGTGACGTCATGATGGTGACCGACATGCTTGACCAGCTCGGCCTCTCTACCGACCTGCCGATCCTGGTGGTGGTAGGCCACGAAGCCACCGACTCCGAGGTGCTCACAACCTTCATCGAGGCCTTGCAGATGACCACCGCCGCTATGGTTGCAGATAGCGACGACGGTATCTGGGCTTCGATCCTCGAGAACGAACTCTATACCCTGCCCGATCCCTCGGTGTTCCCCGAGGTCCGGGCCCGCTGGGAGGCCGGTCTGCCGGAGGTCTGGGATCAGGAGCTGATCGACGGGCTCGTCGATCTGGTCGAGGGTTTGGTCGAGGTGGCCGGGGCTGAGATCGTGGGGATCGAACGTATCGATCCTGAGGCCTTCACCACAGCTTACCTGCCGTAGGCTTACGACTTCAATCGGCAGCTGTTCCTGAGCGATCGTGAGCCAGGAGACTCTGGGGCGTAGGAGCCTCACCATCCGTCCAATCGTCTTGCCGACCGGCCTCTTCCTGAGGCTGGTCGGACTTTTGGCGCTTCTGGCCGCCTGGTTGCTTGCGTCACGTTCGCTCGGGGGGGAGTTGATGCCCGGTCCGGTCGCCACCTGGGAGTTCATCGTCCGGGAGTACGACCGGGGGACGCTCTTCTTTCATGTCTGGGCCACGATGAGGCGAGTGCTGATCGCATTCTCGCTGGCCATGGTGGCGGGTGCTGTTCTGGGTGTGGCGATGGGGGTGTCTCGGGTCATCGACCAGCTGTTCGAGGTCTGGGTGGTGGTGGGCCTGACCGTCCCGCGCATCGTCCTGTTCGTGATGGCCTATCTCATCATCGGCTTAAACGATCGCTCCGCTATCGCTGCCCTGATCTTGACGGTGCTCCCCACGATCATCGTCCAGGTTCGTGAGGGGACGAGGGCGCTCGATCCGAAGCTGATCGAGATGGCCCGCAGCTACCGTAGGTCGCCCCCGCTCATCTTCCGTCGGGTGGTAGTTCCCCAGTTGATGCCCTACTTCATCGGTACGGCCCGGGGAGCGCTCTCGCTCTCCTGGAAGATGATTGTGCTCGCGGAGTTGCTCGGTCGCACCAGCGGCGTCGGCTACCAGATCTCGTTCTACTTCCAGTTCTTCAATATGAATGGGATTATGGCCTATGGCCTGACGATGATGGTCGTGCTGGCCATCATCGACTTCGGTTTCTCCGGTATTCTAGGTCGGGCAGCGTTTCGCTGGCGCAAGCCGGTCAGATTAGCAGGGTAGGACGTGACAGGCGTCCATATCGCCCACGTCACCAAGTCCTACCTGCTGCCCGGAGGTACTCGGAAGCACGCCCTCAAGGGTGTAGACCTCGATATTGCCCCCGGCGAGTTCGTCTGCCTGCTCGGTCCCTCGGGATGCGGCAAGTCGACCCTGCTCAACATTCTTAGCGGCCTGGACTCGGAGTATGAGGGGGTAGTGGCGTTTCCCGAGACTGAGAGGTTGAGGATCAGCTACATCTTCCAGGAGGCACGGCTCCTCCCCTGGATGACGGTTCGCAATAACCTCCGCTTCGTCCTGGATGATGGCCGAGGTTCGGATGCCCACCAGCGTATAGAGGGGTGGCTGGAGCGCGTAGGCCTTGCTGGCTACGGAGACTACTACCCTAGCCAGCTGTCGGTAGGGATGCAGCAACGGGTGTCGGTCGCCCGGGCGCTCATCCTAGAGCCGGAGCTCCTGCTGATGGATGAGCCATTCAGCTCCTTAGACGAACTGACATCCCTCCGCATGCGCATGGAACTGCTCGACCTTTGGGATCAGGCCCGGCCCACCGTGGTGTTTGTTACTCATAATCCGATGGAGGCGGTCTACCTTGCCGACCGGGTGGTGATCATGACCACGGGTCCCGGCCGGATCTCCCACGAACTCCTGGTTAATACCGAACTGCCACGCCCACGCGACTTCGAGGACCAGCGGCTGTGGCAACTCTCACGTGAAGCGGTGCGACACCTAATGGATGACGGTGGAGCGGGACCTAGCGCTGGGTCGCCTATAGGAGTCGTCAAGACGACCTGACCGGAGCGGGAGGTTGGAGAGGAACACTGCCGTGCAGACTGCCCCTGGTCCCATCGTCGAGATCGACTCGGTCACCAAGCGCTACGTCCGAACAGTTGCGCTTGATGATATCTCGTTCGATGTGGCCGAGAATGAGTTGTTCGCCCTCCTGGGGCCGAATGGGGCCGGGAAAACGACCTTGATCGAAATACTTTGCACCATTCAGCGAGGGGATAAGGGGAGTGTCCAGATCGCCGGCCTCGATGTCGCAAAACAGTCGCGAGAGGTCCGGAAGAGGCTGGGGGTGGTCTTTCAAGAGCCAAGCCTCGATACGAGGCTGACCGTCGCAGAAAACCTGGATTTTCACGGTCGTATCTATGGCGTGCCTGCATCGGTGAGACGGAGGCGCAAAGAGGAACTCCTCGAGCTGGTGGAGTTGGCAGGTTGGCGCGACCGACTCGTGCGCACGCTGTCGAAGGGGATGCAGCGTCGTCTGGAGATTGCCAGAGCGCTTATTCACGACGCACGCCTGCTGGTCCTTGACGAACCCACGGTAGGCCTTGATGCCCAGACCCGTAGCCGCATCTGGGAGTACCTGCGCACCCTTCAGCAGGAGCGAGAGATTACCGTGTTGGTAACCACCCACTATATCGATGAGGTCGAAGACTGCGACCGACTCTGCATCATCGATCAGGGCCGGGTTCTAGCACTCGACACTCCACAAGGGCTCAAAAACCGCTACGGCTACCACCTCCTCAGACTTACACCGCAAGACGAAGAGGTGCGACACGAATTGCGACACCGATTCGGTGAAGCTCTTGCCGAGCGGGGCAAGGATCTGGTGATGGCTGCCCCTGAAGCAGAGGCACTAAAGCTGATCGAGGAACTCGGTGACAAGCTCAAAGCTTTCTTTGTTGAACGCCCGAGTCTGGAGTCGGTCTTCTTGAGCCTGACCGGGTATGAAGTGCGCGATGAGGTAGCAGGAGCACGAGAACGTCTACTCGAGTTCGGCAGGAGGGGGGGCGAGCACACCCAGTAAGCTGGAGTGAGAATCTGTCACTTAAGGGCAGGCCCGCCGCCGGTATTGAGAACTTGACTGACCTAGGAGGTGCTTATGTATCGAAAGTGGACTTGGCCTGTGGTCTTCACGCTGCTCTTGTTCACACTAGGCCTGCCCTCGGCTGTTCACTCCCAAGGGGGGGAGGATCGATTCGACTGGGAGGGCCTTGGAAGGCGGACCTACGGCACTATCTGTGCAGCTTGCCACCAGACCGGGGGGGAGGGCATCCCGGCCGCATTTCCACCGCTGAAAGGATACCTTCCAGAACTAATGGCCCTTGAAGGTGGTCGGGACTACCTACCAAAGGTGCTTCTCTTTGGTCTTACTGGCCCCACCGTCGTAGCTGAGCAGGAATACATTGTCGCCATGCCAGCCTGGCAAAGTCTGGGTGATGACGAGATAGCGGCGGCCCTCAATTACGCACTCACCTCTTGGGGAAATGCCGAGTTGTTGCCTGAAGGGCTAGAACTCTATAGCCCGGCCGATATTACTGCCGCAAGATCAGAACAGTTAACACCCATCGAGGTATACGTTTTGCGGGGCCGCATTTTCGGTGTCACGGGAGCCGAGGCTAGCGCTGGGTCGGCCGGTGATGGGTTGATCTTCAGCGACGAATCCGGCTATTACACAACGAGTCAGGCCGAGGCAGGTGCAGAGGTCTATAAGAGGAATTGCGCCCAGTGCCACGGTCCCAGGATGGCGGGCGGTCTGCACGAGCCGCCGCTGACCAAACTGTCGTTCTTCCGCACTTGGGGCGGTCTTAGCCTCGACACCTTATATAACTACATTGTCACCAAGATGCCGATTCGGGCTCCGGGCTCCCTTAGCAAGAGTGAATATCTCAACGTTGTGGCCCACTGGTTGCATCGGCACAACTACCCAGCTGGCGACCAAGCGTTGGTCATGACCAGCGAGGCGCTGCAACAGATCACGATCGAACGTCGCTGAGGCCTCCTGATTGCTCATGGGCTACCTTAGCGGCATCTATGCAATCTGGTTGCGAGAACTAAAGCGTGCCGTTAGGGACCGGGGGCAACTTGTCGGTGGGGTGAGTCGGCCCCTCCTCTGGGTGCTGATCATGGGGATAGGCCTCAATCCGTACTTCCGCGGAGAGGTCTATGGAGAGGTGAGGTTCGTCGTGCCCTTCACCTACCTCCAGTTCATCTTCCCAGCTGTGATTGCCCTGAACATGATGTATACCTCGGTTCAATCGGCGGTGTCGGTGATCTGGGACCGAGAATTCGGCTTCCTCCGCGAGGTGCTGGTATCACCGATGCCACGCGCTGCGGTGCTTTTCGGCAAGATCTTGGGAGGGACCACCGTAGCGCTGTTCCACGGCATTCTCGTGCTGGTCCTGGCCCGCTTCGCTGATGTGACTTTCAGCCCGACTGCGTGGCTTAAGGGACTGGGTCTGATGATCCTTCTTGGATTCGCCCTCACCTCTCTTGGGGTGGTAATTGCCAACCGGGTACGGACCTTCGAGGGATTCGGTGTTTTCTCCAACGCTGTCATTCTGCCGCTCTACTTCACATCGAGCTCGATCTTCCCCCTGGACCCCTCGTTGACCCGGGCACAGACGGTGGTCATCTACCCCGACTGGTTGGTGTTCCTGATTCAGGCAAATCCGATTACCTATGCGGTCGATGCCTTACGAGGCGTATTCCTAGACTTTAATCAGTTCCATCCTCTGTGGGGCCCGTTGCTGCTGCTGGCTATGTGCCTGGTGTTCTTCCTCGCTGCCCTGAGGGATTTCCGGCGCGCATAGTGCGGGGTTTCGCTCACTTCCTGGCCAGCAGTCGACCCCTAGTCGTCGGCCTAGGTCTTCTGGTCGCTGTGAACCTGCTTCCTCCAGATACATCACTGCGGGAGGTGAGGGGGCGGGGTCTCCTTAGAGTGTGCGTGCCTGAGAGCTTCCCCCCTCTGGTGACCGGCAATCCTGGGCGACCCGGGATCGATGTCGAAATTCTGCAACGCATAAGCGAAGGGTTGGGCGTCGAGTTATCGCTCTTCATCAACGCTGCGATCGGCCAGGACTTTAACCCCCGGAACTGGAGGGTGAATCGTGCACAGTGCGAACTCCTTGCGGGTGGGGTGGTCGCATCACAACTCACTCGCTCGTTCCTAGAGACCACGCCGCCACACTTGGAAACCGGGTGGGCAGTGGTCATTCCACCAGGGGCGGACTCACTCGAGGGAAGCATGGTGGGTTTCTTCGCAGGGGTCTCTGGCCTCGACCGAATCTCGCTGAGTAGATACCTGCGTAGGGCAGGGGCCCGCGTCCGAGTGGTGAACAGTGCCCAGGACCTAGTTGAGGGTCTCGCTGATGGGTCCTTCACGCTGGCGGTGAGTGAAGCCCTCAGTGCTCGCCAGGTCGCCAGTGTCGGAGGCCACGCTGTTGCCTGGTTGCCACTCGGGCGCCTCCCAATCGCGTTTGGTCTGTGGAAGGGAGATCTCACCCTGAAGCGTGCACTTGAACGGGAGATGCAGGTGCTTGTGCGGAGTGGGCGCCTCTACGATATCGTCGCGTCGTATACTGACTCCTCTCTGCCCATCCGGAATCACTGCTTACCTTGTGAAGGTGCTGCTCCATGAGAGATCCCTCATCTAGCCTGCTTGCGGGTAGGGTGGGAAGCGGATAGCCTTGTACGCCGGTCCCGCCAAGCCCATTGACTTATTCAGAGAGGGCCAAAGGAGTTGGGGTGTCGACTCTGAAGGTTGGCTTATCGGCCGAGCACAGAGGCAGGGATATAGCAGAGGAGTTGACCTAACACTTGCCTCGCTACCTTATAATAACCTACCAAGTGTCAAGTTAGTAGCGATCTGGCGTGGACTGAGGTGGTCTGGAGGATGGCGGGCGATGCCTAAGTGTAGTGGTAGTCTCTCGCCACCGGTGTGTCTCAGTGAAGGGAGGATAGAGTTTGGCTTTCCGTTCCGTAATCAGAAGGTTTGGCTCGTTGAGGATAAGAGGAGTGTGATGCAGCCATGCTGAAAAACGGGTTACGAATCACTGTCGGCACAGTTCTGGCGGCGGCCCTCTGTGCCGCCTTTGCGCAGCTCGAGGACTTTGTCCCCGTGACCACGGAGATTTTGGAGAATCCATCGCCTGCTGACTGGATCATGTCACGGGCCACCTACAACGGGTGGGGGCACAGCTCTCTCGATCAGATCAACAGGGAAAATGTCGGCCGACTGACACTCGCGTGGTCGCGGGCGATGAATGAGGGTACAAACGAGAGCACACCGCTTGTGTACAACGGGGTGATGTACCTTCCCCACCCGAACGATGTAATCCAAGCGCTAGATGCGACCACGGGTGATCTCATCTGGGAGTACCGGCGCGAACTTCCCGTAGACGCCGAGCGCACGATTATCGCCGCTATTGGGAACATTACTCGCAACGTGGCCATCTACGAGGATAAGATCTTCCACTCTACCTACGATGCCCACGTCATTGCGCTCGATGCGAGGACGGGTCAGCTGGTTTGGGAGACTTCCGTCGGTGATCTCGAGGTCGTCGGTCAGACGGTCGGCCCGTTGATAGTCAATGGCAAGGCCGTCAGTGGCCGTGCCTGCGACCCGGCACTTCCGGGCGGCTGCTACATTACCGCTCACGATGTCGAAACGGGCGAGGAGCTCTGGCGCACCTTCACCATCCCCCGTCCGGGCGAGCCTGGAGGTGAGACTTGGGGTGACCTGCCGTCCGAGAGCCGGTTGCATGTCGGTGCCTGGGGTCATGTCGGTGCCTACGACCCCGAACTCAATCTGATCTATTGGGGTACCTCTGTGCCCGCCCCCTCACCGGAGATCCTTCGTGGGTCTGGCGATGGCGACGTGCTCTACTCAAACTCCACTCTGGCAATGAATCCGGACACGGGTGAGATTGTGTGGTACTACCAGCACCTCCCGCGCGACAACTGGGATTTGGATCACCCCTTCGAGCGTATGCTCATCGACAGCGTCATCGATCCCAATCCAGACGCTGTCCTAGCCATCGGTGAAACGGTTGTGCCCGGGCAGGTTTACAGGACCATGACGAACATTCCCGGCAAGACCGGGGTGGTCTATTCGCTTAACAGGGAGACCGGGGATTTCCTGTATGCCAAGGAGACGGTGCGGCAGAACGTCATTAGTGCCATCGAACCGAACGGTCGCGTGATCGTAAACGAAGATGTCATTCCGGACAGCATCGATGACCCCTACGGACTGGTCTGTCCTACCCCGGTAGGGGGAAGAAACTGGATGGCGGGTGCCTATAACCCGGAGACCAACGCCATCTATACGCCGATGCAGAACCTCTGCATGGAGCCGGAGATCACCACAGACGAACCTACCCCTGAGGACCTCTATGCGGTCGATTTCAACTATGTCCTCTACCCTGACAATGACAAAGTCGGTCGTCTCGAGGCGGTATCGGTGGAGACTGGAGAGACGCTGTGGAAGTATGAGCAGCGGGCGGCCTTGCAGCCGGTCCTCTCTACCGGTGGTGGCTTGATCTTCAACGGCGACGTCAACCGCCGCTTCCGCGCCCACGATGCGGTCACGGGTGAGGTCTTGTGGGAGACCATCGTCAGTGGCGGACCCGCCGGTCACCCGATCAGCTACGGGGTCGACGGCGAACAGTACATCGCGATTGCGGTGGGTGGTGGCCTCATCGACGGCCTCTATATCAGCTTCACCCCGGAGCTCGAGGCTCCGACGGGCTCCAACGCCATCTTCGTGTTCAAACTGCCCTGATCAGGTAGTGAGGTACCCACTTTTCGGACAGGACGGCCACTGTGCCGTCCTGTCTACTGCCTGACCGGTCGGCGATTGCTAGAGTGAGAGACCTGTGAAGCGCTTTGCTGTTAGTTGGCTTCTGCTCGTCCTGATCACCTTGGCCTTAGGTCAGCAGAACAACAATCCGGTCGACAGGATTCCCAGCTTCTTCCTTGAAGAAGGTCGCCAGCTTGCAGGGGACCGCATCACCTTTTGCGTCAACGAAGAGGGCCTGCTCGCCGACTTCGATCGGGCAGTAGCACACGAACTTGCCCAAGTTCTGCTGCTCGAGGACACCCTGGTGGATATTGAGGCGGTGCGGCGCACCAATGAGCTCGATTACCGCCTCCCGCTCAATCAGCAAGAGCTATTTATCATTCTGACCAATGAGTGTTCAGCCTTTATGGGTTTTCTCCTCTCAACGAGCGGGTACGCGGATTGGCTCACCATTACTCGCCCCTACCTGAGAACCAGGTTCGTCCTGGCGGTTCGTGAGGGTGCCGACATCGGTAACCTGGGGAACCTCCCAGCGGGGGCACGGGTCGGGACTCGCATGCTTAGCTCGGCAGACCTCAATTTCACCGCGTTTAACGGATCTCTCGCGCCCGATCGGCGGTGGCGCCGCATCCCCTATCCGAACAACCGGCTCCTCCTCGAGCGCCTTCTCGACGGGAGTCTAGACGGCATTCTCATCTGGGAGCCCGCTCTCCACGTGGGCTTCCGTAACGATCTGGAAGCGGCCGGGGTCAAAGTCGTGCCTACCACACCTTTTCAGGGGCCCGTCATCGACTTCGGCATTGTCCTTAAGCAGCGCGATATCTTCTTGCGGCAGGCGCTCGATGACGCGATAGCTGTGCTGATCGAGGACGGGATAGCGACAGGACTCATAACCGAACTGGGTATTCAGGGCGGGATTGTAGAGCCGTGAAATGACCCCGGTTGCCTCCCTGCTTCGCCGTCGACTCGGGGCGGTCCGGGTACGACTGGCAGTGCGCCGGCTTATCAAGGGGGTGTCCGGTAGTCTTCTCCTGGCGGCTGGCCTCTATCTGATCTTGCTGCTCGGTTCCTACTTGATTCCCGAGCTTATGGATGTTCCCCTGGTCGGCATCACCACTGTGGTATTTGCAGGAGGCTTGGCGATCACGATATCGATTCAGGTCCTCAGGCCACCAAGCCGGCTAGAGGCGGCAAGGAGGGCGGATAGGCTGCTCGGCCTTGAGGAAAGGCTCAGCACCGCCGTAGAGTTCGAGTCGGCGAGTGGTGATCGTATTGTCGAGTTAGCCCAGCAGTTGGATGCCGAACGTCACGCCGGGGCTGTGCAGGTCTCACGGGTCGCTCCGCTGCGCCTACCAGGTGTGGGCTGGCCGGCCCTGGCCCTGCTCGTTGCAAGCCTTGCGGCACAGCTACTTCCTCCGCCGACTCTCCCCGAGATCACCAGCAGTTTCGATAGAGCCGAACTCGAGCAGGCACTAGACCAGGTAGAACGTCTCCAAACTGCGGTGGCGCGCGAGGCTGAACGGCGGGAAGACCCCTACCTGGGGGCTGTGGCTGAGGCGCTCGAGATGTTCCGTCGCGACTTGGCTTCAGGTGGGCTCGACCGTCAAGAGAGCCGCAGGCAGCTCACGCAGATTATCGAGCACATGATGCGTGCCTCCGATCTTGAGGGCAACCCTGCAGCACTTGCAGAGCAGTTGCTGGCCTCCTCCCCTTCCGAACTGCCTGCCGATGAAGCGGCGGGCGACGCCCCTACAAGGGGCGGTGATGGTGCACAGCCCCACCTGGAAGGTGACCTTCCCCCATTCGCTGGGCTTGACCCGCTACTCGATGCGGTCAATCGACCCTTGGAAGGGGGGCCGGAGAACGAGAGGGCCCCCCTCACCGAGGGCAGTCGGGGGGGCTATACCGATCGCGAACTCATCGAGGCCCTTCAGGAGCAGGCCCTGCGCGCTTCGCAAGCGGCCCGAGAGGCCGACGGGGCTATCATCGGTGCGGCGGCAGATTCCAATCCGGGTGCGAGTCGCCTCGCTGGCCAAGGTTCGCAGGAGCTCGTCGGCGACCCCGCTACCGCTGCCGAAAGCGACCCCGATGCCTTCGCCTTCGAAGATCTGGCACTGCCCGGCGAGATCGCAAGTGAAGGGCGTCGCATCGAGCTCGAACTTCCCCCCGACGTGGAACTGGTAGAGGTGTCAGGCTCGCTGCCCGCACTAGGTCCTTGGCGCACCCTGCCCGAGGCGGCACTGACCACAGAGTTCTTCCCGATGAGCTACCGGGAGGAGTTGAGTCGCTACTTCACCCCGCTGGATGGTGGCTGACGGAGGCCAAGGTATGACCGACCAGGAATCCAATAATCGCGAACGGCTCACCGAGCTCGAGTGGGAGATCGAACAGCTTCAGCGGGTCCGTGAGGCGATTGGAACTGTCGTCGTTGGGCACTACGATATCATCGATCAGCTTCTCATCAGCTTGCTCGGCGGAGGCCACGTGCTGATCGAAGGTGCCCCTGGGTTAGGTAAGACCCTGCTAGTTCGAACGATGGCGACCGTCTGCGGCCTGGACCTCTCGCGTATCCAGTTCACCCCCGATCTCATGCCGGCCGACATAACCGGGACGGTGATACTCTTACAGGACGAGCAGGGCCGCTCACACAGCCGCTCCTTCCAGCAGGGCCCCATATTCGCACAGATGGTGCTGGCGGATGAGATCAACCGGGCTACCCCTAAGACACAGTCGGCCTTGCTCGAAGCTATGCAGGAGAGAACCGTCACGGTCGCTGGTTCCGGCCATGCGCTGCCCGAACCCTTCTTCGTCCTGGCCACCCAGAACCCTGTCGAGATGGAAGGGACCTATCGTCTTCCCGAGGCACAGATCGACCGATTCTTCTTCAAAGTCGTCATCGGCTACCCCAGTACCGATATCCTTGACGACATTCTCGCACAGACTACCGGTACCGAACAGCCCGAAACGACAGCTATCTTGGAGCCAGGCGAGATCCTCAGACTCCAGGAACTCACCCGTGGGGTGCTACTGGCCAGCCACGTCCGGCGGGCGGTAGCGGAGTTCGTGCAGACTACCCAACCCGACAACAGCTCCGCGCCCCGCGAAGTCCAGCGCTTCATCCGCTTCGGGATCAGCCCACGCGGGGCACAGGCGCTCATCCTCGCTGCCAAGGCAAGGGCCCTGATGAATGGCCGTTACAATGTCGGCTTCTCCGACTTGGAGGCGACGTTGCACCCTGCCCTTCGTCATCGATTCCAACTCAACTTTGAAGGGCATGCTGAGGGGAAGGATGCTGAGGCGTTGCTCGGCCGACTCTTCCGTGACGCGGTCTCCGTTCATAACGGGTAGTCGGTGAGCTTGCTCTCGCCACACTTGCAGCAGGCGCTCGGTCGCTCCCGTCTGCTGCCGCTGCGGGCCAAAGCTAATACCGGAGTCGGAGAGCGCCCGTCCCGCGCCAAGGGATCTGGCATTGAGTTTGCCGACCACCGGGCCTACCAGCTCGGTGACGACATTCGGCACCTCGATCCTCACATTCATGCCCGCCTTGGGCTGCTTGCGGTGCGAGAATACGTCCTCTCTCAACAGCTCGAAGTAACGCTGATTCTTGACGCTAGCGCGTCGATGTCATTTGGCATGCCCAGCAAGTTCAGTTGTGCCCGTGAGTTGGCCGCAGGTCTTGCCCTGTCGACACTGGCTGGCGGCGACAACCTGAGCCTGGGTGTTTTGCGAGGCTCTGCTCTGGAGTGGCACCCGCGGGTAAGTGGCCTGAGCAGGGCTCCCGAGGTTTTCTCCTGGCTCGAGGCTTTGGAGGCGAAGAGGCCGGCCAACCTGGCCGCAGCGCTGGAACGGGCGCTCCCGCGCCTGCACGGTGAAGGGGTCACGATCGTGATAAGCGACTGGCTATCCGATCCCGCCGAGGTGGTAATGGCAGCGCTGCGACGCTACGCCCCGACGCGCCAGGAATTCCTGGCACTGCAGGTCCTGGCACTGGAGGAGGAAGACCCGACAGCTCTCGGCCGAGGGGAGTTGAAACTGCTCGATAGCGAATCGGGTGAAGAGATTGAGATCTCCCTTAGGGATTCTACCTTTGCTCGCTACCAGGAGTTTCTGCAGCAGCATCGCGAAGACCTCAGGAGTCAGATCAGCTCTCTTGGGGGTCGATTTCTGGGGGTCAGTTCGGGCGTTGCCAGCGAACAGCTGCTCCTCGGTACGCTGCGCGCGCAGGGTGTGATCGCTTGAGCTTCGCCGCTCCAGCGTGGTTGCTCCTGCTCCTGCTGGCGCCTGTCATCGTGCTACTCCATATGCGCCGGAGACGAATGCGCGAGGTGGGCAGTCTCCTCCTGTGGCGGCAGGTCGCTGCACTGACCGAGCCTCAGAGCACCTGGCAGCGACCCACGCTGAATACCGCAATGCTCTTACAGCTACTCGCCTTGCTCCTTCTAACCCTCGCACTGGTCGAACCCCAACCCCGGGTCCAGCTAGACCCGAGACCAACCGTGGTGCTGCTCGACGCTTCGGCGAGCATGGCTGCAACGACAGGGGGCGGTGAAACCCGCTTTCAACAGGCCATTAAACACGTCGAGAGACTCGCCCACTCCACCCCCCGACTCAGTCTCATCTGGGTTGGGGATCACCCCCGCTTCATTCCCGAGCGGCGTAGCAACCCGAGGGAGTTCGGGCGCTCCTTATCCCGACTTGAACCTGGAGCGGGTCGTGCGAACTGGGACCGGGCTGCAGACCTGGTGCGTTCTCTGGGGGAAGAGCCCCAGTTGCTAGTCATTTCCGATGATCCAGCGACTCCGCTAGAGCGCCTTAGGAACCGGTTGCTGGAAGCGGAGGCGGTAACGGTGGGGGAGAGCGCCCCCAACCGCTCCTTGCAGAGGGTAGAGGTTCGGCCCCGCAATGAGGGGGGTTGGCTGCTGACCGGCTCCGTTCGCAGCCACGATTTCGCCGGTAGAGTCGAACTGGAAGTTAGCTTCCAGCCTTACGGCAGCAACACCCCTCTGCTTTGGGCTGAGACGGACTTCCAGGTGCCAGCTTCCGGTGACACCCCCTTCGAGATAGAGATCGATATCCGTGAATCGGGTCTGCTCACCACTGCTATTGTGGGAGAAGACGCTCTGTCAAGCGATGACAGCCATATCGTTTTCCTCGACCCCGAACGGATCTCGGTACGAATCCTGCTGCTCGGGCCTAGACAACTAGCTGTCGAGCAGGCATTCGAGGCTGTCGAGGGAGCAACGCTGTTCTGGGCCGACAGTCTGCCCGACGACATTACCAGCCGCTTCGACCTTGTGGTGGTTCAGGAAATCGACCTTGACCGCTCACCTGAAGCGCCCACCCTCTACCTGGGCACCTCTCCACCAGGGTCCCAGCCCTTGAGGATCTTGCGCGGCGTAGAGGTCAGCATGTGGCGGGACGATCACCCCCTTACTAAGGGCACGACCTGGGATGGACTGCTGGTGGAGCAGGCCTTGGAACTCCCGCGGCTCGATGGAGCCCGTGTTCTGCTTGCGGCTGGCGAGACCCCCCTCATTCAGGTTCGGGTAAATGAGTTTGGTCCAGAAGCGGTGGTCGCCTTCACACCCGATACGAGTAACTGGGACCATCTGGTGAGTTTTCCGACCTTCCTGCTTAACCTGCTCGGCTGGTTGCGCCCCGACCTCCCGCGCATGGGTGCTGGCTGTCGCGTCGGTAGCGCCTGTCCCCTTCCAGTTGCCCAGCTTGCCCTGGGAGCTCGACTGCTGCCCCCTTCCGGCCGACCTTTCCGACTTCCCCCGTCCGCTGCGAGTACTTTCACACCTGAAGAGAGGGGCCTGTATCATCTCGAGGGTCCGCAAGAAACCTTTAGGATTGCCGTCAACGGTGGGGACAGAAGTGGAGACCTCTCCATGGCCGGAGCCGACTCCTCAGTGGAACAGCCCACCGGGCAGGGTACAGTTCCGTTCCGGGCTTGGCTCCTGGCGATTGCCACCGGAGTTCTAGTTCTAGAAAGTGTCCTCGCTGGGCGGGGAGAGGCGCGATTTCTGCGCCCCTCTGCATTGGCTTCGGGCTACCCCCTGGCTGGCCAAAGGTGGATGCAGCTGGTTTTGCTCACGCTCGCCCTCTTGCTCATCATAGCTGCCTTATTCCAGGTGCCGCTCCTGTTGCCTGAGCGTAGCCGGCACTTGGTCCTGGTCAAGGATGGAGGTCTCGTCGAAACGAGTGATCCCAGGTGGGAGCGACTTGAAGACCGGCTCCAGGGCGAGCTTCGCGGCGCCCGACTCACGACACTTACCCTTCCAGGAGAGGGATTCGGAGGTCTCGACCTTGAAACCGGACTCCGGTTAGCGGAGGCGGAGATTCCCCAAGGAGCACACGGACGCATCATAGTGGCTGGCCGTAATGGCGAGAGCCGTGGGGACGCACTGGGTGCACTTCCACTCCTTCAGGAGCGGGGTCTCTCTGTCGATGTCCTGCCCTTGCCAGGGAGATTGCCGGGCGACCTAGTAGTCGTGGGACTCTCTGCTGCGGGCCCTGTTTATGCTGGCAGTACCAACAACCTCGTCATTCGGGTGGTCAGTGAGGTGGAACAGAGCGCAACCCTTAACCTTCTTCGGGATGGAGAACTCCGGCGCGAGGAGAGCGTAGGATTGGCGGCTGGCGGCAACATCATCACTCTCCCCATTCGGGAAGCTGAAGCGGGGACCTATCATTACGTTGTCGAATTGATCTCTCCTAGTGATCCCCAGCCCGAAAACAATCGCGTTGCTCTGGTGCTCGAGGTTTACGATCGGCTCCGCGTGGCGTTGTATACGCCTCTGCCCGAGCGGGGCGAACTCTTCGCTCAGGCGCTCGCACTGCAGGGCATTGAGGCGGTCGTGCAGGCCCCTCATCTGGTTCCCTATACGGCGGATGGCTTTGACGCTTGGGGTGGGGTGATTCTCATGAATGTGCCGGCTATAGATCTGCACACCCTTCAGCAAGAGGCGATCGAGGCCTTCGTTCGTATCCATCGTGGGGGCGTGCTCCTGCTCGGGGGAGAGAACACCTTCGGGCCCGGCGGATATTTCCAGACCCCGCTCGAGCGACTCTCCCCACTTTCGAGCCGCATTCCGCGCGAGGCACCTGAAGTGACTATGCTCTTTATCCTCGATCGCTCCGGCAGCATGCAGCAGCGAGTCGGCGCCAGCGACCGACTCGGCATAGCGAAGACAGCCACGCTAAGCGCAACGGAGCTACTCAATGAGCGGAGTCAGGTCGGTGTCATTGTATTCGATGAACAGGCGCAGGAACTCATTCCTTTGCAACCGGCCGGAGATAGGGAAGCCTTGGCTGGGCTTCTAGAGCCCTTGGTCCCCGGTGGAGGTACATCCCTGTACCCCGCGCTGGTCAGAGCGCTCGACCGGATGCGAGAGGTCGAGTCTGCAGCTCGGCACATCGTGGTGATGAGCGATGGCCTGTCGCAGCCGGGGGATTTTGAGGCGGTACTCGCTGAGCTTCGTACGCTCAAAGTGACCGTGAGCACGGTGGGAATTGGCCAGGGAGCTGACGTGGAGCGGCTTGAGACCATCGCCCGTCTGGGAGGTGGTGCGTTTCACGCCACCGACGATTTTCAGGCATTGCCCGGGATTCTTTCCCAGGAGGCACTCCTGCTGTCGGCGTCGCCGGTGCACCAGGAGAACGTCACACCTGTCTGGCAGGAAACGGACACCTCCTTCAGCGGCAACCTGCCCACCAAGCTGCCTGCACTGGGTGGATTCGTAGAGACCACCGCCAAAGAGGAGGCCCAGGTGAGTCTGACCACCGCCGATGGCGATCCCCTGCTCGCCTCATGGCGCTACGGCTTGGGTTGGGTGGTAGCCTTCAGCTCTCAGGCGGCGGGTCCCTGGAGCGAAGGCTGGACCGCCCTCGAGGGCTACCCGAGGATCTGGGCCCAGATCGCCCGCTGGGCATTTCAGGAGCCCATCACGCCAGGACTCAACGTCGACACCACGAGGCGTGGGGATGAGCTGTTCCTAGACGTTATCGCCCTGGATAGTGAAGGCCAGGATCTCACCGACCTCGATCTAACTGTAGAGGTTGAGCGTCCCGACTCTGTTACCGAAGCTGTAGCGATGTTGCTCGCTGGCAATGCAACCTATCGCGGCATGGTTCCGCTCGATGCCCCGGGGGTGTATCGGTTGCGGGTCTTCGATTCGACCGAGGGCAGTAATCATGAATTTGATCCCGTGGAATTCAGCCTGAACGTTCAGGCGCCCGCCATCCCGTTCATCCTAGATGACGGGGAGCTACTAGAAAGTCTTGCTGCTGGCAGTGGGGGCAGGCTCTTAAGGGGAGAAGAGCAACTGTTCCAGGGTCCGACCAACCTGCGTTGGCTCTCCCGACCTTCCTGGCGGCCGTGGGCCCTTCTGGGACTTGTGCTGTTTCTTATCGCCTTGGTCCTGCGCTACACCCCTCACCTGCTGCTGTGGAGGCGCCCCCGGACCTCTGCTCGACCCCTCTTAACCCAATAGCCAGTTGTTGAGGATGTCCACTAGCGGCTGTAGCAGGGGTTGGAGCCAGCCCAGCGCCGCCAGTACGAGCAGTGCCCCTCCGGTGAATAGGGATAGCTGTCTTGTGCGACTGGCTCTTCTGGGCCACAGGGCCAGCAGAGCGTATCCGCCGGTCAGGGGGGGTAAGGGTATTATGTTCACTACCAGGAACCAGAGGGTGAGTTCGACTGTCGAGTTTACCAGCCGCAGAACGAAAAATCCTGTCTGTTCTGGGAGGATAGAAAGCAGGGGCTGTCTTATCAACTTCAGGGCCAGGATGAGCATCACCAAGGTGGCGAGAGCCCCCAGTGCCAAAAGCCACGGATCCAGTCGAGGACGCCGCATGTCGACTGGCGACAGGAGTAGGGGCTTGACCCAGCCGACTTGAAGCAGAAGAAGTCCAAGGGTGCCTAGCGTCCCTAGGTGAGGCACAGGGCTCAGGGTGGCGCGACCGTCATGACGGGGTCCCGCATCTCCAAGAAATGACGCCAGCCAGACTAGAACGAACCCGTGACATCCAAGGATGATCACCGCCCCGACGAAGCGCAACAGTAGCTGCTGGAGCGTAACTTCAAAAAGAGGGCTCATCTGAGCATCTCAAACAGCTTTCGGGGGTATAGGGAATGGCTGGTCATGGACAACTGACGTTGCTGCGCTATTCACCCTCACTCGACCCCCAAAGGAATCTGGTGTCCGACGCTGCGGAATCGGGACCTCGGACATCGTGAAGGTGGAGAACTAAGGTGGTCAGCATCTATCACTTCTTGAATTGCTTAAGTCCACGATCAGTGTCCGATCCCTCACCTTGACAGTCACCTCTTAACTCCACTGTAAGCCGTGAAGCCTAGGGGGCAAAGTCGACCCTGAAGTCGAAACGTTCTTGGCTTGCAGCCTTCAGGAAACCCATCGCCCTGTGTTCCGGCCCCGACTCCTCGACCCGATACCACCCTCTCCGCCGATGACTCTTAATGAATCGCTTTCTGGGCACTTAATGGAAACCGGTCAAACCCATCCCTCACTAGGCGATTGGGCTTCGGCGCCGCTTCACGTCAGCGATAGACATATGCTATAGATATGCTATATTGCATTTAACGCGGAATGATATTTCTTGAGGTTGGAGGGCTTCTGGATCTTTAGATTGGCTCCCTACTAAGACCTACTCAAAGGGGTTTTGAATGAAGATGAAAGCAGTCGTGTCGGTCTCAGTCGTAGTGTTCGCGACTCTTCTGGGAGTGGTTCTGGCTCAGGAAGGGGCTGGGCCCGGGCTTAACCTAGCAGAGCACCGGACCTTGGGGGCTTATCTGACCGACGCCAACGGCCAGGCCCTGTACCGCAACTTGAACGATGAGATGAATGTTAGCAACTGCGATGAGAGCTGCGCACAGCTCTTTCCCCCCATGCTTGTTGAAGCAGCGGGTGCGGGAATCGTAGCTGGTGAAGGGGTCACCCAGGAACTGATTGGGACGACCGAGCGTCCAGATGGTCGGATCCAGGTCACCTATGCTGGCTGGCCGCTCTACCGGTTCTCCAGAGACATCGGCCCGTTTACCAGCGGTCAGGGTGCTGGCGATACTTGGTTTCTGGTGTCGCCCGAAGGGTTGGCGCTTGGTGCGCCGGAAGAGCCCGAGGTCGAGGGTGTAATGGTCGACCCCATGGAGTTGGCGAGAGTCATCGGTCCGGGTAGAGACCTGTATGTCCTGCACTGCGTCGTGTGCCATAGCCTGGACGGCTCGGGCGGGGTCGGACAGACTCTGGTTGGCAACGTGCGCCTCCTTGATACCGACCTGGTGCTCAACCAGCTCATGCGTGGCACCCGCTTCATGCCCAGATTCGACGCAATTCTGAACGACGAGGAGATTGCCCTCGTTGCGACCTACGTCCGTAACAGCTGGGGTAACAGGTTTGGTCTGGTAGAGGAAGAGGAGGTGAGTAGGAAACGTTAGACCAGCTGCCCTTCGAAGCAGGAGTTCCGTTTCGGTGTGCTCCAAATTAAGGTTTTGTAGAGAGGTAGAGGTTGACTATGAGGAGATTTACCTTAGTCTCAGTGTTCGCGCTGGTGGCGGCCCTGATTCTGTCTGCTGGCATTGCACAGAGCATTGAGGAACTTACCAACCCGGCGCCCGGCGACTGGCCGACCTATGGCCGCGACGTGGAGATGACCCGCTATAGCCCGCTGGATCAGATCAACAGCGACAACGTGGCCAACCTCCGACTCGCCTGGACCGTCGACGCCGATTACGAAGGTGCGGCCGGGTTCTCCCCCGCCGTCTACAACGGCGTCATGTACATTAACGGCCCCGATCGGGTGGTGGCGATAGACGCGACCAACGGTAACCCGATCTGGACCTACATTACCGAACTCCACGAGAACACCGGCTTCGTCGAAGACCGGACTCGCGGCAGCGTGATTGTCTACGATGGCAAGATCTACGACACCATAGCTGACGGCCGGGTCGTCGCGCTTGACATCGACACCGGTGAAGAGCTGTGGAGCACCCAGGTCGGTGCTATCGAGTTCGGTGAAGGGTTCTCTGCCGGCCCGATCTTCGCCGACGGCAAGATCGTCGTCGGGCCGAGTGGTGCCGATATCGGCGGTGCAAACGGCCGGGTCTTGGCCCTGGACGCCGAGAATGGCGAGGTCCTCTGGACCTTCCACACCATTCCCCAACCCGGAGAACCGGGCTTCGAAACCTGGGATCCGCCGGAGTCTGCGGCCTGGGGCGGCGGCTCGGCCTGGAACCCGGGCGCCTACGATCCCGTCTCCGGAACCGTGGTCTACGGTGCCGGTCAGCCGGTCCCTTGGGAGAACTGGGGGATTCGTGGTGGGGTCTCCGATGACCTCTACACCGCCAGCAAGCTCGGCATCGATGTCGATACCGGCCAGCTGAAGTGGTACCGGCAGGTCGTCCCCAGCGATGAGTGGGACTACGACCAGCACACCACCCCGACCGTTGCTGATATCGAGATCATGGGGATGATGCAGCGCGTGGTCATCAACCCGACGACGACGGGCTACATCGAGGTCCTGGACCCGGATACCGGTGAATTCATCACTGCCCACGGCTTCAACCCGGAGTACACGGTCCACATGGGTTACGAGGACGACGGGACGCCCATCATCGACCCCAACGCCCGCTTCTACAACCCAGATGGTGAAACCCCAGGCGGGGCTGTGGACTTCATGCTCTGCCCCTTCCGCTGGGTCAACTGGGAGGCTGGTGCGTTTAGCCCCCAGACCGGTCTCTACTACCGGCCCCACAACAACGACTGCTGGAACTACACCAACAACGGGACGCCCCCCGATTGGGCACCCGGCGATAGCCCGCTCGACATCGATCTTACCCAGCAGGTAGATCGATTCGACAACCTCGGCGAGTTGAAGGCCATCAACGTGTACACCGGTGAGGTAGCCTGGTCGTTCCCCTCCCAGTACCCCATGGGTTCAGCTGCGGGTCTCGCAGTGACCGCTGGCAACCTGGTCTTCTTCTCCCACGTGGACCGCGTCTTCCGCGCCTTGGACGCCACCACCGGTGAGGTTCTGTGGCAGCAGATCGTCTCGGCCGCCAGTCAGAGTAGTCCGATCACCTACATGGTGGACGGGGTCCAGTACGTGGCGACGCCTGTAGGCACGACCGCGGAGTTCACCGGCCAGACAGGTTCGCCTCCGACCGTGGCCGGCGATACCGTGATCTACGCGTTCGCCCTGCCTCCCATGATGGCCATGGAATAGGGAGAGACGAGGCGACTGGCTAGAGTTATTCGCTCCGCAGCGTCGCAGCTGTGGCTGAAGTAAGGAGAACCGTGAGGTAGGGACAGCTACGTTAGCTGTCCCTACCCCCTCCCTCGCCGGCACTGGTATCCTAAGGGGTGTTGGCGGGGCTTCTTGTGGGCCGTCAGCGGTTCTTCCGGCATGTTTCTGGCGATGGAGGTGCCTTTCGTGAGCTATCCGGGGCGTACGGCTACACTGCAGACAGTTCGTATCTTCTTCTTGGTATTGGTACCACTGCTCCTGGCGTCGCAGTTGGCCCGGGGGCAGGGGGCTTGGGAGCTGCGAGTATGCGCCCACCCCGCCGATTTACCAGCCTCCAGTCAGACCGAGCCCGGCTACGATAATCGCATTGCTGAGGTGATCGCCGACGAACTCGGGGCCGACTTGACCTTTCTCTGGGAACCCGACGGCCAGACCGCAGTAGTGCGACTCTTGCGTGGAGGGGAGTGCGACCTGATTCTGGGGGCCCGTGACGGTGTCCTGAACGTGAGCAGTACGCTCCCGTATTACCGCACGCCCTTCGTCTTCGTCTACAGACAGGATAGCCCTTTCGAAGTCCGCTCCTTAGACGACGAGATCCTTAAGGAACTCAGGATCGCCACCTATCCTACCAGCATTCCCCATTCGGCGCTGATCGACCATGGGTTTAGGGAAAACACGGTCATCCTCCGCCCTGGCGTTGGAAGTTTCGGTGCCGACCGCTTCACTCCGATCATCGAAGCGCTCCTCGCTGGCGAGGTCGATGTCGCGGTGCTGTACGGCCCAGATGCGGGCGCGTACGCCCAGCGAATCAGTGAAGAGTTGAAGATAGTCCCGGTCTCACCCGAGATCACCCTCCGCGGCCTCCAGCTGGTCAGGACTTGGACCATGGCTGTTCGGCCCGGTGATGAGGCGCTCAGAGACCGGCTCAACATCGTGCTGGCCAAGAGGTGGGACGACATCCAGGAGATTTTTCGGGCCTACGGTGTGCCGCTGGTGCCGCTGCCCCGGCCGCTGGTGCCGCAACTGGCGCATGAGGGCCTCGTTCGGATCGGGGCTGTTCTGCCTTTGGGTACGGGTAACCCCGCCATCACCGATACCATCGCCAAGGCGGCCGAGATCGGTGTGATCACGGCCGAAGATCTCTTGAATCGCGAGGCTGCGACTTTGGGACTGACCCTCGATATCGTAGTGGCGGATAGTTCCAGCCTCGAGGCCACCATTCGGGCGGCTCGGCGCCTGATACTCACCGAAGGAGTCACCGCCCTTGTGGGTGGTTTCGACGAGGCCCAGACCCGCGCCTTAAGCGAGGTTGCAGACGAGCTAGGCGTGCTCTTTTTCAATATAGGCTCGACTGCAGATGTGCTCCGGGGTGAGGGTTGCCGGCGCAACACCTTCCACGTTGAGGGGAGCGCGGCTATGTATCTAGACGGGCTGGTCGGCTGGTATAGCTCTTTGGGAGCGCGGCGCTGGTTCCTGGTGTCCGAGGCTACCGAGCAGGGCAGGGCGCTGCTGCGCCGGGCCGAGGTGGCTATCGCGAAAGCGGGCGGGGAGAATGTGCTGGTCGGGAGCGCTGAGGTCATCCCGGGTCGCTATATCTTTAACGATGAGATAGATAGGCTGCGGGAGGTCGGGCCCGACATCGTCCTGCTACTAATGAGCCCTGTGGACCACGAGCTGTTCCTGGCGCAGTTTGCATCTGCCGGGCTCGAGTTCGCCATCACCGGTCTGTCCTTCCCGGTGATGCAGTCCCGTGTCTTTCTAACCAGGTTGCAGCAGGTAGCCTCGGGTACGCCTAGTTATCGGGCCGCGCTCTGGGAGACAACGCTGGAGGAGAATGGGGCCGGCGAGCTTATCCAACGCTTTGCAGCGCGCTCGGGTGAGCCCATGGATCCGACGGGCTGGTCGATGTATGCGGCTGCGAAGATCCTGTTTGAGGCTGTAGCTAGGAGCGGCAGCGTGGAGACGCCGGCTTTGGTGCAGTATCTAGAGAGCCCCGACGCCCAGTTCGACGTCCATAAAGGTGTGCAGGCCTCCTTCCGGCCTTGGGACCACCAGCTGCGGCAGCCACTCTTTCTGGTCGAACTCGATACCGATGCCCAGTGGGGCGTATCGCTCGATAGCAGATTCGCACTTGCGCAGCTTATCGGGGAGCTGCCGGCCTCTTACCCGCCGGGCAGCACTCCTGTCGGGATCTTAGACCAACTCGGGGACGGCCCTGAGGAGTCGAGGTGTCGCTTCTGAAGTCCCAGTTGGATTTGTCAGCCTCTATAGCTGCATTTACCTGGTGCTTATCTCGCTTGCTTACAATGTGATTCGATAGTGTAGACAAGCTTCTAGAGCAGTCTTTAGACAGGTGGTAGTGGGGTCTGGACTGCGGTCCGTAAGACAGGTTTCTTGATGACGATCTTGCTGGTAGAAGATGAGCGCGACATTGCCAAGCCGCTACTTGATCTGCTTAGGGTCCAACGCTACCAGGTCCGGTGGTCCCGACGGTTAGACGAGGCCCTCGAGCTGCTTCCTGAAGAGCACTTTGACTTGGCTGTCTTAGACATTATGCTTCCCGAAGGGAAGGAGGCAGGCTTCGAGCTCGCAGAGACGATGCGAAGTGCGGGTTTCGAAGGCGGCATCCTCTTTCTCACCGCCCGCAGCTCTATCGAAGACCGCGTCCGCGGTTTCGAGCTCGGCGGTGACGATTATCTCATCAAACCGTTCAGCCTCAGAGAGTTCCTGGTGAGGGTCCAGGCGCTACTCAGGCGTGGTGCTCAGACCCGGTGCCCGGTATTTGAACGTGGAGCCTTGCAGGTGGATCTCAACAAGCGCAGGGTGCTGTGGGAGGGGAGGGGAGTCCGGTTAAGTGGCCGCGAATTCGCCATCCTGGAGTCTCTGGTCTTGTACCCTGATCGCGTCTTCACGGTCGAGGAGCTGTTTGGCCGATTCTTCCCCAACGCCAAGTCCGGTCACCGGATCGTGAGGGTCTACGTTAGACAACTTCGCAAGAAGCTCGCTCCAAGGCTGATCGAGACCGTGCCGGGCGGCTACACTCTGGGGGTCTAGGTGGGATTTCGCTGGCGCTTCTTCCTGAGTATTGCACTGGCTGTGCTGATCGGTGCTGTGGTCGAAGGGGTGCTCGACTACTCAGAGACACGTCAGCAGGTGGTGAGTGACATCACCAATGCCCTTGAGGCGACCCTGAATTATGGACAGAGCGTTGTCGACCTGGAATCTTCACCCCCCAGGTTACTGGATTCGCCCGCTCCTCCGCCATGGCGTTCACGCCTTCGCCTGTTTCAGGGAGGCGTGGTGCAGTTGGAGTCAGGTAGCGACTTCCTGGAAGGCGAGCCGCTCACCTCCGCCTCCCGGCTTCTAGCTGACGATAAGGTTCTCGAGGCGTCGGTCGACCCAAGGTTCTTCGAACGGCCTCTGAATGAGCGTCTCCACAGCGACCTGCTCGACGCCTCGTATCAGGTTGCGGTTGCGGTTGCGGTCGCCTTGTTGCTGGCGAGTGTGCTGCTAAAACCCATCCGCGAACTCACTAGTGCGGTCGACGACCTCTCGCAACAGCGCTTTCCAGATCCCGTTACCGTGCCCCCGGGCAACGACGGTTTCGCACGTCTGGCCCGAAGCTTCAACCGGATGTCAGCGAGCATTAAGGCCGCGATGGATCGTGAGCGCTCCTTCACCCTTTACGCCTCACACGAACTTCGCACCCCCTTAAGTGCCATCAAGCTCCAGACCGAGTCTCTGGAGATGGGTATGGCCAGCACCGAAGAGGTGGTGCCGGTGTTGACCCAGCATATTGATCGCATGCAGCGGGTGCTCGAAGCGCTCCTCAGCCTGGCTCACGCCTCCGAGCAGACTGCTGAGCCCATCAGCGTCACCTCCATCGCCGTGGAAACGATTCGTGCCTTCCCGGAATTCCAGCGGCTCAGGATCCATTTGGACGACCGACTCGACACTCCGGTCAAGGTTGCCAGCCCCTATCTGGTCGGTCAAGCCATCCTTAATCTGCTCGATAACGCACTTAAGTACACCGATGATACCGTGACACTTAGCCTCGCCCGGGATGGTGACAGTATCACGGCACGCATCCGAGATCGGGGTATGGGAGTTCCTGAGAAGGTGCTCGATAAGTTAACCGATAGCTTTTTCAGGTTCGATTTGCATGTTGGTGGCAACGGTCTTGGACTGGCGCTCGTCAAACACATCGCGCAAGCCTTTGGAGGTGATCTGGATCTACGAAATACCGAGAACGGTTTTGAAGCCACCCTGCAGACGCCGGTGGCTACGGGGTAGCGAGCTCTTGGCTGCTACCGCTCGGAGTTGGTTGAGGATGGTGAGTGTCGTCTTGCTGCTGGCTGGCTTCGCTGGCACAGCCCTGGGTCAAACCCCAGGCGTGGACCTGCCCATTCGGATCGGTGCCCTGTTGCCTGCTGTGCCGGAGTCCGGGGGCGCGCCTTTCGACTTCGCAGTGGCGGAGGCTGCCCGCTTGGCCGCCGGGATGGCGGCGGATGAGTTTGGCTTCAACTCTGAGATCCTGGGTTTGGACTTCGCGCTGCTAACTGAGCATGCAGCTGACACTGAGGCCCTCCTCGAGGCGGCTGGGAGGCTGATTGACGAGGAGGGGGTGTTTGCACTCCTTGGTGGCTTCGGGACCGAGCAGGCCTTGGCGCTGAGCGCCTTGGCAGAGGAACGCCAGATCCCGTTCCTTAATATCGGAGCCTCAAGCGATAGCCTGCGTAATGAGGCCTGTAGCCGCTTCACCTTCCACTTTGCGCCCAGCGACGCAATGTACTTGGACGCACTGGTGGGTTGGTTCGTGCGGGCGGGGTTCCGCCGCTGGTTCTTCGTGCACGAGGATGACCCTGAGCGCGAATCCCAGTATCGGCGGACCACCTGGTCGATCCGAAACCGCCACTTCGGAGCGCGCGAGGTGGGTAGGATCGCGCTTGCGCCCGGGACCAGCGATTTTGGACGAGCCATCAACGCCGCCAGGCGGAATGATGCCGAGGTAATCCTGCTTCTGCTTGAGCCGGAGGCCCAACTCGCCTTCTTAGAACAGTATGAGACTGCGGGTCTTGAAGCGCAAGTGACCGGATTCCCCGATCTTGGGGCTCAGACCCGAGCATTTTTCTTGGCTTCGCGCGATGCGGCGCTCAAAGCGGGCTCCGGCTTTCGCTCGACCGCCTGGGAGGCCACCCTAGACGCCTATGGGGCCCGTGAGTTGAATGCGCGCTTCCTCGGCAGCTTTGGCTCACCGATGGAGTACTCGGCCTGGGCTGTCCTTCAAGCTGTCAAGGTCCTGTTCGAGGCGGCCACCTTCGGCGGGTTGCTCGAGGGAGAGGAGGTGGTTGCCTACCTGGAGAGTTCCACCTCGGTCTTTGACGTCTACAAGGGCATCGGCATTAGCTTTAGGCCCTGGGATCATCAGCTAAGGCAGTCGATCTACTTAGTCGACATCCGTCCCGAGGCTGAAGGGCCTCGAGATGCCGTGCTGCTGGTCGGTGAGCTCCCAGCAATCTATATGCCCCGAACCGATCCGGTCGAGCGCCTGGATCAGATTGGAGATACCGAGCGAGAGTCAAAGTGCCGCTTCTAAATCGCAATAACCGCGACCCGAATGCTGACCGGGTCGTTGTGGGAGGTGGGATCGTGGGAAGTAGGGTACAGGTAAGTGGGAATCTAGAGATGCACAACGGAGGTCTTTCATGAATCGACTGCCGAGGTCGACCTGTTCCGCCATGACAATCTTGGCACTTCTGCTGGTGGGATCACTGGCGCTGGCCCAAGACAATTACCATGTATTCATCTCGAACGAGTACGGAGCCGACATCTCTGTTCTGAGCGGCGCCACCAACGAGATCGTCGGCACTATCACCATCTCGGGGCGCCCCGGTGACGTGCGCCCACGCGGGATGGCCCTCAGTCCCGACGGCAAGACCGTCTACGTATCGATAAGCGACTTCTTACCCCTGCGAGAGACCCTCGAGGATAAGGTCACGGCTATCGATATCGCAACCAACGAGATCCTGACCGAGATCCGGGCCGGGGGTAACCCGGAACGGGTGGCGGTCAGCCCGGACGGGTCGCGGCTGTGGGCGTCGCTCGAAGCCATCGCCGAAGGGGGTGCCTACGACGCGGTGACCGGCGAGGAGTTGGCAACCTTCCGGATCGGTATCGAGCCCGAGGGGGTAGCGGTGAGCCCTGATGGGAGGTGGGTCTACCTCACGGCGGAGACCACCCATACGGTGGCAGTGATCGATGCCCAGGAGTTGACCACGGTGAAGCACTTCCTGGTAAGCAACCGGCCGCGGGTGGTGGTCTTCTCTCGGGATGGCAGCAGGGCTTACGTCTCCGGCGAGATCGGCGGCTCGGTCTCGGTGGTGGACGTCTCCCAGCACGCTGTCATCGGCACCGCTGTGATGGGGCTCGACTCCCGGCCCGTGGGGATGGCCTTGTCGCCCGAGGGTGACCATCTCTACGTGGCTGGTGGTGGCACCAGCGCCATCTACGTGATCGACACCGAGAGTCTTGAGGTCATCAAGGTGATCCGTGAGCAGATGGGCCGGCGCCCCTGGGATGTCGCAGTCTCTCCAGATGGTTCCACGCTCTACACCTCTAATGGCCTTTCGGACAGCGTCTCGATCATCGACACCGAGTGCCTGTGCGTGATCGACAACATTAGCGTGGGGCGCGGTCCCCACTCTATTGTGATTGGAGTGTTACCCAATGCTGAGTAGGCTACCGGGAATCCGCCGGCAGCTGGGCATTTTCCTTGTCCTAGCGATCCTCTCGCCAGTTGCCCTGGCACAGTTTTCCAAAAACCCATTCTTCGACTACACCGAAGCCCTAGGGGCTGCCCACGGCATGGAGATGCTCGACATGCGGCTAGGGGGACTGGCCCTGACCGATGACCTCGACGACTTTGATGAGCAGCTTGAGGGCGCGTTCGCCAGGGACCTTCCCCGCTTCCTCCCGAGTCTCGCGATGCACGATCCTGAACTCGCCGAGGTACTCGGCGAATTGGTAGAGGAGTTGGAGGAGTTCGTTGAGGAAGGCGAGTTAGCCGGTATCGGAGTGCTTGCCACGGAGGCGCGTGAGATCGTTGATCAGGCGCGGAGCTTGGTGGTGTCCAGCGAGCTCTGGCAGATGCCCGATTTCACGGCCGCGCTGATGGCTACCTTGCTACTGGCTGAGGAGGGGGTCGCTGAGCGCTTCGAGGAGACGGTCGCGGGTGAAGAGGCGGCCTTCCCAGGCGGCTGGGTTGGGCAGCAGCGGGTGAAGGAGCTGTGGGCCTTGCTCGAACCTATGGCCTCGGACAATCAGCGTTTCGAGGTGAATGAGATGCTAGCGGAGCTCGACGGGCTGTTCCCCTCGGCCGAGCTTCCTGCTCCCGAAGCACTTACAGATGCCGAGGCAGGCGAGGACCCGGCACAGCGGATCGTCGGTTTCCTGGAGGAGGTCACCGACGCCTCGCTCTATCCTGACCGCGACCTCGGCCAGATGATCGTCCTGACCCAGAGGCTGGTCGAGTCCGCTTGTGAGGCGCTTGAAGGGGGAGACGAGGGTCAGGGTGAACAGCAGCTCGCCATCGCTGGCTTCTATTACGCCCAGTATGTTGGCGGCACCGTCGGCCTGCTAGCCCCCGAGATCAACGAGGCTTTAGAGCCCCTGTGGTTTGCCTTCTCAGAAGAGTCGGAAGGTGATGACGACGAAGAAGACGACGATGACGACGAAATCGATTGTCAGGAGATGCTCGAGCAGCTTGAGGAAGCCGGGACCTTGTTTGGTGTCTAGGTCTTAGGTAGTCTGATCGCTGGGTCACGAAGAGTCTAAGATGATAGCCTTGGTTTGCTGTGCCCATCGTATGTGAAAACCTAGGGCGTCGCTTCGAAGATGTGGCCGCGGTGGAAAGCGTGAGCTTCAGGGTGGAGCAGGGCGAGTTCTTCGCCCTGCTCGGCCCCAACGGTGCTGGTAAGACCACCACCGTGCACATGCTGACCACCATGCTCAAGCCCAGCCACGGTGAGGCCAGCATCGCGGGGTTCGATGTTCGGCGACAGGCCCATGAGGTGCGCTCGGTGATCGGCATGGTGTTTCAGGAACCGGCGCTCGACGACCGCCTGACCGCTCGTGAGAATCTTCAGATTCACGCCGCGCTCTACGGCATCCCCGGCAGGCGGGTGAAGGAGCGGATAGAGCAGGCGCTGGAGTGGGGCCAGCTTGCGAACGAGGCACGCCGGATGGTGCGGACCTTTTCGGGCGGCATGAAGCGGCGACTCGAACTGGCCCGGGCGCTGATGCACGATCCCCAGTTCCTGTTCCTCGATGAGCCCACCATAGGCCTCGACCCGCAGGGCCGACGGCACCTGTGGGAGAGTATCGCGGCGCTCCGGGGCCGGGGCCTGACCGTGTTCATGACCACCCACTACCTGCCCGAGGCCGAGGCGTGCGACCGGGTGGGGATCATCGACGCTGGCAAGCTGGTTGCGCTGGGGACGCCGGCGGAGCTCAAGACGTCCACCACGGGTTCTACAGAGAGCACCTTAGAGGATGTCTTCATCGAGCTTACCGGGCATCAGCTTCGTGACGAGGAGGCCACACCCCGGGATCGACTGCTGAACTTCGCCCGCCAAGGTGGGGAGCACACCCGGTGATCGCGACCGGAGAACCCCTCCCTCGCGTCAACCGATCCATGTTTGCGCCCAGGGTCATCTGGGTCATGTGGCGGCGCGAGTTGGTGCGCTACGGACGCAACCGTTCCCAGATCTTTGGTGGTCTCTCTCGCACGGTGCTGTGGCTGCTCATCCTGGGATTCGGCCTGGGTGCTTCGCTGCGTCAGATTGAGGGGTACTCCTACGCCCAGTACATCCTGCCTGGGGTCGTCACCCTGAACGTCTTGTTCGCATCGCTACAATCGGCCATCGCGTTGGTCTGGGATCGCCAGGTCGGGTTGCTCCGAGAGGTCCAGGTGTCGCCGGCACCGATGCTCTCTGTTGCGCTGGGGAAGTTGCTCGGCGGAGCTACCATAGCGGTGGCTCAGGGTTCGATTCCGTTCCTGTTCATACCTATTATCGGGGTCCCCTTTAGCGTAACCAAGCTGCTGTTGGCTTGGGCGGTGATGTTTTCGATGGGGGTCTTTCTGACCGCCTTCGGCGTAGTGCTCGCGTCGCGGATGCGGACTTTCGAGGGCTTTGGCAGTATCTCCAACGGCGTGATCCAGCCCCTGTACTTCCTGTCGGGCTCGATCTTCCCGATCCGAGGTATTATCGGCGGAGTCGGCTTCCTCGACATTCCTGAGGAGTTGCGTAACGAGCTGGCCCGCCTCGGGGTCTATGCCATCGGCGGCGGCTGGGTGGTGCAGTTGCCGGTGTGGATCCGGGTGCTGGTGTTCGCCAACCCAGTTAGCTACCAGTTGGATCTTTTGCGCTTCGTACTCTTGGACTTCCGGCAACTGCCGATGGTTGTCGATCTTCTGGTGATCACGATACTGCCGGTTATCGCCGCGCTCGTCGCTGCGGTGGCCATGGCCAAGCGCAGCTAAAGTCAGTCTAGCTCGGCCACTCGTTACTACCGGGCCCATCGTATCCTGGTGATAGTCGGGTATGATACGCCCATTAGGATGACGAACATTCATTACTGTAGCCGGGAACTTGCGTACGGCATGCGGGACTCGGATTGCTGATAATATTGCCGAAGCGACGATTTGGCGCGGATAGGAGCAGGGTCATAAGGAAGCACCTCCTACACCTCGGTGTACTCGAAACCAACCTCAGGCGCGGGCGCCGTCGCGCCCGCGGTGGCCTGCTATTGCGGGGAGTCCTCCGGGGTGGGCTTCTTGCCGGCACCATCTTTGTGGTTCTGACCGCGGTAGATCAGTTGCTGGGGCCACTGACACAGGCCGTTTGGCAGTGGAGTGCCTTCGCTCTGGCAGCGGGCCTCGCCGTGGCTGTGCCGTGGGCCCTACTCAGTACCCCGAGCTTAATCGAGATGGCGCGTCGAGCCGACCTGCACTTCGGCCTTAGCGAACGGGCTAGCACTGCTCTCGAGGTGGCTCACCAGACCTCGCGGACGGCGGATAGGGCTAGCGCCGAGGTGGGTGCCGCCCTGTTCCGGGACGCTGAGCGCCACGCGGTGCGTATAGAGCCCCGTGAACTTGTGCGCCTGCGCTTGGCCCGCGAGCTCTGGCTGGTGCTGGTGCTGGCGGTGGTTGCTGCAGCAGTGCTGTTCGGGGCGCCGCAGCTGCGCGCCGTTGGGTTGGGCACCCCGGCAGCGGTGGCAACAGAACTAGGAAATGAGGAACTTGGCGAGGTCGTAACCAACTTAAGGCGGGCAGCCGAGCTGTTGGAACAGGAGGCCGAAAGGCGTGACGACCCCTATCTTGAGGCCGTGGCCGAGGCCATGGTCGAATTGGGGGAGTCGATCGAACTCGGTGAGATCAGCCTGTCGGAGGCCCAGCAGGGAATCGAACGACTATTGGAGCATGCCAGTCGCGCCTACGGTCTGGAGGAGTTGCGTATTGAGGAGGGAGACCCGCTCCTAACCGACGCCGAGCTCACCCCGGAGTCAGAGGGTGAGATGAGGAGCGACGACCCGGAGGGGCGTGAGGGGATTCTGGGAGCCAGCGCTGCTGCGGCGAACAGCGAGCAGTCCCCCCTCGACCAGCTCTTAGAGCAGCTTGAAGAGGACGCAGCAGCACGTGAGGCCATTGGGAATCTCGAGGGGTCCGTTACCGCTTCGTATGCTGCTCAGATCGAGGAGGCTAGCGAGCAGCGCGCCCTCCAGCGCGTGCGGGCCGAGGCCGCTGGGGGGCAGCCCCTCGGCGGTGCCCAGGAGTCCCAGGCGGGGGAGAGCCCGTTCGCGGGCCAGGGGGTTCAACCGCTCGAGGGCGAAACTACCGAACCCAATCTCGAAGGGATCGATGTGGGTGGCGAGGAGGTGATGCTTCCTGGTGGCGAGGTTCAGGCCGATGAACAGGTTCAGATGGACCTGACTCCTGAAGCCGACTTCACCGAGGTGGCCGACACCGACCTCGAGGGCGCCAACGCTTGGGAGGCGGGCGAGGAGGCCGAGTTGCGCCGCGACCTGCTGACTCCCCGTGACCGTGCCGTTGTGAGCCGCTACTTTGAACAGGACGAAGCGGAGGCCTCGTCCATCAATTGAGGCCTGTATTCTGGGTCGGAGAGGCAGATAAGCGAGTATGTCGAAAGAGACGGAAGAGCGCCTGGACCACGAAACCGTCGCGCCCCTCGAGGGTGAGCTCGAGCGGCTCAGCCTGGTTCGCGAAGAGATCGCCAGGGTAGTCGTAGGCCAGGAGGAGGTCATCGACCAACTCCTCATTAGCCTGCTCTGCGGGGGACATGTGCTGGTCGAGGGTGCGCCCGGATTAGGCAAGACCCTGCTGGTGCGGACCCTGGGGATGGTGTGCGGCCTTGAGTTCTCGCGGATCCAGTTCACTCCCGATCTGATGCCAGCCGACATCACCGGTACCATCGTGCTGATCCACGATGATCGCGGCGAGACTCACTCGCGCTTCCAGCGCGGTCCGATCTTCGCCCAGATGGTGCTTACTGATGAGATCAATCGTGCCACCCCCAAGACCCAGTCGGCACTGCTCGAAGCGATGCAGGAGCGCACCGTTACTGCGGCGGGCGAGGAGTTCACCTTGCCGGCTCCGTTCTTCGTGCTGGCAACCCAGAACCCGATCGAGATGGAGGGGACCTATCAGCTCCCCGAAGCTCAGATCGACCGCTTCTTCTTCAAGGTTAAGATCCCCTACCCTTCGGAGGAGGTGCTCGGTGGCATCCTCGATCTCACCACCGGGGTCGATCAGCCGGAGCCTAATCAGATCCTCAAGCCGGAGGAGATCCTGCGCTTCCAGAGACTCACGCGCGCTGTGCCGATGGCTTCTCATGTGCAGGAGGCGGTAGTCAAGTTCGTGCTCTCCACCCAACCGGATCAGAGCCACTCCGATGAGGTGCGTCGCTTCGTACGCCATGGGATTAGCCCCCGGGGTGCCCAGGCCCTGATCCTGGCCTCCAAGGCCCACGCCCTGCTGCTAGGCCGCTATAACGTCAGCTTCGAAGATCTTGAAGAGACGCTGCTGCCGGCACTGCGGCACCGGTTTCAGCTCAATTTCGAGGGGGAGGCAGAGGGGGTCTCCGCCGAGGATCTTCTCTCAGCTGTCTTCAAGCGGTCTCTTGCCGCCAGGGCTTGATGAGCCTGCTGTCGCCTCGGATTCTGCAACGGCTTTCGCGCAGCAAACTCCTGGTTCGGGAGGCGGTCGCCTCCACCGGTATCGGTGAAAGACCGTCGCGCGCTAGGGGTGCGGGGATTGAGTTTGCCGATCACCGACAGTATCAGCTCGGTGATGATATCCGCTACTTGGATCAGCACGTGCTGGCGCGGCTCGGAGAGCACTATATTCGTCAGTATACGCTCTATCAGCAGCTTCCGGTGACGATCCTTCTCGACGCCAGCGCCTCGATGAAATATGGTCAGCCCGGCAAATTCCCCTTTTCGCGAGAGCTTACCGCCGCCCTCGGATACGCGGCGCTGGTCGGCGGTGATCGAGTGCTCGTCGGGGCCTTTTCCGGCAACTCTCTCAACTGGTTCACTCCGCTGCACGGCGTGCGCCGCGCCCAGGCCCTGTTTGCCTGGCTCGAACAGCTCCGCCCGCGGGGCACCACCGACCTGATCCGCACCACCCGCCAGGCCATGCCGCGACTGCTCTCTGGAGGTCTCCTGGTCATTGTGAGTGATTGGATGTTCCCCGGCGCCCAGGAGGCGCTGAAGGTGCTGCGCCTCGGTCGCCAGGAGTTGGTCGGCATCCAGGTTCTGGCCCCCGAGGAGGAGGATTCGGCGCTGCTCGGCGGCGGCGAGATTCGAATGGTGGATTCCGAGACCGGCCACGAGATCGAGATCTCGCTCGACCCCGTTATGCGAGATCGCTACCGCGAGCACTTCGAGAGGTGGAGGCTCTCGGTGCGCAGCGCCCTCAGCGATAATCAGGGACTCTATCTCAGGGTACGGAGCGACGATGATCTCGAGCAGTTGCTGTTGCGCGACTGGCGCATGGCGGGGTTGATTGCATGAGTTTTGCGCAGCCCTGGTGGTTGCTACTAGGGCTTCTCGGCTTAGTGATACTGCTGCTCCATATCCGGCGCCGCCAGGTCGTCGAGGTGTCGAACGTCGAGCTGTGGCGACAACTGGCCTCGAGCCATCGACCCCAGCGCACTTGGCGCCCCCCACGCCCGAGTCTATTGCTGCTGTTGCAGCTGCTGGCCGTGGCCCTGCTGGTGTTGGCCCTAGCACGCCCGCAGCTGCAGTCGCAGCAGTCCGTCGGGGAGCACTGGATCGTCATGGTCGACCGCTCCGGGAGCATGCTGACCAGAGGTGAGGAGGGGCATCGTTTCGATCTGGCGCTCGCCTACTTAAACCGTGAGCTCGAATCGTCCGGTAACGGGGTGGTTGGGAGAGGACGACCGCTGTCGCTGGTGGCTGTTGGCCCCCGGGCTGACCTGGTCGGCGCCCGAGTGACTACGATCGAGGCTGCCAGGGACGCTATAGGCCACCTGGTGCCCGCTCAAGGTGGGGCCGCTTGGAATCAGGCGGCGGCTCTGCTTCCCGGTCTGGTCAGGGAGGGCGAGTCGATACGGGTGACGATCCTTAGCGATGGCTCCGGGGCCGAAGCGGGTCGCGTTGCGGTGGCAGCTCTCTTGCCGGAGGCTGAACTCAAGGTTGTAGCGTTCGGCGCTGGCGAAGATAATGTCGGCCTGGCTGAGGCAGGAGCCACGCCACTCGACCTCAACAACGGCTTGTGGCTACTAAAGGGCGAGGTTCGATCGTTTGCGGAGGCGCCGGGGCCGATAACGCTCGAGATCCTGTTCTCTCCGGGTGGCGTCGGCGGCGCCCTGAGTTGGGCGAGTGAGGATCTTCGCTTCCGCGACGGCAGCGCGCCTTTTGAGCTCGATCTGGAACTTCCTGGTGCGGGCCTGCTGGAATTGCGACTACCGGATGACGCACTCACTGCCGACAACAGCCGCTGGCTCTGGCTCGGTTCCGAGCCTCGCACCGTCAGAGTATTGCACCTCGGACCCCCGAACCCCCCACTGGAGCGGGCGCTTGAAGCTATCGACGATCTCGAACTCTTCCTCGCTGACGCTTTGCCTTCGAACAGCGCGGAATTCGACCTGGTGGTGGTCGACCGGGTTCAGCCACAGCGCCATCCTGGGACCCATACCCTGTGGCTGGGTGGTGCGCTCCCCGACGGAGAGAGCGCGTCGCCGCTCGGGGCCGTGCAGCCGACCGGTTGGAGGGGGTCGCACCCACTGGCGTCGTCGGTCGATTGGAGCGCTGTGGACCCCGGCCCGGCCTTCCGGGCTTCGCGACTGCCTGGGGCGACAGTTCTACTCGAAGCTGGCGACGCCCCGCTAGTGCAGGCCCGAACTACCGGGGCGGGGCGTGAGGTGGTGGCCGCCTTCGACCTGACGAGCAGCCCCTGGACCGGGGAGTTGGGCTTCCCCGTGTTTGTCGCCAACCTGCTCCATTGGGTTGCCCCTTGGCGCGGGCAGGTGGTAGGGCAGACCTGTACGGTGGGTGAGGGGTGCCCACTCGACCCGCGCAGCCTGCTGGGCGGCGTAGACTTGGTTCCCGCCACCGTTGAGGGGGAGGCCATCCACCTGCCCGCGCCGTTCGTTCTCGCTGGCTCTGACCTCTCGCCTGCGCAGGCTTGGGCTCCGCCCGGCTTTACCGACCTGTTTGTTCCCGATCGGGCGGGCGTCTACCGCCTTGACCAGGAGGGTGACCTTCTCGTTGTGAATGCTTCGGTTACCGAGGAGTCTGACGTATCTAGGAGCGCCCCTGAATCGGCAGCCACCGAGCAGGCGGCGGGAGGGGGTTGGTGGCTACCCTACCGCTGGCTGCTGTTGACAGCCCTGCTGCTGCTACTGGTCGAGGCGTTGCTGGCTGGGAGGGGGATTGAACGCTTCCTGCAGCGCTCAGGCCTGCATCGGGACAATCCCCTCTCCGGCCGGCGGCGCCGGATCCTGGCTTTGAGGGTGACTACCCTGCTGCTGACGCTACTGGCTATTTTCTCATGGCCGTTGCTCTTGCCTCACCGCCAACAGCGACTGGTGCTAGTGGTCGACGATCCCGATGTCTACGGGAGCAGGGCACAGGAGTTCATCGGCGGATTCTTGGCCTCTGCCTCTGACGCATCGGCGGGGGCGCGCCAACAGGCGGTGGTGCAGCTTGGCTCCCGAGCTCAGGTGGTTACCGACTTCGGTCAACCGCTGGGGGAGCTGCCTGGAAGTGCAGGTACTGAAGGGGCCGATATCGCCTCGGCACTCGATCTTTCGGCAGCTCTGCTGAGTGGGGCCGAAGCCGGGCGCATGGTGGTGGTCGGTGGCGGGACGCAGACGCGTGGCGACTTGGCTCCGCTACTGCCCGAACTGGCGTCGGCCGGGATAGCGGTGGATGTGTTGCCGGTGGGGGTAATGCCTGCTGGTGAAGTGCTGGTCGAGCGTCTGACGCTCCCACCTCGCCTCTTCCAAGGGGATAGCTTCACCCTCCAGGCCTTTATCCAGAGTTCAGCGGCGGTGCCTGCGGTAGTGCAGACCTGGCGCGAGGGCGAATTGCGTGAGGAGTTGTCTTTGCAGCTGTTCCCCGGTCGCAACCGAGTCGATGTCGCCCTCTCAGAAGAGGGAGCGGGGCGCTTCCTCTATGAGGTCGAGGTGATTGCTGAAGGAGACGTCTTCGCCGAGAATAACCGTGACGGCGTGCTGGCCGAGGTCGAGGCAAAGGCCATGGTGGGGATCTTCACCCCGCAGCTCGCTTGGGGGGGTATTCTAGCTGAGGCCCTCTCCCTGCAGGGGATAGACGCCGAGGTGCTGGAGCCGCTGCGGGTCCCCTGGAGCGTCGACAAATTGCTGGTGTATGACACCGTCGTCCTCATGAACGTGCCCGCCATCGACCTTCACACCCGGCAACAGGAGGCGCTGGTGCGCTGGACCCGCGAGTACGGGGGAGGTCTGCTAATCCTCGGGGGCGAGAATACGTTCGGTCCAGGCGGATACTATCAGACACCCCTCGAGGAGGTGTCGCCGCTGTCGAGCCGCATTCCCCGCGAGGCACCGAAGGTAGCGCTGCTGTTTATCCTCGACCGCTCGGGCAGCATGCAGCAGCGGGTCGGTGGAGTGTCTAGACTCGAGATCGCCAAGCGTGCTGCTGTCGACGCTGTCGGCCTGCTTCACAAGGAGAGCCTGACCGGCGTGGTGGTTTTCGACGAGCTAGCGACCTCGATAGTTCCTCTCCAGCAGGTGCCTGAGCGTGAGGAGTTGCAACAGACGCTGCGGTCGCTGCAGCCTGGTGGTGGCACCTCGCTCTATCCAGCTTTGGAGTCCGCCTACTGGCAGCTCGCTCCAGTGGACAGCGTGGCGCGTCACATCGTGGTTATGTCTGATGGGATGTCGCAGCCTGGTGATTTTGACACTATCCTTGACAGCATTACTGGTGCAGACATCACTGTGAGTACCGTCGCTATCGGCCAAGGTTCCGACATCAAGCTCCTCCAGGGGATAGCCAAGCGTGGTGGTGGCGCATTCCACGCCACCGCCGATGTTGAGGCCCTCCCGAGCATCCTCTCCCAAGAGGCCATGCTGCTCACGGATACGCCGTTGGAGGTGGATATGTTCGTACCGCAGTGGCAGGATCGCAGCCCCACCTTCCTCGAGGGGTTGCCAGAGGTGATGCCGCCGCTGCAGGGCTACGTCCGGACCAGTAGCAAGGACCGGGCCCAGCTCCATCTGGTGGGACCCGACGAGGACCCGGTCCTGGCTTCGTGGCGCTATGGTCTTGGCAGGGTGGTGGCCTTTGCCTCCCAGGGGGCGGGCGAATGGACTCGTGGTTGGCTCGAGCTTCCGTTCTACCCGTTGCTCTGGTCCCAGGCTGTCCGCTGGGCGTTGCCGCCGGTAGCCAAGCCGGGACTACACCTCGCCCTGGAGCGGGCTGGTGACGAACTCCGGGTAGTGGTGGAGGCGGTTGACGCGCGTGGCGAACCTGCTCAGGGTCTCCAGATCAGTGGTGAGGTTTTCAGCGCTTCCGCTGAAGACCAGCTACTACGGTTGACAGCGCTTGCCCCCGGACGCTACCAAGCCCGCTTCGCTGTTGACGGCCCCGGCAGCTACCGGGTGCGTGTAACCAGCGACGATGACGATGAGGTCGGGACCTTCGAAGCCGTCGAAGCGGAGACGATTGTCTCCTATCCTGCCCGTTTTGCTTTCGAATCGCAAGGTGGGGAGCGGTTGCGGGCGGTGGTGCACGCCACTGAAGGCAGGGTGCTTTTGGGAGATGAACCGCTGTATGTCGGCGCTGTTCCGCTGCTCTGGCTGTGGCGCTCGGTCTGGCCGCTGTGGGTGGTGCTTGGGCTGGTGTTGTTGATGCTCGATCTGATGCTTCGTTACGCTCCAGGGTTCTTCACCTTCAGCGAACTAACTCGCCGGAGGGGTATTGCCTCAGGGGTTGCCTCGTTTCCGAGGGAAGTATGAAGGGTGATGTAGGGGAGGATCGGGTGTAGTAGTAGATGGGCGTTCCCGGGGCATGTTGGTAGTGGCGGTTTGGCTGGGCGCCTCTCCTAGTTAAGACAATTTGGGCCCCCCATGCACTTTATGGCGTGGGGGGCTACAAGACTTCTGCCGGGGGTGTTTGTTGCTACGGGACCGGGACCCCGGAGACTGTGAAGGGGAGAACGAGATCGTCGGTATCCATTTTGTCGAACTGCGAGTTCACGACCAGTAATTGATCGCCCACCTTGACAGCGGTTGTGGGGAATCCTAAGGAGGGGTCGGTGATGTTAGCTACGACGGTGGCACTCGAGAAGTCGGGCTCGAGCTCGAGCACCGCGATTTTATGCGGCGCATTCTGAACGACGTAGAGAGTTAGTCCGTCGAGTTCGAGGCCATCGCCACCCTCGACCGTTGCAGCCATCATCCCCTCACTAAGGTCGATCAAGGAAACAGCTTTCGTCTCGCGGTCGATGCGGTAGAGGTTGCCTGTGTTCATCTGGACTACAACGAGGTAGCGACCATCAGCACTGACCTCGATGCCGTTGGCATTAAAGCCTTCGATGTACTCGAAAGCCGTTCCGGTAAAATCCACCCAGGGTTCTGCGGAGTCGAGGGTAGGGGGAATGCGGAAGAGGATCGGGCGGGACGAGTCGGTTGCATAGGCCTCTCCGTCGACAGCGACCACGTCGTTGATGAAGGTTGCCTCGGCCTCTGGCGTCGAGACCGTAGCGACGAGGTCGCCGGTGGCAATGTCATAGACCCTTATCTGGCCGCTACCGCCACCTGCAACCCAGAGGCGCCCCTGTGAGTCGACATCTAAGCCGACGGTTGTGAAGGGAGGCTGGGGACCAGCCACGAATACCGACACCTCACCGGTAGCGACGTCACCTTGCAGGATGGTTCCATCGGTGGTGCTGCTCACGAAGAAAACACCTGCTTCTGCATCGGCAGCTATGCCCTCGGGGAAGACCGCCTCTCCTGGAAGGTTGTAAATCTGTGCTGACTGAGCGAAGGCCACTGTTGCAACTAGCAAAGTGAGCCACGCAATGATTTTGCCGGGCATGGAATTCCTCCTAGATGTTGGATGAACAGATCATGCTGCGCATGTCGGTCCTCAAGGCTTAGTGTATATTGTGAGCTTGGGAGAGTAAAGTCTTCGGTTAGTTCCTGAATCATGTTCGCTGTAGACTAGAAAATTCACGACCAGAGATAAAGTGAAATATTTCCTTAGAAATAGAGAGAACAGGAGATTCACGTTCGCGGTAAGCCCAGGGTGTTATACGGTCGTAACGTGAGATAATCAATAGTACTTTATTGCCCCAAAGAGAGTGAGGCTACTGGCGCGTTCTGCGCCGTCTTGTTAGAGCGAGCGCTCTTCGTTTGGTGTTGTTTCAAGAGGTGACCATGAAAACGAGACCGATCACCCCCATTGTTATTCTTATCCTGTTGTCCCTTGGATTAAGTGCCTAGGCCGATGGGAGAGATTCGAGACCGGACTCTTCGGACCTCAAGGCGTCAGGCCCAGGTAGTGGTGTGCAAGACCAGGCAGGGTCGGCGCCTCGTCAGGGTTGAAACTCAGATTGCCCAAGGAAGTAGTAAGCGGGTGGCCAGGGAACTCTCTCGCTTAGGCTTCTCGCTGGCTAACACCTGCACCATCGAACAAGGACGGATTCGCTGGATTCCGCTCACCTACTATAAGAGCCTGGGCTCTTGCGGACGCGATCCCGAAGATATGTATGGTGGGTGAGTCAGGTATGAAATTCACGATTATAGATAACGTGAAATATTTCTCTAGTTATTATATCCACTAGACAAGTCACTTAAATTGGGAACTACTTCGCCCTACCAATCCTCTATGGTGCGCCTAGTTGCCTCATCCTCGAGTTTGGCGTAGATGGTGGTGGTGGTAATGTTTTTATGTCGAAGGTGCTTTTGTACCTGATTCAAGTCCCGCGTCTGGCGATACATACGGGTTCCGGCACTGTGCCGTAGCCCGTGAATACCTTTGCCTTCATACTCCACGCCTGCCGCCTGACAGAGGGTGCGGAAGCGCTGCTCGATCCGTTTATCTCCCCAAGGGAGAATGAAGCCGTCGCGGTTCTTGCGACGGCGCCGGACGTCCCGGCTCGACCGAAGGGCTTGTAACGCCTCTAGCAGCCGCTTACTAACACCTACGCTCTCTATATATCCTCCCTTACCCCTCACACGTACCAGCCGGACCTCTGATCTAAGGTCCTCCCAACGGAGCCCTGCGATCTCGTGCCGCCGGAGGCCAGCGTGGCTTCCTAAGAGGATCACGACCCGATCAGCGGGATGCTCGGCTCCCTCGAGAAGCCTTTCAATTTCCTTTAGGGTGTACGGTTGCCGCTTCTCCCAAGCGGGAACGGGGTCGCTGCGACTCCTTAGGCCCTTGAACGGGTCGACGTTAGTAGCCTCAGACCAAGCCAAGGCGTAGTAGAGGGTACGAGCCGCTGCGAGTTTCACGTTCACAGTGGCGGGGCTCCGGTATCTAGGGGCGGCTTGGCCATCGGTCTTATCGATGCGATGCGGGATCTGCTCAAGTTCTTCGAGATAGAGACTACCTGCGCGGCGACCTGGCCGGAGCAGGTTCACACCCTGCCAGTGCTCGAGAAGGTCTCTAATACCTCGCTTATAGGTATTAAGGGTGTGGCGGCTAAGCTTGCTGCCCTTCGGACTAGAGTGAACTAGGTAGGCCTCAACGAGTCCCCATAGCTCTTCAGGATCGCGGCTGTTGGCGGCAGCCACGGCCCGACGACGCAGGGCTTCGTCACTGAGGTCGAGCCAACTTCGGTGCCTCTCAAGAGCGCTCGCATCATAGAGTTGCAGGCTGGTCATAGCTCCTCTTATCAATTTCCAATAATAACCCTTATTGGAAGTTAGTGCACAAAAAGCCCACGGTATGTGACATTTCCCTCAGTGTCAGACTGACGAACCCCAGCCACCTTGTGGCTTGACAGATTATCCATCACCGCTAGGTCGCCAGGACGTAGCTTTGGAGCCAGTATCCGCTCCACATAGGCTTTGAAGCTAGCACCGTTGATCGCCCCAGCCAGCACCATCGGTGCCATCCAACCAGCTAGGCGCAGGCCTGCCACAAATGTGGTCGTCTCCCAGCGACCGAACGGCACCGAGGCGTGCAAGCGTTGCCCCGCTAAGCTGCGCCCCCGCAGCCTGGCCATGTTGGTTGGTCTTGGCTCCGGTTTCGTCAAGGAAGATCAACCGCTGGGGCGTCATCTGTGACTGCTCCTGGTGCCAGCGGTGGATGAGCTTGATGGCACTGGCGGCCTCACGGGCCGAGGCTCCCGCTTGCACGGCTTCGATAATGCGCCGACGCAGATCCATAGAGTGTCCATGCCTCGCGCATCTGGATAGATGATTAAAGAAATAATTCACGTTATTTATACTCGTGAACTTTCGACCTCAGTCACCACGCAATCACAGACCCGCCACAGATTCTCTGACAGCCTCCCCCCAAATCACAAAGTCGTAAACATCCCGAACCATCAATGCCCATTGCCCGTCCCGTGACCTCGCACTCTCCAGCCCTAACTCTCACCACCCTTCCCGTGAGAAGATCATAGGGCGCAAAGAACTCAGGGAGTCCTCTCCCCTCTAACTCGCGCAACCTCACCAGGGCACGACCAACTGATATCTGAACCAGTCCATGCACCGAGTCCAGATCCAAAACTGCTAGTGATGAACTACCCGTGGGACCTGAATCCCCAACGTTAACCCCTACTCCAATGATGAGGTGTCCACGATGAAGTTCACAGAGGATACCAGCAAGCTTGCGTCCCCTAAGGAAGAGATCGTTCGGCCACTTCACCTTAACAGGCATCCCTTCCACCGCAAGCGCCTCAGCAAGAACAACCCCCACAACAATCGGAATGAGTGCTAACTCCACGTCCCCTGACACCCGAACAGCGAATGACTGATAGCTCCCACCCCTGGGACTCTGCCAGAAGCGTCCCAACCTACCACGCCCCACTGTTTGCTGCTCGGCAAGGACCGCCAAACCGTGAACATTGCGGCCCCGATCTAGGTAGCGTCGCAGTCGGTCCTGCGTCGAATCGAGCAACCCGTGGCGCTCCACCCGCCACAGCACAGAGTCAGCCAGCACCCGTCACCGCCGTAAAACCAACTCTTCATTCTTCTGAATGCTGAACAAGCGACTTACACCACCCTCGGTCGTGACCCCCGAGATCACCTCGGCAATTTCGAACGTGGCCCTCTGGTGCGTAATGAGTACGAACTGAGTTCCAGCTACAGCCAACCGCTCCACGAAGGCACAGAACCTCCCTATATTGGCCTCATCCAGGGGAGCATCGACCTCGTCAAGCACCACAATAGGGAGGCCGCTCTGCTCACCCCGGCCCCCCTGTGCTATGAGCGAGAATAAAAAAGCCAGCGCTCCCATCGTCCGTTCCCCCACCGATAGCAGGTTCAGTAACTTCGTCTTCTTCCCCGGAGGTTGGAGCATAACCTCCAGACCCGTTGGACGCCCCTCATCCCGCAGAATCCGCAAATCAGACACAGCACCAGACCCAAAGAGGGCAGTCACATGCCGCCCAAAACTCTTCCGGAGGACCCCCACCGTCCTATCTAATCTAGCAGTGGTCTCCGTATCAACCCACTCGAGGGCTGTCTCCAACTCCTCCACCGCCACCAGCGCAGCGTCACAGTCTGTCCTAAGAGTGCAGAGCCGGACAGATCGCTCCTCAAAGTCCACCTGTGCCCGGTGGTTTACGGGTCCGAACTCTTCCAGGCACTCCTCAACCTCAGCGAGTCTACGCCGCACCTCCCGCTCGGAAAGATCTGCCAATCTCAGACCCCCTGGATACGCAGCCATCTCATCGCAGGCCAACTCGAGGGCTGTCTCACGGCGAGCCAGCGAAAGTCGGACACCCTCCAAGTCACGGCCGGCCCGCGCCTGCTCCTCCGTGAGCCTAGCCTGTTCGGTCTCCACCGCCTCGACAGCCTTCATGGCCAAACGATGGGCCTCTTCCCATATATCCAAGTCATCTGGGAGTGCCGCAGCTGCCTCAGCAGCTGCGGCACGGCGCATTTCAACCTCCCCCTCAACCGCGACAAGATCCTCCTTAACCCGCTTAAGGTCGTCAGCGAGCATGCCACGCCGCTCTCGGTCCCGGCGCACCCGAGCCATGAGCACATGGTAAGCAGCAGTGCGCTCATGATGCAGATCCCGACCCCATCGCGCACGGTCCAACCCAGCCCGAGCACCAAGCAATTCTTCCTGGACAGCAGAGGCTGCAGCCTCTGCCCGGTCGAGCCTTGCCATCGCCTCCACAAGCTCAGAAGCAGCGGGGGCTTCCAAGCGCTCTAGGGTGACCGAGACCCTTTCCCCTAGACTCTCAATCTGAGAAAGTTCTCGGCGCCTAGAGTGACTCGCCTCCTCTAGCGCAGCTAGCCTGACTCGTCCCTCCCCAAGAGCCTCCATGAGCGAGCGCTCCTCCTGGTCGAGTCGGGCCGCCTCCGACTCAACAGCCTCAAGTCGCCCAGTTAACTCAGCTGCCACCGCCCGCTTTTTGGCCAAGGCCGACCTGAATCCCCTCTGTTGACCAATCAACCCACTCGACACGCCAACCCTGCCACCGGAGAGAGCACCGTGGGACTCCACCCGGTCCCCGGACAGGGTGACCAAGAGCGGTCTGGTGCCATATGCCCGGGCGAGCTCGACAGCCCCTTCAAGAGTGGTTACTATCGCCGTAGCGCCAAGGAGTTGGTCGACGAGGCTCCGGAACCGCTCGTCAGTCTTCACCACCTCACGAGCGAGGCCGAGAACAGCCGACTCGCTAGCTAAGCTGGGGTGGCGCGGACGCCGAGCCGGCACCAAGTCCAGGGGTAGCACCGTGACCCAGCCCTTCCTACGACGCACATGCTCGATCACTCGCACACCATCATCGGCCGTTTCGACTACAACGTGCTCCACCCGTCTGCCAAGCGCTGCATCAATGGCCTGGCGGAAGCGGGGCGGAACCTCGAGGAGATCAGTCACTGACCCAATCACCCCAGGTAATCCAGAGGTAAGGGCTAGTTGGGGTCCCTTGGCGTAGCCGCGCCGCTCTCGAACTGCCCGCTCGTGCCGGGCAAGGTCGCGCTCAAGTGCCCCGGCCTCCGCCTCAGCCTCAAGTAGTGATGAACGCAACCCAACAATCTCCTCGGACAACCTCACCCGCTCAGAGCGGACCTCCGCGAGGCGCACTGTGCGCTCCTCCAAATCCGCCCTCTCCCCTGCCATCTCGCCCTCGTCAACTATTGACTGCTCAAGGACACCACGCCTACTGCGCAGGTCGGTGAGTTGCCAGACTAACGCCTCGCGCCTAACCTCGAAGGCATTGCTGGCCTCCCTCGCAGCTTCGCAGGCACGTGCGGCCGCACTACGCTCGGCCTCAACCTCCTCTAAAGACCGCACAAGGGACGTGAGGGCCGCCTCAGCCCGCTCACAAGCTGCAGCCAACTCTGCAGCGTCGCCGGGTGGGGGATCGGGCTCATCGAGGACAAGGTCCCCCAACTGCTCACGGAGGGCTACCGCTCTCGCTTCAAGGTCCTGCCGGCGCAACTCCTCTGAGTGGAGTCGCTCCTCGCTCACCCGCAGATCTCCCCTCCTCGCCTCGGCCTCCGCGAGCGCCTTGCGCAAAGCCATCTCGACATCAGCCAATTCACCACGACGCTCGACTAACTCAGCACTCCGCAAGCGCAACCGGTCACGACGCTCCACAATGTCGCCCTGCAGTTCAATCTCCTTAGCCCGCAACCTCCCAGCGTCATGCTCGAGTGATTCGACCCGCCGACGAACCCGGGAGTAGCCAAGCTGGAGCGCCTCGCGGCTCAACTGTTCATGTCTCTCCGCCTCCACTGCCTCGTGCGCTAGAGCCTCAACTTGTATCTGCAGTTCTGCAATGACATCCTCAAGCCGCACTAGATGGGAACGTGCGGTGTCTAGCCTCCTCAGGGTGAGTTCGCGACGCCTAGCCAACTGCGCCACACCCGCAGCTTCCGCCGCGTAGGCCAGCAGCCGTTCAGGGTCGGCCGTGAGGACCTCGCCCACCTCACCCTGACCGATCACCGCCAGAGCTCCGCGCCCGAGGCCGGTCCCCGTGAGAGCCTCCTCCACATCCATTAGCCGCGCATTGACACCATTCAACTTAAGAGTGCTGCTACCATCGCGAAGCAGGCTCCTATAAATCCGTAACGGCCTAGCTGCAGTGTTAAGAAGCTCCAACTCGACCTCTGCCAAGCCAACACTGCGCTTGCCCACCGCGCCGTGAAAGATGAGTTCGGTTCTAATATCCGCCCTGAACGAACGGGCACGCCCACCACCTGTCACCCAGCGGAGGGCATCGACAATATTCGACTTCCCGGAACCGTTCGGCCCAATAATAGCAGTGACGCCGGGGGAGAATTCGACGACCGTGCGGTCGCCGAAGCTCTTAAAACCACTGATGGTGAGGCTTGCAAGCCTCACGGGGACGCCCTAGGTGGGAGACCCCATCCTTTCTCCACGAGGGGTGTACTCCAAGCTATGTTAGACGTCACACTCACAACCATCAATGTCTAGTGTACCTCCCTATAGTTAGGTACCGTCCTCTGTAACATCCTCTGCAGGGGCAGGCAGGGCGCTAGCAATACCACGCATCCGTTCCTGGAGCTGCCCCTGCAGCCTGCCGATACGGTCCTCGAGCTTATCCTGGAGGGAATCGAGTTGCCGCCTTAGCTTGATGATCTCCTCCACCCCAGCGAGGTTCACACCTAGCTCCTGGGTGAGTCGACGGATCTCACGCAGTTGCTCGATATCGCGCTGTGAGTAGAGGCGGGTCTTGCCCGCACTCCTGCTCGGCTCGATAAGCCCCTTCCGTTCGTAAAGCCGGAGGGTCTGGGGGTGCATGTCAACGAGTTCTGCTGCTACACTTATGACGTACAGAGGCTTATCCCTATCTATCGAGTCGGACCTCTCCCCCACAGGGGGATCTATAGCTCTGCTGTCGTCGGTCACGCCCTCTCCCTCATACCGGGCTCAATCTTCGAGCCCAACTCTTGACTGTGCGCCACAGGCCCCGCCACACGTCGAACTGGATAGTCAACACCAAGTCTCCGCCAGACAGGCCCTTCGAAGGAAAGGTCAACACTTGGCCCGCACACACCCCCTCTGGAATTGTGACAGACACACCAACCACCTCGACCTTCGCACCCCGTGCGGCCTCCAGTGGGGTGAGGAAAAGATCTGTGTGGAGGTCGTTGCCGACCCTGCGCACCCCCTCAGGGAGCCCGACCTGAACGGTGAACAGTGCGTCCCCTGGAGGCGTCCCAAGACCACCTAGCCCTTTCAACCGGAGCTTGACCCCGTCACGAACACCAGCAGGAATGGTGAGGTCAACCTCTGCGGAAGCGAGTTGGCGCCGACCAGCGCAAGCCTGGCAAATCCCCCCCCCATAACCCCGACCACGGCCACCGCAGGTCGGGCACACGCTAGGCCCCGGAACCCGCACCCGCTGCAACCCCCCATATCTTGCGAGCTCGAGTGGGATCGTAATCCCTCGATGCCGGTCCTGGCCAGGAAGGAATCCCGAGAACCGCATAGCCCCGGTGACCGCACCGAAGAGGAAGTCAAAGACCGCGTTTCCGGTCTGCGGGACCCCTCCCCTAGCATCCCAGTCGATCCGAAGATCCGCCTCCCTGAAAATCGTCTGCCAGTCAACCGCCTGGAATGTTTCCGTACCTGGCCTCCGTCCATACCGATCGTAGCGCACCCGCGCCTCGGGATCCCGTAGGGTGGCATAGGCTGTCGAGAGCTCCTTGAAACGCTCTTCCGCCTCACTGTTCCCTGGGTTTCGATCTGGGTGATACTCGAGGGCAAGCCTGCGATAAGCCGCCCTGATCTTGTCCTGGTCGGCGTCTCGGTCGACCCCCAAGACCTCATAGGGATTGGGTTCGGTCCGGCTCACCAGCACCAGAATAACATTTCCTGAGCGTCTCAGTAACAACCCTCAAGCACTCCGTGCCCCCCTCAGATGCTTCAGATGCTAGAGTGAGAGACAAGAGAGGCCGCCATGGTCGTGCGGGTCTAGGCCAAGTCGGAGCCAAAGCGGCGCCTGATAGCACCTTCAGGAGGTCACGTTGAAGCGGGTCACGATCCTCTTTGCCCTTTTCCTAGCAACTGCAGCAGTATTAGCAGGCTGTCGGAACGAGACCCAGAACCGATTACGACGGAGCATTCAAGATTTCACAAACACTCGGATGTTCATCACTCTCTACAGCCTCGACGGCTCAGCCGTCTTCGAGGGCACGGTCGATGGCAAGGTGACGCGCTCGGCCAACTCCCTGAGCAACAGCAACGAGGCAGCCAGCGGATCGTACATCTTCTGGTTCGATGACCGTGGCAGATATCACCAATCTAACCTACCTTACTTAGTGACCATCTATGACCGCAGCAGTGAAGCGGAGTAAGCTAGCTCAGGCCTTCGAAATCCACCTAACTAGCTCTACATCTGATCCCACTTGATCCCATCTGCCAGCGGGGCCATGCCCAAGCAAGGAATCTGCCTCGGGCGGTTCAATCTCATTCCCAGCACCCACGAGCTGTTCTTAGCCTAGCCTCCACTCGGCCTCTATCGGGTTCGGGTCCCTGGTCCCTTATAACGACGGGATGATCGACGTCACGAGCCTCACCTACCAATACTTCAGTCAATACCGAATACTAAGAAACCATCTCAAAACCCAATTTGGCACTGACGGCGGTACCAGAGCAGGGCGCAGGCCAATTGGATCAGGCCGACGTAGTTGGAAACCCTCTTGTCGTAGCCCACCAGGATCGCACGGCACTTCGACAGCTACGCCAAATTCGCT
>MPNL01000018.1 GCA_002239005.1 Truepera sp. bin119
TCGCCTCAGAGATCCCCTCCTCCCGCGACAATTGTCGAAGAGGCAGATTGTTCGGCGGAAGCATGCGCTCGAGCACAGCCCCCTTGCGTTCCGGTGAGCATGCCACCTCACTGTCCTATCCCACCCACCTGAAAAGTAGAGTGAAGTTTGCGGCGCCGGACAACTTCCCTGACACAGAGGGGGCTGATGCGAGTAAGCGATCAACCCAGCCAGCAGATTCACCGCGAAATTCAGACCCGAAGAGTCCGACCTTGCACTACGATGCCGAGAATGCTCGATCTGAGAGCTGTTCTTCAACTGATTGTTGATCGTCTCAATTCAGAAACCGCTTCCGTAACAATAACCGATCCGACAAGCAGATCTAGTTCCCCTTTCATGTTCCTCCGAACCCCGGTGATCAGCTCCACTCCCCGCTCAAACAGCTTCTCAAACAACGCTTTCGAAATGTGGCCCTTGTCCCCAAACAGTTTGCCGAACAGCGCTCTGCTCAACAAGACCGGACTCTTCGGGTCCGGTACGGGCCTCCGGTCGTCGCTATTGCCCGGGGTTAGACAGGCTGCGATCAACTCGCCATGCTCATTAACGATCAGGTGCAGCTTGAACCCGAAGAACCAAGCCCATCCATGGTGGCCCTCGCTGCTAGTCCGCGGAAGACTCAGTGGAAGGTGGTAGCTCTTATGCGGTATCCCCCTTGGTGGAAGTGAATGATAAGGGTGATGCGACCAAGGTGGGTGCCGGGCCGCGCTTGCGACCTCCAGGCAACTGCCTGGGGCTAGTGGTGGTCTGGAAGTACCGGCAGAAGTCGTCGACAGCACAGAGCAGTTTGAGTAGACTCTTGATCGGTGTCTCCTAGCTGGTGGGGGTTTGTAGATTAAACCCATTGTAGGAGATACCTCTGGCTCGTTGGAACCTCCGAGCTCAAGTAAATTAGGATGCCAAGCCATTCGGTACCTCAGAGTCTGTTCCATAAGTCGAGTGGCCGCCCAAGGTGCGGTACTCCAGATGGTTCCACATACCAGATTTGGGGGGGCGGGGGGTCTGTTGACGTGCTGGAACTCTCGGGGGTGGTATTCCAAGTAGCTGTACCCACCAGATTTGGAGGGCCACACATCTCGGCAAAGGACCACTCGAGACTTATGGAACAGGCTCTCAGGAATCACTCCTCATTTTTTAAGGTATATTGCCGCTGAAGTTCAAAGGGAGGCTGACGGCCCCATGGCTCACACGCACCTGATCGTTCGCGGCGCCAAACATCATAATCTCAAAAGTCTCGACGTATCTATCCCTCGGGGGACCTTTACCGTGATCACGGGGGTGTCCGGTTCCGGGAAGTCTAGTCTCGCCTTCGATACTATCTACGCTGAGGGGCAGCGGCGCTATGTGGAAAGCCTGTCAGCCTACGCAAGGCAGTTCCTAGATCAGATGGAGAAACCCAAGGTCGACCACATAGCCGGTCTCTCCCCTGCTATCGCCATCGAACAGAAGGCCATCAGCAAGAACCCGCGCTCTACAGTTTCCACGGTCACCGAGGTGATGGATTACCTGCGAGTGTTATACGCCAACGTGGGCCACCCCCACTGTCCCGAGTGCGGACGTGATGTGGCTCCTCAGAGTGCCCAGCAAATTAGTCGGCAACTCGCTGACCTCGAACCCGGCAGCCGAATCCAACTCCTCGCACCGATAGTGAGAAGTCGCAGGGGAACACATGCCGATGTCCTTTCGGCTGCCCGCGCAAATGGCTTCACCCGCGTGCGGGTCGATGGCACAACGGTCCGCCTCGACGAGGCGCCCACACTAAACAAGAAGAAGAAGCACAATATCGAGATCGTGGTTGACAGGCTCGAAATTCCAACCGAGGCGAGCAGCGCGTTCCTGTCCCGACTGGTCGACTCGGTGGAGACGACTCTGAGAACCGCTGAGGGGCTGCTGCTCGCCGAGGTCGGCGACTGCAGGTGGCTCCTCTCCGAGCACAACGCTTGCCCCCACTGTAACCGCTCATTCCCGGAACTCTCCACCCAAATGTTCAGCTTCAACAGCCCACTCGGAATGTGTGAGCACTGCCAGGGTCTAGGCACGGAGATGGATGTCGCTCCCGAACTGATCATCGACAACCCTTCACTGTCGATCAACGAGGGGGCACTCCGCTACTACGGAAAGGTAGGCAAGAAGAAGGGTTGGACGGTCTCTGCGCTTACGTCGATCGGACAGCACTACGGCTTCGATCTCAACACCGCCTGGAACGAGCTTCCCGAACGGGCTCGGAACGCACTCTTTTACGGATCGAGGGGCGAGAAGATCGCATTCACACACCGCACTGCCAAAGGGTATACCCGTCGCAGCCGCCGCCCACTGTATGGCATCGTCTATAACGTGAAGCGCCGCTACCGGCAGACCAACTCGGACGCGGCGCGGCGTTGGTATGCGAGCTTCATGTGCGAACTACCCTGCCCCGAGTGCAACGGCGACCGCCTCCGACCCGAGGCGCGGGCAGTAACTGTGGGCGGCAAGAGCCTCCCTGCGATGAGTCGCTACTCGATCCGCGAGGCCCACGAATGGATCTCGCGGCTAGCCACTCAACTCGACCCAGTCGAGCGTAAGATTGCTGGGGAGGTGCTCAAGGAAATCCAGGAGCGACTCTTGTTCATGCTGAATGTAGGGCTCCACTACCTCACCCTGGACCGTCGGGCAGGCACACTCTCGGGCGGCGAGGGCCAGCGCATCCGCTTGGCAAGCCAGCTCGGCAGCGGCCTGATAGGGGTGCTCTATATCCTTGACGAACCCTCCATCGGCCTCCATGCCCGAGACAATCAGGCACTGATTGAGACCCTGTTGCGCTTGAGGGATATGGGCAACACCGTTCTAGTTATCGAGCACGACGAGGGGACCATACGCGCCGCTGACTGGATCGTCGACCTGGGGCCCGGTGCGGGGATCAAGGGCGGGGAGCTTGTAGCTGAGGGACCCGTGGAATCACTAGCTGCTTCCGAATCGTTGACCGGCCTCTTCCTGAGTGGCCGGAGGAGAATTGTCTTGCCAGTACCGAGCCGTCGTGAGAGCAGTAGTTGGTTGTATCTTCGGGGAGCTCAGCTACACAACCTCCGCGACCTCGACGCCGCCTTCCCGATGAGGACCCTGACCTGCGTCACTGGAGTCTCGGGGAGCGGAAAGTCAAGCCTGATCACAGGCACCCTGTACCCGGCTTTAGCCCGTCGCCTCATGGGGAGTAGAGCCAACCCCGGCCCACACAGAGCTATAGAGGGGTCAGACGCTATCGACAAGGTCATCCACATCACTCAAGCCCCAATCGGGCGCACTCCTCGCTCCAACCCGGCAACCTATGCCGGTGTGTTCGACGAGATTCGCCGGGTCTTCACCTTGACCCCGGAAGCCAGAAAATGGGGTTACAGTGCGGGCCGATTCAGCTTCAACGTCAAGGGGGGTCGCTGCGAAACATGCGGCGGCCACGGTCTCAACCGGATCGAGATGCACTTTCTGGCGGACGTGTGGATCGAGTGCCAAGAGTGCAGAGGTGAGCGCTACAACCAGGAGACGCTCAGGGTAACCTACCGTGGTAGGAGCATCGCCGATGTACTCGACATGGACGTGCAGGAGGCGCTCGAGTTCTTCGAGAACCACCCCAAGATTCAGAGAATCCTTGGCACCCTTCACGACGTGGGACTCGACTACATCAAGCTGGGACAGAGCGCGACCACTCTCTCCGGGGGCGAGGCACAGCGCATCAAGCTAGCAAAGGAGTTAGGGAAGCGCTCAACAGGGAACACGCTCTATATCCTGGACGAGCCGACTACAGGGCTCCACTTCGCCGATATCCAGCAACTCTTAGATGTGCTTCATCGCCTTGTTAACCAAGGCAACACGGTGATAGTGATCGAGCATAACCTCGACGTCATCAAGACTGCAGACTGGATCCTCGACCTCGGTCCCGAGGGGGGAGAAGGTGGCGGCTTAATCGTGGCCGAGGGAACCCCCGAGATCCTGGCTGCAGCCGCCGACCGAAGCCACACCGGCCGATTTCTTCGACAGACACTGCTGCAAGAGTGCACTGACGGCGCTCGATCAAGCGCAAAGGTTGCTTGAAAAAGCCCCCCTGCTATCACCGCATGACGCGCCCAGGCACGCAATCCTGCCTCAATTCGGATCGACACAGCCTGGACGAATCCGAGAGCCTATTCGATAAATCATTGCAATCAAAACTTGAGGGCTTAATAACTTGGCCCAATAGTGCTACCCTGCTCCCCGGAAGCAAAGCCGGGAGCCCGTGAGTCGGGCCTCCACCTAATACAAGAGCCAATATACCTGCTCTCCGATCCGCATAGCCTTCTCTTTCTCGGTCATAACGCGTCCTAACCGAAGGAAATTATACGGTAAACTTGACAAACTTCCCCAACCCAGTGCCCCAGTTGCAACTTGGTCATAAGACCCAAACCGGAGCGTCCCGAGGACATTCCGTTGACCCACGCCATTAGCGAACGAGCATTCAGACAGCTCGACGAAGCGGTGCTGGTCGATGCCGTGAGCGCGCGCGGCGAACGGATCATCCCCCTGGTTGCTGTCGATGGCGAGAGGCTAGTGGGACACATTCTCTCTTCACCCCGGTGACGATCCACGCGCCGGATCGCGTGCGCGAGGCGACCGGGCTCGCACCGCTGGCTGTCGACCCCGCCTATCAGCATTGTGGCATCGGCAGCCATCTCGTTGTGCAAGGCCTTGATCCGTGTCGTGAATCGGGATACCGCATCATCGTCGTGCTCGGCCATCCGACCTACTATGCCCGGTTCGGCTTTGTTCCGGCGAGGTTACACGGTATCAGCCTCGAGCTCGATGTGCCGAACGATGCCTTCATGGTCATCGAGCTCGAGGCGGGAGCGCTCAATGGCTGCACTGGCGTAACGCGCTATGTGGCGGAGTTCATGTCGCTGTGACTCCGCCCCATCTCTTCGTAACTTTCGGAGTCAGTTATGGTTTCACCTCATCACCAATGACGGTTGAGTGAGCGCATTTGCGGATTGTCAAGTTTCCCGTATAATTCCCCTATTTGTGAGATGACTTCTGGTATCATCGGTCTCCGATTCCAAAGAGGCCCAGCCTCACACCGAACAATCGCGCACCCGCACATCTACCTCGAGCCAACTCTCCCCGCCCCCCAGGAAGATACCCCCGGTCGGAGATACATCCTGGTAGTCACGACCCACCGCAACCCGCACGTGCCGTCGGTCGGCTACACTCTGGTTGGTTGGATCGAAGCCGACCCAGCCCAACCCCGGCAGCAGGCATTCAACCCAGGCGTGGCTAGCGTTCCCTTGCACCTGCTCGCCAGCTTGGCCAGTGACACTCAGATAGCCCGAAACGTAGCGGGCGGGGACTCCCCAGGAGCGGGCGATGGCGATCATGACGTGGGCGTAGTCCTGACAGACTCCCTGGCCGGATTCGAGGATGTGTTCAGCAGGGGAGGTCGCCGAGGTACTCCCTGGGAGGTAGTGGAAGCTGTGATGGAGAGCGTCGGAGAGCTGCAACAGCCCCTCAAGGGGATCGTCACCACGCTCGATGCCGTTTCGCTCCACAAAATCAGCGAGCAGGGGTGATGGCCCAGCCAACGCGCTCGGATGGGCAAAGTCCCAATAGTGGAAAGACCCTTTCCAGGAGTCGATCTCCTGCCAAGCAGCGACACCGAGGCTGTCGGGTAAGGGAGGTGAGGGCACCGTTTCGACTGTGGAACGAGCCGTCAGTTCCAGGGTCTGATGTTCCTGGTGGAGATTGAGGACATGCCGGGTATTACCGAAGTAATCTGTTTCGCCGTTCAGGGAAGCCGATGGTTTCACCTCGATGCTGAAATCGAGGAGTCGCTGACCCTGATCACTACGTGGCTTCAGGTAAAGCAGCATCACACACCGCCGCGCCCGGAAAGCGTAGCGGTAGCGGGAACTGTGCTCAATCTCATATCGGACAATATCGGTCATGACGTTTCAGCGTAGCAGGGAGTCCTCGACTGGATAGTCGATGTAGGCGGCGATTACGAATTCGTGGAGCTTCCGACAGTCCTCCCTAACCCACCGGAGGAGAACCTCGCGCCCCTCTCTGTCCGGCCAATCGTAGCGGATCAGCGCGCAGAGACGGCCAGCCAATCTCCGGGCCACCGCACTCGAGTGGGCACTCGGGCCGGGACCGATGGCATCGAGTTCCTCAGCCGTGGCATCGAGGGATTGCCAGAGCGAGCCGGGCAGTAGTGGGTCGGTAACGAGCAGGTCTAGGACTTGGTCCGGCTGGACATCGACGCTATAGCTGCGGTTGTAGGCGTCAACCGCTTGGCGAAGGTGCAAAAGGCTAATCCAGTCCTCGTCCAAAAACTCTTCCATCTGCCGACCGGCTGCGAGGTGGGCCAGCAACAATGCGACCACGCACTGGACCCGTTCGATGAAACGTCCTAGTTGCCAGAAGTGCCAGCCCTCGTCCCGATACATAGTCGCCGCTGCCACACCGACGAAGGTGTGGAGTTCACTCGCCGTCTCGGTATAGAAATTCTCCGGGGAGACCCTCCATATCTCCTGGATGCTTAACGTCTGGAGCCGCAGATAGGCCAGGTTCAGGCAGGTCCACATCTCAGCACTAATACAGTGGCGCATCTGGCGAGCGTTCTCGCGACCGAGGGCGAAACAACTCCAGACCGAATTAGGATTGAAGCGCTCGAAGGTTAGGTCGTCGGCTAGAGTGTAGGAATCGGCTAGCGTGTAGTTGTCACCGCCGAACAACTCGATACTACCTCCGGGAGGCTGCCGGTCCAAGCTAAGGTAGATCCGGTTCCAGCCGAAATGAATCTCCCGGACCGGCCGGTCCACCAGAGCCTCCACCTGCAATCGCAGCAGACGACAGAGATGCTCCGCCCGCTCGAGGTAGCGACCCATCCAATAGAGACCCTGGGCGCTTCGTGAAAGCAAGCTCAGCCTCTCAATATTCCCCCACTACTCCTCGTCCTCTTCCTCCGGCATGAGCACAAACTCGGGGTAGGCCTCGATCCCCAGCTCCCCGGCATCTTGGCCCAGCCGCTCCACCTGGGCCGAAACCCGGACGCCCAGCGTCATAGACAGCACCCGCCAGAGCAGCCACGAACTCCCGAATACAAACGCCCCAACCGTCACTACACCAAGCAGCTGGACACCGAAATTGCCTCCAGCGGCGATACAGACCGCCAGGGTTCCCCAGATGCCAGCGACTAGGTGGGCGGGAACCGCCCCGACAACGTCATCAATCTTGAGCCTTTCTAAGAGCCTGATCCCAGCAGTGCACACGAGACCACCGATAGCGCCGATGATGACCGCCCAGTGGTGATCGACGAGATCGGGGGCGGCTGTAATGGAGACCAGTCCTGCAATAGCCCCGTTCAGGGTAGCGAAGAGATCCATGCGCCCCAGGATGGGCCGGGAGAGCAAGAGGGCGGCTAAGACGCCAGCTGCTGCCGCTAAGTTGGTGTTGACCAGCACATGGCTCATGGCCACCACATCGAGGGCGCTCCCCAGCGCCAACTGCGAGCCACCGTTAAAGCCGAACCAGCCAAACCAGAGGATAAAAACACCCAGAGTCACTATCAGGACGTTGGAAGGGGGGGTAGGCTTGACCTTCCCATCCCTACGGAACTTGCCAAGGCGCGGACCCACGACCAGTGCACCTGCCAGCGCCGCCCAGCCACCGGTACTATGGACGATGGTCGAGCCAGCGAAGTCCTTGAATCCCAACCCAGCCAGCCAGCCTCCGCCCCAAGTCCAGGCACCGACGACAGGGTAGATGAAGGCGGCCAGCACCAGGGTAAAGGCGAAGAATGACCACATCCTGACCCGTTCGGCCAGGGTCCCGGAGACGATGGAGGCGGTGGTCGCCACGAAAACCATTTGGAAGAACCAGTCCGACATGGTGGAGTAGTCGCCCGCAAGCACAGCGGACTTCGCCTCCTCCTGCCCCGCCACCAAGGCAAGCTCGGCGGCCGATGGCCCGTAGAGGAACTTGAACGAGCCGATCACACTGCCCACGTCGACGTACATAAGGTTATAACCGAGAAAGAAGAAGGCCAGGCCAGCTATGGAATAGAGGCCTATGTTCTTCATGCAGATCATGGAGGTGTTCTTGGTGCGCACCGAACCGGACTCCAGCATGGTGAACCCCGCACACATCCACATCACCAGCACACCCCAGATCAGGAATGAGAAGGTGTTGAAGATGAATGGGATCTCCTCCGCCGCCAAAGCGGCGGTCGTCCCAAACAACAGGCAGGCGAGCACCAACATCAGCTTCGGCGCCAAGCTAGCACCGAGACGCCTGAGCAGCGGGGTTTTAGCAAATCCTCCCATTAAGCCACCTCCCAAGAGTTGCAAGGGCCACACAAGTGGAATTTGGCCGCCATCATGTATCGTACCTGAAACAGGAAGGCTTCATGGGTTCCAAGGGTGTGGCAGAAGCCCTGGCCTGCTTGGCCGTAGTTGGGGCACTCATGATTGATGCAGACTAAACTAGCTATTGGAGGTCTGTCTCTACTTTTTTCACATGGTGCAGGATGTACCACGACTGGCCCCTCCCCTTCGGGGGCAGAGACGATACTCACACCACGACCCTGAGGAGAGGTGCGAAATGGGAATCATCATCGAGTGGGAGCGGAGAGACGGGATCTTGGTCGCGACGCTCACCGGTCGTATAGACGGTAGCAACGCCAGTGAATTCCAGAAAACCTTGGAAGCTGGAATCGATCCCGGAGACTATGCCCTGATCCTGGACTTTGAGCAAGTGTCTTTCATCAGCAGCGCGGGTCTGCGCGTCGTTCTGATACTTGCCAAGAAGTTTAACGAGCCGGGTAAGGATTTTAGAATTTGTACACTCTCTGATCCAGCCCGCGGGGTTATCACCATGAGCGGTTTTGATCGGATTATCTCGGTCCATGAATCTCAAACTGCGGCAGTCGATGCAGTCGAGAAAATTCGAGCAACTCGTTCATGATTCGGTTTACTCGAATCTATCAAGGCAATCCGCCAGCAGCTTCGGCCGTATGCAACTCGGCGGCAATAATCATGCCGTTGCCACGGCACAGCATTCGCCGCCATGCCCTAAATGGTCACACCGATACGGAATTAACCAGAATTAGCGCCCCCCCTGTTAGTCTCTCAGCACCCACAGGTCTTTGCCACCTCCACCCTGACTGGAGTTCACCACCAAGCTGCCTCGACGCAGGGCGACGCGACAGAATGCGCCGGGTACAATCCGGACCTGGCGGCCATGGAGCACGAATGGACGCAGGTCGACGTGGCGCGGCTCGGCGCGGCCTTCGATCATACAGGGCGCGCGCGAAAGCGGCAGCACCGGCTGTGAAATAAAGTCGGCCGGATTGGCCCTCACCTGCTTGGCGTAAGCCTCGCGTGCCTCGGGCGTCGCATGGGGACCAATCAGCATGCCGTAACCCCCAGACTCCCCCACGCGCTTCACCACCAAGCTCTCCAAGTTATCGAGAGTGTATTCGAGATCCTCCGGCCGACGACAGAGGTAGGTCTCTACGTTGTCTAGAAGCGGCTCTTCACCTAGGTAATAGCGAATCATGTCCGGCACGTAAGCATATACGCTCTTGTCGTCGGCCACACCCGTCCCGGGTGCGTTCACCAAGGCAACATTGCCACGCTTATAGGCATGAAGCAGCCCAGGAACACCGAGCAAAGAGTCTGAACGGAAGACCAGCGGATCGAGGAAATCGTCATCCACACGCCGGTAGATTACATCGACGCGCCGCAAGCCCGCGGTGGTACGCATATAGACGAAGCCGTCGTCGACCAAGAGGTCGCGGCCTTCAACCAACTCAGCGCCAATCTCGTGGGCCAGGAAGATGTGCTCGTAGAAGGCAGAGTTGTAGACTCCGGGCGTCAGCAGCACTATACAGGGGTCGGACCTCCCATATGGAGCCAACTCTTGCAGGGTCTGGAGCAACACACGCCCGTAGTGCTCCACCTCTCGCACGCGGGAACTCCGGTACAGACGGCGGAGACTGGTCTTCACTGCCTTGCGGTTGGCGATCATGTAGGAAACACCCGAGGGGACTCGCAGATTGTCCTCCAGCACCCGGAAGCCGTCGTTGGTGCGCACTAGGTCGGTGCCACAGATGCCGACCCAGGTTCCGTGGGGTACAGAGGCACCACGCATCTCGAGGCGGTACTGGGGACAGCCGCGCACCACATCCACTGGGATGACACCGTCCTCAATGATACCAGCCTCGTTATAAACATCATCCAGAAAACGGTTCAGGGCACGGAGTCGTTGGGTCAGGCCGGTTTCGAGCTGCCGCCACTCGCCATCCGAGAGAATCCGGGGTACGCAGTCGATGGGGATGACGCGCTCCTCAGCCTCGTCGTCACCGTAGACGGTAAAGGTGATGCCCTCATTGGAAAAAGAGCGCGTTACCCGTTCTTGAATGCTGCCAACTTCCTCGGCAGAGAGTTGGCTCAGCGTCTCGTACAGCGATCGGTAGTGTTGCCGGGGCGTACCGTCTGGCAGGAACATCTCATCGTAGATATCGGCTTCCAAGTCATAAGTACCGAAGTCCATAGTGACGACTCAACAACAATCTTGAGTGGATACTAGAATATCTCGACGGCTTCCATCGCTACTGTCCCACATGATTTCTGAATAATACCGTACCGACTTGATGGTCATAACGCCAAGATAATCTCCGCACCGGAACTAGCCTCCCCCTTCAGGAGCAGGGACTATCTCATGTTACGACCCATCCTGAGATGAGACCCCTTATTTGCCTATGTGGACTGCCAAGAGTCGCTACCAGATAGCTCGCGGTCGTCCTGGTCCATACGGAAGATGCTGCGCTTCCGTCCTTGGAGTATGTTCCACAAATCACATCACTTGCTACTTGATCAACTACACAAGACTGAAGTGCTACATTGGCAACCCATGGACGCCGTCCCTCCGAATCCTCGCTCAGGCTTCATCGCTATCCTGGGCAGACCCAACGTGGGCAAATCGACCCTCCTCAACACCCTTCTCGGGGTCAAAGTAGCACCGATCACCCCGAAACCACAGACGACCCGGCGGGGGGTTCGCGGCGTATATACCGACTTAGACCGTGGTGCCCAACTCATCTGCGTCGACACCCCCGGCCTCCAGCGTGGACAGACTGCCCTCGATGCATTCATGGCCCGGGAGATTCACACCGCAATAGCCGACGTAGACGCTCTCCTGTGGGTAACTGATCTCCGCCGTCCCCCCAACGACGAGGATCGGGAGGTGGCCCGTATGCTCTCCAACACTGACCCTGAGACCCCTGTCTTCTTGGTTGGAAACAAGGTAGACGCCGCCAAGTACCCGGATGAGGCGCTGAGGCTCTACCGAGACCTCTACGAGCCGACGGGGGTCTATGTGATGAGTGCACTCGACGACCCACAGGCGGTGTATGACCTCCGCACCGACATGCTCGAACTGCTTCCCGAGAACCCATTCTTCTTCCCCGAAGATATCCGTAGCGATCAGTCCCGTGAGGTCTGGGCCGCCGAATTGATCCGTGAAAGTGCCATGATCCACCTCCGCCAAGAGCTGCCCTACACGGTAGCCTCCCGGGTGACTGAATGGAGAGAGTCGGAGGGTGCCGACAAACCGCTATACCTGGGGGCCGAAATCTGGGTAGAGCGGCCCGGCCACCGGCCTATCGTGATCGGCAAAGAGGGGCGTATGATTCGGGAGATCGGCACCACCGCCCGCAAACAGCTCGAGATCTTCCTCGACATCAGGGTCTTCCTTGACCTCGTAGTGATAGTCCACCGCGACTGGCGGGAGGATCCAGCAGCATTACGAGAACTCGGGTATGAATCCTAGCTCGGTCAGGGGTTACTGACAGCGTGCCTCTGGTAGCCCGGTGGCGGCCGCTCCGCACCCTGCCGACACGGCGCGGGCGCGACGCCATGCCGGGGGCGTACGAACTAGCCGACGGGGAGAAACGTCTCATCTACATCGGCCAGTCAACGAAGGACGTGCCCAATCGCATCCGTCAGCACCTCGGGCGGAGCACCTGCATCCGCGAGCGCGCCCGCTACTGGCGCTACCTCTACAGCAAGGTCCCGCAGGCTGAGGAGGCTCTTCAGCTCGAGCGCCACCTCAAGCACCACGGCAAACTCCCGCTCTGCAACCGGGCCCGCCCCGGTAGCAGGGGTGGTCGACGGAGGTATGCGGAGCGGAGTGGGGGAACCTAACCCCAGCCCAAAGTGCCACTCGGTCGGACTTCGCAAGGTCTGATAGGGAGGCAAAAGGGGCTGGAAAATAGACCGACGGGCCCACCTCGCTGCCCGAACGCAACGCCCACCCTAGCTGCACAAGTAGAGGATCTCAGTAAGCGCCTGTGGAATCCGCTCGGGGGCTAGGCCACGCTTCTTGAGGCTGAACCCTGGAGGGTAGCGGGTCGGCCTGACCACATAGGGAAGCGCCTTAAGCTTCCGGGCGTCATAGTCGATACCCTCCTGGTCGCTGGCGAAGCTCATCTGGATATCCGTCAGAAGCTCCTGGATATTGACCACCCCCTTCCTCGCAGCTAGGAGCCGCAACTTCACCAGATCGAGAAAGGCCCTGACCTCAGATGGGAAGGGACCGAATCGCTCGCGTAGCTCCCGCGCCACCCGGCTCACCTCGGCCAGACTGTCGGTCTCGGCCAAGCGACCGTAGGTCGCGATGCGATCATCGTCGTCCGGAATATAGGCTGGGGAGAGCCGAGCGTCGAGACCTAAGTCGAGGCCGACCGAGGGGGCAGGCTCCGCCCGCTGTTCCCCTTTGAGTCTGACAACCTCCTCGGCGAGGAGTTCGGTGTAGACCCCCAATGAGACGGCGCTAACGTGGCCATGTTGCTCCGAGCCCAAGAGGTTACCCACCCCGCGGATCTCCATATCGCGCTCGGCTAGCAGGTGACCACTCCCCAGATCGTTCAACTCAGCGATGGTGTAGAGCCGACGCTGGGCCTGTTCGGTGAGCCGCCCTGGATAGAACAGATAGGCCCGGGCCTCGACCTCGCGCCGACCCACCCGACCACGAAGCTGGTAGAGCTGTGCCAGGCCAAGGCGGTCCGCCCGTTCAATTACCAGGGTATTGGCGCCGCCGATATCGAGCCCCGACTCGACTATGGTAGTCGACAGCAGTAGATCGTAGGCGCCGTCCTCAAACGCTAGCATGATCTCTTCGAGGGTAGCGGTCTCCATCTGGCCATGGGCTACCCCAATGCGGGCCTCGGGCACCAACTGAGAGAGGGTCCGGGCCTTCGAACCGATCGAGCCGATTCGATCGTGGATGTAGAAGACCTTGCCGCCCCGCTCGAGCTCCGACAGCACGGCCTCCCGGGCTGCGAGCGCGTCGTACGGCTGTAGGATGGTGAGGATGGGCTTGCGCCCTTCGGGCGGGGTAAGGATCTGGGAGACGTCGCGGAGGCCGATCAGGCTCATGTATAGGGTCCGGGGAATCGGGGTCGCAGACAAGGACAGCACGTCGAGATTGGTCCTCAAGGATTTTAGCCTCTCCTTCTGACCCACCCCGAACCGATGCTCCTCGTCGATCACTAGGAGCCCCAAGTCCCGACAGCTCACCCCTTCCGCCAGCAACCTGTGGGTTCCGACAACGACATCGATTGAGCCAGAGCGCAAGCCGGCAACGATCTCCCACGCCTCCCGCTGTGGTGTGAACCGCGACAGCATGGCCACCCGGACCGGTAAGGGGCTGAAGCGGTCGCGAAAGGTCCCGAAGTGTTGTCGCGCAAGCACCGTGGTGGGCACGAGGATCATCACCTGTTTACCGTGTCCGAGCGCCCGATGGGCTGCTCGGATGGCCACCTCGGTCTTGCCGAAGCCGACATCGCCGGAGATAAGGCGGTCCATCGGCACAGGCCTCTCCATGTCCGCAAGGGTAGAGGCGACGGCTGCGGCCTGATCCGGCGTAAACTCGAAGGCGAACCCCTCGCCGATCAGGGGATCCCAGTCAGGCAGGGATGGGAAGGTGACACCGTCGCTCAACTGGCGCTTAGCGTAGGTCTCGATGAGTTTCCCGGCCAGCCGCTGGGCGCTAACCCTAGCCCGCTCCCTGGTCCGGACCCACTCGTTAGTACCGAGGGTGGAGAGCCGTGGGGGGATATCGGTGGTGCCAGGATGGCGCCTTAGCAGGGGGAGTTGATCGACAGGCAGGTAGAGCCTTCCCTCACCGGCGTACTGGAGGATAAGGTAGTCGCGCACCACCCCCAAAACCTTGCGGGGTTCGAGTCCGAGGAAGCGACCGACGCCATGGTCTGGATGGATAAGAAAGTCACCTATCCCAAGCTGGGTGGCGTCGTGAACGCGCTTACCGGTGAGCCGACGGAGTTTGCGACCACCCTGGTAACCGTAGAGGAGCTCCTCGGTGAGCACGACCTCCTTCGCTTCCTCATTGAGATAGCCCCCCACTGCACCCGGGGCCAGCAGCAAACCCACAGACCCAGGATGGCACTCCACCCGGTTCAGCCACCGGCAGTCGGCCTCGGTTAGCACCCGTTCCTGGAGGTAGCGTCCGCTGCGCTCAAACTTCAGCAGGAAGCTGACGCTGTAGCCGGTTTCGAGCCAGCTGGCAACGTCGGTAGCCAGTTTCGCCAAGCGGCCGCGGTAGTAGGGCAGGGGGGCGACGGCGCCCTCGGTTTCAACCAAATCGAGCGGGTCGCGCCCGAACGAGATGACCTCCCTAGTGCCGAGGTGCCCCCACAACCAAGCAGCGCTGTCACCGACCTCGCCCGGGTAAAGTTCGGGGCCATCGAGGAGGACGGGACCTGGCAGGTGCTCGATCAGCCTCGTGGTCCACCCGCCATCGGCCTCGGGCTCGACCCTCGGAGTGATCCTGAACCGCTTGAGCACTTCTCCACTCCTACCGATCGTCTCGAGTTCGTCACCTAAGAATTCGAGACGCACGGGGGCGTCGACCGCCGGGTCGGGGTAGAAGAGCAGGGTGTCACCCCGGACCGAGAAGCCAGGGGCCGCGTCGCGGTCGTAACCGTAGCGGATCAGGGTGTCGAAGAGCGGCCCCCTCGGGTACTCCCGACCGCACTCTAAGGGGAGGGTGAAACGTCCTGGGTCGGTAGGAAAGGGGCGCAGCGCATGCTGGAGAGTCAGTACGACCTTGTCGCAGCGATCAGGCCAGCCGCTCAGGTCGGGCTCAAGGCTCCAGTGCAGCCCGAATATGGAGACATCCGCAAACAGCCCCAGCCGCTCCCGCGTCGTGAGGAGCAGTGCCGGCCCCGGCTGCCGGGCGAATTGGGCCAAGCGGGCCACGCTTGGAAGACCGAGCAGGCGCACCCGGGTCACAGTCTGGGGATCGTCAGACATGGTCGCTTCAACCCTCCCATCTTAAATCGAGGCAGGACGTGTCAGACCTCGGTACCCAAGGCCAGTTCGTAGGCCTCATTACGGGGCACTCCCCGGGCCTCAAGGGCCTCCCGAAGTTCGCGTCCCGCCAATCCCTCGGCCGCCAGCTGCCTCACCAACTCTGCTAGGTCGACAGGCGACGCTCCGCCCCTACCCGGACCCACGACCAGCACCAACTCCCCCTTCAGAGGATGGCTGCGGACCGCACTGTGCAACTCGCTCAAGGAGCCGCGGAGGGTAGCCTCGAACCGCTTACTCAACTCCCGACTCAGACTACCTGCACGCTCGGGGCCGCAGTACTCGATCAGATCTTGTAGGGTGATCTCCACTCGCGGGGCCGCCTCGTAGAGCGCTACGGAGACCTCGCTCGACGCAATCCGCTCCAGCCGACGGCGCCGCCCCCCCCCCTTGCGCGGCAGGAATCCTTCAAAGTGGAAACGGGCAACCGGCAGCCCGGAGAGCACCAGCGCTGGCACGAAGGCGGTCGCGCCGGGCAAGACCTCAATCTCGACATCGTGGTGCAGGGCCAGACGCACCAAGTCGGCACCCGGATCCGAGATTCCCGGGGTCCCGGAGTCGGTCACGAAGGCGACAGATCCGTTGCGCTCAAGGATCCCGGCAGCGCGGGTAGCGACGGTGTGCGCGTCCAACCGTACCAGCGGGGTGCGAATCCCGTAGTGGGCGAGCAGGGTCCGGGTCCTCCGGGTATCCTCCGCAGCCACTACGTCCGCCTGCTCGAGGACATCGAGAGCGCGAAGGGTTATATCTTTCAGGTTGCCGATGGGCGTTGGGACCAGCGTCAGCCGGGTCACGCCATGTCGCCACCGATCCCAGCGAAGGCCGGTCTGAGCATGCGTCCGCGGCGGCGACGGTGGGCGCTTCGCCTCAGTGCCGAGCGGAGGCTGGCGCGTAGAAGCCCAGTCTCTCTGATGGCCACCGCCACCACCGTTCCCTCAGGAAGGTAAACGCCTTCAGCCAGGACGACATTCCCCGCTCTGACGACGCCCGTGTAGCTACGCATACCCCTCCGAGGTGAAAATTGCGAGTCCGCCCCAAGATCCCATCTGTCCGCCGGAACCCCCGACCACTCAAGGGTAGCAGGTTCATCTCTAGGTCTCAGTCAGCCAGCGAGCAAACGATAGTACTCGGACTTGAAGTCCATCCGCATCGCCCTGTAGGCAAGGGAGAGACGGGCAGCATAGAGCCGGACGGAGCGATCATCCTCCACCTCCTCTGCCCACTCGAGGCAACTCAGTAGGTTCTGAACCGCCAGATGCCAACCGCACGACGCCTCCGCGCGCCTCGCCCGGAGGTCGGATAACAGAGGGGCGGAAAGTGCCCGGCTCACAGTTCGCACCCCTGCAACACTACCATAAGAACCCGGGGACCGGCTGTGTCTCACCCAGCTCGACAGCATAGCGAGGTTCGAGTCGCAGCTTCAGGGCTCATCACCCGAGGCCGACACCTTCACTCTTCAAAATGTTGCGGAGGACCGTATGAAGGATCCCTCCGTTACGGTAGTAGTCGATCTCAACCGGCGTGTCGATCCGGCACAAGGCGGTGAAGCGCAAGAAACTGCCATCTTCGCGGACGACATCGACAGCGATCCTCTGACCGGGCTGAATCCCTTCGTCGACGTGGATAGTGAAGGTCTCACGACCGCTGAGCCCCAAGGATTCGACATCCTCTCCTACCTCGAACTGGAGCGGGAGAACACCCATGCCCACTAGGTTGCTGCGGTGGATGCGCTCGTAGCTGACAGCGATGACCGCCTTCACACCGAGGAGGAAGGTGCCCTTGGCTGCCCAGTCGCGGCTCGAGCCCATGCCGTAGTCGACGCCCGCTAAAACGAGAGTGGGGACCCCCCGAGCCAGGTAGTTGCGACTCGCCCCAAAGATGCTCGTGACCTCACCGGTCGTGAAGTCGGTGGTCCAACCCCCCTCGGTTCCGGGAGCAAGCCGATTCTTGAGGCGGACGTTGGCGAAGGTGCCGCGGGTAAGAATCCGATCGTTGCCGCGCCGGGCGCCGTAGGAGTTGAAGTCGCGCCAGTCTACACCCTGTTCCATCAGGTAGCGGCCAGCGGGGCTGGCAGAGGCGATAGCACCCGCCGGAGAGATATGATCGGTGGTAACCGAGTCGCCGACATTAACCAGTACCCGGGCAGAGCGGATCGGCTCGATAGGGGCCGGTTCGGGACTCATCTCCACAAAAAAGGGAGGTTCCTGGATGTAGGTGCTCTCAGGATTCCATTCGAACAGTTCTCCGCCTCTAACCGGGATGGCGTTCCACGCCTCGTTGGAGCGCTCGATCCCGTCGTAGAGGCGCCGGAAGGTGTCCGGGTTCATAGCAGCCTCGAGCCGATCAGTCAGATCGGCGTAGCTGGGCCAGAGCTCCCGGAGGTAGACATCATCTCCATCACGGTCCGTGCCCAGCGGATCGGTGGTGAGGTCTAAGTCGACCGTTCCAGCGAGGGCGTAGGCCACCACCAGAGGGGGGCTGGCCAGATAGTTGGCTCGGATATGGGGGTTAATCCGTCCCTCGAAATTGCGATTCCCGGATAGCACGCTGGCGGCGACAATATCTCCCGCCTGGATCGCCTCCACGACAGGCTCGGGGAGTGGACCGGAGTTGCCGATACAGGTGGTGCAGCCGTAGCCAACTAAGTAGAAGCCGACCTCTTCTAAGTAGGGAAGCAGACCGGCCTCGGTCAGATATTCGGTGACGACCTTGGAGCCCGGGGCGAGGCTGGTCTTGACCCAAGGCTTAGCCCTAAGCCCCCGCTCAGCCGCCTTCTTGGCGACCAAGCCAGCCGCGAGCATGACCGAGGGGTTGCTGGTGTTGGTGCACGAGGTGATGGCAGCTATGACCACGTCGCCATGGCGCAACTTGTAATCGGTCCCACCCAGCGTCAGTCGGCCGGTGCTGGCGAGCGCCCCATCCTCAAGCGCGAAGCCCCGCTCGGTTACCGACTTGCGGAGATCTGCCTGGAAGGTGCGCTTCATATCGCGCAGTAGGATGCGATCCTGCGGACGCTTCGGGCCCGCGAGCGCCGGTTCTACTGTGGACAGGTCGAGCTCAAGGACAGCGGCAAAATCGGGTTCGGGAGTCGTATCGCTTCGGAAAAGTCGGTTGGCCCTGGCGTAGCGTTCGACCACCTCAACCTCTGTGCCCAGCCGTCCGGTCTGCCGGAGGTAGCGGAGCGTCTCGGCATCGATGGGGAAAAAGCCCATGGTGGCACCGTACTCGGGCGCCATGTTGGCCAACGTCGCCCGGTCAGGGACAGTCATGTTCGAGAGGCCCGCGCCGAAGAACTCGACGAACTTGCCCACCACGCCGTGGGTGCGCAGCCGCTGGGTGACTGCGAGCACGAGGTCGGTGGCTGTGGCGCCCTCGGAGAGCTTGCCACTGAGTCGGACACCGATCACTTCGGGGGTAAGCATGAAGATGGGCTGGCCGAGCATCACCGCCTCAGCCTCGATGCCGCCGACACCCCAGCCGACAACCCCAAGCCCGTTGATCATGGTGGTATGACTATCGGTGCCCACCAGGGAGTCTGGGTAGACCACCTCAAGGTCACCGTGAGGGTGATGCTGGACCCCCTTGGCGAGATACTCGAGGTTGACCTGGTGGACGATGCCTGAGGCGGGCGGCACGACGCTGAAATTCTCGAAGGCCGACTGGCCCCAGCGCAGGAACTCGTAGCGTTCCCGGTTGCGCTCGAACTCGATCTCAGCGTTGCGACCGAGGGCTAGTGGACTGTCGAACTCGTCGACCTGTACCGAGTGATCGATGACCAAGTCCACAGGGATTTGGGGGTTGATCCTGGCAGGATCGCCACCAAGTCGCTTCATGGCGCTACGCAGGGCGGCCAAGTCGACCACACTCGGGACTCCGGTAAAGTCCTGGAGGATCACCCGGGCGGGCTTAAAAGGGATCTCGCTCCCCTGCGGCGCCTTGGGATCGTAGGAGGCGAGCGCCCGGATGTCCTCAGCGCCGACATCATAGCCGTTCTCGTTACGCAGCAACGATTCCAAGAGCACTCGGATCGAGAAGGGGAGCCGGGAAATATCGGCGAGCCCAGCCTCTTCCAGGGCCGAGAGCCGGTAGTAGTAGGCCTGACCGGATCCAGTATCGAACCGGGCCCGTGCACCAAAGGAGTTGGTCTTCAACTCTGCCATAGCCGCTCCTCAAACACTGGTCTCCCCAAAGGCGTTTAAGCGGGGAGCACCCAGGTGCTCATCATACCGACTTTCGAGACCCCCACCCCGGCTGACTCGAAATCTGTTGCCGGACGGGTCCAGCCCTGGAATGAGGTGAATCAAGCCTGTAACTACTCATTCCGAACAGAGTAGATGCACTCGTCACTACCAGATCGTCAGGGACTCCTCGAAAAGTCGTGTGAGCTCCGCCCGGCCGACCCTAATCGGCGACAGTTTGATCACCCGGTGTTGCGGCAGCGTGCCCTCGACCAGTGCAGGAATGTCCTCGCTACCGTAGCCGACAGCGGTGAGGCCGTTGGGCACACCCAACTCACGGATGAAGGTCACGACCTGGTCGTGCAGGATCTCCCCCGCATCCCCCGGCGCCGCAGCGGCGGTATCCGCCCCCAAGGCAGCCGCAGCAGCAAGGTGCCGCTCGGGCGTCGCAGGGGCGGTGAAGCGCACCACGGCGGGGGTGTTGAGGATCACCGACAGGCCATGGGGGACGAGCGGGTGATCGACCTGGTAACCTTCGGGCCGGAACCCCCGAACCCTGCCAGCGACCGGGTACGACATGCCGTGGGGGAGGTGCACACCGGCGTTGCCGAAACCGATCCCGGCGAGCGCGGCAGCAAGCATCATCTGGCTGCGCGCCTCGTCGTCGCCCGGATCTCGAACCGCCCGAACTAGGTAGCCAGCGACCAACTCAAGCGCCCGCAGCGACCACAGGTCACTAATCGGATTGGCACCCTGGTAGGCGGGGCGTTCAATCGGCCGAGCCGGTTTAGGACGGGCATCGAAGGGCAGAGCGGTGTAGGACTCAAGAGCGTGGCTCAGTACGTCGAGGCCCGAGGAAGCCGCGACTGCTGCGGGGAGGGTACGGGTGTTCTCCGGATCGACGATGCCAAGAGTCGGACGCAGGAACCGGTGAGCGATACCGGTCTTCGCCCGCCCCTCAAGGTAGTCGAAGATCGCCACCCCGGTGGTCTCGCTGCCCGTGCCAGCGGTGGTCGGAATTGCGAACAGCGGCTTGAGCGGACCCGGCACCGGCAGTCCACGGCCGATCGGCGCATTGACGTAGTCGAAGAAGTCCGCAGGGTAGGTCGAGTAGAGATTCGCCGCCTTGGCCGTATCGAGGGTACTACCTCCGCCCACGGCCACGAGCGCATCGTAGGCGCCGGCGCTGGCGACCTCGGCTGCCCGCCGGAAGCTCTTGTCGGTGGGCTCCACAGACACCTCGTCGAACAGGTCGAAGTCGACACCGGCGTCCCGGATCGAGGTAATGACCGTCTCACTAACGGGGAGCCCGCTAAGCACCGGGTCAAGGATTAGGAGAACGTGGTGCAGCTGACGGTCGCGCAGATCCAAGCCTATCTCGGCAGTGATGCCCCACCCGAAACGGATGTTCGAAGCCGAAATCTGAAAGGCGGTATCGTTCTCCATCCCAAACCCTCCCGGCCCGCAATCTGTAATCGGGCACACCCTAACTTGGTGTACCACGGACCCGGGGTCGATGCCTGCAAGAGCGGCCCCAAGCCTGGTATTGATAGCCCCCTTCCCGACCCACCATTTCCGCACAGGCCTCGACACGGGAACCTTCGAGCTCAGTGTCACGATGGTGCCAGGGGGGTTGGACACCCTCACAAGCCCGGTCGAGGTGCCAAGGCCTCCCAGCTACTCCGATTTACTCGACCTCATCGAACTCCTGCCCCGGACTCTCGCGGTGCTCCGCGACCACCTCGGTCATTACCAGAGCTACACAGTAACTGATGGCGACACGACCTACGCGCGCAGCTTGGTGAGGCTTCGCTGGTAGCCGAACGAACCGGCTCAAAGAGCCTAGAGATTAGGCGATCGCCCCTACGTACTTCTCGATGCGGGTGAGGTATGAGCCCTTGCCCTGAGCGCCGATCCAGGTCTCGACCGGCTCGCCGTCCTTAAAGAGAATGACTGTAGGGATCGACATCACGCGGAAGCCCATAGCGGTCTGCTGATTATCATCGACATTGATCTTTCCCACCTTCACCCGCCCCCGATAGTCAGTGGCGATCTCCTCAATAATCGGGCCGACCAGTCGACAGGGACCGCACCAAGGGGCCCAGAAGTCCACTAGCACAAGACCCTGCTGGGTCTCTTCTGAGAAGTTGGAGTCGGTAAAGGTAACGGTGTTTTCAGCCATAGCTCCTCCAAGCCTAACGGTAGGCCAGCCCTAGGGCGTAGATTGTCTCACAGTCTACACCTCATCTGCCCCCGCTCCTTAGCAGGGCCGACCCCAAATGTACACCCCCTCTGCGGGATCGCCCCGTACCAACCTCGGGGGTGTGAGGCGGAGAGCACGGTATCCGCCCTTCACGGCGGCGCGAACCAGCCCAAGGGGACTCGCCTCGGCGCCGTGCCAGCTCCGGGCAAAGGCGACCTCCTGCTCAACCGACAGGGAGGGGCTCGACCCCAGAGAGTCGGTCCCAAAAGCCACCGTCACCCCGTGGCGAGCGTACAGTGCCCAGGGGAAGCGGCCGCACTCGAGCGCCTTGTTGGAGCGGGGGCAGTGGACCACGACGCAGCCCGCCCGCTGCACCTCGCGCACATCCTCGTCGACCACCTGAATCATGTGCACGAGGGTGGGACGGGCCTCGAGGACTCCCAGGCTTCGGAGGTAGCCGACCGGGGTGAGGCCCGAGGGGCGCCAGTCCGGAGCGTAGCCAGCGAGGAGATCCCCAAACGGGCCCGAGCCGTCCCGGTGATAGGCGACCTCACTCGGGCTCTCTGCCAAGTGAATCTGGAGGGGAAGGCCCTCCCGGATGGCGAGAGCGGCCAAGCGGCGGAGCAGCGGAGCGCTTACGGTGTGGGGGGTGTGAGGTGAGAGGCCGACCCTTACCCCTCCGGGTCGCTCGAGTCGGCGGTACATTCGCAGCCTCTCTTCGGTTGCGGCCAGAACGCGGTCGGCCGCCTCGGGGTCCGGCTCGAGTACCTCCCAGTAGGCAACGCCGGTGAGCCGGGGGTGGGCGAGCAGGAAGCGCATCACCTCGTCGAGCGCCACAATGTCGCCGACCACCCCTAGCCCCGTAGCCAGCAGCGCCTCGACACCGGCCTCTGCGGCAGCCAGAGAGCGCCCGCCGGAGCGGTGGTGGTGCATGACCGCCTCGAGGAACACCTCGTAGGGACCGGGACTGTAGGGCATGGTGGAGAGATCTAAGTGGGTGTGGGCGTTCACCGGGGGTGGGCTCAGGGCAAACCCTACCTCCCGCACGGCGGCGTCAGGGAAGCCCGACCGGGCGCTCTGGTAACCCTCGACAGCGACGATACAGGCCCCTCCGATCCCCTCTTGCAGGACGATGGCACCGTCTGGACGGGGCGTACCGAAACCATTATAGACGACCTCTGCTCTGAGTAGCTCCCGTCTCACTCCACTACAGAAGTTGCCAACTTCGGCTCTCGCAGGTGGGCGTAGAGGCTGTCGCGCTGGACAGGGCGGAAACCGGCGTCGCAGATCTGGCGCACGATCTCCCGCTCTGGAGCGTACTGATGAAGGGCCCCGGCCTGGGACACCACGTTCTCCTCGAGCATGGTGCTGCCGAAATCATTGGCACCGAAGAAGAGCGCGGTCTGCGCCACCTTGTAGCCCATGGTCGGCCACGAGGCCTGGAAGTTGTCGATGGTATCAAGGAAGATCCGGCTCACAGCGAGGTTCTGGAGGTATTCGTGCGCACCTGCACCGGGCACCTTCCCCTCGACCCGCACCCCCTTGGTCTGGAGGGTCCAGCTGATGAACGCGGAGAAGCCGTTGCCGTAGCGCTCAAGCGAGGCGTCGTGCGCTGCGCGAACCCTGAGCATGCTCTCGACCCGCTCCATGGGGGTCTCGCCGAAACCTATCACCATAGTAGCGGTAGTGTAGATGCCTAGAGACTGGGCTTCGCCCATGATGCGGAGCCATTCGTCCGTGCCGATCCGCGCGGGCGCAATGTGCCTCGCCCTGCGCACATCGTCCACCAGGATCTCCCCCCCGCCCCCAGGCAGGCCGTCGAGGCCAGCCGCCTTGAGCTCCTTGAGAATCGCAAGGCTGGGAAGCCCGGTGAGCTTCGCGAGTCCCTTGATCTCCTCCGGGCTGAAGGCCTCTACTCGGATCGAGGGGTGATGACGTTTAAGGAAGCGCATGAGGTCGAGGTACCAGTCGAATGCCAAGTAGGGGTTCACGCCACCCTGCATCAGGATGCGAGTGCCGCCGACCGCCTCAAGCTCGCGAACCTTCTCCCCGATCTCCTCGAAGCTCAAGGTATAGCTGTCGGGCTGCCGTCGGGTCCGGTAGAAACCGCAGAAGCTGCAGCCGATGGTGCAGACGTTCGAGTAGTTAATGTTGCGATCGACGAGATAGGTGACGACCTCCGGGTCGCTCCGCAGGCGCCGGACAGAGTCCGCGGCGGCAGCCAACTCGAACAGGGGAAGCTCATAGAGCCGGACCGCCTCCTCGGGAGTAAGGCGGGCGCCGGAGGAGGCCTTCTCCAGCAGATCCATGCCCTCTAGTGTACACGTGACAAAGGCCCAGACCGGCTGTTTGGGGGGCGGATTAGCGCTCTCCGCACTGTGACCCGTCGACGAAGACCGCCTCTTGGAGAACGTGGGGAAGGAGGCTGCTGTTGAGAGCATCTCGGGTCGTCACCGAGTACCTGCTGGACCCCCACAGAGATGACTTATGAGCCGCTGCCCGGGCTCAGGCGTTACAGGAGTTCTACAGTGCGTAGCCGGGTCGAGATCGAGCGGACCCCACGCGCAATATGCAAGCCCAGCGACACCGCTCCCTGCGAGCTTGTACCCGATCCCGACCGACCGTAGAATGGATATGTGATCCTAACCGGTCGGGTTGCCAAGATCCTCGATGACGGGAGGCCGGTTCTCAATAGGGGGACCCACGACGGGGTCGAGCCCGGCCAGCGATACCTGATCTTCACCCCGGGCGACTCGGTCCAGGATCCTGAGACCGGCGAGGATCTCGGCAGGGTCGAGTTGGTGAAGGGCCGGGCGACGGTGGTGCACGCGCAGGAGCGGCTCGCCATCCTGGAGATGGACCGGTCTGAGCCGGCCCGACCCAGGACACCGTCGGAGATCATGGCGACGCTCTCAGGCCGGGAAGATGACACCCCCCCTATGGCGGTAGAGGTCGGCGACCACGGGCGCCTCGAAGAGTCGGGCCCTGCCGGCTAGGCCGGGGTTATACGGTGGCTGCGCACCACCTTATCTCGATCTTAAGTAAAATACTTTATAGTGGCGATCAAGTCCCCCGGCGACCTGCAGAGCCCCTGGCGCCGCATCTTCGAAGACGTGCGTCGCTCCGTCGGCAATACGCGCGACGGCAGTGGCGTCTTGGGCAGCATTAACTGGTTACGGAACCAGATGAAGAGGCGGGGTGCCAACCCTAATGTCGTGCGTAATATTATCTACCGGAACAGGGGCAGACCGAAGGATAAGAGGGTCCTTTTCGATATCCTCAACCAGCTCTGGATGGACCAGGGGAACTCGCCCCTACAGGTGTCCGAGCTCGAAGTCTTTCTCTCACTTAGAGGCGATGCGGAGCAGGAGATCCTGCGTGCTCTCGGTCGCGAGAAGAGACGCGCCTACTGCACCTTCGTCAGCGGGGTCTGGGCCGGCAGTCACCCCAAGCTGCTGATCACGGGACAGCCGGGCTCCGGCAAGACCCTGCTCACCAACTACATCCAGCAGGCACTCGAGCGCGAGCCCAAGCTTCCGGCCCGGATCGTTCGATTCGAGTTCGCCGGCCCAGATCTCGCCGACTCCCTCGCCCAGCTCGGCACCGCCCTCGAGGTCCCGCAGGGGCTAATGGAATCAAAGCTCGTGAAGATCGATTCCTCGAGCGCCTTCGCCGTCCAGGCCGACGCCCAAGCCGATATCGCCCGGGTCATCCTCGACACCATCAAGCAGTTCGACGGATCCCTAGTGCTTCTGCTCCACGTATCACAATCGATCAGCGGTCTCGATAGCATGAGCCGAGCACCACTTCGGCTCAACACACCCGAAGTGCCTAGAGTGAGCGCTACCGAGTGGCTCTGGCGAACCCTGCTCGAACCGATCAGCCGAATGGCTGGCACCAGCACCCTGGTCACCATGGCAGACGTGCCCGCCCGAACGCTCCAGCGGCTCGGCCGCTTCCAGGGCCCCGTCCGCCTCAATCCACCCACGAGCGCCGAGGCGCGCCGCTTCGTCAAGGCACACCTCCCCTATCTCTCCGCAGATCGGCAGGAGCTGATTGTCCAGCGGGCGGGCCGCTCCTTTGAGGGGCTTCGCACCCTAGTGACCGAGACCCGGGAGCTAGAGACCGAGGAGGGCAGGGCCCAAAGCGCAATCGCTCGACAAGTGGTCCAGTCGGCTCGTGTAGACATCAGGGAACACCCGACTTCTGGACCCCCTCTCGTATCCAGACATCCATGACAAGGCCTTGACGGCGTTGCTCCAGGATTTGTGGCAATGGCTGCTCGAGCCGGTCCCCGAGCACGAGGGCCATCACCCGGCGGCTCACGCCCACACTGCCACGGTCCAACTTCGGCAAGAGTGCTTAAAGACCGCACTGCGCAAGGAGCAGCAGGCTTGTAGCATCCAAGAGGCAAACGACCTCGCTCAACTCCGCGATCTCGGCATTCACGCGAGCTTGCGGCTTGGCACCACACCCGCCCGACTAGAGACGCACTACCATACCCCACTCCAAACCTTCAGAAGAGGGGGCCGAACCGCACGCAGCAACGGATTCGACCTGCAGCGGCACCTCGACCTCAAAGACCCTCCGCTCCGCCCCAACATGCTCGAGTCGCAGCGAAAGTCTGCGGGGTGGTCACCAAGAGTCAACGGTAGCAGACCTCCGGCGGATGAGCGATGACCGCCACTCCTTGGGGTTGTTGCAGCGCAGAGCCGGGAAGGCTCTGAAGGGAGGTCGCTGATCGATACCCTGTTTGTCTACGACCCGAGGCTGGCCGAGTACCAACTCGATGACAACCATCCGTTCAAGCCGGTTCGACTCGAGTTGACCCGCACCCTCGTGCGGGAGGCCGGCCTCCTACAACCGGAGCAGGAGGTGGAGGCCGACCCGCTCGACGAGCCAGCGCTCCTGAGGATCCACAGTCGCGCCTACGTCGAAGCTGTCAGGGCCGCCTCTGTCGGCGCGCCGACATCTGATGCCTACAGCCTCGGGTTGGGCACCGGCGACAACCCTATCTTTCCGGGGATGCATGAGGTAGGGCTAGACATATGTGCTGCCACAGTCACAGCAGTCGAGCGCGTGGCCTCGGGGGACTGCCTACGGGCGGCAAACTTCTCCGGGGGACTCCACCACGCCCTGCGGGACAGGGCATCGGGATTCTGCCTCTATAACGACGTAGCCCTAGCCATAGATCGCGCCGCGGAGCGACACGACCTGCGCGTTGCCTATGTGGATGTAGACGCCCACCACGGGGACGGCGTGCAGTGGCTATTCTACGAGCACCCCAGAGTGATGACCGTGAGCCTGCACGAGTCGGGACGCTACCTCTTCCCCGGCACCGGGGACACCAATGAGGTGGGACGCGGCAGGGGTAGAGGCCTGAGTGTGAACATGCCCCTTGAGCCCCTCACCGAGGACAACAGCTTCCTCGAGGTCTTCGAGCGCGTGGTCCCCAGTGCCCTCGAGGCCTTCCGGCCCGACCTGATAGTGCTCCAGGCCGGTGCCGATGCCCACCGCCACGACCCCCTGGCACACCTAGCCCTAAGCCTCGCAAGCATCCGGGAAAGCTACAGGCGTGTGCGGGAGCTAGCCGATTCCCTATGCAACGGGCGCCTCGTCGTCACCGGTGGAGGCGGCTACGACCCGTACCGGACAGTGCCCCGAGCCTGGGGGCATCTGTGGGCCTGTCTGGTCGGCGAGAGCCTCCCCGACCCGTTACCCGAGAGCTGGCGTCAGGCCTGGCTGGGACGCCTCCCTGAAGCGCTGCCCCGGCGCCCGTATGACGACACCTCGGACTGGCCAGCCATCCCCCAGAGCGAGCAGATCGCCGACCGCAACCGAGCGACCGTGGACCGTCTCATCGAGCCACTCGAGCGCATCTGGTCCGAGACCCTCACACCGACCCGGCAGAGCTGTTAAGACTCAACCTCATGCCAGCAGATACACTGGAGAGCGGATGACCCGGCGGCAGAGTGCCCGGGTACGAACATCGGCTTTGTGTGAGGAGACCACTGTGAACATTGGATTCATCGGAATGGGGACCATGGGGGCGCCGATGGCGGGACGCCTGATCGAGGCGGGGCACGACCTGACGATTCACAACCGTACTCGGGCGCGTGAAGAGGCGCTGGCAGAGCGGGGTGCCGCACGGGCATCCTCTCCGAAGGAAGCCGCTGCAGGAACCGACTTAGTCATCACGATGGTAAGCGACACACCCGATGTAGAGGCAGTGATCCTTGGGCCCGATGGTGCCATCCATGGCATGAAAGAGGGTGCTGTCCTCGTGGACATGAGCACAATAAGCCCAACTGCTACCCGAGAGATCGCTAGGGCACTCGAGGCGAAGGGCGTCGACATGCTCGACGCACCGGTCTCTGGAGGGAGTGAGGGCGCCTCAAACGGCACCCTGTCAATCATGGTGGGTGGCAAGGCCGGCGTGTTAGAGAGCTTGAGACCGGTCCTGGGCGTACTCGGAAACACCATCACGCATGTGGGACCAATTGGCAGCGGCCAAGTCACCAAGGCTATCAACCAGGTCATCATTGCCGGGACTTACGCTGCCGTGGCAGAGGGCGTAGCACTGGGCTTGGCCGCCGGTCTCGACATCGACGCTGCTCACCAAGCCGTCTCTGGTGGAGCTGCCGGTTCCTGGGTACTCACCAACCGTGCTGCCAACATGATCGCTGACCACTATCCACTCGGGTTTCGCACCCGCCTTCACCGCAAGGACCTAGGCATTGCCCTGGAAACCGCTCGGGAGCTAGGCGTGGCCCTCCCTGTGGCGGCCTTTGTGGAGCAGATTGAGACCGGCCTCATGAAGCGGGGGCACGGTGAAGAAGATGTGTCGAATATCGCCCGGTTTTTCAGGGAGCAGGCCGGATTGTAGAGGCGTACACCGGGTGCCCCCACCTCCTTGAGAACGAACCCCATCCAGTAGATACAGCAGACACCAGAGGGGATTCACCGGCTCGATAAGGCTTAGGATAGCATAGGCAGTAACCAAGGGTGTCCGGCAGCGCCCGATCAGCAGGCGCCACCTCACCCATCAACCCCTAGAGATTCACGCCCAAGCATGAACTATAGGGAGTTATGAGATGGCTTCTCGGCATAAGAGTCGGAAGGTCTCGCACTCGCCGGTTTCACGAACGCCCGACCCACACCGGTGTGATCCAGGTGCCCTTTGGAGAACGCGTCCGGGAGCTCACACGAAGACGGCACGTGTTCCGCCTTGCCGACCCGCCCCTGGCGAAAGAAGCACACTCACGCCCCCTGATTTGCCGTCCCGGTCCACTTAAGAGCGCCACAGACCTTCAAGCCTTTGTCGATACTACCCAGATCCTCGCTGCGTCCTCGGAGGCACACTCACCGGTTGGATAAGTCAGCGCCTCGACCCGACTGAAGTCTGTGGCCAAGAGGAGCTCTCGCACCTCCGCTAGGTCATAGGGTCGCTCGAAATGCACCTCGACGAAGGAATGACCACCCTTCTCGCAGAAGGCCTCGACTGTGGCGAAACCGCTGGCGTCGTCGAAGCTATGATCCCAGCGGTAGTACACATCTCCGACCCAGCCCTCCACACACCCGCTCTCGCACAGCTCTCTCAACCCCACAGTGGTGTTAATGTCGAACATGAACATCCCCCCAGGTTCGAGGTGCCGGGCGACCCGAGCTGCCATGGCAGAGAAGGCGTCTGGGGCCAAGAGGTTATTCAGGGAGTCAAACACCGAGTATACGAGGGTGAAGCGGTCCGGCAACTCGAACGTCTCAAAGTCGGCCTGGAAGAGGCGGACCTGCGGGAGCTTCTCCTGGGCAACTGCCAGCATCGCTGCAGAAGCGTCGACCCCCTGCACCTCGAATCCACGGGAGAAGATCGGAGAGGTGGAGTTACCTGTCCCGCAACCGAGATCGAGTATCCTCCCGCCCTTCCAGCCACGCTCGATGACGGTTCGCAGAATGAAGGTGATCCAGTCGTCGTACTCAATGTCCGACATGATAGCGTCGTAGACGCTGGCCAAGTCGGTAAAGGGCTCGCTAGGCACGTCCGGTACAGTATAGGTGACACGGCCAAGATCTCGCTCTATCCGTACCGAGAAGGGCCGGACCTCCGGTGCATGAGCAGGATCAATTGTGCGATAGATCGAAGAGTGGCCACCTATTTTCTGCTAGACTTTCATCGCCTTGAGAGTGCGATCTCCGCACCGAGCTGCCCCCCAGCGGAGATCCTCTCAAGGTGTTCCTGCAAGGATTGTCAGCATAACCAAGAAGCAAGACAGTGGCCCCCGAAGGTGATTCAGAAACGGGCGTTCCGATCCCACGCTGAAGAGGGTGAGGCTCAGAGCGCGACTGATCATCCCGAGTCCCATCCATCCGTGATCGCTGAGCCACCGGTGGTTGCTTAAGTAGAGCCCAAGCTACAGGGCTAGGCTGGAATCAGAATAGCAGCGGTCAAGTACCTAGTCGCCAAGCTTCTGCAATCACCACGGCGAACATTGCCACGGCTCCTCAATGCCCCACACGGCCTAGCAACGACCATCAAGGCCGGACTCTTCTCACCACTCTGATTCGCTCAACCTTAAGTCATACGGTCTTAACTCGACTCACACGATCTCTAGTAGCCGACTGCCTGGCCGTCCTTGCGCGACTCGGACGCCGCGATGTACCCCCCATCGATCCTCATCACCAGTTGGGCCCCGCCGAAGGTGTCGGTGCGCCCAAACGCTCGCACGGTCAACTGGTGACCCCGACCCCTGAGGTCATCAAGGGCCTCAGCTGCGAAACCCTGCTCGACCTCAACCATGAGCCCCCCTCTCACTTGCCACCGGGGAGCGTCGGAAGCTGCCTGTGGGTTCTGGCCGTGCCGGAAGATGCGGAGTACCATCTGCGCGTGCCCCTGCGGCTGCATCGGACCGCCCATCACGCCGAAACTGAGAACGGGTTGTCCCCTTCGCGTAACGAAGCCGGGAATGATCGTGTGGAAAGGCCGCTTGCCACCCCCTACCTGGTTTGGGTGGCCCGGTTCGAGTGTAAAACCGGAGCCGCGGTTCTGTAAGACGATACCGGTGCCGGGCACCACCACGCCGGAACCGAAACCCTGGTAGTTCGACTGGATGAACGACACCATCATGCCATCCGCATCGGCAGCGCTCAGATAGACGGTCCCCCCCCGACGCGGCACCCCATAGACGGGCTCTCGTGCCCGCTTCATGTCGATCAGGCCGGCGCGCTCGGCGAGGTAGTCGTCATCGAGCAGGTCACCCGCGACGAGATCCATCGTGTCAGGATCGGCAATGTAGCGATGCGCATCGGCGAAAGCGAGCTTCATCGCCTCAATCTGCACGTGGAGACCGTCGGCGCTATCAGGAGGTGCAGAGGCCGCCGGGTGGTGGCGCAGGATCCCCAACATGATCAGTGCGGCCAAACCCTGACCGTTGGGGGGAATCTCGTGCAGATCGATCTCAGCGAACCCGGTCGACAGGGTCCCCACCCAGTCGACGCGATGTGAGGAGAGATCCTCTTCCGATAGGAGTCCCCCCTGATCGCGAGAGGAACGCGCCATTGCACTGGCCAGATCGCCGGTGTAGAAGGCCTCCCCTCGAGTCTTGGCTATGTGCTCAAGCGTGCAGGCCTGTTCCTCGTAGCGAAACCTCTCACCGGCTCGTGGTGCTCGTCCTTGAGGCAGAAAGTGCCTCCCGAACTCCTCAAAACCTGCGTAGACTTCAGAAGCATTCGACCAAGCGCGAGCGGTGATGGGCGCAACCAGGAAACCGTCTCGGGCGTAGGCGATAGCAGGCTCGAACAGGTGTTCGAATGGCAGGCGTCCGAAGCGACTGCTCAACTCGACCCAGGCCGAAACAGCACCGGGCACCGTCACGGTGTCCCAACCGACCCGCGGCATTGCGGCACGCCCGGCGAAACGGTCAGGAGTCAGGGCAGCAGGGCTGCGGCCAGAGGCATTGAGGCCGTGCAACCGCTCGCCATCCCAGAGGATGGCGAAGGCGTCGCTGCCGATGCCGTTCGAGGTCGGTTCCACGATGGCGAGAGCGATAGCCGTCGCCAAGGCAGCGTCAACGGCGTTCCCGCCCGACAGCAGCATGCGGAGACCCGCTTGGGCCGCGAGGGGCTGCGAGGTCGCGACGACATTGGCCGCCAGCACCGGCATGCGCCTGGAGGCATAGGGCAACTCGAAGTCCATGTCTTCTCCTTAACGCAGCACCAGCATACCGACAGCGCCGCCCGCCACGATGAGGAAGGCCGGGTGGACGTTGAAGCGGATCGATAGCACGAACGCCACCAGAGCCAGAGCCCACAATGCCCAGTTCCCAAACCACTGTCCCGGCGTGCCGAAAGCGCTGGGCGCGAATTGCCAAACCACCAACGCCAGCAGCGCAACCACCACCGGTCGGGCGCCTTTGAGGAACCGGGTAATCGTCGGGTCCTCGCGAAATCGGAGGTAGAGTCCCAGAAGCAAAACCATGGCGACCGCAGTCGGCACCGTGACACCCACCAGCCCCGCGGCAGCCCCGGCCACCCCAGAAACCTGGTATCCCACGTACCCCGCCATCTTCGTGGCAATCGGCCCCGGCAAACTGTTGCCCAGGGCGAAAGCGTCGAGGAACTCTTCCTGGGTCAACCACCCTTGAATCTCCACCACCTCTTCCTGAATCAAGGGGATCATCGATGGACCGCCGCCGAAACCGAACAGACCCACCTTAGTGAAGGACCAGAAGATCTTGAAGACTTCCATAGTAGCTTCGAGTGTACCGCGCAACTCAGGTCAGGGCTTCACGCAACTAAATTTCCGGGAATTATACTGTTGACTCCACCAGTCACCTTCGAAACTCGCCTGTCACAGTAGCGCTCCCGTCATCCCGTATCTTGTTTCCAGTCTCATCGACCAACTCTTGCCCATCCAGACCACAAGCATAAATCGGCTTCCTTTCGAGGCGTGGACATGAAGATGTTGTAGGTCATGTTCAGAATGCCGTCCTGCGCCTGCCGAGCCTCCCGACCGCTCAATTTCTGCACGACTAGGACACTTGGATTATTTACTCCCTTGCTCACGGCGAACCTCGTCTTTGGAAGGTCAATCGAGGTGATCGGTTTTGATCTACGCAACAGCCAAGACCGAACGAACTTGAGACCCGGATTGTTCATAGGGTAGTGATGTGAGATTATCTCACCCCCCTACCCGGATAAGTAGGTGAGCGAATCCAGCGAATCCGTCCTTGCAACTCTCGAATACTCCAAATATGATCAGAAGGACGGGTTCGCTGGACCAGCCCCGCAGCCATCGCCGGAGAGCGTCTCTCATACATTCAAGGACGGATTCGCTGGATCCGCCCCTGCGGTTGGGGTAGTGGCCGCTTGAGCGATCTACACTCCCGGGCCCAGTTGTAGATCAGTACTCCCCACCCTCCCAGAACCCGCCGAGTCAAGGACGGATTCGCTGGATCCGGAATCAACGGTTACAGGCTTGAAAGGAGCCATAAACCCCGTCCCAGACAATAAAAACGCTTGATTTACCGGGTTTGATTCGCTATAATAGACCTAGAAAGGTTGGAGGCCGGACTACCGATCCGGCCTCCAATTCTCCCTCACCTTTCTGCTGGAGGAAAAGTGATTATCCGAGAGAACCTTAGAATCCGGTCGTAACGTGAGATTATCTCTGCCCCCCCAAGGGGGGAGGCCCGTCCTGGCGCATCCTGCACCATGTGAAAAATACAGACAGACCTCCCCTAGCAAGTCTAGCCTGTACCAATCATGAGTGCCCCAGTTACGGCCGGGCAGGACAAGGTAACCTCAGAGAAGGACGGGTTCGCTGGACCCGCAAGAGCTACGGACCAGACCGGATCCGTTACTAAGGACGGATTCGCTGGATACGCTGCCTGAATTGCCAGAGCGAGTTCAGCGAACGTAAGAACACCCCCTAAGGGCGGACAAGAGCGGCTTCGTTGGAGCTTCGGGTGTGGAATAGCAAGATCGGTGAGAGCAAGGCCTGTGCTATTGCTGATCCAGCGAATCCGTCCTTGCAGTTGGCTGAAGGTACCTCGGTGAGGGGAACTGCAAGGTCGGACAAGAGCGGCTTCGTTGGAGCTTCGGGTCGGCTCACAGGCGCCACCCCAGAAGCGATCCGGCGGCTAGCAATCCGCCTCGGGCAGCAGGCCAAGAAGTTCCACGACCAGCGGGTCCAACAGCTGGCCAGCACCAGCTTGCAGGCCGATGAGCGCTGGGGCTTCGCTGGCAGTAAGCGCGAGCAGTTGTGGCAGGCTGAGGTGATCGATCCGGCGACCAGGCTAGTGGTAGCGTTCGCCACTGGGGTGAGGAACGAACGACTGATCGAGCAGATCCTGCAGGATGCTGCCGCTCGGGTCTCTTACCCTCAGGGGGTAGTGCTATTCACCGACGGTGAGCCGAGCTATAAGCAGCCAGAAGATCGGACTCTTCGGGTCCGCCCCATATTCGGCCACCCCTACCGTCCCGCCCGGAAGGGATCACGAGGCCGGTTCCCCAACGTACGTTACCGTCTAAGCAGGCGTCAGGCACAGGTAATGGTCCGTAAGACCAGGCAGCGAGGACGCTTAGTCCAGGTCGAGGCTCAGGTTGCCCATGGAAGTAGTAAGCGGGTAGCCAGGGAGCTCTCTCGCTTAGGCTTCTCGCAGGCCAACACCAGCACCATCGAACGACGCAATGGCACTGCCCGGGGTATGGATGCGACGAGTGTGAGAAAGAGTCTGGCCTTCGCCAAGACTATGGAAACTAAGCGGGTGCTGGGAGCATGGGGGGTGCTGGTCTACAACTGGGCCCGGGAGTGTAGATCACTCAAGCGACTGCTACCCCAACCGAAGGGCCGGCAGCTATATGAGAGACGCTCTCCAGCGATGGCTGCGGGGCTTACCGATCATATTTGGAGTGTTCGGGAGTTGCAAGGACGGATTCGCTGGATTCGCTCACCCACTTATCCGAGTGGGGGGCAGAGATAATCTCACATCACTACCTACTTCTACTTTTGGTGGGTTTTACCATCGGCGAGCATACGGACCGACTCAGCTGGGGGGGCATGTTTATATTGCTGGGACAGATCGCTGGCTTCACCTTGGTGACCTGGGTGTTGGCCAGCCGCGTGGTCCCGTCTCTGATAGTGCTGTTACAGCGCTTCCTGTACGTGCCCCAGCTCTCGTTCGGACTGATTTTGGGTGGTCTGTTTCTGATCGTCGTCGGTGCTGAGAAGATAGGATTGCACGGTTCGCTGGGGGCACTGCTGTTCGGCGCCGCCCTGTCGAGGCTGCCTCACCAGGTACGTCGGGAAATCATGCCCGGGGTGTGAAGCACCGCCGAGGGTCTGTTTGTGCCGCTCTTCTTCGCCGCGGCCGGCCTTCACATCAACCTGTCGTTCGTCGAGTTGTCGGTCCCGACCATCGCGGCGCTCGCAGTCGTTCCCTTGGTTGGGAAGTTTGCAGGAGCCTACATCGGCGCCGTTGTGGCCCGGCTGGAGATGCCTTTCGCCGTCGCAACCGGGCTGATGGCCAAGGGTGTTGCGGAGATCGCCCTCCTGCTGGTGCTCCTCGAGACCGGCGTGGTCGAGCGCAGTGTTTTCTCGCTGCTCCTATTTATCATGTTGACTTACATCCTGCTGACACCGCCGCTCATCAGCTACGCCGTCAACCGGGCCAAGCCGCTGGACCGTCGGGCAACGCTGCCCGCTGATCTGCCACCGTCTCTGGCCCGATTCGCTCTGGATGACATCACCGTCGGTGATGTCATCGACCGGGCGCGCGGCTATCCCGGTCCGGCGCTGTCGGTGCGGACCTTTGCGGACCGGTGGGTCGTGCCCCATCAGCAGGACTACGTGATCGTTGACCAAGGCGAGTTTCTCGGAATCGTGTCGCTGAGTATGCTGCGGTACCTGCCCAAGGGGACGTGGTTCGACACTCATCTAGGCGATATCGCCCGCGTCAGCGCGCTCCACGCGCGGCCCGACGAGCCGGTGGAAGACGCCCTGCAGCGAATGACCGAGAACGGCCTCACCGCGATTCCGGTGATGGACCCTGAATCTCAGACGTTTGTGGGTGCCGTAACCAACCAGGAGATCATAGACCTTATCGTCTCTGAGGCTCGAGGGGAGCACTGACCTCTTTAAGAGTCCGTTCCCTAGGTCGCGAGCGGTCCTTTGCCAAGAGATGTGGCCCTCCCTGGTGGGCGAAACCGCTTGGAATACCGCCGAGGGTCGCGGTGTGTCAATAAGACCCCCCACCCCCAAGTCTGTGATGGGCGGCCACTCGACTTATGGAACATATGCCTTAGGGAAGGGCTGCAGTCTCACTTGACCGCCCTGGTCGTACCGGTCTATGCTGCTGGGAACTGTCGATTGCCGGCTGCCCTCTACCGATCCGGCGTAAGACCGGCGGTTCCGAGAGAATGGCGACCGATCACCACCGCCATCACGGTCTGGGTGGGCATGACCACGACCTGCGCGGAGCGAGCAGGCGCAGTCTGACCACTGCACTGGTGTTGATCGTCGGCTACATGCTCGCTGAGGTCATCGGCGGCGTCCTCTCAGGCAGTCTGGCACTCATCGCCGATGCCGGGCATATGCTGACCGACGCAGCGTCGATCGGTCTCGCCCTGGTCGCCCTGCACTTTGCAACTCGGGCCGCCTCCGCGCAGCGTACCTTCGGGTATCGCCGCCTGGAGATTCTGGCGGCCCTGCTGAACACGCTTACGCTCTGGCTGGTCGCCGCCTGGGTGGTCTACGAAGCCTACCACCGCTTCCGCGACCTGCCCGATGTCGAGGGTGGACTGGTGCTGGCCATCGGCACAGGCGGCCTCGTGATCAACATCGCAGCGGCCTGGGTCCTCCGCCGGTCGGCTGAGCACAGCGTCAACGTCGAGGGCGCCTTCCGGCACGTCATAGCCGACCTGATGGGGTCGGTCGGCGTCATCGTCTCAGGCATTCTCATCTGGGCCTTCGGGTGGAGGCTCGCGGACCCCATCCTGAGCGTGGTCATCGCCATCCTCATCCTGCTCAGCACCTGGCGTCTATTCAGCAAAGTGATCCACGTGCTACTCGAGGGTGCCCCTGCACATATCGACGTGCGTCGGCTCTGCAGCAAGATGGAGGGGGTGGAAGGCGTCACCCTGGTCCACGACATCCACGTCTGGAGCCTCGCCCCCGACTACGACGTGCTCAGTGCTCACGTCCTGGTCGATCCCGACTGGCACGACTTTCCCTTGTTGCAACGACGCTTGCGGGAGGTCGCCACCCATGACTTCGGCATCCGACACACCACAATTCAGTTGGAATACTCGCCGGACGGTTGTGAGAACGAGAACCACCACCTGGGCTACGACCGGGAGGGTGCACTCCGCTGGCTGGAGGAGCTTGAAAGGGCAGAGCAGGGCCGCCCGGTTTCGAGCCGGAGGTTGTAGCGGTTCCCAGGCTGCTGTTCGGCAGGGGCGGCCGGCCCTAAGTCTGGTTCGCGGCCGTGGGGTTCTATCCTGAAAAGGGGGGCGGTCCTAGCCAACTCCACCGCAGGAGGTGGGTGCCCTGGATTGCATGAGGTTGGCCAACCTCTGCAGCACCCCTGATATGCTCGCAAAGCCGGGCTTGGAGAGTTGATGGAACTTTGAAGAGTCCGGGTTGATGAGGAAATGCAGTGACAGGTGATCGATCCGAGCCCCTCTGGACCCCCTCGAGCGACCGGGTGGCCGCAGCCAATCTGACCGCCTTTCGCAGGGCCGCCGAGGCCCACGCCAGCCGGTGGCTGCCCGATTATCCGGCACTTCACGCCTGGTCGGTCGAGCACCCTGCCGCCTTCTGGGGCTTCTACGCGGAGTACTCGAAGCTCCCGCTGAAGACTGAGCCGACTCAGGTTTTGAGTGACGAGCCCATGCCGCAGACCCGCTGGTTCGCTGGGGCGACACTCAACTACGCCGAAGCGCTGCTCTACCCGCCCGGGATCCGGGGTGATGAGCCTGCCCTGTTCGGGGTGACGGAGGCCGGGGTCGAACTCTCACTCAGTTTCGCCGAGCTCAGGTGTGAGGTAGCCCGCGCCCAGGCGGCCCTCAGGCGCGATGGGGTAGGGCGTGGTGACCGGGTGGCGGCCTTCGCCACCAACACGGCCGAAACCTTGATCCTCCTCTTGGCCTGTGCCAGCCTCGGAGTCCTCTTCTCGAGCTGCTCGCCGGATTTCGGCGCGGCGGCCGCCGGTGCACGTTTCGGTCAGATCGGGCCGAAGCTGCTGTTTGTCTCGGAGCATTACCGCTACGGCGGCAAGGTCTTCGACACCCGCGGTGTGGTAGCCGCTCTGGCTGGAGAGTTGAAGCCCAGCCGCGTGGTCGCGCTGCCCTATCCGGGAGAGGTGTGGGAGTCGTCTCCGGGGACGGTGCCCTGGTCGGAGTGGCTCGAGCCCGCCGACGGGGAGCCGAATTTTGAGCCACTCCCCTTCGATCACCCCCTCTACATCCTCTACTCCTCAGGTACCACCGGGTTGCCGAAGGCCATAGTGCACAGGGCCGGCGGAGCCCTGCTCACCCACCATAAGGAGCAGCACCTGCATAGCGATATCCGGGTGGGGGATGTGGTGCTGTATTTTTCCACCTGCGGCTGGATGATGTGGAACTGGCTGGTCTCGTGCCTGGCACAGGGGGCGACCATCGTGCTCTACGAGGGATCGCCCGTCCAGCCCGACCTCGGGGTCCTGTGGCGCCTCGCAGAGCGGTTCGGGATCACCTATTTCGGTACCGGCGCCCGCTTCCTCCACTGCCTCGTGGCCCAGGATATTGTCCCCAGAGATACGGTCGACCTCAGCGCCCTGCGCACCATCGCCTCGACCGGTTCGCCGCTCTCCCCGATCGGCTTCCACTACGTCTACGAGAGGGTCAAGGGGGATGTTCACCTCGCCAGTATCTCGGGCGGTACCGACATCGTGGGCTGCTTCATGGCCGGAGTGCCGACCCAGCCCGTCTACGCTGGACAGATCCAGGGGCCGACGCTGGGCGTGGACCTGGCGGCCTTCGGTAGCAGGGGAGAGCCCGTGTTCGGAGAGCCCGGTGAGTTGGTCTGTCGCCGGCCCTTGCCCTCTATGCCGCTGGCGTTCTGGAACGACCCTACAGGAGAGCGCTACCGGGAGGCCTACTTCGCTGTCTACGAGGGGGTATGGCGCCACGGGGACCTTATCGAGATCACGCCGCAGGGGGGGGTAGTGGTCTACGGCCGCAGCGACGCGACCCTCAACCCTAGTGGGGTACGGATCGGCACGGCGGAGATCTACCGACCGCTCGAGGGCCTTCCGGAGGTGGTTGAGGCCGCCGCCATCGGCAACAGGCACGGGGATGACGAAGAGATCTGGCTGTTCGTGGTTCTGGCTGAAGGGTCGGTGCTCGACGCCATCCTCGAGGAGCGGATCAGGGGGGCGATTCGGACCGGGGCCAGCCCCCGACATGTTCCGAGGCGGGTGCTACAGGTCGACGAGTTACCGCGGACTCGGAGCGACAAGGTGATGGAGATTGCCATCTCCCGGGTGGTGAATGGACAGGATGTCCCCAACCGCTCGGTGATGGCGAATCCAGAGGCGCTCGAGGCGATTGCCAGGCTGGTCGGTGACGGATCATGATCCCTGCGAGCGTGTCGAGCAGGTCGTGCTGCCGCAAGCAGGAGGGGAAGTCGGTCCCCCTTTACGATGCCGACCTTGCCAAGGTGGTGGCGAACCGCTCCGCCCCCCTCGAGGGAGGTCGACACTCAAGTACCCGCTCCCTGGGCCGCTGGCACCGACCCTCTGGTTCGTCGCAAGCCAGACGGGTCCGCTCGATCTCTGGAGCGCCGCAGGACTTACGACCCCGACAGCAGGGGAGAGCACCTGCCAGCCACCGCCCGAACACTGCGAATGCGGCGGCTCCTGGGGGATCCGGGGACTGGTCGACGCCGAAACAGGCGTGACCCAACAAGGGTGCACAGAGTGTGGCCGAGCGAGGCGACTGAGCAGGGATGGTGGGACAATTGAGGCACGGACGATCGTTCAGAGTCAACCCCTACGCAGGATCCCTCCAAGGGGACCTGACACGACCAACTCGAGCCCCCACAAGGAGGCCAGACGGGCCCAGTGCCAGGAAGAGAGCCGAGCCGGGACCGTCGCCCTGATCGAGGAACTCTGTCGGCGGAACGAGCGCTTCTATGGCCGAGGACCACCTGGCGGACCCGGTCGCCTCTCGTCTGGTCTACGAGGACGGACTCGCTGGGTCCGGATCCACTCCGCATCACCCGGGGAACGGATGAGCCCCAGCCGGGATACTGCAGGATTGGGAATCGCCAATACATAGTGAGCCTTGAGGTCCACGGCGACGAGGATAACCACAGCCACGGAGAGGGGCTGTCTGAGTTCGGTATGTCTGCCTGCGGGTGCGGGCTCTGTTTCCGGCGGTCAGCGGGCGCGCCCCGCCGGGCGCAGACCGCGAATCCGGGTCACGATGAAAAGCGCTAGCGCGGTCACGACGATGGAGGGGCCGGAGGGCGTATCGAACTCGGCCGAGGCGAACAGTCCCCCGACCGCCGCGATGACGCCCGCCACCGCCGCGCCGGCGGCCATCCACTCGGGGCTCGGTGCGAAGCGCCGCACCGTCGCCGCCGGGATCACCAACAACGCGACGATGAGCAGAATACCGACGATCTTGATGGCGATGGCGATGATCGCCGCCACCAGTAGCCCGAATATCAGCCGCGCGCGTTCCGGCCTGAGGCCAGCCACACTGGCCAGATCCGCATCGACGGTCGCCGCCAGCAGGGGACGCCAGAGCCACCACAGCACCCCAAGCGCAACCGCGCCCCCGCCCCAGATCACCGCCAGGTCGACACGCGATACGGCGAGGATGTTGCCGAAGAGGAGCGCATGCAGGTCGAGCCGGATAGTTGGGAAGAAAGAGAGGATGACCAGGCCGAGGGCGAGCCCGCCATGGGCGAGCAGACCGAGCAGAGTGTCGGTCGGCAGCGTGCCGCGCCGGTCGAGATAGAACATGATGAACGCCACCAGCGCAGCGCTGATCAGAATGCCGATCACCAGATCGAGGTGGAGCACGATGGCGAGAGCGACGCCGAGCAGGGAGGAGTGCGCGATCGCCTCGCCGAAATAGGCGAGCCGCCGCCAGACGACGAAACAGCCCGTCGGCCCGGTGACGAACGCAAGCCCGATACCGGCTAGGAGGGCGCGCATGAAGAAGTCGTCCAGCATCGCTCAGCCCGCCGCCACGCCGCTGTCGGTCGCTGGGCGCTCCTGGGAATGGGCCCTCTCGTCATGCTCGTGGGGCACCAGGACGACCACATCGTCCCCGGTCTTCACCGCCTGTTCGAGGTCGTGGGAGATGATCAGGATGCCGCAGCCAAGGGTGCGGCGGACCTCCTCGATCAGTTCGTGGAAGACCCCCGCCCCGCTGAGATCGACGCCCTGGGCCGGCTCGTCGAGGACCAGCAGGTCGGGTCGGTCGATCAGCGCCCGCGCTAGTAGCAGGCGCTGAAACTCGCCGCCAGAGAGGGTTGCGATGGGCGGATCGCCCAGCCGGTCCAGGCCGACAGCGGCGAGCGCCGCATCAATGTCACGGCGGGGAAAGCGTCCGGTCAACGTCATCAGCCGGCGGAGTGTGAGCGGCAGCGTCGGGCTTATGGAGAGGCGCTGCGGCACATAGCCCACCGCTACCGGCGCCCGCTCGATCGCTCCCTCGTCGATGTCGATCAGGCCGAGAACCGCCTTGGCGCAGGTCGATTTGCCGGCGCCGTTGGCACCGATCAGGGAGACCAGCATGCCGCGCTCCACCCTGAGGTCGACATGGCGGATGATCCAGCGCTCACCCCACCGCACACCGATATCACGGGCGCTGACCAGTATGTCCGAGCCCGCGGCCGTCGTGGTTTCTGTCGTCATGCCTTTCGCACAAGCCGTGATATCTTCAGAGGTCAAAGCCCCTTGTTTGGTAGATTAGCATATGTTCGTCCAGGAGATGTGACTATGTGTCGACCAATGGTATTGCGCCGCTTCTCTCGCTCGCTCGCCGCTGTGGCGCTCCTCGGCTGCGCAGCGACGGGCCCTGCGGTTGCCGAAACCGGTTTGCGGGTCGTCGCCTCGATCAAGCCGGTGCATTCGCTGGTGAGCGCCGTGATGGCCGGTGTAGGCGAGCCTTACCTGATCATCCGGGGTGCCTCGTCGCCGCACACCTTCACCCTGCGCCCCTCCGACGCGGCGGCGCTCGAGGACGCGGACATCATCTTCCTGATCGGCGACACGATGGAGACCGCGCTCGCCGGTCTGGTCGATGGACTCGCCGGGCAGGCCCTCGTGGTCGCGCTCGCCGATGCGCCGGGCTTGGTCCGTAGGCTGTTCCGCGAGGGAGGCGAGTTCGAGGTAGACCACGATCACGACCACGACGAAGAAGATCACGGCCCCTTTGACATGCACCTCTGGCTCGACCCGATCAATGGCGGGGTGATGGCGGGCGTGATCGCCAGCATCCTGGCCGAGGCCGACCCCGCCAATGCTGCGGCCTACGAGGCCAACGCCGAGGTGCTCCTCCAGCGCCTGGACGCACTGGCCGAGGAGCTCGCCGCCTACTTGGCGCCGGCCCGCGGCGTGCCGTTCATCGTCTTCCACGACGGCTACCGCTATTTCGAGGACCGCTTCGGCCTGACCGCTGTCGGCTCGGTCGTCGTCAGCCCGGGGAGTTCGCCCGGAGTCCGGCGCATGTTCGAGCTCCGCGACAGGGTGCAGGCGCTCGGCGTAGCTTGCGTGTTCGACGAGCCCCAGTTCGACAAGCGCCTCATCCAGACCGTCATCGAGGGGAGCGAGGTCAGAGCCGGCACCGTCGATCCCTTGGGCGCCGCCATTGAGGACGGACCCGATCTCTACATCACGCTCCTCCGCAACATGGCGGCGTCCTTCAAGACCTGCCTTGCGCCCGGCGACGGAGGGTAGCTGCGCATAGGTGCTCCGGTCTCCTTCATCCGGCACGCTCCACTACCATTACGAAGAGAAGCCGCATCGGTCGAGTTGACATCTATAGGAACCCCTTTGTCGAGTCAGAGGTGTTGAAGCAACTCCCGGACCGATCCGATCAGCAGGACGGATTCGCTGGACCAGTCCCGCAGCCATCGCTGGGGAGCGACCTTCGCTGACCTACCGCCGACTCCAGAACGGTCGGATGAAACGGTCCCGCCGCCGCGCCTGGTCCAGCAAGACGAAGCTCACCAGCAGACACAAGGTGAGGGTGAACAACGAACCCTCCACCCCAAGAGCACCCCCGGAGAGCGGATCGGGCCCACTAAGTCGGGATTGGAGCAGACTCTCCACCTCATGGCCCGAGAGATTGGGACCGAAGACCCCCGCCTGGATAAAATTCCAGCCGAAGTGGATACCGATCGGAAGCCAGAGCCGCCTGGTCAGGAGGTAGGCGACCCCGAGTAGCATCCCCCCTTCGATCCCGATTGCCGCGGCGCCGTAGAGCGTCGCATTCGGATTGGCCAAGTGCGAGAGCCCGAAGAGCACCACCGAGATCGCCAGTGCCAACCAGGTGCCGAACCCCTCTTCCACGATCTGGAAGATCACCCCGCGAAAGAGCACCTCCTCAGGTGTAGCCTGAAGTGGCGGCGATGCCGAGACCGGTAGCGAGGGCGGCCCAACTGCCGATCCCCTCCACCTGGTAGTAGCCGAGCACGGCGATGAGTCCCACGGTCACTGTCAGGAGGCCGACACCGGTCTCGCGCGGTGCACCCGATAGCGAGAGCTCGGTTGCGGTCCGCCGCTTCAGCAGCCGGGTGATGCCCCGATAGGCGAAGTGGACGGCGAGGATTGCCAGCACTACATCGATCAGACCGCTTAGCCAGCCGACTCCAAGCCCCTGGGCCAGGACACCGCTCAGCCACTGCAGGTGCAGAAGGAGCGCAACGATGCCACCACCGAAGAGGAGGAGTCGGGTCAGCGGAGAGCGGATGAGCCGGTCCAGCCACCCTGTCTGACCGGGCGCAGCCTCTCTGTTCACCGAATTGTCTCGGTCCATCACCGAAATGATACTGTCGGCCCAGGACCTGATCGGCTGAGTACGATCTCTCCGCCCTGGGGCGGTCAGAGAGCCGGCACTCTCTTACCAGGCAGTCGGGGTTACCATTAGGCCAGGGCCGAGGCCGCTGGAGTTGCAGACCGGGTCTCGGGTCACTCGCTGTGAGTCGGTCTAGTCACTTGACCGCCGCGGGGGCGGACCCTCGTCGAGATGCAGCAGGCGGGGCGCTAGGAGTTGCCCATGATGCCGGGTCACTCTGCTCGGGCAGCGTTGGCCGGCAGGGGTGCGGTGCCTCTGCTCTACCGGAAGTAGGATACGGTAGACCCGATAGAGTCCGACCGGGGAGGTTGACCTTGAGACTGAGACACCTGCCGATCTTGGCCTTACTCGCACTAGCGGGTCAGGGGCTCACCCAGGGGTGTGAAGGGTGGAATACGAGCCTATTCTTCCTGTCTGCCGGGCCCGATGTGAACGCTCGGACCATCGGGTTGGGCTACACCCCCCTGCACTGGGCAGTTTGGTTCAGCGACGACCCTGCCGCCATCGAAGCCCTGCTCGACGCCGGCGCAGACGCGACCGCTCGGGACCTCAGTGGCAACACCCCCTGGGACTACACTCAAGATAACGAGGCCCTCAGAGACACAGACGCTTACTGGACTTGAATGCCGCGCGGTTCAGGATACGAGGCGTAGCAAGTGGGTCAGGTTGAGGATAGCCGTAGCCGCCCTCCGGTTCCGGGCGCGGCAAGCTCCGGCTAGGATCTCCTTCACCAAAGATACATGCTTGAGTGCTACCTTCCCTTGCATGAGGAAACGAGGACCACTTGCAGTAGTCATTCTGGTGGTGGCGCTAGCGACCTCAGCAGCCCTCGCCCAGGATACCGAAGCCCCGGTTTTCCAGCTGGTGGAGGGGACGGAGGCTCGCTTTCTCATCGACGAGAGGCTCTCTGGTCGCGACACCACTGCCGTCGGCATCACTCCCCTGGTGACCGGCACGGTGCAGTTCGATCGGGATGACCCCGGGACCGCGTCGGTCAGCATCATCACCATCGATGCCCGCGATCTGAATAGTGACAGAAGCCAGAGGGATCGCGCCGTCGTCAGCCGGATCCTGCAAGCGAATCGGGACCTGTATCGCTATATCACCTTCGAACCCACCGCGGTCGCGGGAATGCCCCCCCTCATCCAGGTGGGAGACATCCTCGAACTGCAGATCACCGGCATGCTCAAAGTCCGCAACAGCGTGAATGAGGAGGTCTTCGATACGACCGTCACGGTCGTATCCGAGACCGAACTGCAGGGACTGGCCTCGACGACGATTCGCTGGCGCGACTACGGTCTCCGCATCCCCAGCGTGCCGTTGGTTAGCTGGGTCGCCGATGAGGTGATTCTGGAGCTGGCCTTCACCGCAGTCCTCCCAAATTGAGACCTCCCTAGGCAGACCGGTGCAGAGTCTTCCTCAAGGGGGCCTCAGTTTCGATCGTACTAATCCTGAGTTGACCCCCCTCTGTGCTATGGCCCGACTCGCCTGCCTCAGAGTGACCTCAACCGGAGGTCGGCTTCTTCCCCTAAGCTTGTAAAGACAGCGCCCGAGCCCGATTTCCCCTGGTCCTTCCACTTTGACGGAGTACCACTCCAACGCATGCATGATCGCAGCAACCACGTCTTTAGGGCTCATTTCCGGACGCCAAACAGACAGCGAACTTGCAAACTCGCGTCCTACGTCAATCGCCTCTTTCTCGTTGTCCATATCATCCTCCTAATGCTGCCCCGGCACGGGCCTTTCTTCCGAGCAGGCCGACGCGATGACGGGGACCCCTACATGAAGCCGCCGAACACGGCGAGGCAGGTGACGCCGGAGCGCGCCGTCGGCTCGGCGTCGTGAGAACTCTGGAGCCCTGACATCGCGGTTCCTGCGTCGGAATTAGCAGTTACGGATTACTTAACCGGGCACCACTGCGCGATGATTTGAAGCGCAAATCCGAACGGGACGGGAAACCTTCGACGGTTATCCGCCGCGCCGGAAAGCTTTGATTCCCAGCATTTATTGACCGGCGAGCGATTGCAGGCGTCGCCAGGCATCTGTACCCTCGAGGGCATCATTGTTCTGAGCGTAGTCCCAGGGGGTCTCCCTCCAGACGTTGTGGGCGACCGCATCGGCCCCGGCCTCCAGCAGGGCTACAACGATGGCGGGGTTGTCAGTGCTTTGGGCCGCCCAATGGAGGGGGGTCCAGCCGCTCTCGTCCTGGGCATTCACCTCTGCCCCGGCACTCACTAGGGCCCTGATGACAGCAGGGTTGTTGTTGAGCTGAGCCGCATTGTGTAGGGGGGTCCAGCCGTAGTCGTCCTGGGCATTCACCAGGGCCCCGGCGCCGAGCAACACTTCGATAACGACGAGGGGGCTGATTCCGGCCGCCGAATGCAGGGGGGTGATGCCGTGTCCGGTCCGAGCATTCACCTCCGCCCCAGCGGCAAGGCACCCCTGCACCTCCTCAAGCGTGGCCCGCTTGAAGAACTTCCGCGTGTTCCACTCCGCACAGTCCGCTGCCCGCGCCGTCGCGGCGGGGCGGTGCCCGGTGCTCATGCCTCACTCTCCTCCCCGCGTCTCGAGACCGGGACACTAGCTAGGCGGCTTCTCTTCATATCTGCTCAGGATAACCGGATATGCACCTTATTCACCCCTCGAGTGAATAGACCGAGGCCCGTCAGAGCACCGGTAGGGTGCCTCGAGGTTTTCCCGAAGGGATTTACCTGGGAAAAACCGGACCTACTGGCGTGAGCCGGTAGTAGAGTACTCGCTCGCGCAGGTACCAGCTCACCCTAGTAGGGCGTATTCGGAAAGTGTTCGAGGGCCTTAACGGCCTCACAGGGCCTCCGCTTCATTCAGGTTTGGGGTGAATAGGGTGTATCTCGGAAGTGCCGGTACCTGCCTACCGAGACACCACGGTAGAGTGAATCTGCCCCGCGGCCAGCTCTAGCGCGGGGCAGACAGGGGTACGACATGAGCCTATCGGTTATCAGCCGGGGCAGGTCGCTACTAGCCTTGGCGGTCATTCTGACCCTCACTCCACTGGGAGAGGCCACCAGCTCAGACCGAGACCGTTTTGAACTCTTCAGCGACTGCCAGCCGATCTACCTTCTCGTGGAAAACCTATCACCCGCTGCTGTGGAGATAGGTCTTGCTAAGGAGGCAATTCAGGCCGCTGTGGAGAGTCGCCTGCGTTCGGCACAGCTGTACAACCTGGAAGCTTCCACCCCCTTCCTCTATGTCTACGTGCACGTGGTCGGTATCGCCTTTCACATCGATCTGGAGTACAACAAACAGCTTCTTGACCCGGCCTCCGGCTTCACCAGTCGAGCGATCACTTGGAGCACCGGAACCACCGGTACCCACGGTAGAGATGCGAGCTTCATCCTGGCTTCGGTATCCGAGCTAATGGATCTCTTCCTAGTCGAGTTCTTGAGGGTGAACGAGGGGGCCTGCTAGGACCTGCTTTGTGACCTAGAACCGACCGATCTGATTTACGCTCACACCTCGTCGAAGACGCTGGCTCTAGCCATCCTGGACACGGATTATTGGTCATGATCGCGAGTAGGGAGATCTTGAGCACACCCGCCTTACTAGGCAGAATCTGACCCCTCAAATGGCCAAGCGCGGTCTGCGAGGTTATCGGTATGCGGCTTCGCTGCTACAGCAATGGCATCGCGCAGCTTCTGCCATTCAGTGCTACTACTGGTTGGATCTATTCGCGTCACGAATAAGCAAGATGGCCCCGATGATCGCGGGTAAGGCTGCGATAGAAACTACACCGAAACCAAGGAGCAGGCGTTCATGGTCACCTATAGGTTGATTGCGGATAATCAGAGACGATTTTCGGAGGCGTTCCAGCATCCGGGTGGGGTGGGATGGAGCCGTGGGCTTTCAAATTGGCGGCGTCAGAAATGTTCGTCTTGAAGAGCTCGAGGGGCTACTCGACAACCGCCTAAGTGCGATCCTGCTAGAGCTACAGTCAATGTCATCGATATAGGATGCATTAACGGAGATCAAGGAGATACTGCTGCGGATCGAGGGGCACTTGGAGACAAGGGGCGACCAAGCTTCTAACCCCTGAACCACCATCGGCGCGGCTGCTGCACCTCTCTCGGCTGGCAGGGAGTTCTCAAGCCGTGACACTCGCTCGGCTAGGTCGCCAAGCGCGGCAGGACCGGTCGCTCAGCCCCGACAGACGGCGGCTATCAGGACTCCGAGCCGATGGTGGCAAGCCGGCCCGAGATCTCGCGCAGGCGCAGCCACTGCAGGTAGTAGAGGGGCAAAAGGATTACCGATTCGGCAAGCTGGAAGACATACATGACGACGGAGAAGACGGTGCCGTACTCTACGGTCTCGTTCGCTGCCGACCGGATCGAGAAGACCAGCAGGGCGATCACGAACAGCCAGACGATGCCGAAGTTCGCGGCTTCAAGGTCGGACAGCTTGATCTTCCAGCGCATCATGTCGCGGAGGTGCCGTCCGGCACGCGCGGCGTCAGCGCTCTTGACAACGTCGACCTGCCGCTCGTGCTCGTCATTCAGCCCCTTGTTGTAGCGCAGGGTCAGCCTACCGGTCAGCGCATAGAGAACCACCGTGACACCGACGACGGCGAGGCAACCGAGGAAGACCGGTAGGTTCAGCAGCGACAGGATGAGGATCGTTCCGGCCAGGCCGATCACGCTGGTGATGAGGTTGGGGAGGGAGTTCTCGAAGAACTCGACGATCTCGCGGAGCATTCCGATCCGGGCGGTCGTGGTCGACGTGCTGTCCTCGGACTGCCGGCCCACCAACTCCTCGCCGAGGCGTGCGTAGAAGCGGGCGTACGCCCGGCTGTCGACGAGCCGCCGGGCAATCGCGACCCCCATGGCCGCGATGCCAAGTCCGGCGAATTCATAGAGCCCACGCGCCGAATCTGCGAGAACGCTGTTGATGGCCCGGCCGATGACCAGCGGAAACAGGGTCCAGCCGACGGCCTCCAGGACGACAAGGGTCAGAGTGAGCGCGATACGGCCGCCGAAGCGTTTCAGGAGCGCGCGCAACGACGACTCCTCGCGAGAGTGTCAAGCAGCACGGCGGTTCAGTCTATCACGACGCACCTGAGGGCGGGCGCCCCCGTCGTGCGGCGCATAGATGCCTCTATCGCAAGTAGAAGATATAGGGGCCGAGCTTCCTCAGCGGGCGAGCAGTGTGGCATGAGCTGGTAGCGAACACGCTCGCTCGCACTCGCACCGCCTCACCCCAGTAGAGGCTCAGTCGGGACGTTCTTGAGGAGGCTTAGAGTCTGAGAGGACTGCGGTGAAGACCAGCTGCAGAGTCACCTCATCGGCGACCCAGCTAACCTGCGGCACCCCTGGGATGCGGAGACCGTAGTCGCGCCAGAGAATCGTCGTCGAGGCCCGTCCCTGCAGTTTCGTTTCGGACGCGACCCTCACGGTCGTATCGAAGACCACCTCGTTAGTGCTGTTGCGGACTTTGAGCATGCCGGTGATCTGCAGTTCGAGGGTGTCTCCCACCTGGACGAGGGGGGGCATTCCCGTAATCGCTGTGGGTTCGAAGGTGATATAGCGATACTCGTCCCGGTTCGCTCTCAGGACCCGCCTGATGACGGCGCGATCCCTCCCTCTTCTGCCGCTATCCAGGTCGCGGGCATCGATGGTGATGGTGCCGACCGAGGTACTTAAGGGGTCGTTCCGATCGAACTGCACCGTGCCGGTCACCAGGGGAGTGGCGCTGACGACCGTGATGTCGCGACCCATAAACCCCTCGTCGATTCGGTAACGAGCCTCCGTACCCTCCACCAGCTGGAAAACCGGGGCTTCGATATCCTGGGCGAGGGCTGCTGCGGTCGCCAGCACCAGCACGATTGCTGCAAGCCGTCCCTGTTTTCCCATGCCAGTGACCATAGCATTTACGAGTCCGTTCCATAAGCTGCGAGTGGTCCTGAAGTGTGGTAATCCGGTTCGGTTATCAGCCCAACCGAGGGCGCAGACAGGTTGTGGGTCAGCGTTGCTGCCACAGAATCTCCTGGTCAGGCTCTTAACAAGTAGTATCGAGCCCGAAAGCAGGCCAGAGCGTCACCCTGGCCAATCCTTACTGAGCCGAAGCTAGCTTTACTTGGGCCTCTTGTAGCGCTCTGCGAAAGTCCATCGGATTGTCGATAGGCGGAAGCTTGATCCCACCGTTCCCAACGCCACGGCACAGAACTTTGCCAAAGCCGAAGATACGGCCCATTGGCCCCTGCTCCAGATTTATCTCCGCTATTCGCCGAAGATCGACCTCTTCAGTTTTCCGGGCGATCCATCCATGCTTGTAAATCAGGCGCTGATTGGCAATCTCGATAGTCCATCTTCTTATGAACGTCCCCAGGACAATCAGTGCGACGATCAGCCATAGAGCGGGAAACCAGAGCGCCACTACAGCCGGGAGGACTAGCCCCAGCCAGTCAGACTGAGGGAGACGACCCCTGCGGACAATGTGTTCGTTGGGTAGTAGTGACCGCTCAAGGTAGCTCATCGCTTATAACCTCCCAGGACTATAGTCTGTTACGGGTGGTAGGAGGCGAGCTCCTACTCGAGACTCCCCTCGTAGAGCCGCCAGTAGGCGTCTATACCCTCGAGGGCTTCGTTGATCTGAGCATAGTCCCAGGGTGTCAGGCCCTCGGCATCTTCGGCAGCTGCATCCGCGCCGGCGTCGAGTAGGGTCGTGATGACGGCGGCTCTAATGATGGCGGGGCCATCGGTGAGCAGGGCCGCATAGTGCAGGGGGGCCTAACCGCCCCCGTCCCGAGCATTCACCTCTGCCCCGGCCTCCAGCAGGGCCGTGATGACGGCGGGGTTGTTGCTCCCCCGGGCCGCATAGTCCAGAGGGGCCCAGCCGCCCCCGTCCCGAGCGTCCACCTCCGCCCCGGCCTCGAGCAGGGCCGTAATGACGGCAGGGTTGGCGTTGTACTCGGCTGCGTAGTGCAGGGGGGTGATGTCGCGCCGGTCCCGGGCGTTCACCTCCGCCCCAGCAGCGAGGCAAACGGCCACTAGCTCCAACGTGGCCGATCTGAAGAACTCCCGCCTGTTCCACCCGGTACAGTCCGCAGCAACCGCCTGCGCCTCGCTTAGTCGGCTGTAGACATCAGAGCCTTTAAGCTCTTCTCGGTCCCTGGCGTAGTCCCAGGGGGTGTTGCCACTGAGGTCCCGAGCGGTCGCGTCTGCACCGGCCTCGAGCAAGACTTCGATGACAGCGGGGTTGTTGCTCCCCCGGGCCGCAAGGTGCAGGGGGGTGTGGCCCAACACAGCGGCTCGGATGTTCACATCGGTCCCGGCAGCGAGGCACGCCCTCACCTCAGCGGGTGTGGCAGTTAGGAAGAATAGACTCGTACTCCACCCCTCACACCCCTGGGCAAGCCCCTGACTCGCTAATGCGAGTACGCTCCAGATCACTGGCAGGCTTCTCAGTCTCAAGGTCTCTCCCCCTCCCGAGACCACAACATCCTACCCGGAGAGTGGGCTTATCAGCCGGGGTTCACAGTGAGGTCGCTCGAGTGCGGTTCGGGAGGGAGGGGGGGTCCGCTACCTCTTACTCCCTTCGGTTCGGCCCAGTCGGTCGTAGTGTGAGATTGTCTCTGCCCCCAGAGGAGGGAGGCCAGTCCTGGTGCATCCTGCACTAGATGGAAAATACCGACCTCCCATGGCAAATCTAGCCTGCACCGAGAGTGCCCCAGCTACGGCCAGGCAGTACAAGGAAACCTGATCGAAGGACGGATTCGCTGGATCCGTAAGGGCTACGGACCGGACCAGATCCGTTGTTGACCTGCCCCCCCGGAACCGGTCCAGGCCCAATGGCAGGGCCAAACTGTCACAAGGGGGCAGGAGAAGCTCAGAAGAAGGTATCAGCCCGAGCAGATCAGCAACGAGGTGAAGCCGAAGTGCTCCTAAGGACGGACAAGACCCGTAGCGTCCGTCTGTGACGAGTCGCTCGCCAGGGAGATCCGCTACCCACTGATGAAGCCAAGAGGCTGATCGAGGACTGGCGAGGGCATTGCAACCAGGTGGTCCACCTAGCACCCTGAACTACCAACCGCCAGTTCCAAAGACCGCACGTTGGCTTGGCCCGCCGGGACAGCTAGCTCACCCCTCAGGAAGGCCAAGCCACTAACATTCAAACCGGACCTGCCAACAGGGGCAGGTCACTGGATCTTTTGCCGTATCCGAGGTTGCCTCAGTACCCTAAGGAAGCAGGGTCTTGATCCGCTTGAAGCGTTGACCTGCGCGTTTCGGGGTGATCCCATCATGCCAGACTTGGCTAGGGCCTGAGTAGTCACCTTAATAAGGTATTGTCGGAGCGTTACCGTAGCCGTCGGAAGCGGCTGGCTTTGCGTTTCAGGTTGATCGCTGGTATTTTCAACTTTGAGTTGGCTCTGCCTTGACTTTGGCAAGAGGTCTAATGGAAGTGAGGAGGATTATGATGCGATTGTTTCGGCTATTCCGAGGCCTTTTGGGCGCAGCGCTCCTGTTGGCGGTCGGCACCACTGCGGTGGGTGCGGAACCGCTGAAGATCGCGCATTCGACCTGGGTCGGCTACGGCCCGTTCTACATCGCCCAGGAGAAGGGATTCTTCGAGGAAGAGGGCCTCGACGTCGATCTTATCCTCATGGAGGATACCAAGACGCGGGTCCCGGCCCTCGCTGCGGGAAGGATCGATGCCGCAGCGACTACGGTGGACACGGTGCTCACCTTCTACTCCGAGCGGCGGCCCTTCCGTTACCTGTTCGCGGTCGATGACAGCAAAGGCGGAGATGGCATCGTCGCCAACAACGAGATCAAGACCATCGCCGACCTCGCGGGGAAGAGGGTCGCATACCAGGAAGCCTCGGTTTCGCAGTTCTATCTGAGCGTTCTCCTGAGGGAGGCGGGCCTGTCCCTGGACGCCGTCGAGATGGTCAATATGACCGCCGCTGACGCCGGGGCCGCGTTCGTCGCCAAGCGCGTCGACGCCGCGGTCACCTGGGAGCCTTGGCTCACACGCGGCGACCAGGCCGAGCACGGCCATATTCTCGTCGACAGTTCCTCCTCTCCCGGACTGATCACCGACGTCGTCCTGACGACGGTGGAGAAGCTCGAAGCGCGCACGGCGGAATTCCAGGCGTTATACCGCGCCTGGGTCAAGGCGGTCGAATGGCAAAAGGCGAACGAGGCAGAGGCGGACGCGATCATGGCGCGGGGAGTTGGCGGCTGGCTCAAGGAAGCGGAGGCCTTTGAGGAGTCCCGCTCCGGCGTCGCCTATTACGATTCCGCAATGAACGAAGCCTTCATCGGCACCGCTGAGATGCCGGGGACGATTACCAGGACGATCAGCAACGCCCTGACTCTGGGGCGGGAAGCTGGCCTGTTCGACCACGACCTGGAGCCCGCCACCCTGATCGCCTTCGAGATCGTCAACCAGTGAGTTCGCCCGGGTGAAGAACACGCGCTCGGTCTTCGCGCCGAAGGTCGATATCCCCGCGGGACTGTACGTTTCCCTGAGCGTGACCTCCATCCTTTCGATCCTCGGCTTTTGGTGCGTGCTGACCTACGGTGGCGTCGTCTCTCCTGACTTCCTGGCGGCGCCGCACAAGATCGCGGTCGCCGGCTGGGAGAGAATGCTAGACATCTCCCTGTTTGAGCATATGAGGGCGAGTCTTGTGGTCATCATGTCGGGCTTTGTGCTGGCGTCGGTCCTGGCGGTGCCGCTCGGCATCCTCACCGGAAGCTTTCAGTTCGTCGCGGCTCTCATCGAGCCGAGCGCCAGCTTCATGCGCTACATACCCGTTAGCGCCCTGATTCCGTTGTTGATCCTTTGGGTCGGCATCGGCATCGAGCAGAAGATCGCCGTCATCTTCTTGGGCACGTTCTTCCAGCAGCTTATCCTCTTTGCCGATGTGTCCGCCCGGGTCAGCAAGGACTTGATCGACTGCTCCTACACCCTCGGCGCGAACCGCTGGCAAGTAGTCTGGAGGGTCCTGCTCCCAGCCTGCCTGCCCGGAGTGATGGACAATCTGCGCGTCACCATGGGCTGGGCCTGGACCTATCTCGTGATTGCCGAACTCGTTGCAGCCAATACCGGCTTGGGCTACATGATCCTCAACGCCATGCGCGGGCTGTTCACCGACGTGATCCTGCTCGGCATCTTCGTCATCGGCGCCCTCGGGCTGGCGACCGATCTCCTGTTCAAGGCGCTGCGCCGCCAATTGCTGCCCTGGTCGGCGACGTTCTGAATCTGGGTGCGGGGTGATGCTGGCCATTGACCGGGTGACCGTTCGGTTCGAGCGCAAGGGAAAACCGCCGGTCGTGGCCCTCGACCGGGTCTCCCTCACGGTCGATGACAATCAGTTCTCGGTGATCGTCGGTCCGTCGGGGTGCGGCAAATCCACCCTGCTACGGCTGGTCGCCGGACTGCAAACGGAGACGGAAGGGCGCGTGACGCTGGGCGAGGAGCATATCCGCGGACCGTCGGCCGACCGCGGCATGGTCTTTCAGAGCTACACGCTGTTCCCGTGGCTGACCGTGCAACGCAACGTCGAGTTCGGCTTGAACCTGAAGGGTGTCGCCAGATCGGAGCGGGAGAGAACCGCCACCGACCTGATAGAAGAGGTCGGCCTGACCGGCTTCGAGGACGCCTATCCGGAGCAGCTTTCGGGCGGCATGAGGCAGCGGGTAGCGCTTGCCCGCGCCCTTGCCAACGATCCCAAGATCCTTCTGATGGACGAACCCTTCGGCGCGCTCGACAGCCAGACGCGGCAACTTATGCAGGAACTGCTTCTCGACATCTGGGAACGCGACCATAAGACCGTGCTCTTCATCACCCACGACATCGACGAGGCGATCTTTCTCGCCGATATCGTTCACGTCATGACGGCCCGGCCCGGCCGCATCAAGCGGTCGCTGCCCATCGACATACCCCGGCCGCGAAGTATCGAGACCCTGACCTCTGAGGAGTTCACTCGCTACAAGCGCGAGATCCTCGCCCTGATGTATGACGAAGCGGTGCGCGCCGACCGACACCGAGTCTGGACCGACGGGGCAGTTGGAGAGTCACCAGAGAATCGGTCTTGATACGGGGAGAATACACGGCCTTCTGAGCGCTTCTGACAGACTTCCTTGAGCAGTAGATTCCACTTTCAGGAGTTGCGGAGGTGTCGGCGCCAGACCGACCCGAGTGCCGCCTTGAGGGGCCCCATGTTGTCCGAGGCACACACTAGACCCCGGGCGGCCGCTCGGGGAGGCCAGATTCCCCAGTGCTGTGGCAGTGGAGTTCAGGTCGCGCTCGAGCCGCGCTGAATAAGGGCGATCCATGAACCTCCTCAGGGGGTGGTCCTGTCCTCACCTACCGAGGTAGCGAGGGTGCCCGTACGGGTCCTCCGGCGAACTTCTCGATGAGGCTGCTGAGGATGGCGCGGTCGGCGAGCGGCTGAGCCGATCGAGTGGACCCCGCCCAAGATGGTAATCGTGGACCCCGGTCGAGAGGAGAGCAAGAAAGCGGGGTAGGAGACTCTACTCGCGAGGCATCTTCCCTTCGCCGCCCGTCCGCTAGCGGGGTGTAGCATCGACTCATGACCCTGGACCTGGATGACTACGAGGACGAGTTCAAGGAGCTGGAGAGGATCCTCGAGACTGAGTGCGAGGAACTGCTCGAGGCCCTCGAGCTCCCCGATCCCGGCACCCCGGAACAGCTGGTAGCTGACACCCTCGCTCGCACTGGCGCCGGCTCACCCCAGGAGGCCAGTAGGGGCCGGTGGTTCAGGCCCTAGCTTACTGGCACATCAAAGCCAAAAGTTGATTTATGGGGGCCATAATGTCGGCCTTAAGGCGATTGTATTCTGCGCCATGAAGCGTGGCTCTAGCGGCGGCTCCCCTCGAATGCGTCTTGCTCTAGAACGGCCAGTGCATTTGATCGGTCTTCCGCCATGGCCACAAGTTCCATTTGGTCGGCAGACAACGCAGCTCGCAAAAGGTCAGGGTCCATCACGCCATCGGTTGGGGGCAGCTCTCCAGTCGCTATGGTGATGTCCCAGTAGCTTAGATGCGGGTTGGCGGGCCGGGCCACAACCCCGTTCCTGATATCAAGGATTCGCTGAAAGTATTCCTTGTATCGCCCCTCCCCGGTCACCGAATCGAGTCGGGCCATTTGGGTGAGGCTATCGGAGGTCTGCCTCAACTCGTCTACCAACAGATAGGCGGGGCCGCACGCTAGCCCAATTCCGCTATTACCGTCTCTGTCCGTACAGCTTGGCGCAAGGCAAACCCTGACCTCGGTCAGGGGCTACCGCACCTGGAAGGGCTGAGGCGAGGCTAGCGAAGCGCGACCCCGCGGAGCTGGCGACCTTTCGTGCCTTGAGGCTGGGGTACCTCTGAGGTAGATACCCTCCCCTTGGTAGAGGGGTTCCAGGGGTCTATGAAGCCATGCGGCGAAAGGGTGAACTGGTGCTAATCGGTAACAGGGTGGTACCCGTAGGGGCCTTCCTGCAGGAGGCCGTGCGGCGGTTCGGTCTACCGCAGGCCGTCGCAGCCGACAGCTGGCGGGCGGGTGAACTTGAGGACGGGGTAAAGGCTGCAGGTCTTGCCTTACCTGAACCGACCTGGAGGGGGCAGGGCGGGCGCGACGGTGGCCAGGATGTGCGGTTATTCCGAGGGGCTGTGCTTGAGGGCTAAGGTGGCGGCGCCCGTGTCGCTGGCTATCAGGGCTGCGCTGACTGAGGCTAGAACGGTATAGCGACAGTGCAGCGAATGAGTAGAGACGACAGCTCGGCGGCGGCTATCATTCTGGCTACCGCTGAGGGGCAGCGGCGGGCTAGATATAGATGGCTGGCGCTGTACGGCTTGCGGTGCGGCCGATCGGCTAGAGGTAGACCATGTGCGGCGTCTCGAGGCTGGCGGCGACCCTTACGACCTATCGAACCTGCAAACCCTTTGTCGGGACTGCCACCACGAAAAGACCGCCCGGGAGAATATAGCGGACCCGGTGCGCCTCGCGGGGCGGGACTATCTCGGGGAAATCTAGCGACTGAGCGCCACGCGGGCACGGCTCCCAGGATTTCCTCCCGTACCCTTCGGGAAACCTTCGTGGGGCCTTAACGGCGCTCTCAGAGGGTCGGTTTGGCCCAATCTGTTAGCCTGAACTGAATGAGAAGAGTTGTCTGGTGGATTTTACTAGGCGTTGTGCTCCTGGCGTTGCTGGGCCGCGCTTGTGACGATGGTGACGGGCAAGCGGAAAGACCCGCTGCCCCAACCGAGCAAACCGAAACGGAAACACCCGCTCCCGAGCTAACCGAGGCCGAAAGACACGCTGCCGAGGAAGCTGCTGTGGCTGCCAGACACGCTGCTGAGGAAGCCGAGGAACGTGCTGCTGAGGCTGCCAGACGTGCTGCTGAGCGTGCTGTTGAGGCTGCCAGACACGCTGCCGAGGAAGCTGCTGAGGCTGCCAGACGCGCTGCTGAGCGTGCTGCTGAGGCTGCCAGACACGCTGCTGAGGAAGCCGAGGAACGTGCTGCTGAGGCTGCCAGACGTGCTGCTGTGCGTGCTGCTGAGGCTGCCAGACGTGCTGCTGAGGCTGCCAGACGCGCTGCTGTGGCTGCCAGACACGCTGCTGAGGAAGCCGAGGAACGCCGGAAGGGGTTTCATTGTCTTAGCGCGTTGAACGGCGCTCACTGGGAGTTCAACGACCTAATCCGGTCGCGGCTGGACGACCCCCGTAGCTTCCAACATGACACCACTCGTATCGAGCCAGTAGCCGAGGGCAGGCACCGGATAGTAGTCGACTTCCGGGCCAAAGACGCTTTTGGGGAAGTTGTGAGGAGTCGGGCCTACGGTTGGGTAACCCAAGCGACCTGCAACGCCCGCCTCACTGAAATCGAGTAACGAGGCTCTGTTACCTTAATTATTAAGGTTATTTGACAAGACTAGAAGGAGGTGTCAGCCAAGAACTAAGTGGGCACCACAGCCGTCCCAGTTGGAGTGCCCACTTCAGTCCGTGCAGCCACAGGAGACTCCGGTCGGGCTCTCTGTGCTGGACTCGCAGCCTACCACAGCCTATGGTGCGACTCGCGACCGTCCACTTCGACGCCTTCCCGATCTGGCTCTCCGAGCAGGAGGGGTTCAGCGAGCGGGGGCGGCCGACCGTCTTCTGCCGCCGTGGCCTGGTGGTGCACGGCAACCCGTCAGCGGTGCGGGCGGGGATCTCGGCCGGCATGTCGCTGCAAGGTGCCTTGCAGCAGGCTGCCGAGCTGCAGCAGGTTCCCTTAAGTGTCCTCTCAACCTTCTTCCCGTGCCACTTTGCACCAAAAGGAGGAGGTCATGGGACCAACAGCAACGAAGGTTGGAAGCGGTGGCAAGCGCGATGCGGCGAGCGAGTCAGCTGAGCAGCGCCTGAGTGTTCTCGAGTTGGCCCGCGAGTCAGGCAACGTCGCTGAGGCCTGCTGTCAACGAGGG